>JAADHU010000038.1 GCA_013151645.1 Gammaproteobacteria bacterium | reverse complement strand
TCACAGTTCGTGCACGGTGGTCTATATTTGCATTCGCACGAACTGCGCCAGATACTTGGCGCAAGTTAGCTAGAACGTTAGGCCGCAGCAGAAATATTGTCGATTCCGAGGATCTGCTATGCTTCCCAAAGCGGACCTTGGCGCAGGCATGACGGATGCGACGGCTGATGACTCAAAGCAGCTCTCATCTCTACTGTCGCGAAAGCTGTCGCCATTACAGATAATCTTGAGAGCACTGCATGAATTGGGAAATGATCGGCACGATGGCCGAGGTGGTAGGTGCGATTGCTGTCGTACTCACGTTGTACTATCTGGCCGTGCAAGTCAGAGAGACCCGGCTCCAAGAATTAGCTGAGAACACAACGGTTGCTACAGATCGCTGGCTATCCGTCCAAATGAATGCACTTGGTACTGAGGAGTCTGTCGCGTTTTTGCGTCGCGCACTAACGGACTACCACGACCTAAGCCCAGAAGAGCAAGGCAGATTTACGGCATTTATGTTTGATCTCAATGCAGCCTATCAAGCTATCTTGGTGATAAATGAGAAAGGGCTTCTGGATCAGCGTCAGTTTGTTGCTATCCAATGGGCTATGGCCGGTCACATGAAGTGCAAGGGCGCCAGTCAATGGTGGGACGTAATTTCGCCTGGATTTCCGTCGCATATTCGGGAGAACATAAATCAGATAATCGCAGGTTATAAGGACCCGCCTTTTTCCGAGCAGTTCACATATTACAGTCCGGTCAAAGATTGACTCTTAAGCTGTTGACGGCTGAGTTTGGCCTGCAACTGCCGGCTATGAGGTCCTGAATCTCTTTGAGCGAATGTCCGCTCCCGAGGGAAGGAGACGTTGGCATCCTCGCGCGGTGCGGCCTAACAAGCGCTGAACTTGCCGCCGGGCATCACAGTTCGTGCACGGTGGTCTATATTTGCATTCGCACGAACTGCGCCAGATACTTGGCGCAAGTTAGCTAGAACGTTAGGCCGCAGCAGGAACAATGTCGGTTTCCAGGGTCCGGCTGATGCCTAAAACGTACTTTGAACTGCTAAGATAACGAAGGGCTGTTGCCGACTCAAAGCGGTCATTTCTCAAGTACCTATTTGTTCGACATTAGCTCGCTTGCAACGTGGGGGTTGAATATGAACATCAAGCTTGCAGACTGGGCAAGCGTTGCCGAAATCATTGGGGCATTTGCGATTGTAGTTTCTCTGTACCTCGTTAGTTCGGAGCTGAGTGATGGAAACCGCGAAACGAGGGCAGCCACTACTCAGGCAATTTTGGATTCAGCCATGGCCTTTAACACCGACATATTGCGGTACGCAGACGTGTGGGAGAAGGTCTTATCTGACGAACAATTATCTGACAACGTCGAAAAGCGCCGGGCAATAATTCTGTACAACGCGATGATGACGTTGAATGAGAATCGCTACCGAATGTCGAAAACAGGGTATATGGAGTACGCTGAAGACTCATTGCAAGGAATGATAGATTTGCAGAACTACGAGGCATGGCGAAAATCGCCAGGGGCTGCAGCACATTCTGCAGAGTTTCTGGAGTTCGTGGATAGTATGCGGAGTCGAGGCAATACGGAATAACTGCAATTGACCGGTTGCGGAAGTAGGCGCAGGTAATCTCTAAATGGTATTGCGGTTGACGACGGATTCGGAAAACATGTCGTTTTCATTTTTGGCGATCAAGAACCGTATTATCGTTATTTGTCCTATTTCTATCCGGATGATGGTGAATTTATCCTTAGCTCCGGTATTTTCTTGAATCACGGTTATGGCCATTTCGCATTTCCATTTTTGGAAATGAACGAGGCAGAAGCCACGGCAGCTCATGAGCTAACCCATGCTTGTCTGAAACATTTGCCGATTCCGCTTTGGTTGAACGAAGGGTTCGCTGTAACGATGGAAGACGAGATTTGTGGTACACAACCGCTAAGAATGGAATCTGCACGACTTTCAGAGCACAAGGCGTTTTGGAACGAGGAAACGATCCAAGAATTCTGGAGCGGTAAATCTTTCAATCGCACTGACGAAGGTAGCAGTCTTAGTTATGAGTTAGCTCGATACTGTCTTCGAGCACTAGCACATGACATAGAGTCATTCGCCAGCTTTTCGAATGCGGCATCATTCGAAGACGCAGGAGAATCGGCTGCTATTGAAATATTCAGGGGGAGTCTTGGTGGATTGATCCACCAGTTCTTTGGCGATGGAAACTGGTCGCCGGATCCAGACCTTTGGCCTGCTACAGGCGCCACCTAACAAATTGCTGAACTTGCCGCCGGGCAGCATCTGTCACAGTTCGTGCACGGTGGTTCATATTTGCATTCGCACGAACTGCGCCGGATACTTGGCGCAAGTTAGCTAGAACGTTAGGCCGCAACAGCAACATTGTCGCCCCCTTGGGGCTGCTATGCATCCGAAAGCGGACCTTGGTGCTAACACAATGGATACGACCGCAACCCAAAAGCAGACCTTCGTTGAACTATCGTCATTAACGATGCGGAAAATGACAAATTATGGTTTCTAAACTGACCAGCGTATTGGCAATCGCACTCTTACTGATATCGTGCGAACGAACGGTGGATCAAACGCCCGGTGACCAAGCAATTATTGCTGCCGAGCTGTATGTCGACGCGTTTTATTCTTTTGATTCGATTGCTTTGCAGGTAACGCTTTCATCGGCCGAAGAGTCGCTCCCAGAGATGCTTTTTTATCAAGGTTGGGCGAAGGGCGGCAACTACGAAGTTATCGAGCGTATGCCCTGCGAATTAGGGAAAGACGAGACAATCAACTGTTCGATAACTGTTAAGGACGACCTAATTGGCGCGCTCGGTATCGATTTCAATGTTACCGATACGTTCCACATATCTGTCTCAGGCGGTCAGATCGTGGCCGTAAACAACAGTTCGAACGACCCGCAAGCTTATTGGGATGCTGAGATATGGGTTAGAAATAACAAACCAGAGCTTATCGAGCGGCCGTGTAAGGGTTTCTTCGATGGAGGGCCGACTCCCGGCGACTGTGTTCGAGCGATGGTGCGTGGCTATTCGGAGTTTGCAAATCAGACCGGGCGCTCAGACGGCTCGGTGACGTCGGAGTAACAGCCGTTCTTGGCCGATTGCAGAAGCAGACACAAGTAATTCATACCGCGTCTTAATGCCTGGTGTTGGAAAAAGCAGCCGTTAGTATCGTGCCAAGTGCGGCCTAACGAATCGCTGAACTTGCCGCCGGGCAGTATCTGTCACGGAACCTGCAGATTATTGCCTTGCAATGGCAGGTTCCCCGCCAGATACTTAGCGCAAGTGAGCTTAAACGTCAGGCAGCAACAGAAACATTGTCGATTCCGAGGGTTCGCTATGCTGCAGAAAAGCAGGCACCGGCGCAGGTACGGCAGATTGAAATTGCGATCCTAAGCGGCCAACGATAGTTGGGGTAGTCCTGCGAGCTATGTGAGAGACTTTTGTTCAGAAATTTCTGGCTAGACAAGGAGCGATCTCTGTCGCAACAAATCTATGGAAATATCGAATAACATCATTCAGCAAATCCGGTGGTCGCTGTTCGCTGGCTTTCTCAAGGCCATGGCAATTCTTGGGGTTTTCGCGGCAATCGGCGTTTGGACTAGCGGAAACTGGAGTCTCCTTTTCGTTTTTCTAGCCTTGTTGATCGGTATTGTCGTTCAAATTTACCTTGGAACGTATATCCCTCTATTGAACAAGCACGATAGTCTCCTGAACAAGCATGGTGCCATTTATCTGGACGAGGCGAACAAGGCGATTGCCAGGTTTGGTATCGAGAAATTGATTAGCACCCAGTGGTTCGAGACGTATGCAGACGATTTATGCCGGAATAACCCATTGAGTGAATCATCAAGACCCGTCGATATGGTCACTGTTTGATTGCTAACGGCGGGTTTCTGACAGCCATGAGGCAGCATAAACTCGTACGTGAATGTCAGCTGATGTGGGGAAGGGGCGTTGGTGTCCCCGCACAGTGCGGCCTAACAAATCACTGAACTTGTCGCCGGGCAGTATCTGTCACAGTTCGTGCACGGTGTTTCATATTTGCAATTGCACGAACTGCGCCAGATACTTGGCGCAAGTCAGCTAGAACGTTAGGCCGCAGCAGAAACATTGTCCATTCCGAGGGTCTGCTACTCAAAGCAGAAATCGAAGCACCATCGGGGAATCCGACCGCTTGTGACTCGAAGCGGATTTCGGGTGGACTCATTGACGTATTGCCAAGTTGAAGCTCTTCCTGGCCGCGATTGTGTAGGAGATGACAGGGTATGCATACAGGTGACCGAACCAAAAGGTCCATTGGCGAGTTAGGCATCGTAGTGCTGGGTGTAATTATCGCTTTGGCTGCCGATAGCTGGCGCGAAGACTGGTTGGATTCACGCGTCGAGGCCAGGTACCTTGAACGGCTGGGAGACGATGTGTCGGCTGGATTATCGAGAGTCCGGATTGAGAGAGATGCATTCCGTGAAGTTCGAGAAGCGGCTGCGGCACTTACCGAAAGGCTTGAGAGCGACACTCAGTCTGTCGATGAAGAATATTTGATAGACAATCTGATAGCTGCGACCCAGATGGGATTTGGGCGCAACGAAATGACTGCGGATGTGACATACCAGGAAATGATCGCATCAGGGAAATTTAACCTGATAAGAAGCATGGAATTGCGCGAAAAAGTAGTTTCTTACTATCGAAGCACTGAGTTACTAATTACAAACCTTGAAGGCCTGCCGCTAGTCAACAATACATTTTCGGCCTTGACTGGCTATTTCCCAATAGAGATCTCGAACGATAATGCAATATTGACGTCACACGACCGGGGCAGGCTCTTGGCCGCGTTTCACGAAAATCTCGAACTAAAAAGGCAGCTTCGGCAACTCCACGCCGAAACATTTTTCAATGACCGGGTCTTCGAAGAAGTTATTTCGCAAGGGCAGGAGTTGCTGTCGATGTTGGAATGAAACGCCAGTTGTGATCGCTTCTGGCCGATTGCAGAAGTAGAGGAAAATAGATTCCAATGCGCCACGACGTCCAGTGTCGGAAAAAACGGCCGTTAATGACGTGCCAAGTTGCAGCCTAACAAATCGCCGAATTTGCCGCTGTGCAATATCTGACACGGAACCCGCAGTCTATTGCCTTGCAATGACAGGTTCTCCGCCAGATACTTGGTGCAAGTTAGCGAATACGTTAGGCGGCACCGTCAATTTGATGCGCAAACACAAATTCCCGATACTTCTTGGCAGCGCACTGTTTGGCCTGTTCGCAAGCACGCTATCTGTGCCGGCAATCAAGATCTACATTGATACGATGGGGTACCCGAAGGACTTCTTACAGTACGAAAACGACGTCGCATATTTCATTCGAGGTGTCGTAGTGTGTATTTTTACTTTGATTTCTGCTCGAGTAATGAAGGCTTCGACGACCATGGTGCTGCTTGCTACCGTTCTTGCGCTACTCTTGTTCCAGGTCTATGTTGCGGTAGCGCTGGAATCAACTCTAATTACCGTCGCTATATTTACGAAGTTTCGGTGGGCTTTCCCTGGTTATTTTGTCGGGGTCTATTTCGTCATCGGCATCTGGCTTTCAATACTGCAGTACGATGAACGGAAATAGCGACATGGAGATACAAGAATCGTAGTGATCACTGCCTCGATGATTCTCTTGACAGTCATTGACCTACCAAGGTCCGGTCTCAATCGCTCGCTTAATATTCGCTTGATTTCGGAAATCGGCGTTGACCTTCGCGCAAGTGCGGCCCAACAAATCGCTGAATTTGCCACCGGGTAGTATCTGATACGGAACCTGCAGTTCATTGCCTTGCAATGGCATGTTCCCCGCCAGATACTTGGCTCAAGTTGACTAGGATGTTAGGCCGCAACCGCCGCATCGTCATTTCCGGCAGATCGCATCACGGTCACGCGGTCGCCCGAAGGACGCGTCGAGCTGACGGTTGGGCAGCGGCACATTTTGTAGTGTCGAGACCGAGCTGTGATACTGGATTTTATGCAAACCAAATCTAAGGCTTTCCGAGACGCGTTCCCTCTGTCGACGGGAAACAATTGCCAACTAACGCGTATACGGAACGAATGGGTTCCGCGTTACTATCTTTTGGCATTTCCGAAATCGCAACGTGAACCGAGCGCTCTCGAGATTACAGAAATGGTTGCGCTTGGAATGGAGCATGCGCAGTGCCTTGCTCAACGGAAGATTGGGGGCCGCGAGGCATTTGGAATGATCTACAGCGGGTATAGCGCACGCAGGGAGAAAGGTTGGCATATCCACATCATATTGTTAGGGAATCGTTGGCGAAAGGCCTGGCTCTATTTTGTCCTTGCCGGAAAGAACTTGCTTCAGGCACTTTCCATTCGCAAAGATGACGCACCACGTGACCAGTCATGAACGAGCAACGATGGAGCGATCTAATGGAGCAACTGTCGATGCGGCGGAATTCAGAGACATACGAAGCGCTTTGTGCAGCCTACTCCGAGAAACACCGGCACTACCATACTTCCGTTCATATTGCCGCTTGCCTTGCGGTATTTGACGAATTCATCGAGATCGCTTCAAGTCCTAGTGACGTAGAGATCGCGATTTGGTTTCATGATGCGATCTACCAACCATTGTCGAAAAACAATGAAGCCAATAGCGCAGATTGGGCTCGGCGATTCATTATCGAGAATGGCGGAAGTGAAACGAAAGGCGATTCGATACATCGCCTGATCATGGCGACGTTACACAACACCCTCCCTACAGACGCAGATGCGCAATTACTTGTCGATGTTGATCTCTCTATCTTGGGTTCCAATTCGGATACTTACGAAGAATTCGAGGCTAACGTACGCCGAGAATATAGATATGTACCTGGTCCATTATTTAGGAACGAACGTCGAAAAATCCTACAATCTTTTCTGGATCGAGAAACGATCTATTCGACCGTTGCGTTACACCATGTGTATGAAGATCAAGCGCGGGCGAACCTCGCATCTGCGATCAAATCACTGTGAACTCGATTGAAGTGGGATCGTTTGGTTGGCTAACCTCGTGCCAAGTGCGGCCTAACAAATCATCACTGGATTTGTCGCCGGCAGTATCTGTCACAGTTCATGCACGGAGGTTCATACTTGCATTGGCACGAACTGCGCCAGATACTTGGCGCAAGTTAGCTAATACGTTGGGCCGCAACAGACACATCGTCGGTTCCCAGTGTCCGGTTAGCACCCGGAAGCGAACATGGGGTGATGGGGTAGAGAATGCCCGTTGATGAGCAACCTAAATTGATCAGTCGAAAGCTCTATGATCCGGCAATATCTTGTCGCTTAGCTAGGAGATGTCCGATGATTTTGAGGCGCGTCGATGTCGGGTGACATTTCACTCCCTTACAGAGTTCTTGTCGGACTTGCCTTTGGAATCAGTGCCGTTTTTTCTTTGGTTCCGTCGTATCTCTTCGGAGAGATTTTCACGATTGATCCTGAAAGCGGCCTACATCGCTATCTACCTCTTATGGAAACCATTGGGCAAGGGGCATTGTTCGCTCCAGGGGCCATGTTGTGGGGGATAATTTTCGCGCCACGCTTCGCTCGATTTGACTGGCAGAATAAACAGGATGTTTTCTCCCGCTTCCTTAGCCTCGGCGTCGCTATAATCGTGCTAGGCATCATGACGTTTTCGATATCGTTTTGGGTATACACCATAGTTAATTCCAATGGGTTCCAGACGCCCGGTGTAGTGTTTCCATTCATGCTTGTACTAATCGTTATTTTCGGTTCATTTGGATCCCCTGTTGTGGTTGGGGGGCTTTGCGGCGTCTTGGTTGGGCGAGTTTCTCGCCGATATTGGCTGCGCACTTAGGTGTTTGACCGACGGCTTGATGCTGAAGCAAGGCTACGTTCAGCGAAGTCAATTCAGCGGATCAAATACCCGGTCCATTCCGAAATCTGGCGTTGATCCTTGCGCACGATGCGGTCTAACAAATCGCTGAACTTGCCGCCGGCCAGTATCTGTCACGGAACACGCAGGTCATCGCCTTGCAACGGCTGGTTCCCCGCCAGATACTTGGCGCAAGTTAGCTAATACGTTCGGCAGCATCAGAAACATTGTCGATCCCTTGGGTCTGCTATGCTTCAGAAGGCAGTCCTTGACGCAGGCACAACGGATACGACGGCAATCCGAAGCGGTCACTCACCTGATAGAGCGATTTCGCACGAGTTCAGTATGTATGGAGATCTAGATTGTTCAAGATAAGTTGGAGAGACCTGATTGAAGCAACAGGTCTCTTGGCACTGATCGCATCCCTCGTTTTTGTCGGCCTCCAGGTCCGGCAGGATCAGGTAATCGCAAGAGCAGAACTGGGTTCACAGACATTCGAGGCAATGTCTTCCTACAGGACGCAACTCACGAATCCGGAGTTTGCGAACGTATTTGCAAAAATGTTGGAAACGCCTGAACACCTAACGACCAGCGAAAAACTGCAAATTGACAACTTCCTGCGGCAAGTTAGAAGCGTATTCCTTCGTGAGTGCTACTTGAAAGACCGTCAGATTTTTGCCGAATGCCACACTGTGGCTCGCACCAATATTCCGATTTACTTCGGAAACAAGTATGCAAAAATTTGGTGGAGAAAATACCGATCCAATTTGGGCGACGTTACATGGGGGATTCCAGGCTCGGTCGATGCTGAGGTTGCAGCTTTGGACGAGGGCGCTTCGTTAGAATTGCTAAATGCGATTAGCAAAGAACTGTAGCGTCTGTTAATGGCCGAGATTGTGTGAAAAGGGGCGTTGGCCCTAGCGCAAGGCGCAGCCTAACGAATCACTGAGCTTGCCGCCGGGCGGTATCTGATACGGAACCTGCAGTTCATTGCCTTGCGATGGCATGTTCCCCGCCAGATACTTGGCGCAAGTTAGGCCGGAGCAGAAAGTATGTCGATTCTCGGGGTCTGCTATGCTTCCAAAAGCCGACCCTGGCGCAGGCACAACGGATATGACCGTCAATGGTCCAAAGGCGACATTGGGTTTGGCCGTATACGACACATCAAATAAGGGGCGATATGTTTAGGTCATTCTTTGTTAGAACATCTCTGGCGGGCTTATTAATTTGCTCAGGATTGGCGTCAACCACCTTTGCTGAAGAGATGCCGGACGCCATGAATATTGGCTTCGTCCTGTATACCAAGAGTTATTCTCCCGGAACTCTCAACGCCAGGTGGATGTTCTCGGATAAATATGGAGGGCCAGGGATAGCGACAGGGGGACCCGTTGATGGCTACGCAGGGACGTACCACGTTCGTTATTACTACGACAGTGGAGAGTTCTCGGATGAGTACGACCTGATCATCGAAAAGACCGACAATACCTACAAAGTGTTTTGGCTAGTCGATGGCAAGGTAAGTGCTATTGGTGTCGGCATGGAGGTCGAAGACGGTTTGGCTGTTGGCTGGCGTCGAGTCGCTGATGGAACTAATGGCGAGTGACCACTTGTGGCCGATTGCAGAAGTAGACACAAGCAATTATTGGTGTCTTTTAATGTCGGCTATCGGAAAAAGCAGCCGTTCGTTGCATGCCAAGTGTGGCCTAACAAATCGCTGAAATTGCCGCCGGGCAGTATCTGACACGGAACCTGCGGTTTATTGCCCTGCAATGGCAGGCTTGGTGCAAATTGGCTAAGACGTTAGGCCGCAACAGAAATATCGTCGGTTCCCAGGGTCAGGTTGGCGTCGCGAAAGCGGACTCCGAACTGGTACGATAGGACAGGGCTGCTGATGACCCCAAGCGGCCATTCGATAAACTTCGCCGGGATGGCTGCTGGTTATGGATAACACGGTTATACAGGGGCTCTCATTGCGGTCAGTCGGTGTAATCGGTGCAGCGATATTCCTCACCGTTTTCGCATTCACGTATTCTATTCCTGGTTGGGTTGAGAATTTCGCGGCCGATTACATTGAGTCGGAAGCGCGAGAACGCATCGACGCTTCAATTGACGCTATTCGACCGCCTGAATCGAAAAACGCGCTGGCAAGGCTCGCGCAGTCGATGTTCGAAAAGAACGAGGCTCATATCGAACAACTAAAGTCGAATCTCAAAAACATGGTGCATGAACAGTGGGCGGCTGCACTAGCGGCGGTGAGGGATTTGGACTGCGAATGCAGGGAGAAATGGGAAGATTGGTTTGAGAGCGGATTCAACTCGAATATCGCGCTGTTACAGGCTGCAAACGAGCAAGTGTCGAACTTCATCCACTCAACTTATATGGATGCGGCTACGGAACTAAAAAGGGATATTCGTATATTCACCGCAAGCAATGCCGCAGTTTTCGTTCTGTTTTTGCTGGTTTCATTTTTGAAGCCACAGGCAATCACCCATCTATTCTTGCCCGGTGTGCTGTTAGCAATATCGACACTTATTTGTTCGTATTTCTATATTTTCGAACAGAATTGGCTACTGACTATCATTCAGAGCAGCTATTTTGGGTTCGCGTATCTCGCGTGGTTGGGGATCGTTTTCCTGTTCCTATGCGACATCGTTTTCAATCGAGCGCGGCTCGCGACGGAGATTCTTAACGCGATATTTAATGCAATCGGATCGGCTATTTCGGTTGGCCCGTGCTAGCGGCGACCATCGGATTTCGGCCGATTGCAGATGTACACAGAAGCGATGCCTAGCGCGTCCAAAAGTTTGGTGTTGGAACAGCAATCGTTGGCGGCGTGCCACGTGCAGCCTAACAAATTGCTGAATTTTCCGCCGGGCAGTATCTGTCATAGTTCGTGCACGGTGGTTCATGTTTGTATTTACACGAACTGCGCCAGATACTTGGCGCAAGTTAGCTAAGACGTTAGGCCGCAATTGGTGATGGTCGAAAGCCGAAAATTCCTCGTATGGTCAGGCCTCTTCATTCTTTTCGTATGGGTGCTGGGTTTCTCGATTACGGAGTGGTCATTTCCGATTGCCGCAACGGACACTGTCCGCAATATTTTCGGATTCGGTCTTGGCTTTCCTAGCGCAGTCCTTGCAATGGCGGTGTTTATCGATGGGTTACGTAGCGTCTTCGAGTCACGAAACTACGTCTGGCTTTGGGCCTTCGTATTCTTGGCATTTGGCGGTGCATACCTCTACGGATTCCTTGTGGCCTCCAGGATTGAGAACGTAGAAGATGATGCCTGACAAATTACAACACTGGCCACCAAGTGTTCCTGTTACGTTTCGTGCACTACTATCGTTCATGCTTCGCACAAGGAGACGTTGGCATCATCGCGCGGTGCGGCCTAACAAATCGCTAAACTTTCCGCCGGGCAGTATCTGTCACAGTTCGTGCACGGTGGTTCATGTTCGCATTTGTACGAACTGCGCCAGATACTTGGCGCAAGTTAGCTAAAACGTTAAGCGGCAACAGATAGAAAGTCGATCCCCAAGGTCCGCCAAACTTCGCAGAGCGGACATTCAACACCCAGATAAATAGTGTTCCAACTCGTTAGTTTCTAAGACGGAAATGTTGATCTCTGCCAAGCGGTCGTTCTGCTGCTCGACAATCTCGTTTGCTGCCTCTTTGCTGCTGGAAACGGTTCCATGGGCATCCGCTGCGACGAACACATCGAAGCCGATCTTGGCGGCGTCTATGCTTGTGTTTGCGACACAAAACTCGCTCCAAATACCGCTTGTGATTACGGAATTAACGCCGAGCTGGTCTAAGACCACCCTCAGATCTGTGTCATCGAACCCACTCGAGTTGCGCTTGCCAATGACGTGGTCTCCGTCTTGCGGAGCAAGTTTCGGGTGGATTTCCCAGCCATGAACATCCTCGGCATATGGTTGGCCTGAGACGGCGCTCGTTTGAACATAGATAATATGAACGTCGTTTCGGCGACAAACAGTCGTCAACTTGAAGACCGATTCTAATAACTGAGTGCCATTCGAGATTGGAGGGATGATCTTTCCATCGAATGCAACTAACTGCATGTCGATGATAAGGAGGGCGTGTGTAGATTTCATGGCTAACGAGGTCTAGTCGTCCTTCCCAATGACTACTAGTGGCCGTTGCAGAAGTAGATGCGAGTAATTTCTGACGCCCAATAACGTCCGATGTCGGAAAAAGCAGGCGTCAGCGGTGTGCCAAGGCGCTGAACTTGCGGCCGGGCAGCATCTGTCACAGTTCGTGCAGAGTGGTCTATATTTGCATTCGCACGAACTGCGCCAGATACTTGGCGCAAGTTAGCTAAAACGTTAGGCCGCAGCAGATACATTGTCGATCCCCAAGTCCTGGAACCGCCGGAGTCTTCGTCATCGGGAAGAATCTCAAAAACATCACTATGGCGATGTTGGCACTAGTGGCGGGCAGCGGTTGTGTTGTTGAGGAATATTGCGATCGGGCGTTGCCAATAGAGTGGGGCCTCGCGACTCTCGGTCGCGAGAATGACATGAACGTCCAACGAAAGCCTACCGCTGTTGAGGCTCGTAAACTTCGGAGGATCATTGGGTTATGCAAATCCCTTCGAACTGAATTCGAGCTGACCGATTTTCTCTCGGACAATAAGGGATTGGGGACTGAGAGCGTCATCTCGCTTGCTGTTGAACTAGACGATATATCCTTGCTTAGTCAGCTCGTGTCTGAAGGGCACTCCATAAATGGGTTGCCGAATTCCTTTGGAATTTCGCCCATATATTTCGCGACATACCGTCAGAAAAGGGATGCGTTTTTCTGGTTGCTTGAAAATGGGGCGGACCCAAACCTGGTTGACGGATCGGCGATCAGCCCACTCATGGTAGCCGCGGCAAGCCCACAAGATCGAATACCGAGCGTCCAGGCACTGGTCGAAGCGGGAGCAATTGTCGATGCACGCGATGAGGACGGGCGGACGGCCTTAGTATGGGCGGTCTATACCAAGCATATTGCCAATGCGCGCTTATTAGCTGCCGCTGGTGCAGACGCAGCTACTGCGAGAGAGTTTCTAACAGTGGAACTTGCTACGGTGAAAAATGAAATGTACGAAAAAAGGCTAAAAGACGCGCTCATTCGCTTTGACGCGAATTTCGAAGATCGCGAATCGAAATAATCTGTTGATTCGCAAGAAATGAATACGGATCAGTCTCTGTCGAGTCGTATTCTAAGCCCAGCGGAAGGCGCGGTCTAACGAATTGCTGAACTTGCCGCCGGGCAGCATCTGTCACGGTTCGTGCACGTTGGTTCGTATTTGCATTCGCACGAACCGCGCCAGATACTTGGCGACGAATTGTCGAGGACATCAGGCCGCAGCAGAAACGATGTCGGTTCCCTGGCTCCTGGTGACACGGACCCTAGCGCATGGCGTAGTCCAACGAATCGCCGAAAATGTCGCCGGCAGTATCTGTCATGGAATCTTCAGTTCATTGCCTCGCAATGGCATTGTCAGGCTGTAGCAGAATTCATGTCGGTTCCCATGGTCCGGTTGACACCCGAATGTGGACTTCGAACTGGTAGGATAGAAAAGGATCGTTAATGAAACGGGCGCTGAGAAAATCAACTTTGACTATAGGTGAGTTATTGTGAAACCGGCAAACTGGAAGACGGTCGCCGAACTTGTCGGCATGTCGGCTATCGTTGCGTCACTGGTTTTCGTTGGACTGCAGCTCCGGCAAGAACAAGCAATAGCTATAGTCGATACGTACGGGTCGATTGTTGAATCAAGTCATGGAGTGTTGGACTTGGTTCGAGACCATCCGGATATTTGGGAGAAAGGACTTCTTGGTGAAGAACTTTCTACGTCCGATGAAATAGTTTTTACAGGAATTGTCCGCGCTCTCGTTAATCACCATCTCTTTATGTTCATTAGATTCACCCGAATTGGGCCCGGTGATCCAGACACGCTGTTGCATGACTTTGCATATGCTCTTTATATTTTTCCCGGATTAAGAAGGCAATGGGAAGCAGATGGAAAGTTTCAAGGACTAAGGCGTGCGGCTCAGAATCGACCTGCGAGCTCACTTAGCATCCGGCCTCGAATCAATCAGTATCTGAACGATTTTGATAGTACCAAACCGAGTATTCCGACAGAAAAGCGATTTATATTTTGGTACTTCTGACGACCGCTTTCGGCCGATTGCAGGAGGGGACTCGAGAAATATATGACGCTCTAAGTGAACCGTGTCGGAAAAATCAGCCGCTAGCGGCGTGCCAGGTGCGGCCTGATAAATCACTGAACTTGCCGCCGGGCAGTACTAGACACGGAACCAGCCTGTATGCTGTACCTTCCCTGGTAAGCAAAGCAACTAGTTGGATCGCCAGATGCGTGTTCGTATTGTCAATTTTCCTGCGACCAAAGTCGCCGTAGCCGAGCACCGGGGCGCGCCGGAACTTGAATACGAGACCTCCAGGAAGTTAATTGATTGGCGGATCTGCAACGGTCTCCGGCCCGATGCACATCGAACGTACGGCGTGCACTACACTGATCCTCGTTCAATTTCACCGTCAGAGCATAGGGTCGATTTTTGCGTGTCATATGAACCAAAAGTCGGGCCGAATTCTCTGGGAATCATGAGCAAGGTTATTCCAGCCAATCGATGTGCGCTGGTGCGACATATCGGTTCGCGCTCTCGGAATGATGCTGCAATCTACCTGTTCAATGACTGGTTACCCGAAAGCGGTGAAGAAACGGGTGCGTTTCCGATATTTTTTCACTACGTCAATGTAGGGCCTGATATTCAGGAGCATGAAATGATTACCGACGTATTTTTACCACTGAAATCGCAAGATTCGTGAACGGCGGTCTGGCGTCACACAACCCCGTGAAGCGGTAATTTAGGTAGTATGGCCGCTATCAGGCCCTCCTCTTTTGACAAAGGTGCATCAATGAAACTGCGTTATAAAATCGGCGGCGGTTTTGCCCTGATTCTGGCAATATCGATCTTGTCCCTGGTCGTTGTGCTAAGTCACGATTCCGCCTGCGGGCCGGCACCGGGGATTCCCAGCGATGCCGAGACGATGAGCGCCATCGTTTATCGATGCTACGGTTCGACCGATGTTCTGAAGTTGGAGGAAATCGAAAAGCCGGTGCCAGAGGATGATGAAGTCCTCGTCAAGATACGTTCTGCGTCGATCAACCCGCTGGATTGGCACTACATGAGAGGCACGCCGTATTTACTGCGACTCATGTCCGGCGTGGGTACGCCCCATGAAACCGGTCTGGGCGTAGATTTCGCCGGGACGGTCGAAGCCGTAGGCAGTAGCGTGGAGCGGTTCAAACCAGGCGACGACGTATTTGGCGGCGGTGACCGAGTTTTCGCCGAGTATATAACCATAAGTGAGGATGCGGCGCTGGTGGTGAAACCTGCTGAGGTGTCATTCGAACAGGCGGCAGCGGTGCCGATTGCGGGTATCACCGCGCTTCAGGCGCTTCGTGATCTCGGCAAACTGGAACCGGGGCAGACAGTTTTGATTAACGGTGCGTCGGGCGGGGTGGGTACGTTCGCCGTGCAGATCGCAAAATCCTTCGGCGCGGAGGTGACTGGCGTATGTAGCACTCGAAACGTGGAGATGGTCCGGTCAATCGGCGCCGACCATGTCTTCGACTATACGCAAGAAGACTATACCGAAAGCGGGATAAAATATGACCTGATCGTCGATATGGTTGGCAATCATACGCTGGCGGAAAACAGGCGTGCCTTAAAGCCGAAAGGTGTTTTCGTCATTGTTGGAGGAGGAAAAGGAAATTGGCTTGGGCCGATGATGGCGCCGATCAAGGCGCTTCTAATGTCGCCGTTCATCGAGCAGGAGTTCATCATGATTCTTGCAGAATTACGTCAGGATGACCTGACTGTCATTGGTGAGCTCATGCAGGCTGGCAAGGTGACTCCCGTCATCGACAGCCGGTTTCGACTCAGCGAGATTCCGGCGGCGATACGGCATTCGGAAGAAGGACACGCACGCGGTAAGATAATGATTGCATTGGAATGACGAGTCAGAAAAAATGACGAATCCCTATATTTTCAATCCGTTGACCGATACGATCGGCCTTGATCGTGACTTGATGGCTGTAAAAGTCTCGCAGAGATCGGATCATTCCAACCCGATTGAAGGCACAATGTTCGGCGTTGCAACAATGTCGAAAAATTCTCCACACGATGGTGAAAGACATCCTGACGGGGACGAAGTGCTGTATTTGATTTCCGGTCGGGTCAGAGTCGTCTTCCCCGATAATACTGTGGACGATATTGACGTCAAGCCGGGGGACGGTTTGGTTGTACCAAAAGGAATGTGGCACCGGGTCGATATCCTTGAGCCGAGCCAGATCGTGTATGTCACGCCAGGCCCGAATAGTGAATATCGACCGTTAGCAGACGGTGCGGGCTAGCGACACAGAGCGGTTTTCTGTCAACCAGAATGTTTGAAACGATATAGTAGGGAAATATAAATAATGCCAATGAATTTTCTCGACGCCGCGATCGCCGAAGCGAGGAAAGGTCTGCGAAACGGTGGGATTCCGATCGGTTCTGTACTGGTTATCGATGGAAAAATCGTGGCTCGCGGGCACAACAAGCGTGTCCAGAACGGCAGTTCCGTCCTGCACGCGGAAATGGATTGCCTGGAGAATGCGGGTCGTCTGACGGCTGCAGATTACAAACGTTCTATCCTGTATTCAACATTGTCGCCTTGTGATATGTGCAGCGGAGCCATTCTTCTGTACAAGATCCCGAACGTTGTCATTGGAGAAAATCGTACTTTTCAGGGACCGGAAGAATACTTGCGGTCACGCGGTGTTCATCTGGAGATTGAAGACAATGCTGAGTGCATTAAACTGATGCAGGATTTTATTCAGGAAAACGATTCTCTCTGGAACGAAGATATCGGAGAATAGTACGATTGGGATGCGAGAAATATTCGACGGATGGAAAAATCATGCGAATCTATAACGGTCAGGTGACCGGCCTGCGCGCTGGAGCGATGAAATTCCGGGTCGCATGCCTGACTATCATTGCCGTGATGATGGCGGCATGCGGCTCGAGTGATCCGGAGTTTCAGACTATCGAAACCCTGGCTTCGCAGGACGGCCTGGTTGTTCTGGAATACGCGCCAAGCGATCTGGCGTCCGGGTCTGCTGCGATTCGAATCCGCCTTGACGTGGATGAATCCGGCACGATCTTATACGAAGGTGAAATTTTGAACGATGGTAGTGCCGTCACCGCGGAGAATATTCAAGTGGACACGAGTAAGCAGGGCTACTTGTGGCTATGCCTGAACAGTGCTGAGCAGGAAGACGTCGTGGTAAGAATCGAATTGGCGACCGGACTGGTTATCGAAGAGGAGCGACGCTGTAGTGATTGAGTTCGGAAAAATTGACGGGCCGGAATCCAACGGGGGCATTCCGAAATGATGACCAAAACAAGAGGGCCAGTTCCGCCGGTTATCCTGTTGCTGACGATTCTGGGGGGAATAGGCTTGCATTACTGGCTGCCGTTGATGCCGGTGCTGGATGAGTCATGGTATAAAGCCGGAATCGCGTTGATCGTCCTGGGCTTGCTGGTGGTCATCGGTCCTGCCGCCGCATTCAGGCGCGCAGCAACCACAATAATACCTTTTCACGATTCGTCCGCGTTGGTCGTTAGCGGCATGTATCGCTATACACGCAATCCAATGTATGTCGGTATGGTCGTTATCTTGATTGGCGTGGCAGTGCTGCTGGGCGATCTCAGTCCGTTCATCATGCCGTTTGTATTCGTTCCGGTGTTAACCGTACGCGTTATAAAGCATGAAGAAAAAATGCTCGAAGAACGTTTTGGCGATGATTATCGGGAAATGAAGAAAACTGTGCGACGCTGGGTCTAGTTATGAAATACACCGTTCGAAAGGCAAAAGAAACCGACGGCGATGCGATGCTCGCTTTACTACCACGGCTCGCGGCATTCAAGATTCCGGAGTCACGTACGGCCGAGCACTTGTGGGTGCACGACGCGGCATTGATGCGCGACTGGGTGGGCGGAAAAACAGAAAATGTCCTGATGCAGGTCGCCGAAGATGAGGCCGGCACTGTGGTCGGTGTTGCGATGGTGTCACTCCGGCCGGAACTTTTGAGTCATGAACCCAGCGCGCACCTCGAGGCGATCGCTGTTTCCGCTGATGTGGAAGGGCAGGGCGTCGGTCAAGCACTTCTGCGAGCCGCAGAGGACGATGCGACTGCCAACGGGGCCAAGACCATCACCTTGCACGTTTTCGCGAACAACCAACGTGCCCGTGGATTCTACGAACACGCAGGGTACGACGGTGAACTGATGCGTTATATCAAGCCTGTCGCGGACTGATGAATCCATCGTTGTCGTCGTATCGCCGCCGACAGAAACGTCAGGGAATCGAGCAGGCCCACAATGAGTGAATTTTCGGGGAAGAAAGTTTTGGTGACCGGTGCATCACGTGGCATCGGTCGGGCGATCGCGTCAGCATTTGCCGATCGTGGCGGTGTCGTATCGATCGTCTATCGATCGAATTCTGCCTCGGCAGAGCAGGCACGTTTGGCGTTGGCCGGAGACGGGCATGTGTGCATCCAGGCGGATGTATCGAATGGCGATGGTGCGCGGCGCGCCGTCGAGCACTCGATCGACGCATTGGGTGGCCTGGACATCGTGGTCAACAATGCCGGCATTTTCACAACGCATAGCATAGATGAAGTTGATTTCGATGACTGGCAGTCGGCCTGGTGCGCTGTGATCGACACCAACCTTATTGGTCCCGCACATGTCTGTTATTTTGCGGCACAGCACATGATGAAACACGGTGGTGGAAAGATCGTCAATGTATCGTCACGAGGTGCTTTTCGTGGCGAGCCGGATGGACCGGCGTACGGCGCGAGCAAAGCAGGACTGAATTCCATGAGTCAGTCACTGGCGGTCGCGCTGGCACCGCACGGTATTTTCGTTGGCGTGGTGGCACCGGGTTTCGTCGATACCGATATGGCCGCCGAATTGCTGCACAGTGACACGGGTGACGAGATACGCAATCAAAGTCCGTTGGGCCGGGTTGCGCGCCCGGAGGAAGTTGCCAGTGCGGTACTTTTTCTGGCGTCCGAGGGCGCCGAATTCGCAACGGGCGCGATAATCGATGTGAACGGCGCATCCTATTTGCGATCATAATAATCAGGCACCGAGCACTGACCCGGAGAAATGGCATGACTGACGCGGCAGCACGACAAATTCCCTGGATATTCTGGCCGTTCGTAGCTGTCTGGAGACTACTGACACTGATTCTCAAAATCACTGGCCGAATTATCTGCGCCGTACTCGGGCTCGCTTTCATGGCCGTCGGTGTCATGGTTGCGTTAAGTATCGTCGGCGCGCCCTTGGGCATACCGGTCGCGGTGCTGGGCATGTTGCTGCTGGTCAGGGCGCTGTTCTGATCTCAGTCGTCAGTTGTTGAAGCATTCCGGATGACAAAATCATGACTTTGGAAATCTGGCTGGCCTATGTGACAACGCTGCTTATTTTTATGAGTACGCCGGGTCCAAGTCATATGTTAATGCTGACGAACAGCATGACGAGCGGTTTTAGACGCGCGCTCGCGACAGCCGCCGGCGACCTGTCGGCGAATACGATACAAATATTCATTGTTGCCGTTGGCCTGGTCGGTATTGTTCGCTCTTCGCAACAATTCCTGGTCGTTATCAAATGGCTCGGAGTGTTCTACCTCGTGCTAACCGGTATTCTCGTTTTCCGTCGTCGTTTGGATTCGTCCGTTGCAGACGGAATATCGAAACGGTCTGCCCGGGAATTGTATTTTCAGGGCTTTCTCACGTCAGCGACGAACCCGAAAGCCATTGTTTTCTTCGCGGCGCTGCTGCCACAGTTTGTCAATATGAAGTTGCCGACGGGTGAACAGTTCTTGGTTCTGGGTGCGACCTTTATCGTCATTGATGGTTGTTTCTTAACGATCTACGGGGTATTTTCAGCTCGGATTGCGGAGCGTTTCCGGCATCATATTGGCCGCCACATGAATCAGATTTCAGGTGGGTTGTTTGTTCTCGCGGCGATTCTTCTGGGCCTCAAGGAGTTTCACGAGAACTAGTGTTGTATCGTAAGGATATTGATCGCGAACCTGGTGACAAGGTGCGGTAGCGGAGTACTAAAACGTGGCAGAGCTAAGTTGGGCAGAGTTTGAAAGGGTGGAACTCAGAGTTGGCACCGTAATCGGTGCCGAGCCTTTTCCGGAGGCGAGAAAACCGGCCATCAAAATGACGATCGACTTTGGCGCTGAAATAGGCACGCGAAAATCCTCGGCGCAGATCACTGATCACTATGAGCCAGCCGATCTGATCGGAAAACAAGTCTCCGCAGTAGTCAATTTTCCGCGCAAGCAGATCGGCCCGATGATGTCCGAGTGTCTTGTGACCGGATTTGTTCAGGATGATGGCAGCGTTATTCTTGCGGTCCCCGACAAGCCGGCAAAAAATGGCAGTCGACTGGCATGAGGACAGGTTCTGCGTTGGTGGGCCCGGAACCGCGAAAACGCGGCTGCACCAGTGATCGCCGGGCTTGATGGATAGCCGCATTGCTGGCTTGATATATACTGAGCAGGCAGAGAAGAATAAGACCACCCGCCAGGGTGACCAATTAAAGGACTAGAACCGGCGCTAAGATACATTGCGCGGGCTATTCGGGAGTCGATTCAATGCATGAAGAAATCCACCACCCCTGCGTTCAGCACAAATTATCCCTGATCCGGGACATCGATACCGGTCACAAGAAGTTTCGCGAATTGGCCACGGAAATCACGATGTTTATTTGTTACGAAGCGCTGAAGGAAGTCCGCCTTGAGGACGTGACCGTGCAAACGCCAGTGGCCGAGGCAAAATGTCGCAAGATTGACGAGGATATCGTCGTGATTCCGATCCTGAGGGCCGGCGTCGGCATGCTGGAGGGCATACTGGACCTGGTACCGACCGCCCGCGTGGGGTTTCTAGGTATGTATCGCGATGAAACGACCGCGCAGCCCGTCGCGTACTACCAAAAGCTGCCGCACCAGACGGCCACAGCACTGAATATCATCATCGATCCAATGCTCGCGACCGGGGGCTCGACGGCGGCGGCTATCGACGTGCTGAAAGAGGCCGGTGCGACGAAGATTGTGGTCGTTTGCATTGTGACCTGTCCTGAGGGTCTGCAAGCGGTTGAATCCGCGCATCCTGACGTGAAAATTTACACGGCGAGCATTGACGATTGTCTGAATGAAAAGAAGTACATCGTTCCCGGACTGGGTGATGCGGGTGACCGGTTGTTCGGTACCCGTTGATACGGTCAGGCCAAAGCCAGAGCGAAATGCCACCAGCACCAAAACAGGGGCTTGCCAATGACAGATAAACCAATAGAACCTCGGTTTGAAGGATCAACACTGGTTATTGAAACAGGCGGCGAAACGGAAACCTATGATTCGCAGTTTCTTGTTGCCGTCCTGCTGGTTTGCGTTGCCAAGGGGGACGGCACGATTTCCGAAAAAGAAACGGAGAAGATGCTGGAACTCGTTGGCGATCATTTTCATTTAGAGAGTGCCGAGTCGCTGGCGCTCATTATGCGGGCGATGAGCAATCTTGCCGAGAACCCCTATCTCAATGACATCCTCCGTCAATTGAGTACAATTCTCCACGATCAGGAGAAGGAAGATGTTGCCATCATGTTGCTCAAGGTGGTTGCGGCCGATGGAAAAGCCGACGCCGATGAGATGGCCATGGTCGGTACAGCAGGAGAGATAATCGATATTACACCCGACATCATGCACAGGGCGTTTGATCGCTATTTTGCTGAGACATGGGTTGACTAATAATGGATACGGGCAGATAGCCCCGGATATCTCACGTATATTTCCGGCCTTAATGCCGAAGGCCTATTACCCCGGTTGGTCACGCGACTGATCGTATTCCTCTTTTCGATTCGCGAGCACGGTCCAGCGATCCATACGCTGCTCGAGCTTTAATTGCGTTGCAGACAGCTGATTCAGTATCTTTTGGACGGTTTCATGATCCTGTGAATAGAAGTCTGTAGCGGACATCTGCCTTTCGATCTCAGCCAGCTCTCTTTCCAGAATCTCGATTTCCTCCGGCAACGCATCCAGCGCACGCTGGTCTTTATAACTGAGTTTGACCGCTGTACGGTTTGCCACAGCAGATTTCGCCGCGTTCGGCGTATCCTGCGTGCGAATCGGGTTGTCCAGTTCAGTGAGCTGATGACCCTGTCGCAGCCAGTCCGTGTAACCACCGACATATTCTCGCACTTCGCCGTTCTCTTCGAAGACGATGGTGCTGGTGACAACGTTGTCCAGAAATTGCCGATCATGGCTGACGACGATCAACGTGCCGCTGTAGTTGATGAGCTTGTCCTCAAGAATTTCAAGCGTTTCCATATCCAGGTCATTAGTCGGTTCATCGAGAACCAGTAGATTGGCTGGTCGGGTGAAAAGCTTGGCCAGAATGACCCGGTTGCGTTCACCGCCGGACAAGGACTTGACCGGCGTCATTGATCGTTTCGGATCGAAGAGAAAGCCCTTGAGATAACCGACGATGTGGCGGTCTTTGCCATTCAGTTGAATGTAAGTTCTGCCGTCACCGACGTTTTCGGCGACGGATTTCTCCGCGTCCAGCGTTTGTCGAAGTTGGTCGAAGTAGCCGATTTCCAGATTGGTGCCGTGCTTTACGGTGCCGGACTTCGGTTCGAGATCGTCGAGGAGCAAGCGCAGAAGCGTGGTCTTGCCCACACCATTGTTACCCAGCAGGCCGATTCGATCACCACGCATTATTTTGACCGAAAAATCCTCGATCAGGGGCTGATCGTCATAAGAATATGAAACGTTGCGCGCACGAATAACCTTTCGGCCGGACTTTTCGCCTTCCTCAATGTGCATGCGGGCATTCGGGTCGCGCTCGATACGCTGCGCCCGCTCAGTACGCATTTTCTGAAGTGTTCGCACCCGTCCTTCGTTGCGCGTGCGACGTGCCTTGATTCCCTGGCGAACCCAGACCTCTTCCTTGTCGAGCCGTTTGTCGAATCGCGCATTTTCCGTTTCTTCGTCTTCGAGCGCCTTTTCTTTGCGCAGCTGGTAGTTTCTGAAATCACCTGGCCAACTGCTCAGCTTGCCACGGTCTATCTCGACAATGCGCGTTGCCAGGCGTTGCAGAAAGGCCCGGTCATGGGTGATGAACAAGACCGATCCCGCGTAGGTATAAATGACGTTTTCCAGCCATTTGATCGTCACGATGTCGAGATGGTTGGTTGGTTCGTCCAGTAGCAGCAAATCGGGCTTCTGAACCAGCGCCCTGGCGAGGGCCACGCGTCTTCGCCAGCCGCCTGACAATTCGCTCATCATCTTGTCGACTGGCAGGTTGAGTTCCGTCATGGTGGTTTCGACGCGCTGTTGCAGGTGCCAGCCGTCGTGAGCGTCAATACGTTGATGGAGTGCTTCAAGGTCAAGGAGTCCTTTGCGGTCGAGATCCTGACCGGATAGCTCCTGGTAACGTTGCAGCAACACCTCAATGTCGGCGAGACCGGAACGGACGACGTCCTGGACATTGAGATCCATGGCATCCGGTAATTCTTGCGCCAGCTGGCTGACGACGAGGCCGGATTTTTGAATGATGTCGCCGCGATCCGGTTCAATCTCCCCGGTTATCAACTTGAACGTGGTGGACTTTCCGGCACCGTTTCGGCCGATAAAACACACGCGCTCGCCCGCCTCGATGGCCAGAGTGGCATCAGTGAGTATTTTCTGGTCACCAAAATCGAGTGACACATCTTCGAATCGAATGAGCGACATACGGGCGCCATCAGCGTCTGAACAAGGGCCATGGAATCCTCTGATCTACTCCGGATTCACATGGTGCGTCCAGAATGGATCAACGGGTCCCTGAGGATACGCGAGAGGATACACGTCCGGAACAGCAGCGTGGTCGGTATGAGTTGAGGATTTCGGCTGACGGACTTAGAGTGAGCTACCGGCAACAGGGTTCTGGCAATGGATGACGACAGACTGATTGAGATTGAAACCAAACTGGCACACCAGGAAGACCTGGTGAATGCACTGAATACGGTCGTAACGGATCAACAGGCGCAGATTGTCCGGCTCGAGGAGTTGTGTCGTGTGCTCACGGGTCGTGTTCGAGCGATGTCCGAATCTGCAACGGTCGATGGCCCCGAGGACGATCGACCGCCTCACTATTGAGGCCGGTCATCGCATAGCGTCATGTTGGAAATCGATATTCCCGCGCTTCGCCGCAAGCTTCTTGATCTGCAGGAAGAGTTGCAGGGGTTGACCCGGACGGCGGACGATTCGTCGCAGGTTGTCGAACTGGATCAGGCGCGAGTCGGGCGTTTGTCTCGCATGGACGCCATGCAGGCCCAGGCTATGTCACAAGCCGCCGGGCGTCGACGGGAGTTAATGCTAAGGAATATCGCCGCGACACTGGCGCGGATGGACGAAGACGACTACGGTTTTTGCAGATCCTGCGATGAAGTGATTAATCCGAAACGGCTCGAGTACGATCCGACCGCCACGATGTGCGTTGTGTGCGCCGGGAGGAATGAATGACGAAGCGGTCTCCACGAATGCAATTCGCCTGGGCGGGCGTATTTCTGGCGGTTTTGATCTGGTCGGGTATCGATCCCAGGGAAACTTCGACCTGGTGGCTGGAGGTGGCGCCAGCGATGCTGGGTGCGGCCGTGCTCTGGTACACGCGAAATTCATTTCCGTTGACGACATTGACGTATGTCCTCATCCTGGTTCATTGCATTATCCTGATGATCGGTGGCCACTACACTTATGCCGAGGTGCCGCTGTTCGACTGGATTCGAGATGAATTCGACCTGACGCGCAACAACTACGATAAAGTCGGGCACTTCGCACAGGGGTTCATTCCCGCCATCGTCGCGCGCGAAATCGTTGTGCGCAAGAAGGTATTTACAAATACGCGCTGGCGGGATTTCTTCATTGTTAGTTTCTGTCTCGGCTTCAGCGCGTTCTATGAGTTGATCGAGTGGTGGGTAGCGTTGCTATCAGCGGATGCAGCCGATTCATTCCTTGGCACGCAAGGCTACGTCTGGGACACACAGTCGGACATGGCCTGGGCACTCTCCGGCGCGATCATTGCAGTCATGTTTTTGGGGCGCTGGCACGACCGGCAGATGTCAGACCGCGGAATGATCGATTAACGTGTATTTATCGGCATCGAAATCAGCTTCGCTCATGCCCGCGAATTACTCGATCAGTCTCGCCGGTCCTGAGCATCTCGGAGCGATCCCCGGTATCCAGGTAGCGGCGGTCTCGGTTTTCGCCGAGTCGGATGTCCCAGCGGATATTCGCTATCGAATTTCACCTGCGGACGTACTGCAGGCAGCGCAGAAGAGTGGTCGACTTTGGGTCACCACCGATGCGGAAGGCCAGGTGATTGGTTATGCAATGATCGAGATCGTCGATGGCCTGGCGCATCTCGACGATCTGGATGTGCATCCCGAGCATGCGAAGCAGGGAATCGGCTCGGCAATCTTGCGGGTGGTCATCGACTGGGCGCGGCAGGAGGAATATAGCGCCATGACACTGGTGACCTTTCGCCACCTGGCGTGGAATGCGCCGTTTTACGAGAAATTCGGTTTTAAAGAGATCAACAGAGCATCGCTGAGCGCGGAGCTGCGAGAAATGGTTGAGGATGAGATCGCAGCAGGATTGAGCGGAAAAAATCGGCTCGCGATGCAACTCTTGCTCACCGTCCGGAACCCACAGAGGTCATAAAAATGTTCGTTGCATGCATCAATCGTATTCGTCTTTCGTACGTCGGTCTGCTATTTGCCGCTTTTGCGGTTGTGCCGGTTCTTGCAGATGAGGCACCCCCCATTCTGGTTACTATGACAACGAACTACGGTGAGGTGCAGATTGAGTTGTATCCCGGCAAGGCGCCGCTTTCCGTGAGTAATTTTCTCCGCTACGTCGATGGAGGTCATTATGACGGCAGCACGTTCTATCGTTCAGTGCGTTACAGCAACGACAACGGCCGTCCCAAAATCGAGGTGATTCAAGGCGGGTTGGGCGACGTTGAGGCAATTTTCCCGGCGATCGCGCATGAGTCGACGAAACAGACCGGAATTTTGCACAAGGATGGAGTCATTTCCATGGCTCGTGGCGATGTTGGTACAGCCAGCTCGGAGTTTTTTATCTGTATCGGGGATCAGCCAGGACTCGATTTCGGTGAAGTTCGCAATCCCGACGGGCAGGGGTTTGCGGCATTTGGGCGAGTTGTTGCCGGTATGGACATCATTCACTCGATCCATGATCTGCCGTCGGACGCTCCTGCCTATAGCGTCTATGTTGAAGGGCAAATCATCGAAGAGCCGGCGGTAATCGAGAGTATCGAGCGAACGGAGTAGCGATCAACCGTCACCGCGGCAAAACGCACTACGCCCGGCGTTTTTTCTTTTCGAGATCCAGCATCGGCTTCAGGTACTGGCCCGTAAAAGATGCTTTGCTCGCCGCAACCTGTTCCGGCGTACCACTGGCGATCACCTCGCCACCCCCATCACCGCCCTCGGGTCCCAGATCGACAATCCAGTCCGCGGTCTTGATGACATCGAGGTTGTGTTCAATGACCACGACGGTATTGCCGCGGTCGCGCAGGCGATGCAAGACCACCAGCAGTTGCTCGATATCGTAGAAGTGCAATCCCGTCGTTGGTTCATCCAGGATATACAGCGTGTTACCCGTATCGCGCTTCGACAGTTCCTTGGCGAGTTTAATGCGCTGTGCTTCTCCGCCGGATAATGTCGTCGCATTCTGGCCCAGGCGCACGTAGGACAAACCGACATCCATTAGTGTCGCAAGCTTCTTCGCGATGACCGGTACGTTGCGGAAAAACTCCGCCGCATCCTCAACCGTCATCTCGAGAACTTCGTTGATATTCCTGCCCTTGTAACGGGTCTCCAGCGTTTCACGGTTATACCGCTTCCCTTTGCAGACATCACAGGGAACGTACACATCCGGCAGAAAATGCATTTCAACCTTGATGACACCATCGCCCTGGCAGGCTTCACAGCGACCACCTTTGACGTTAAAACTGAAACGTCCGGGCATGTAGCCACGTGAGCGGGCTTCCTGCGTGCCGGCGAACAACTCTCGTATCGGTGTAAAGAGGCCACTGTACGTCGCCGGGTTCGAACGCGGCGTGCGGCCAATCGGGCTTTGGCTGATGTCGATGACACGGTCAACGTGATCGAGACCCTTGATACTGTCGTGCGCCGCGGGGTTGCGATTGGAGCGATTCAACAGGTCGGCGACCGCCTTGTACAACGTATCGTTGATCAGCGTCGATTTGCCGGAACCGGAGACGCCGGTAACGCAGGTCATCAATCCGATCGGAATCGAGACGTCTACGGATTTCAGGTTATTGCCGCGCGCACCCAGTATGGAAATGGTCTTGTTTTTGTCCATCGCAGTGCGACTGGCGGGAATCGCGATTGACCGTCTGCCGGAGAGATACTGGCCCGTCAACGACTGTGGATTGTTCTTTATTTCCTGCGGCGTACCCTTTGCAACAATGCACCCGCCGTGTACGCCCGCGCCAGGGCCGAGATCGACGACGTAATCCGCCGCCATGATTGCTTCTTCGTCGTGCTCGACGATGATGACCGTATTGCCGATGTCGCGCAGGTGAATCAGTGAGCTGAGCAAGCGCTGGTTATCTCGCTGATGCAGGCCGATGGAAGGCTCATCCAGAATGTACATAACCCCGACGAGGCCCGATCCGATCTGACTTGCCAGCCGAATTCGCTGTGCTTCGCCGCCGGACAAAGTGTCGGCACTTCGATTCAGAGATAAATAATCCAGGCCGACATCGCTGAGAAATCCGAGACGGTCACTGATTTCCTTGACGATCTTGTCAGCAATGGTTCCCCGCCACCCGTCGAGCTTCAGATTACTGCAAAACTGGTAGGCATGGCCGACTGAGAGCGCATTAATTTCGGGCAGAGACCGGTCCGTGATGAATACGTTACGCGCGGATCGGTTCAGGCGCGTTCCATCACATGCCGGGCATTGTTGGGAATTCAAAAAACGAGAGAGCTCTTCGCGAACGGCACTGGACTCGGTTTCGCGATAACGTCGTTCAAGGTTCGGGATAACACCCTCAAAGCGATGCTTTTGTTTGACCTGCATTCCGCGCGAGTTCTCGTAGAAAAACTCAACCTTCACTTTGCCGCTGCCAAACAAGACGGTATTTTGAATGTCTTCAGGCAATTCCTTGAACGCGATTTCGATATCGAACTTGAAATGCGACGCAAGGCTTTGGATCATTTGAAAGTAGTACTTGGTCTTACGATCCCAGCCGCGAATAGCGCCGCCAGCGAGCGATAAGTCAGAATTGACGATCACGCGTTCCGGATCAAAAAACTGTTTGACGCCGAGGCCATCGCAGTCCGGGCAGGCCCCGCTGGGATTGTTGAACGAGAACAGTCGTGGTTCAAGTTCCGTCAGGCTGTAGCCGCAGATATTGCAGGCAAATCGATCCGAGAAAACGATCTCTTCGGCATCGTCATCGTCCATCACTACGATGCGTGCGACACCGTCCGCAAGTCGTAATGCCGTCTCAAAGGATTCGGCAAGACGCTGCTTCATGTCGGCTTTGACCTTGAAGCGATCGACGACCGCTTCAATATCGTGTTTGCGGCGCAGGTCGAGTTTCGGAGGGTCGTCGAGTTCGCAAATCTCACCGTTGATGCGGGCGCGAATAAACCCCTGTGCCTGCAGGTCGCGCATCAGCAACACATGTTCGCCCTTGCGCTGGGCGACGACGGGCGCGAGCAGCAACAAGCGCAGCCCTTCGGGCAGCGCCAGTACCTGGTCGACCATTTCACTGACCGTCTGCGCTTCCAGCGTAACGCCGTGATCCGGGCAGCGCGGTGTTCCGGCGCGAGCGAACAGCAGGCGAAGATAGTCGTGAATCTCGGTGACCGTGCCCACTGTTGAGCGTGGATTGTGCGACGTTGAGCGTTGCTCAATCGAAATGGCCGGGGAGAGGCCATCAATGTGATCGACGTCGGGTTTCTCCATCATCGAGAGGAATTGCCGCGCGTAAGCAGACAGCGACTCGACGTAACGTCGTTGCCCTTCCGCGTAAATTGTGTCGAAGGCAAGCGACGATTTGCCCGATCCGGATAGCCCCGTAAATACGATCAACTTGTCCCTCGGCAGGCTCAGGTCGACATTTTTCAGGTTGTGGGTTCTTGCGCCGAAGATATCGATCGTTTTCATGGAATTCTTAAGAGTTCGCCGAACAACCTGCTAATATACGCCGCCGCTTCGCTTCGGCGCAAAGCCATACCCCGTTAAAGACTGTGTGGAGGTATCCGGGTGCGGGAGCGGGGTAGTGGTGATGGCCAAACCGGGTCACTCATCTGCTGACTAATCAGCGGCTTACAGGAAAACGCCGACGACTCATGAGCCATGAACGCGAGAAAAAACTGTTGCCGATGCTCGCGACGGAACGCAGGACCGTTGCTGTCGTCGCGCTGATCGCGATGATCCGCATGTTCGGGTTGTTCGCGCTTTTGCCGGTTCTGTCGCTCTACGCCGTCGGACTTGAAGGCGCCACGCCGATCCTGATCGGGTTCGCAGTCGGTGCTTACGGACTGACCCAGGCCACGTTGCAAATTCCCCTGGGTGCATTGTCGGATCGCATCGGTCGACTACCGGTCATCGTCGGCGGTCTCATGGTTTTCGCCGCTGGTAGCCTGCTCGCGGCCAGCAGTGTCACGATCGGTGGCGTTATTGCGGGTCGGTTGCTACAGGGCGCGGGCGCGATTTCGGCAACGCTGTCTGCTCTCCTCGCCGATGCGACGCGTGAAGAAGTCCGTACCCGATCGATGGCCGTATTCGGTGTGGCTATCGGTGGCTCGTTCCTGCTCGCGCTGATATTCGGTCCGGTCATCGCGGCCGCCAGCGGCGTGAGTACACTTTTCATGGTCGCCGCTGCGGGAGCGATTATCGCGGCTATGCTGACGCTCCTCCTGCCGAGCAGTCCCAGGCGCAACAAGTCGCCTTCAAATCTGGGAATCAGCGCGGCCTTCAAGCCGAATCTCCTGCGGCTCGATTTGTATATTTTTCTACTGCACACGCTATTGACGGCCATGTTCGTCGCATTGCCCTTCATATTGAGGGACCGTCTCGGTCTGTTGCTAACGGAACAGTGGAAAATCTACGTGGGTGCACTGCTCTTGTCGCTGCTGGGAACCGTACCGCTGATAATTGCCGATGATCGCAAAGGAAAACGTGGCACCATCGCGGTTGCCGTCGCGTTGCTGCTGGCGGGGTTGCTTATGCTGGCATTCTTTGGCGTGACCTGGATTCTGGTATTTCTGGCGTTGTCAGTCTTCTTTGCCGGCTTTAATTTCCTCGAAGCCGGGTTGCCGGCACGATTGTCGATTCTTGCTCATGGTGAGGCGCGCGGGGCTTCGCTGGGTGTCTTCTCAAGTTTCCAGTTTCTCGGTGCCTTTGCCGGTGGTCTCATTGGGGGTTGGCTACTCTCTGCCGGACAGCCGCGATACGTCTTCTTTGCCTGCGCGGCACTCACCGGATGCTGGCTATTGTTGCACCAAATGGGTCGGAAGGCCGAAATCAGGGCAGAATCCCGTGAAATCTGACTGGCTTTTGACTCGTCACGCTCTACAATAGGCAACCGCGCAAGAGCACGCACCCGAAATTCCGGGTCTAAAAACAGCATTGAGAGGACCGGTTATGAGCCGTGGAGTAAACAAAGTTATTATCGTCGGCAATCTGGGGGCAGACCCCGACACGCGGTATATGCCGAGTGGTTCGGCGGTCACCAATCTGAGTATCGCGACCAGCGAGTCGTGGAAGGACAAGCAATCCGGCGAGCAAAAAGAGCGCACGGAGTGGCACAAGATCGCCATGTTCGGGCGTCTCGCCGAAATCGCCGCCGAGTACCTTCGAAAGGGATCGCAGGTCTATATCGAAGGCAAGCTGCGTACGCGCAAATGGCAGGATAAAGAAGGCAAGGATCGCTGGACCACCGAAATCGTCGCGGATGAAATGCAGATGCTCGGTGGGCGTTCCGGGGCTGGAGCGCCGGCGATGAACGAGTCACGCGGGTCGAGTGCGCCGCCACCGGCTGCTGCTTCGGCGGATGAGTTTGAGGACGATATTCCGTTCTAGGCGTATTGTGGTGCTGCGGACTCGTGAGGCGAGGATCGTCTCTGAGACCCGCCGCGAGTACGTCCATGCAGGCTCGGGCCCCGCTTCCCTGCGGGGCACGGTCGCAGAGACGATCCTCGCCTCACGAGTCCTCGATTGTGGTATCCGGAATCCGGGTAATGTGGTCGCCGCCCGGGTCGCGACATAATTCACGGGGCGCGGTTGCCAGCCGCGAATTGATTTCCTGATTGTCGATTGTCAAATGCAAACAAAGAAACTCTACATAAAAACCATGGGTTGCCAGATGAACGAGTATGACTCGGACAAGATGGCGGATGTCCTGCGTGTATCGCATGGTTATGAGTTAACGACGGTTCCGGAAGACGCGGATTTGTTGTTGGTCAACACCTGTTCGATTCGTGAGAAGGCACAGGAAAAGGTGTTTTCTGAATTGGGGCGTTGGCGTCCGTGGAAGCAGAAAAAACCCGGTTTATTGATAGGCGTGGGTGGTTGTGTTGCGAGCCAGGAAGGCGAGGGTATCAGTAAGCGCGCGCCGTTCGTCGACATCGTGTTTGGGCCGCAGACCTTGCACCGTTTACCGGAGATGGTCGACGAAGTTCGCGAAACAGGTCGCTCCGTCGTTGATGTCTCATTTCCCGAGATCGAGAAATTCGACCGTCTGCCTGAACCGCGTGCGGACGGGCCCACCGCGTTTGTGTCAGTAATGGAAGGCTGTAGCAAATACTGTACGTTTTGTGTCGTGCCGTACACGCGAGGAGAGGAAATCAGCCGGCCTTTCGACGATGTGATCGCCGAGGTTGTCAGTCTTGCGGAGCAGGGCGTGCGTGAAGTCAATTTGCTGGGGCAGAATGTCAATGCATACCAGGGACCGATGCACGATGGGCAAATCGCCGATCTCGCGACACTGATCTACTACGTTGCGGCTGTCGAAGGGATCGGTCGAATACGTTTTACGACATCGCATCCGGTCGAGTTTACGGACAGCCTGATTCAGGCGTACGCGGAAGTGCCGGAGCTGGCGGGCTACCTGCACTTGCCGGTGCAAAACGGTTCCGACCGCATTCTGGGTCGTATGAAACGTGGCCACACCGCCATTGAGTACAAGCAGAAAATTCGTAAGTTGCGGCACGCCCGACCCGATATTTCGGTTTCGTCGGATTTTATCGTTGGTTTTCCGGGCGAGACAGAGCAGGATTTCGAGCTGACCATGAAGCTGATTGCCGACATCGGCTTTGATCAGTCTTTCAGTTTTGTCTACAGCGCGCGCCCCGGTACACCGGCAGCGGGTTTCACCGATGATACGGCGATGGAAGTGAAGAAAAAGCGACTCAGCGCGTTGCAGACTCGTATCGGACAGCAGGCAATGGCCATCAGTGAGGCGATGGTCGGGACGACACAAACAGTGCTGGTCGAACGTTTGTCGAAAAAGAGCTCACAACAGGTTGCCGGTCGTACCGAGAATATGCGTTGGGTCAATTTCGATGCCGATCCTTCCTGTATTGGCCGATTCATCGATGTGGTAATTACCGAAGCGTTGCCGAATTCACTGCGGGGACGTCTTGTCGATACCCAGGCCGTCGCCTGAGCAACACCAGTCAGAATTGACTTTTTCGTGCGGCAGGATTTCAATGGACTTATGCACCGCGAAAATATGACCGTCGAGGAATAAAGCACGCCCTTTGAACGCCCTAAACATATCCCAGGATGTCGTCCTGGAACCTGCCGACAACAACCGTCTCGCCAATTTGTGCGGACAGTTTGATGAGCACCTGCGGCAGATCGAACGCCGTCTCAAGGTCGATATTTCCAGCAGAGGCAATTGCTTCCGAGTGACCGGCAAACCGGGCGCTGCCAGAATTGGCAGTGAAGTGTTGCGCTTGTTGTTCAGGCTGACGAAAGACGAGCGAGTTGATCTCGAGCGTGTACACATGTGCTTGCAGGAATCCGTTATGCAGAAAGACGAAATTGACGAAGCCGAAACGGAAAGCGAGTCGGGAGAACACAGTTCGTTTGAAATTCAGACACGACACAAGCTGGTGCGTGCGCGTGGTTCCAATCAACGTGCCTACCTGACGAATATTCGCAACAACGTTCTCGCTTTCGGTATCGGTCCTGCCGGAACCGGCAAGACCTATCTTGCGGTCGCGAGTGCGATCGATGCGCTCGAGAGTGACGAGGTGCGACGACTGATTCTCGTTCGACCGGCTGTAGAGGCGGGGGAGCGTCTTGGCTTTCTTCCTGGCGATCTGTCGCAAAAAGTCGACCCCTATCTCCGGCCGATGTATGACGCTCTGTTCGCCATGCTCGGGCCCGAAACCGTCGGCAAATTAATCGAGCGCAATGTTATCGAGGTCGCACCGCTCGCGTTCATGCGAGGTCGCTCACTGAATGAGTCGTTCGTCATACTCGATGAAGCACAGAACACGAGCGTCGCGCAGATGAAAATGTTTCTGACACGAATCGGTTTCGGCTCGCGAGCAGTAGTTACCGGAGATATCACCCAGATCGATTTGCCCAGCGGACAGGAATCGGGATTGAAGCATGCCGCCAGCATACTGGCCACGGTTGACGGCATTGGGTTTACTAATTTTACGCCGAACGATGTTGTTCGACACGAGCTTGTGCAGCGCGTAGTGGAAGCCTACGAGGCCGAAGGCAACGGCAATACGCCTGCATGAACACGCGCATATCGGCGGATCTGCAAATCGCTTGTGAAGCGACGGAGGTGCCGGGGAAAAACGAGATCGAAGCCTGTTTATCGGCCGTGCTTCGCATAGATGGGTCAGCGCCAGCAGGTGCTTCGGGGATCAGCATTCGGGTTGTCGACGAGGCGGAAAGTCGGGCTCTGAATCTAGGCTACAGGGGTAAAGACCGGTCCACCAATGTGCTGGCGTTTTCGGTCGATTTGCCCGACATTGGCGCCTGGCCCGAGAGCACGCCAGTTCCGCTGGGCGACCTGGTTATTTGTGCGCCGGTGGTAGTGCGTGAAGCCGCTGAACAGGGCAAAGATCTCGCTGCGCATTGGATGCATATGCTGGTGCACGGCATGCTGCACCTCTTGGGTTACGACCATGAGTCCGAGGATCAGGCAGACACTATGGAAGTGCTCGAAATACGTATATTGCAGGATCTGGGTGTGAAAAATCCCTACGAAGACAATTGATCGACCTGATACACTATCAATATTGCATCGTCGTGACGCAGCGTGGGCGGCTATGCGACTCCTAATTCAGACAGGCCAATGAACGACAAACCTCCAAGTACCAACGGCACAGGATCCACCGGAATTTTTTCACGCGTCATGCGTGCAATAAAAGGTGAACCCTGGAGCCGCGAAGAAATTCAGGAAATTCTGCAGCAGTCCGAAGATGTCTTCGACCCCGAGGAACAGGATATGCTGGCGGGCGTACTTGAGGTCGCCGAAACCCAGGTCCGCGAGGTGATGGTTCCGCGCTCGCAAATGGTGGTCATCGAACGCGACCAGAGCCTTGGTGAAATGTTGAATACCATTGTCGAGTCCGGCCATTCGCGGTTCCCGGTGACCGGTGAGGATCGCGACGAAGTGCTGGGCGTTCTGCTGGCGAAAGATCTACTGCATCATTTTATCGGATCTGCGGACGGAGATTTGAAGATCGACCAATACGTTCGCACGTTGTCGGTCATTCCGGAATCAAAACGCCTGAAAGCGCTACTTAAAGAGTTTCGCGACAGTCACAATCATATGGCCATCGTTGTTGACGAATACGGCGGTGTATCCGGACTGGTAACGATCGAAGACGTCCTCGAAGAAATTGTGGGAGAAATTGACGATGAGCACGATCAGGAAGAAGCGGAAAGCATTCAGGCCGAAACCGACAAGGATGGGCAGCAAAGTTTCAGGGTTCGTGCGCTAACGCGGATCGAAGAATTTAACGATTATTTTGAATGCGAAATTGACGATGACGCTTACGAAACAGTGGGTGGGCTTGTCATGCATGAACTCGGTCGTTTGCCGCGGCAGGGCGATCGTCTGGATTTTGCAGGATTCGATTTTCTGGTCACCAAGGCCGACCGTCGTCGCATTGACAGCCTGCAGGTGCGGCGAGACAACCAAGCCGGGTAATGCGGCGGGTTTCACAGCATAGCGATTCCGCCGCGGCGCGCGGCTAAACATGGTGAAGAGCATCCCTGATCTGCAACGCCTGTACGACGACCGACCGCTGGTTGTTGCGCTGGCAATGTTCGCCCTGGGCGCCCTGCTGACACTGTCGTTTGCCCCCTTTGACCTGTATTTGCTGGCTCCGGTACTGGCCGTACCGGTCTTGCTAAGCAGTCTTTTTCTGGACCCACGGAGTGCTGCGCGTTGCGCATTCTGGTTTGGCATCGGACTGTTTCTGAGCGGCACTTATTGGCTGTATGTATCCGTTCACGTCATTGGCATGGCTCCCCTGTGGATCGCCGTTCCCTTGATGCTGGGTCTGGTACTCATTATGGCCACGTACTTTGCCCTGACCGGCTGGTTAATGTCCCGTCTGATCGGCGGCGATTCGATCCGGTTGATCGTGGTTGGTCCCGCCGTCTGGGTCCTGGTTGAATGGGCGCGCGGCTGGTTCCTGAGTGGCTTCCCGTGGTTGAGCCTTGGTTACAGCCAGGTCGATTCACCCCTTGCCGGCTGGGCACCGTTGCTTGGTGTCTACGGCATTTCGTGGTTGTTGCTGCTGAGCGCCGGCGGCATGGTTCTGGCGATCACCCGGCGCCGTTACCCGCTCGCGCTAACGCTGGTCCTGCTTCCCTGGTTGCTGGGCGAGGGCTTGCGCGCCCAGCAATGGACCCATCCCGTCGGCGAGCCCATTGTGGCGAGCATTATTCAAGGCGGAGTGCCGCAAGAACGAAAATGGTTGCGGGAGCAGTTTGCTCCGACGCTGGAGATCTATCACAACGCGCTCATCGCCGAGCAGGACAGTACGTTGGTGGTGTGGCCGGAGGTCGCACTGCCGTCGCTGATTGATTTGGAGAATCCTTATTTATCCGTGCTACAGGACGATGCGCGCGCGCGCGGCAGGACACTGGTTCTGGGTATCCTTGAAAACGATCTGGCGGAAAGAAGTATCTATAACAGCGTCTTGCTGTTGGATGGTGAATCGCAGCAGGTTTACCGCAAGCGTCACCTGGTGCCCTTTGGTGAGTACTTTCCGGTGCCGGACTTCATGCGCGAATGGATGCGGTTGCTGAGTTTGCCGAACAATGACATTTCAGCCGGTGGTGCCGAGCAACCGATCCTGGTGGCTGCCGATGGTACTACGATAGGTGTCGCGATTTGCTATGAGGATGCTTTCGGCGCTGAACAGTTGTATGCACTGCCCGACGCGACGCTTCTGATCAACGTGAGCAACGACGCCTGGTTCGGTGATTCCATCGCGCCTCATCAGCATTTACAGATCGCGCGCATGCGTGCGGTCGAATCCGGACGCTGGGTGATTCGGGCGACCAATAACGGTGTGAGTGCCTTCATCGCACCGGACGGAAAAGTTGCTGCCACGGCACCACAATTTGAGTTTGCCACGTTGAAGTGGACGGTTCAGCCCCGCACGGGACTGACGCCGTATGCACGCACTGGTAACTGGTCCGTGATTCTGTTCGCGTGTTTGATCGTACTCTTGGCGACACGCCGAAAACGACATAATCTATAGTTCGATAGATTAAAAAACATATAATAGATTGATTTATATGTATAAAAAATAAAGGTTGTAATTATTCTATAGACCGATAGAATTACTCGCCTCATTCATAGAGCGAGTACGACACTATGCCGCAGGCGGCTACCGACAAATATCAGCAACAGCGCGCGCAGGCGATCCGCTCGGCGGCGGCGGTATTTGCGGAAAAAGGGTTCCACGGCGCCAGCACCAAGGATATTGCGGAACGCATTGGTATCAAGCAGGGCAGCCTGTATTACTACTTCAAATCCAAAGAAGAAGCGTTGGGCGAAGTGTGTCTGTATGGCATCGAAGATTACGTACACCGCATGGCCTCGATTGCGGCCACCAATCAACCGTTCGAAGCAAAGCTGCTGGCGACTGTTACGTCCCACCTGAGCAGCTATCGCGAACGCAACGAAGCGTTGAAAGTTCACAATGACGAGCGCCTTTACCTGCCGGAAGGGAAACGTCAAAAGCTGCACGAGTTGGGCAGTCGATATAGAAAGAGCCTGCAGGGCATTTTTCAGGAAGGCGTGGCGAACGGTGACTTACGCGACTCGATTGATTGTCATTTCGCCGCACAGGCCGTCATTGGAATCTGCAATGCCTGGGGCGACATCATCGTTCGGGAGCCCGATCTGGATATTTTTGACGTTACGCAAAAATGCGTCGATCTGTTACTCAACGGGTTTTGCGAACGAAGAAGGAATTCGCGACAGGACAGGCGCGGCTGAGAGAAATTGTTAAGCAGGAAAAACCACGAAATTCTGAAATTTGACAGGGAGATTGAGAACCATGGTTGATCAAAAAGCAACAAATGTCGTTTGGCATGAAGGTGAAATTTCGCGACGGGACCGATATAAGATACTGCGCCAGACTGGCGCAACGATCTGGTTTACCGGCTTGTCCGGTAGCGGGAAGAGTACTATTGCGGTCGCTCTCGAGAAAGCACTGCACAGCCTTGGTAAATTGTCCTATCGACTCGACGGCGACAATGTCCGTCTTGGCATCAACAAGAATCTCGGCTTCTCTGAAGAGGATCGCAGCGAAAACATCCGCAGAATCGGAGAAATTGCGAAACTCTTCGGTGATGCAGGCACGTTGTCGTTGTCCAGCTTTATCAGTCCTTACATCAAGGATCGCGATTGCGTGCGCGAATTGCACGATGCGGCGGATCTCAAGTTTGTCGAAGTGTTTGTTGACTGTTCACTGGAGGTCGCTGAAGAACGTGATCCAAAGGGGCTCTACAAAAAGGCGCGAGCTGGCGAAATCAAGCACTTCACCGGCATAGACGATCCGTATGAAGCTCCGCAGAAACCCGAGATCCATCTGCACACTGACGAGATGACCTTGCAGGAAGAAGTGCAGATAATCGTCGACTACCTCGTAGCCAACGACATTATTCAGACAGAATACCTGACGCGGGCCGGTGACGTGACCCAAGTCGCCGTTTAGGAGAATGAGTGTGATCAAACCGCATGGAGCCAATGCTTTGTTACCGTTGCTGGTAACCGATACCGAAAAACGGCGCGAGCTTCTCGCTGAAGCGGAAGGGCTGCCCTCGTTACTGCTCAATTCTGCCGCGGCGGCGAATGCCGTGATGCTGGGTGGTGGTTATTTCACGCCGCTTAGCGGATTCATGAATCTCGCCGATTCACTGTCTGTGGCTGAGAATATGCAGACTACCGACGGTCTTTTCTGGCCGGTTCCGGTGATGAATCTCACGGCCGATACTCGTTCGATTGAAGGGGCGGCGCGCATAGCGCTGCGTGATCCGAATGTCGAAGGAAATCCAGTCATGGCCATCATGGATGTTGCCGCGATTGATGAGGTCAGTGAAGAGCAATTTGATACGATGACAGCGCGGATTTATGGCACGCTGGATCGTGCACATCCTGGTGTCGCGGTATTCAGAAGTTTGGGGAATTATTGCGTTTCAGGTCCCGTGCAAGTTCTGAATCTGAGTTACTTCGCTACGGATTTCGGTAACACTTTCAAGACGGCGGTGGAGATACGCGAGGAAATCGCACAACGCGGCTGGGAAACAGTGGTCGCGTTCCAGACGCGCAATCCGATGCATCGGGCGCATGAGGAGTTGTGTCGCCTCGCGAAGGAGCGCCTGAATGCGGACGGCATCGTAATCCACATGTTGCTGGGCAAGCTCAAGGCCGGCGATATTCCCGCGCCGGTACGGGATGCCTGTATTCGCAAGATGGTTGATGAGTACTTTCCGGACAATACCGTCATGGTTTGCGGCTACGGCTTCGACATGTTGTACGCGGGACCTCGCGAAGCTGTATTGCACGCGCTGTTCCGGCAAAACATGGGAGCGACGCACCTGATTGTCGGGCGCGATCATGCGGGTGTCGGTGATTTCTACGGGCCGTTTGACGCGCAGACTATCTTCGACGAACTGCCCCAGGGCGGGCTGGAGATAGAGATATTTGCGGCCGACCACACGGCCTATTCGAAAAAACTGCAGCGTGTCGTCATGATGCGAGAGGCGGAAAATCACACGGCTGAGGACTACGTGATCCTGTCAGGTACGAAGTTTCGGGAGATGCTGGAGCAGGGAATCGCACCGCCGCCTGAATTCGCGCGGCCCGAGGTTGCAGATATCCTGATCGCCCACTATCAGGCGGAAGCCCAAAAAAACACAGGCTGATACCAGGGTCTTTGCGGCACCCCCGCTTATGGCGGGGTATGGGGCTCAAGTTCGAGCGCAAAACCGATGTAAACCGGGCCAATACCGGATATCCTTGCCGACTTTGCTGCGCGCAAGTCGGATAAAGCCAAAGTACCCGCATGACAACGAAATACGAACCGGAGAAAGTTGAGCAGCGAGCCCGTGATTACTGGGAGCAGGAGCGGTGCTTCGAAGTTGATGAAGATCCGGGAAAGGAAAAATTCTACTGCCTGACCATGTTCCCGTATCCAAGCGGTCAGCTGCATATGGGACACGTACGCGTCTTCACGATCAACGATGTCATTGCGCGCTATCAGCGCATGCAGGGCAAGCACGTGCTGCAGCCGATGGGCTGGGATGCGTTCGGCATGCCAGCCGAGAATGCCGCTATCAAGCACGGCGTGCCGCCTGCGGAATGGACGTACAAGAATATTGACTACATGCGGGTGCAGTTAAAGCGCCTGGGTTATGCCTACGACTGGCGCCGTGAGGTGACCACCTGTCGGCCCGAATACTATCGCTGGGAACAATGGTTGTTCACCCGCTTGTTCAAAAAGGGTCTCGTCTACCGCAAGAATTCCGTCGTCAACTGGGACCCCGTCGATCAAACCGTATTGGCCAACGAGCAGGTCATTGACGGACGTGGCTGGCGATCCGATGCTCTGGTTGAACGTCGCGAGATACCGCAATGGTTCATGAAGATTACGGCCTACGCCGACGAACTGCTCGAGAATCTCGACGGTCTCGATGGATGGCCGGACTCGGTCAAGACGATGCAGCGAAACTGGATCGGGCGTTCAGAAGGTATTGAATTGTCGTTCGACGTTGAAGATGCGGAAGAGCCACTAAGAGTATTTACGACAAGGCCGGACACGCTGATGGGCGTCACTTACATGGCGGTAGCCGCCGAACATCGGCTGGCAACGAAGGCAGCAGTGACGAATCCGGACATCGCTGCTTTCATCGAGGAATGCAAGACATCGCATGCTGCCGAAGCGATGATGGAAACGATGGAGAAAAAGGGTATGCCGCTTGGCATCTCGGCCGTTCATCCGATCAGCGGTGAGCCCGTGCCTTTATGGGTCGCCAACTTCGTACTCATGAGCTACGGCACTGGTGCCGTGATGGCCGTTCCGGGGCACGACCAGCGTGACTGGGAATTTGCCCGGAAACACGGGCTACCGATTACACAGGTCATCGAACCGGCGGATGGCAGTAAGATTGACATCAACGAAGCGGCCTATCTCGAACGCGGTGTGCTGGTGAATTCAGGGGATCTGGACGGTTTCGATTTCGATCAGGCTTTTGATGCGATCGCGAAACGTTTTGAAGCGGATGGCAGCGGTCAGCGTACTGTGAATTACCGTCTTCGTGACTGGGGCGTTTCGCGGCAGCGCTACTGGGGCACACCCATCCCGATTATCTACTGCGATGACTGCGATGCGGTGGCAGTGCCGGAAGATCAGTTGCCAGTTTTATTGCCGGAAAACGTCGAGGTCACCGGCGAGGGGTCGCCGCTGAAACGGATGCCCGAATTCTATGAAACGACCTGTCCGAAATGCGGCAAGCCGGCACGGCGTGAAACGGATACCTTCGATACCTTTGTTGAATCGTCATGGTATTTCTCGCGATACGCTTGTCCGGACAATAACGAAGCGATGCTCGATGAGCGTGAGGCCTACTGGATGCCGGTCGATCAGTATACCGGCGGAATCGAGCATGCGATTTTGCACCTGTTGTATTCGCGCTTTTTTCAAAAATTGTTGCGTGATGAAGGACTGTCGTCTGCCGATGAGCCCTTTACCAACCTGTTGACGCAGGGCATGGTACTCAAAGACGGTGCCAAGATGTCCAAAGCGAAAGGCAACACCGTCGATCCGCAGGATCTCATCGGCAAATACGGGGCCGATACGGTGCGTCTGTTCATGATGGCCGCGGCACCACCGGAACAGTCACTGGAATGGTCCGACGACGGTGTTCAAGGTGCGTATCGATTCCTCAAACGCCTTTGGCATGCCACCGACAGGCACTGTGCTGCCGGGGCGGTCGATAACGTTGCCGCAAGCACCGATGGGCAACTGGGTTTGCGACGTAAGACTCACCAGACAATTGCAAAGGTAAGCGACGATATTGGGCGTCGGTACAAGTTTAATACGGCGGTCGCTGCGACGATGGAGTTGTTGAACACGGTGACGCGTTTTGAGGACGATTCAGCGGCGGGCCGTGCTGTGGTGCAGGAAGCGCTGGAGTCGATCGTCCTGTTGCTGTCGCCGATCGTACCGCATATCTGCCACGAACTCTGGCAACAGCTGGGGCATGACAGTTCGCTGCTTGACTCTGCATGGCCTGCGACCGACGATTCTGCGCTGGCGCAGGATATGATCGAAATCGTTGTACAGGTAAACGGTAAACTACGGGCACGAATTTCGGTTGCGGCTGATACCGAGGCGGAAGACGTCAAGAAACTGGCGCTTGCTGACGAGAATGTACAGCGATTTATAGCCGACAAAGCGATACGTAAAACTATTCTTGTGCCCGGACGATTGGTGAATGTCGTTGTCTAGATCAATACTTGTATTCGCGCTGACGCTGTTACTGGCGGGTTGCGGTTTCCAGATGCGAACGGCAACGGTGCTACCCTCTGAGATGGAGCGTACCTACATCGCTACCGATTCGCGGTATAGCCTGTTCTATCGAACGCTGCGAGAGAGGCTTCGAAGCAACGGCGTGAATCTCGTCGATAATCCCGTCGATGCGACCGCGGTATTCAATATACTGGATGACAGTACCGGGCAGCGCGTCTTGTCCGTGTCGGCACGGAATATTCCGCGCGAATACGAGGTTTACTATCACGTGCGCTACAGCCTTCAAAGCATGGAGAAGACGCTACTGGAGTCCCGCGAACAGATACTGACTCGCGACTACACGTACGACGTCAACACCGTATTGGGTAAAGCACGCGAAGAAGAATTGTTACGCGAGGCGATCGTAGATGACTTGGTCAGGGTCGTCCTGATTCAACTGTCTTCCGCAGATCGATAGCCGTCATTGAAGCGCTCGCTGTGCTGTGCGTCGCCGACCGAAAGCTCGAAGATATAGAGAGTCTGCTGGGCCGTTACGGTATTGAGCTGACGGTGGAGCCGGACACGGCTGAAATAACAGCGAGCTTTTGGGGTTCGCCGGAGGCGGGTATTGTCAGGAACCGTGTCTACGTTCGCGCGGACACGCCGATTCACTCCATGCTGCACGAGTGCGCACACATTATCTGTATGACCGCAGAGCGTCGTAGGTCGCTCAATGGCGATGCAGGTGGCACTGATCTTGAAGAAGCGGCCGTGTGCTATCTGCAAATTATTCTGGCCGATTTTATCGGCGGCGTCGGCCGTGATCGGTTGATTCAGGATATGGATACCTGGGGTTACAGTTTCAGGCTTGGCAATACACGCCGCTGGTTTGAAACAGACGCCGGCGATGCGAGCGAATGGTTGCAACAATGCGGGCTCCTGACCGATGCCGGGCAGCCCGTCTGGCGTCTCAGGCAATAACCGCCCGCAATTTCCGCGCACACGCAAAAAATCGAGCTATAGTGGTTCGCTATCGTCAGGAATGATCTATGGCTCTGCTGCGTTACGCTTTCTACATGATCGGTATTGCGGGGTTCACCTGGCTGCTGACGTGGATGGAGATATCGTCACCCGGCAGTCTGCTATTTCATGTTAACGAGGGTGCCGGAGACACCTTCGGCACCAGCGAGTATTCCCCGGTTGAAATTATTCAGCCTTTCATGCTCGCTATTTGTGGATTGTTATTTGCCTGGGTTGCCAGGGATTGCCCGACGCAACGACCCATCGCCTTCGCCTTCGGTGGTTTTGCACTCATTGCAATTATTCGCGAGCTCGACTATTTTTTCGATCGACTGGTTGCCGACAATTTCTGGCAGGTACTGGTGGGTGTCGTTGCTGCATTGGTCATCACCTACACCTACCGGCATCGGCGTCGCTTTCGCATCGCCTGGCTGAGGCTTTGGCCATCACCCGGCCTTACGCTGATTTTTGCCGGTGCCACCATTCATTTCGGTTTTGCACTGGCTGTCGGCCATGCGCCATTCTGGGTTGCTATCATGGGTGATAACTACCAGCGAATCGTCAAGCTGGCGGTCGAGGAAATGATTGAGTTGATGGGGTATTACCTGTGGCTTATCGGTGCGATTGAGTACACGTTTCAGGCGCGGGCCATCGCCTTTCGCGGACCCCGACCCGCGGTAGCAAAACGGCGGGAAGGACGACAGCCGAAGTCAAAAGGCCGGTTCTGAGGTGACGTTCGCACACAGTAGCCGTCACCGGCCGATATTGGCGGTTGTCGCCGTCATTGTCGATTGATTAAGATACGTCTCCCGCAAAGGCAAAGATTATCCCATGGCGCTATATCTACACGACACAATGAGGGGCCGAAAGGTCCTGTTCGAGCCGCTCGTTCCGGGCAAGGTCACGATGTATCTGTGTGGTCCGACGGTCTACAACTATGCTCATATTGGCAATGCCCGGCCGGCCGTGGTGTTCGACTTGCTGGCACGCCTTTTGCGGCGCAGCTACGCGCTCACGTTCGCGCGGAACTTTACCGACGTTGATGACAAGATCAATGCGGCTGCTGCCGAGACGGGTAAGCCGATCGGTGATATTACGGAGCAGTATATTCGGGCGTACGTCGACGATATGGGTGCACTGGGCGTTCAGCCACCGGACATCGAACCGCGGGCAACCGAGCATATCGCCGAGATGGTGACGATGATCAGCACGTTGATTGACAACGGGTTTGCTTACGAGGCCGAGGGCCACGTGCTTTTCGACGTGGCGTCATTCGATGATTACGGCAAACTGTCACGACGGGATCTGCGGGAAATGCTCGCGGGTGCCCGCGTCGAAGTTGCGCCTTACAAGCGGGCTCCGGGCGACTTCGTTCTCTGGAAACCGTCAACGCCAGAGCTGCCGGGCTGGGATTCCCCGTGGGGTAGAGGGCGTCCCGGTTGGCACATCGAGTGTTCTGCAATGGCCGAAAAACATCTGGGGCCGACCATTGATATTCATGCCGGCGGGCAGGACCTTGTGTTCCCGCACCATGAGAACGAGGTCGCGCAGAGTGCCTGTGCTCACGGTGGCGAGCCTTTTGCCCACTACTGGCTGCACAACGGGTTTCTCGGTATCGATAGTACGAAAATGTCCAAGTCGCTCGGCAACGTATTGCTGGTGCACGATATGGTCAAAACGATCCCCGGCGAAGTGATTCGTCTGGCATTGCTTAGCGCTCACTATCGGCAGCCGCTGGACTGGTCCGACGGCACGCTTGAGTCGGCACGACGTATGCTGGACCGACTTTACGGGGCTGTGCGCGGGATCGATATCGATACTCGATTGAGGCGGGAGGCGGAACCGCACGCCGCGCTTATTGCTGCGCTTGAAGACGATCTCAACACGCCGAAGGCGCTTGCCGAGATGTTTGCGCTGGCAAGAAAACTCAACAAGACTCGCGACGACGCCGAACGAAAGTCGTTAGCGGCCACGCTTCTGGCGGGCGGAGATCTGATGGGTCTGCTGCAGGACGATGCGGAAGCATGGTTCGCCCATGCGACTGAAGGGGAACTGTCCACGCAGGCGATCGACGACTTGTTGAAAGCCCGCGAAGAGGCACGTGTGAACCGGGATTTTGCACGCGCCGATGCCATACGCGATCAGCTTTCCGCCGCTGGCATCACCATTGAGGATGGCGCCGATGGAAGCCGCTGGCGGCGTAGCGTGTAGCGCCGTGCTCATTGACCCATGAACGAAGTTGAGAAAGCGCAGCAGGAAGTGATTGAGGAATTCTCCTTCTTCGACAACTGGATGGACCGTTATCAGTACCTGATTGATCTGGGCCGGCGTCTGCCGGATTTGTCCGCGTCGGAACGCAGCGAAGTGAACAAGATCCGCGGTTGCCAGTCGCAGGTATGGATGGTTGCCGAATACGACGGTGAGCGTTTGAATTTTCGTGCAATCAGCGATGCGGCCATTGTTTCGGGTCTGATCGCCATATTGCTGCGCATCTACAGTGGTAAGAAACCGGCGGACATTGTTGCGACGCCGGCAAATTTCGTCAGCGCGCTACAGCTTGAGCAACACCTGAGCCCGACGCGCAGCAACGGCCTGGCTGCGATGCTGCAAGCCATTGAGCGATACGCGTCTGACGCTTTGCCGGTCAAGTGAAGGTTCACCCCATCGCCACAATGCTTGCGTGGCCGCTGTTGGGCGTGGTGTGGTTGTATCGCAATGCCATTTCGCCGCTATTTGGCGCAAACTGCCGCTACCAACCGACCTGCTCGGCCTACGCGGCGGAGGCGTTGCGGCGCTACGGTGCGTTCAAAGGCGGCATGCTGGCGCTAAAGAGGATCGGCCGTTGCCACCCGTGGGGCGGTTCTGGCTACGATCCGGTGCCCGAGGAGGAGGTCGCGCAAAACGATCATGATGAAGCCCGCTGAAATTCTGCGCGAGATTGCCTATCCGCTTACCGAAATGGCGTCGCTCCTCGCGATGATCATGTTCTTTCTGCTGGGTAGCCTGGCCGGGAGCGGCGGATTGTTCGGTCTGTTTCTCTGGTTCGTCATTCTGCCGCCAATGTTCCGCTACCTGTTGTACTTGCTGGAGGCACGTGCGGCCCGTCGTGAAGCGCCAGCACTGGACGCCGCCTTGTTCGGCCTGGCCGAGAATCTCTGGAGCCTGATTCCATTGATCCTGATCGTGGCCGTCATCTCGGCGCAGGTTCTCCTAGCCAAGCATTTTTCGCCCACCGTGGCGCTGCTGTTCGGTGGCGGAGTTCTGCTGATTTTTCCAGCATCATCGGCGGTTCTGGCCATCACGCGTTCGCCGGTACAAGGACTGAGCCCGGTCGCCTGGATACGCTTGATACGCGTGTGCGGTCTGGACTACGCGCTGATTCTTGTGGTCATGGGGCTGTTCATTTTTGCGCTGCCTGCATTCCTGCGGGGCGTCGGTTTACCCGAGTTCGCGCTGGAAATGGTCGGATTCTATGCGCTGTTCCTGCTTTTTACCTTTACCGGGGCCGTGGTCGGACGAAGCAACGCCATTGCAATGGTATCGATTCCCGACGCCGCGGAGCTGACGCCCGACGAAGTCGAAGACCGTACCGACGCGGAACGGGCCAGGACGCTTGGTCATGCGTACGGTTTCATTAGCAGAAACGATCGCGTCGGTGGCTTTGCACATCTGCAGACGTATATCGATGCTTCCGCCGATCCTGTTCGCGACTACCACTGGTTCTTCAATGAAATGCTCGGTTGGGAAAAGAAAGATGAGGCGCTTTTTTTCGCGCAGCGGTATCTCACGTTTTTGCTGGATGTCGATGCGGACACGGATGTTCTTAAACTGATTGCGCGTTGTCGTCTGGAGAACGAGCGCTTCAAACCCTTGCCGGCAGACCGGGACAGGGCCCTGCAGGTTGCGCGGCGTTTACAGCACGATGAACTGGTGAAGGTTCTGCAGTAAATCCAGACCCGGCTAATTCACACCGGGACAGGATTCACAGCGGCGTCCGGCGCGGCTGTTATACCAGTGGCTGACGGCCAGAACAGTTGCGCCCGACATCGTAAAGATCCGATCGGCAACAATGCCAAACTGCTCGTGCATCACCGTTCCGCCGAGCGTCAGTAGCAGCATGCCGACAAGCCCAAAGACCATAATCTGGCTATTTCGATGGCGGCGGAAACCGAGTGCGAGCGCGCCCGTACTCAATGGCAGGACGATGACCAGCATCTGCGCATGCAGATGTCCCTCCGCAAACTGACCCAAAAACGGTGCCACGGCAATCAATAGCGGTAATGTAAGACAGTGCACCACGCACAGGGCGGACAGCAGTATACCGGTCCGATCCAGTATTTCGGTTGTTCGTGAAGCGCTGTTATCCATGGCCACTTGCCGCTATGCTCTCGGTTGGTTTATCGGCCGATTGGCACGCGACATCGTATCGCCGCGTGTCCATCGGATATGAATAGTATAACATAACAAAATGATCGGCAACACATTGTTATTAAAGGGTTTGGTGGAAAAACTTCATGGATAAAAAGTTATTGTCAATTCTGTGCTGCCCGGTGACGCACCAGGGACTGTCATTGGCTCGTGCGGACATGTTGAACAAGGTGAACGCCGCGATCAGCGCGGGTGAGTTGTCGAACAGGGACGGCAGCAAACTGTCCGCCACCCTGGTTGAGGCGCTGGTGACGGACGACGCCAGGTTGCTGTACCCGGTCAATGACGGCATACCGGTCCTGCTGGAGGGAGAATCAATCGGTCTGGAGCAACTGTCCTGACGTGCGATTAGCCGCCCCCGACATGCAAATCGTTTCTTCTGCGTGAAAATCCCCGCCAAAAATTTATCCCGTCACCTGGAACGGAACCTGTTGCCGTGCTACCTGGTCGCCGGCGATGAGTTGTTGCTCGTCCAGGAGGCGCTCGATGAGATTCGTCGCGCGGCGCGTCAGGCCGGCTTCGATAGTCGCGATCTGCATGTGCAGATGCAGGGCTTCAATTGGCAGGAACTGGCGGGTGCAGGAAAAAACCTGTCGTTGTTCGCAGAGAAACGCATTGTCGAACTCAGGTTACCTACCGGCAAGCCTGGTCGTGACGGCGGAGCCGCGATTGCCGAATTGGCTGAGCAGGCGGGCGATGAGCTGTTGTTTCTCATTAGTGCACCAAAAATAGACAAGCGCACGGTCGCTTCGAAATGGGTCAAATCGATCGAGGGAAAAGGTGCGTTGATGCAGGTCTGGCCGGTGGGTTTGCGTGATTTACCTGCATGGATTAGCGCTCGTATGAAAAAGCTGGGGTTGCAGCCGGATCGGGAGGCCGTACGTATTATCGCCGATCGGGTCGAAGGCAACCTGCTTGCCGCCCAACAGGAAATCGAGAAATTGCGGTTGCTGCTGGGCGAAGGTGCCGTGACGGCGGACGATGTTAATAAAGCGGTCGTCGATAGCAGTCGATACGATGTATACCAACTGGTCGATGCGGCACTTGGCGGCGATCCGAAGCGCGCCCTGCGGATACTGGCCGGAGTACGGGCCGAGGGAGTCGACGCTGTGGTGGTTATCTGGGCACTGACACGCGAATTGCGGGTCCTGGCCAGGTTGCAGGCCGGTGTCGAGGCCGGCGAAAGCCTGGGTTCCGCTTTACAAAAAGCGCGGGTTTGGCAAAGCCGTGAGAATTTATTCAGAGCCTGCATCAGCCGGCATCGAGCCAGTGACTTTTATCGCTTGATCCAGGCGGGTCAGCGGGCCGACGCAGTAGCAAAAGGGCAGGCGGCGGGTGACAAGTGGCAATTGGCGACCAACGTTGTCTGGCAATTGTCGGCGAGTCGGCAAGCGTGACTGAGCCGGCAACCAGTCCGCTGGGTATTTTTGGCGGCACCTTCGATCCGATTCACTACGGGCATTTGCGTACGGCGTTCGAGATGTTGCAATCGCTGCGCTTCGGCGAAGTGTCGTTCATGCCCTGTGGCGATCCGCCGCATCGCGGTGCGACCTTTGCAGACGCGGAATTGCGCCTCGCCATGGTTCGTGCCGCCACCGATGGCCAGCTCGGGTTTACGGTCGACGACCGGGAACTTCTGCGTGAGGGACCGTCCTATTCCGTAGACTCCCTGTCCGCGTTGCGGCGCGAATTTCCAGCGCGATCGATCGCTTTGATGATCGGCATGGATGCGTTTCTCGGTCTGCCGAAATGGCATAAATGGCGGGAGATACTGCAGTTGGCGCATATCGTGGTCGCGCATCGCCCGGGTTGGCGAGCGCCGGATCTGGGCCCGTTGGGTGATATGCTGGCGGATTGTGGCACGCACCGGATCGATGATCTGCACGGGAACCGATCGGGACATATATTCGTGCATGATGTGACTCAGCTTGAGATATCGTCAACTGAAATTCGTGAGCTGGTGGCTGCGGGTCGCGATCCACGGTTTCTGATGCCGGACGCCGTGTGCAGGATTATTGAGGATAGCGGCTGCTACCCGGCGGTTTCGAGCTCCGCTGAGCCCGTTTAAATGAATGCGAAACGAATCAATACGGAAGAATGAATGAATAGCAAAAAATTGTGCGACCTGATCGTCGAGACGCTGGAGGATGGCAAAGCAAGCGATATCGTCAAACTGGATGTGCGTGACCTGACAACAATGACGGACTATATGGTGGTGGCGAGCGGCACCTCAAGCCGACACGTGCGCGCACTGGCCAACGCGGTTGCGGAAAGGACGCGTGAGGCGGGACACAAGCCGCTCGGTATCGAGGGCGAGGAAGGCAGCGAATGGGTGCTGCTGGATCTGCAGGACGCGCTGGTGCACGTGATGTTGCCGCGGGTGCGTGAGTTCTACAACCTGGAGAAACTGTGGTCGTTTCGCCCCGGTCGCAAGGCCGCCGCGACCGACACGTAATTCGTGCATATTCGACTCATTGCAATCGGCGATCGCCAGCCGGGCTGGGTCGTCGAGGCATTTGACGAATACGCGCAGCGGCTGCCGCGTCAATGGAAGTTCCGATTGCAGGCTTTGACGGGCGGCCGTCGCAGCAAACATCAGGACGCGGCCTCCGCCATCGAAGCGGAGGGTCGCAAGATCCTGGCTGAGATCAGGGAGGCAGACTTTGTGGTTGCCCTCGACGAACGAGGCACGCAGTTTTCAAGCGTAGAGCTTGGGCGAAAACTGAATGACTGGCAGACCGATGCACGCGATCTGACGTTCCTGATTGGTGGTCCGGACGGGCTGGCGAAAGCCTGTTTGCAGCGCGCCGATCTGTGCTGGTCGCTGTCCCGGCTGACGATGCCTCACGGGCTGGCACGGGTTCTTTTCGTGGAACAACTATATCGGGCGTGGACGGTGAGTACCGGGCATCCCTACCATCGTGTCTGAAGCATGGAATCGCCGAGCAATGCCTGACAAAAAAACACTGCACCTGGCATCCGCTTCACCGCGGCGGCGGGAGATTCTGGAATCCCTGGGTCTGCGTTTTACCTTTGCTGGCGTTGATGTTGACGAGAAACGGCTGGATGGCGAGGCGGCCGAGGTCATGGCATTGCGATTGGCAATCGACAAAGCCGTAGCGGCCGGGCCCGATATCAGGCGTGGTGCCGTTATCCTGGCGGCGGATACCGTCGTTACGCTCGGCGGCGCGGTTTTCGGCAAACCGGTTTCACGGCAGGATGCGCTGAACATGCTGGCCGAGCTATCCGGTCGGCAACACACCGTGGTGACCGCCGTCGCTGTGCTCTGTCAGGACGACATCCGCACGGCTGTGTCCGAATCGGCCGTCCGATTTCGGGAAATCAATCCGGACGAAGCCGCCCAATACTGGCAAAGTGGGGAACCTCGCGACAAAGCAGGGGCTTACGCTATTCAGGGCAAGGGCGGCTTATTCGTTGAGTCTCTGGCCGGAAGCTATTCGGGGGTCGTCGGATTGCCGGTATTTGAGACGGCCAGGATGCTCCGTGAGGCGGGTGTCCACGTGTTGGCGCCAACTGGAACGTAAATGCAGTGACAGAAGATTCATCGAAAGAAGAAATTCTCGTGAATATCACGCCGCGGGAAGTGCGGGCCGCGTTATTGGAGAACGGCGTGCTGCAGGAGGTCTACGTGGAACGCGCTGCACGTCGCGGCCTGGTCAGCAATATTTACAAAGGGAAGGTATCGCGGGTTTTGCCCGGCATGCAGGCCGCGTTCGTGGACGTCGGTCTGAGCCGTACCGCTTTCTTGCACGTCTCAGGTATTACCCAACGAAACAACGGCGGTACCGAAAATCGCGTGGCTGAGTCACAACCGTTGCCGGAGATTCGCGATCTCATCCGCGAGGGTGAAGAAGTAATCGTCCAGGTTCTGAAAGACCCCCTGGGTACGAAGGGCGCGAGACTCACGACCTTCATTACGCTGCCATCACGTTTTCTGGTGTTATTACCGAACGGCAGCGGCGTGGGCGTATCTTCCCGTATCGACGACGAAGCCGAGCGCGAGCGCTTGCGAGAACTTGCCACGGACCTGCTCGATGATGACGAGGCTGAAGGAGGGGTCATCGTCAGAACGGCCGCCGATGGCGCCAGTCGCGAGGCACTGAGAGCCGACCTTAAGTTTCTGCGCAAATTATGGTCGGTCGTTCAGGTTGAGTGCAGGAAGGGCAAAGTAAAATCGCTCATCCACGAAGACCTTCCGCTGCCGGTTCGCTTGCTGCGGGATCTGGTAACCAGTGACGTGGAAAGAATATTGGTGGACTCAAGCGCCGATTTTCACAAGATGAAGGCATTCGCGGCAAGTTTCTTGCCTGAAATCGAGCCGATGATTGAACTGTATACGCGGCGTCGTCCGATTTTCGATTTACACGGCACCGAAGACGAAATTCGCAAGGCGCTGGATCGAAGTTTCCCGCTTAAATCGGGTGGTTACCTGATATTCGATCAAACTGAGGCCATGACCACGGTGGACGTGAATACGGGCGGATACGTTGGTCATCGAAATCTTGAGGAGACGATTTTTCGGACGAATCTTGAAGCGGCTGTCGCCATCGCGCGGCAACTCAGACTGAGGAATCTGGGAGGCATTATCATCATCGATTTTATCGACATGGAGGAGGCAGGGCATCGTCAGCGTGTCATGGAAGTTTTCGAAGCTTCCATGGCGAGTGATCATGCGCGTCACCAGATTATGCCCGTCTCACCGCTGGGCCTGGTGGAAATGACGCGCAAGCGAACGCGCAGAAGTTTGCAGCAGATTTTGTGCGAAGAATGTCCAAATTGTGTCGGCCAGGGGTTTGTGATGACGGCGGCATCGGTTTGTTTCGAGATATTTCGGGAAATTCTGCGGCAGCATCGACAATTTACCTTTGACGAGGCGCTGATACTGGCGCATCAGGATGTCATCGATTTGCTGCTGGACGACGAAGCCAGGGGACTGGCGGAAATTGAAGAGCAGATAGGGAAGACCATTCGCTTGCAGCCGGAGTCTTTGTATCTGCAGGATCAGTTCGACGTGGTGCTGGTATAGAGCGCGCGCCGATGGAGCCCGTTTTTTCGACATGAAGAAGATATTTCGACGCATTCTAAAGTTTCTCGCTTATGCCGGGGCTGGATTCGTCATTTTGCTGGCGATTGCCGTCGGCCTGTTCCGTCTTTTCTTGCCGAAACTTCCGGAATATCAGGAAGACATCAAGCGCTGGGCGGATCAGGCCATCGGTATGCAGGTGGAATTTTCGGCGATGAACGCGCGCTGGCGACTGAGCGGACCCGAACTTAATTTTTACGATGCCGCGTTAGTCGTAGCGGGTTCGGACGAGGCCACAATCGCGGCGAGCGAAATCAGCGTCGGTGTCGGCTTGATGCGGTTGCTGCTGGATCGCAAGCTCGTGGTGGATCGAATCGTTGTGCAGGGCACGACGCTCGATCTGCAACATTCCCTGGATGGCGGCCTGTTGATTCAGGACATGACAATAGAGGATCTTGCCGCATTGGTCCCGGTACGGACAGAGAACACCGGTGACGTTGAATTTATCGGCCAGGACATCACGATCCGCTACCAGCACGAACGAGACGCGGTACAGTCGTTTCGTCTCGGCTTGGTCGAGATTTCACGTGATGAAGACGAATTGCGCATTGAAGCATCGCTGGATCTGCCCGATGGCTTTGGTAGTCGGCTGGATATTTCGGCGAATCAGCGAATCGGCGACGGAGAAGGTCGGACAATCTGGCAGGTGTTCGCCGATGGCCGCTCGCTCGATCTGCCCAGCTGGTCACGACTGGGACTGGCCGCGATGCCAGCAATTGCCAGCGGCACCGCTGACATCAGTTTGTGGATGGAATTGACGCAAGCGGGTCTGCAGAAGGCGACCGCGAATCTGGCGATCGACACGCTGTCGGTTGTTGGTACCCAACAGAGTTTCCCATTCGATGTTAATGGCCGCATTGAGTACTCGCGTACCGCAGGCGGCTGGCTGCTCGCCGCGGAGAATTTTCGCATGCGGACCGTGGACAATGAATGGCCGGCGTCGAGTATTCAGATACAGGTGAGGCCGGGCGAGGTCGAAAACACCATTGAGGCTGTCGTCGCCAACGCGTCCTATGTCCGATTTGACGATCTCCGCTATCTGTTGCCCTGGTTTCCAAAGGAGGCGCATGCGCTTTACGATCGATTCAGTCCAACCGGAGAGCTGCGTGAATTGAGGGCTGACATTTCAGGTCCGGGGTCGCAGGAGTTTCGTTTTGACGTGTCAGCCCAATTGGCGGATGCCGGTATGGCGGCCAGCGGAAAATTCCCGGGCATACGCGGTTTTACCGGTAGCCTGCGCGCCAATCGGTCTGGCGGCAGACTTGAGTTCGACGCGAGTAATCTGAGAGTCAACATACCGCAATACGTGTCGGAAACGCTGGTTTTCGACGATGCTATCGGCACCGTCATTTGGCGTAGAAGCGGCGACGGCACGATTGTGTTGTCCGATAGCGTGCGTCTGCGCAATGCAGATTTTGATAGTCAAAGCAGTTTGCAAGTGCGCATTCCAACGGACGGCACGGCGCCCGTTGTAGATCTCGAGAGTCACTGGAGTATCAATGACATCGCGTCGGCAAAACGCTTCCTGCCCGGTGAGGTAATGAATCCCGCGCTGTATCGGTGGCTTAACGATGCGCTGGTCTCCGGTGTTGTTACGAAGGGGACCACACTATTGACGGGCCCGCTCGACCAGTTTCCTTTTGACAACGGCGAGGGGCGTTTCAGAGTCGATGCCCATCTCGATAACGCGACCTTGCAATACCACAAGAACTGGCCGGCGGCGGAATTGAGAAGCCTGGACCTGGTGATTGACGGTACGCATCTGTTGTCAGAACGGAATATAGCCGTCAATGCCGGCAACCGAATATCCGACGCGCGGATCGAAATCGCCGATCTGCGCAATCCGGTATTGACGATTGACGCGTTTGCGACCGGGACGCTTGCCTCCATCCGCAACTTTTCGCGCAGGAGTCCAATTGCAACGGTGTTTGGCGGGCAACTCGACAACCTGCAGGTCGGCGGCGATGCGTCCTTCAATTTATTGTTAACCTACCCGATACGGGATCGAGACAGCTACGAGTTCACCACACGCATACAAACCAGCGGCGGTTCCATTAGCGTCGATGGGTTCCCGGCACCGGTGACTAACCTGAACGGTATCGTGACAGTCACCCGCGATTCAATCAGTTCAGAGTCCCTGTTTGGCCAGTTCCTGGGGGAGCAGGTGGATATCGACGTGAGACGGGCGGGCGATGACATGCCGTCGAACAGCGTGATAGCCAGCGTTACGGGAGTGATGACCGCAAGCGGATTGGTTGAAGAGTTGGGGCTGCCACTGGGCAATACTGTCAGCGGGTCCGCTGAATACCGCGCGAATCTGCTCTTTCCACGTGCCGGGCTGGACGATCCGGCACCCTTGCAAATCGTGATATCCAGTGATCTCAAAGGGTTTGGAATTGATTTACCGTTGCCGCTGACAAAAGCTCCTGAGGACGAACGCCCGCTGGCGGCACTAATAGAATTTGTAGCGGCCGGCCGAATCGCGTCTAACGGCAGTCTGGATGACGATATCAAATGGAGCGTGGATTTTCGCAATGATGGCAGTGGCTGGGATTTCGATCGCGGCGCGGTCGCGGTCGGTGGCCGTTATCCTGATCTACCCGAGACTCGAGGCATGCACATACAGGGCAAAACCGACGAAATTCGCTTGAACGACTGGTTGTCTATCGCCAAAACGAAAGGGGATGCCGGCAGTGTCGGAGTGGGAGACCGTATTCGTTCCATCGACCTGACGATCGGTAATCTGTATCTCTTTGGGCAGCATTTGCAGGATCATCGAGTGGTTGTTGACCGCGGTGCTGACGAGTGGCTGGTGCAGGTCGAAGGCGCGCAAGCTGAGGGCGCGGTGACCGTGCCGTACAATCTTCCAGGCGACCGACCTATCGTGCTCGACATGAAAACCCTGATACTCCCTGGTAGCGACGAGCCCGGCGGCGGTGCTGATGACCTCGATCCGCGCACGCTTGCTGCGATTTCAATCAAAGCGAATGAGTTCGCGCTCGGTAATCGTCATTTGGGTGCCGTGGAGGCGCAATTCTTGCGCACACCGGACGGTTTGCGTGCAACCGGAGTGACATCGATCGACGAGAGCTTTTCGATCGAAGCGAACGCCGGCTGGATTGTGGATCCGCAATCGGAAAGCGGCCAGACAACCTATGTAACGGCAAAATTGAAGAGCCGGAACGTCAAAAAGACGATGCAACGGCTGGACTATACGCCCGGCATCGATAGCGATGATATGGAGATGGATATCGATGTTAGCTGGCCCGGAGGGCCGCGGGAAAATTTCCTGGAGGATATCGAGGGTGAAGTTGGCGTTCGTTTTGGTGACGGTCAGATGGTCGAAGTCGAACCCGGTGCGGGTAGAATTTTCGGTCTGATGAGTGTTGTCGCGCTGCCGCGGCGCTTGTCACTCGATTTCAGCGATGTGCTCGACAAGGGATTCGGTTTCGACGCGATCATCGGCACGTTCCGAATCGAGAGCGGAAATGCTTATACTTGTAACCTGTCGCTGGACGGCCCCGCCGCAGACATCGGTATTGCCGGACGCGCGGGACTTGCCGCCAGGGACTACGAGCAGACGGCCATCGTGAGCGCCAATGTTGGCAATACCCTGCCGCTGGTGGGTGCGGTGGTCGCCGGGCCCCAGGTCGCAGCGGCGTTGCTGATTTTTTCGCAGATTTTCAAGAAACCGTTGCAGGGAATGGGACAGATCTACTACGGTATCGAAGGTTCGTTCGACGATCCCGATGTTGAAGTGGCCGATGAAAAGCGTTTCGCGGCGAGTCTCGAGCTTGCAGGTTGTTTGGCAACGAAAGAATGATCCGGCAGGTCCGGTAACAGGAAAACGATATTGTCACAAAATAATGAAAATGCGCTGAACTCTGTAATGTCATCTGTCCTCGCCCCGGCCGGACTCGATGAGGGAGATTTGAATCGCTCGCTCGGCTCGCTCTACACGCGCGGTGTTGACGCGGCCGATCTCTATTTTCAAGTAAGCCGCCATGAGAGCTGGTCGCTCGAAGACGGGAAAATCAAGGAAGGCAGTTTCAGCGTCGACCAGGGCGTCGGTGTCCGCGCCGTCTGCGGCGAGAAGACGGGATTTGCCTATTCTGACGAGATGGTTCTGCCGGCGCTGGAGAAGGCCGCGAGTGCCGCGCGGGCGATTACGCGTCAGGGGCAATCCACCGCAGTCCAAATTGCTTCGTCGGGCGAGATAGCGCGATTGTATCCGGCGATCGATCCGACCACGAGTATCTCGGACGAACAGAAAACGAAATTGATTTCGGAGATTGACGTCCAGACGCGGCAACTCGACCAACGGGTTGAACAGGTGATGATCAGTTTGAGCAGCAATCAGGATCTAATCCTCGTTGCTGCAGCCGATGGCACATTGGCTGCCGACATACGGCCACTCGTGCGGCTCAACGTAAGCGTGATCCTGGAAGACAACGGGCGGCGCGAGCAGGGTTATTCGGGCGGTGGAGCGCGCAGCAGCCTGCACTTTTTTCTTGACAGCGACTTGCCCATGCAACTGGCCCGCGAGGCCGTGCGGCAGGCCAGCATCCAGTTTGAAGCGGTGTCAGCGCCGCCCGGTACGATGCCGATTGTGCTGGGTCCGGGTTGGCCCGGCATCCTGTTGCATGAGGCCGTCGGACATGGCCTTGAAGGTGACTTTAACCGCAAAGGGGTGTCCACGTTTTCGGGTCGGGTCGGCGAACAAGTCGCATCCAGCCTATGCACTATTGTGGACGACGGTACCCTGCCAGAACGGCGCGGCTCGTTGTCGGTTGACGATGAGGGGACACCCGGGCAATACAACGTGCTGATTGAAAACGGTATTTTGCGAGGCTACATGCAGGACAACCTGAATGCGCGGTTGATGGGCGTTAAACCGACCGGCAATGGCAGGCGCGAGTCATTCGCGCATATACCCATGCCGCGCATGACGAACACCTACATGCTGGCCGGACCGCATGATCCGGAGGAAATCATCGCGTCCGTTGAGCGCGGATTATACGCGCCAAATTTCGGTGGCGGCCAGGTCGACATCACGTCCGGCAAGTTCGTCTTTTCGGCGAGCGAGGCCTATATCATTGAAAAGGGCAAACTGAAAGATCCGGTGAAAGGCGCCATGATTATTGGTGACGGTCCTGAAGTGCTGGGCCGCATTTCAATGGTGGGCAACGACCTTGAACTCGACCGCGGCGTAGGCACTTGTGGCAAGGAAGGTCAATCAGTCCCGGTCGGCGTCGGGCAACCCACTCTCAAGATCGACGAGATCACAGTGGGAGGTACGGCCTGACGCAGACGGATTCCGCGTGGGCTGATATTACATAAGTCGCGATGCAGTATTGTGTCCACTTTGTGATTGGCTTCACTGCAGAGCGTCGGCACTCAATGTAGTGTTATCGATTCTCAAAAAGGACGAGTGGTGAAGGGATTGGAAAACACAATAACAGAGCACGATATGGACCCGGCAGCGCGACAGTTTGTGCAGGGATTTCGCAGCGATGCCAGCGATATCGAGCCCGATCTGAGCGTGGACGGACTTTCGGAATCTATCTTGTCCAGGCTTTTTCACCTGTTTACGTTTGGTCGTAGCTGAGCGCAGACACACCTCCCGGACGATATATCGCTTACTGTCCGGCTGCCGTCAGCGTCGGTGGCTGGACTAATCCGTATTGAAAACGGACAATTGGCGCTCTGATGCAGAAAAAGAAGCGCCGTGATATGTGGGTGTCCAAACCGATATATGAAAGTCTGCCGTACTTCTATTTGTTAGTGGGTGCGGTATCACTGGCTGCATCGATGTATGTCAATCATTGGTACTGGCCAACCATTTGTTTCAGTGTCGGTTTGCTCTGCCTGGTCGCTGGCCTGGTGGTCTTGCTGAAGCGGCGAGATCATCGCGATCATTCCCGGCGCGCAAATCAGGATCAGAGATACTGACCTGCACGGCCTGCTACTAGTTTCCGATAGCCTCTTCCCTGGAGGAATGTTCGTGCGCAGATTCTTCGCCAGACTGGCGCAGATCCGTGTAAACAAGTTCGTGGACGCCAATCGATATTACATCGCCGTCTTTTAACCGGTATTTCTTGATGCGGTCTTCTCCGATCAAAATACCGTTGGTACTGTTCAGATCTTCGACGAAGCAACCATTGTCATCACTGACGATCTGCGCATGATGTCGACTGACAAATTTGCTCTTGATGTATATCTCGTTGTCCGGTGAGCGCCCGGCGATAATCCGTCCCGCCGCGAATTCGTGTTCTGAAATCGTTTTTCCTTCACTGCGCACTTCGATCTTCGTCAGATAGACGGGTTTTCCTCTTGCCTGCTCTTCGTGTGCGATCTGCCTGAATCGACCGGTAGTGGATTCGTGTTCCTCCCAGCCAAGTTCTTCAATGGCTGAGCGCATATCAGGCAGACCGACGATCGGTCGATCTTCGGCGTATGCGCATAGCAGCGCGGTGTCACACAATGTATTGATAATGCGTGGGACGCCACCCGTGTAGCGATAAATAACCGGGTACGTATCGTCTTCAAACATGTCACCTTCGCTGTGACCGGCGACGGCCAGACGATGGGTAATGTACTCTCTCATCTCCTGGGGTTTCAGCGGGCCGATATGGAAGCGCAGCCTTACCCGTTGCACGAGTTGCTTCAGACCGGGTTTGCCGAGCGTATCCTTGAGTTCAGGTTGTCCCGCCAGAATGATTCGCAAGACCTTTTCCTTATGCGTCTCAATACCGGATAGCAAGCGAATTTCCTCGAGCACTTTTTCACGCAGATTCTGTGCTTCATCGACAATCAGGACGACTTTCTTACCGTTGGAATACTGCTCGATCAGGAACATATTCAACATATCGAGCAATTCGACCTTTTGCTTCTTAAATGGCTTGAAACCGAATTCGGTCAGAACAGCCTGCAAAAACTGGCTGGGGTTCAATTGCGTTTGCGAAACGACTGCGTACACAACGTCGTCGTCGAGCTCCGATAGAAATGATTGCAACAAGGTTGTCTTGCCGGAGCCGATTTCACCCGTTATCACCACAAATCCATCCGCCAGCCAGATTGTCGACTCCATGTAGGCCTTGGCGCGCGCGTGTTGCTTGCTCCAGTACACGAAGTCCGGATCAGGGGTCAGCCGAAATGGCTGCTCATCGAGTTTGAAGTGTTCTAAATAGGACATTGTGAAAATCTGTTAGCGATGGCTGACGGCGGTATTTTAGTTGTGCCGCGCGGGGATTACCGTGTCGGAGTACAGTTTACCCGGAATTTGGGGTCTCTCGCCAACCCGATGCGGAGAAAGCGCAAAGATTGTTCAAGTGGACATAATTTCGTGGAGCGCCCGCAGTTTTTGCTCTCGGCTTTCCGCGTCACCGGCCTGTAGCGTGATGTGCCCCAATTTGCGACCCGGGCGTGGAGTTTTGCCGTAATCATGTACGCAAAAGCCGGCGTCGCTAAGCGGCTGCAGAGCGGCGGGCAGGGTCCCGATCAGGTTTTCCATGGCGACAAAAGCGATCGCGGATGGGTCGCCCAGCGGCATGGCCGAGATCGCACGCAAGTGATTCTCGAACTGGCTCGTCGCCGCACCTTCTATCGTCCAATGACCAGAGTTATGTACACGGGGAGCGAACTCGTTTGCTATCAGCTTGTCGCCAATGACGAATAATTCAAGTGCGAGGACGCCGACATAGTCAAGTTCGGCGGCCAGCTTCGCGTGGTAACCCTGTGCCAGTTCAGTGATTTCGGGATTACCGGCGGGCGCCCGGGATGTCCGCAGAATTCCATCACGGTGCCTGTTTTCGGTCAAGGGGTAACTGGCCATATCGCCGGCAACACTGCGAGCACCAATGGCGGATACTTCGTATTCGAAATCGATCAATCGTTCGGCAATTAGCGCACTCGCACCGAGTGCTCGCCAGGCATCTGCCAGGGCATCGCGATCCCGTATGACGACCTGTCCTTTCCCGTCGTAGCCAAGGCGCCGTGTTTTCAAGACCAGTGGCAGGCCGATCTCATCGGCAGCGTGCTGGAGGTCGACTTCGGAATCCACGGCCTTGAAGGTCGCTACGGGAATATCGAGCGATTCAAAAAGTCGTTTTTCCGTCAGCCGGTCCTGTGCGAACCGCAGCGCGGCTGGCGGCGGATACACGTCGGTCAAGTCTGCGACCGCTTCGACCGCGTCGACCGGTACGTTCTCGAATTCATAAGTGAGAACGTCGACTCGCGCCGCCAGTTCCCGAAGTCCACCGATATCACCAAATGCGCAGCGAATCACGGTACCCGCGTCTTGCGCCGGTGGATTGTCACCTGGGTCAAGAAAAATACATTCGATACCCAGCGCCCGGCCGGCATGACCGAGCATCTGCCCAAGTTGGCCGGCACCGATGATCCCGACCGTAATCACGACTTTCGCGGATCCCCGGACGCCATGACGTTTTCCGTCTGCCTGGCACGAAATGCCTGCAGCGTCTTAGCGACACCTGCATCGGAATTGGCCAGAATGGCTGTGGCAAGTAGCGCGGCATTTACCGCCCCGGCTCGCCCGATCGCGAGCGTGCCGACTGGAATGCCAGCTGGCATTTGCGCAATGGATAACAGCGAATCCATTCCCTTGAGCGCCTTCGACTCGATCGGTACGCCTAGCACCGGCAGGCGCGTTTTCGCCGCGACCATACCCGGCAAATGTGCGGCACCACCGGCGCCCGCGATGATGATCTGCAGGCCCCGATCGAGCGCCGACTGCGCATAGTCGAATAAATAGTCGGGCGTGCGATGTGCGGATACAACCCGGGTTTCGTGGCTGACGCCAAGTTCATCCAGCATCTCACTGGCATGACGCATTGTGTCCCAATCGGACTTCGATCCCATAATAATGCCAACGCTTATCGTCATTTCACATCCAACTTTGAGTTACTGCGTATTCAGATCATCGTGGATCTGTCGAAAAATGTTGCGCCGTATCGTACGCTGTTGCTTCTCGGTCTTGCATCGGCCCAGATCGTTAACCAGCGACACGAGTTCCCGGTTGTCCCGGCCAGTGACCGCAAATAAATCCTCAAGCAAAGGCGGTCCGCCGGCAACGATTTTGTCGCGCCATTCTTCTGCTTGCCTGAAACCCCTTTTCGACTGTCGTGAATCCTGTGAGAGAGCATCCAGTGTGGCCCGGACAGGTTCAGGATCTACATGCTTCATGAGTTTGCCAATCAACTGATGCTGCCGACGCAATGCACTGTGAGACGAAATTCCTGCAGCAGCCATGATCGCGTCCACCAAAACATCGTCAAGCGGCATATCACGCAATGTTGCCTCCGGCAGGCCGACCAGCCGTTCTCCAAGAACCTGTAACGCCAGGTGTTCGCGCTTTTTCGCACTCTTGCTTTTCTTATCTTGCATGAAACTGGCACTCTGCCAAGGTCGCCCTGACGCGATTCTGATTGGTCAGCATGATGGGAATCCGGGAATCGGGCATAATAACACGCTGCACCAAGCCTTCTATTGGCAACGTTGACAGGTTACCGCCGGATGCATATCTGGCACCAGCCAAAATGGAACAAATATTATGAGTGAAGCAATGCGCCAGGATTCGGCGGCGACTGTCGAACCGGATGAAGGCGAACTTCGGGAGATTGTGGAACGAGTCATTGCGGAGGCCCGCAAGCGTGGCGTCGACCAGGCTGATGCCGTCGCAAGTCACGATCTCGGGCTGGGCGCAACGGTGCGGCTGGGCGATGTTGAGAGCCTTGAGTACACCAATGATCGTGGCATGGGGATTACGGTCTACAAAGGATCACGCAAGGGCAGTGCCAGCACATCGGATTTCAGCCCGGCGGCGCTCTGTGAGGCCGTCGAGAAGGCCTGCTCGTTCGCAAACTATACCGCGGCCGATGAGTGCTCGGGACTCGCGGAAGCGGAATTGATGGCTGGCAGCGATCTGCCGGACCTGGACCTTAAACATGACTGGAGCCTGACGGCGGATAAGGCCATTCAGATGGGCATCGAGTGCGAAGATGCGGCCCGATCTTTCGATGCCCGCATTACGAACTCGGAAGGCGCTACGATCTCGTCCCACAATGGCGCTCGCGCCTATGGCAATACGCACGGCTTTCTAAAAAGTCTCGCGAAGACCAGTCATAGCATCAGTTGTATTGTTGTCGGCGATGCCGGTGGTGGCATGCAGCGGGACTACTGGTTTAGCACGGCGCGTGATGCGAATGACCTGGAATCGCCACGCGCGATCGGTGAGAAGGCCGCGCGCAGAACGGTTGATCGGCTCGGTGCGCGCAAGATCGAAACCACTCAGGCACCGATTCTGTTTGCACCGGAAATCGCCCGCGGTTTTGTTGGGCATGCCATTGGCGCTATCGCCGGCGGTGCACAGTATCGTCATTCTTCCTTTCTGCTCGATGCAGCAGGAGAGCAAATTTTCCCGTCGTTCATGCAAATCCAGGAACGCCCGCATATTCCCAAGGGGATGGCGAGCGCCGCATTCGACGCGGAAGGTGTGGCGACCAGTGATCGCGACGTTGTCACGGACGGTGTCATACAGGGTTACATTATGGGTTCGTACTCAGCAAGACGCCTGGGTTTGAAGACCACGGCAAATGCGGGCGGTACCCACAACTTGCTGGTGTCATCCAATGCGTCGGATCAGGCGGAAATCATCTCGGGTATGAAACGCGGCCTGCTGGTGCAGGAACTCATTGGCCAGGGTGTGAACGGTGTGACCGGCGACTATTCTCGTGGTGCGGTAGGTTACTGGATCGAGAACGGCGAAATTACTTTTCCCGTCCATGAGGTTACGATCGCCGGCAATCTTCGGGATCTTTATCAGCGGATCTCGGCGGTGGGCAGTGATCAGGATACTCGCGGCGGAATTCGCTGCGGTTCAATTCTGGTTGATGAAATGACTATCGCGGGGGCCTGAACGGTCGGACAGTCAGTCGTCGGTCGCCAGTTCGTCCAGCAAGTCGGCCAGTGTGCGACTTCCAGAGACGCGGGCGACGGCGGTCTCCAATTGTGTACCGATGCGATCGATTCCTTCAGCCCAGTTCGGTGAGCGGTCCGAGACGGTTTCTCCCTGCGACCTGACGACGTTGAGAATATCCTGCAGGCGCATACGCGACATCTCTCGACCGGGCAGCAGTTCTTCTTTGTCCGTTGATATCAATAACCCGGCCATCTCCAGGTTAACGACGATCGGGTTCAGAGCGATCGTCGGAATTCTGAGTTGTTCGCTGATCTGGCCAATGGTGATCGTTTTATCGGCATCGCGAAACGAGCGGCCCACCAGGTACATGATGTTGAGGGCCAGGCGTTCGCGGGTCGAATTGGAAAGGCGAGGTTCGTGTCGCCCGATGCGCAGGAAAGCCGGTCGTTGATGATAGAAGGCGAGCTGCGCACCAATGAGCAGAATGAGCCAGTTAAGGTACAACCAGAACAGGGTCGTGATCGCGACCGCAAAACCCGCGTAGATTTGCAGCGTGCGAGTTGAATACAGAATAAACGTTGTGAATATCGCGCCCATCGTTGCCCACATGAAGCCGCCTGCGACACCGCCGACAAGCGCTGATTTCAAATTAACTCTGGTGTTCGGCATAAACATATACAAAAACGTAAACACACCTGAAATAAGCAGGTACGGTACGAATTTGCCGATGAGCACGAAAATGGGGCCCAACCGCTCATTGTTGACCAGGAACTGGATGACGGTGATGCTCTGAATGGATGTGATCATGCCGATGGCGGTCACCATCACCATTGGTCCGACCAGCAGGACGATCAGGTATTCGGAAAAGCGGCGCGCGAAGCTGCGTGGTTTTGACACATACCAGACGTAGTTGAAGCTCTCCTCGATTTTCTGCACAGCCGAGATAGCGGTGTAAACGAAAAACACCAGGCCGATACCGCCGAGCACAGAGCCCTGTACGTTCTCGACCAGTTCGAGAATCTGTGCGGTAATCTGCGTGCCTTGTTCGCCGAGCGGGGCGAGCAATTCGGCGAGAAAAGGTTCGAGTTGTTTGAATACGCCGAACCCTTTGAGAATTGCGAAACTGAACGCGAGTAACGGCACGACGGACAACAATGTCGTATACACGAGGCTCATCGCCCGCATGGTGAGTTGCCCGGAGGCCAGGTCGCGAATCACGGCGTAAAAGTAGCGCAGGGCCACGGCGACAACCCGACCCGGCACGCCGCGGCCGTAAAGGGTGTCGTCCCACACCAGTTTCTCGATCATCTTTGCGGGGCTTGGCGTCATAGCGGTTCCGTGCGTCGGCAATCTCTACTTTAGGAGCAGTTTATAGCCCGGGTCCAGTCATCAGCGCGAATACTTCGCGGTACTTGTTCGCGGTTTGTTGCAATACGGCCGCGGGTAACGCGGGTCCGGGTGCTGTCTTGTCCCAGGAGAGCGTGTCCAGGTAGTCACGTACAAACTGCTTGTCAAAACTGGGCGGACTCACGCCGGTTCGATAGCCGCTCAACGGCCAGAATCGGGACGAATCGGGTGTCAGCATTTCGTCAATAACGAACAACCGGCCATCACTGTCCAGGCCGAATTCGAATTTGGTGTCCGCGATGATAACGCCACGTTCCCGTGCATGTCTCGATGCCCGTTCGTAAATCGCCATCGAAAGTTCGCGAACCTGCTTTGCGAGCTCGGTGCCGATTAAATCGCAGGTTTTTTCGAAGCTGATGTTTTCGTCATGATCGCCGGCGTCCGCTTTTGTCGCGGGGGTAAAGAGAGTTTCAGGCAGTTCGCCGGCCTGTGGAATTCCGGGGGGCAGGTCGATACCACACGTCGATCCCGTTCGTTGATAGTCACGCCAACCGGAACCGATCAGGTAACCGCGTACAACAGCCTCGATCGGCAGCGGTTGAAGTCGTTTCACAACAATGGCGCGGGAGCGCAAAACATCTGCCAACGCGGGGTCGTCGATGACCGAGTCGATGCTCTGACCACTCAGATGGTTGGGGACCAGCGATGCCATCATGGCGAACCAGAAGTTCGATATTTCAGTGAGAATCTCTCCCTTTCCCGGCACGGGGTCAGGCAGTACGACGTCGTAGGCCGAAAGACGGTCTGTTGTGACGATCAGCAAACGATCATCATCGATTGCGTAGATATCGCGCACCTTACCGCGGCCCAGCATCGTTAACGATGGAATATCGGATTCAAAAAGTGCGTCGATCGTATTCATTCCTGTGCAGGACTGGCTTAACGGGCAAAGATCATCATGACAAGGTGCAGATCATCGCTGTAACCGTCGCCCGCCGCAAGCAATCGTCGCGCGAAGGCGATAGCATTGGCGAATGAACGTGCAGTACTACCATTGCAGCATGAATACACTCCTGCGGGTGCACTAGGTGCCCTTCTGGGGGAAGGTCGTCGGTGCCGTGGCTGGCCTGGCCACGGGAAAACCGTGGTTCGCATTGCTGGGTCTGTTTCTCGGTCACCAGTTTGATCGCGGTTTTGCGGAGCGCTTCGCCTATGCGCGTGCGGACGGCAAGACGGGCGATCTGCAGCGGCTGCCCGAATATTTCACCCAGGCATTATTTCAAGTCATGGGTTTTGTGGCGAAATCCGATGGGCGCGTTAGCGAAGATGAAATACGTGCGGCACGTGCGCTGATGCATCGGCTGGGTATGGGCTCGACGCAGATTCAGCAAGCCATTGCCTGGTTCGAGAAGGGCAAGGTCAGGACCTTTCCGTTGTTGGCCACGGTGCGGCAGCTCAAACGCGATACCGTTCGCCGAAAAAATCTGCGTGGATTGCTGATACGATTCCTGATGGAGATATCGTTGTCCAAAGCATCGTTACACCAAAGCGAGCGCACGGTTCTCTGGACAATTTGCACCGAACTCGATATCGGACGTGTTGAGCTGGCGCAACTTGAGGCGATGCTGCGGGCGCAGCGGGGTTTTCGACAGTCCCCCGCCGGCAATGCGGATGCCGCACGCCTCACTGACGCCTACCGGACCCTGGGCGTTGACCGGTCCTCAACCAATGCGGAAATAAAAAAAGCCTACCGGCGGTTGATGAACAGGAATCACCCGGACAAGATTGCGGCGTCCAATCCCTTGCCAGACCAGATCGCGGCCGCTGAAAAAAACACGCGGAACATTCGTGTCGCCTACGAGATGCTAAAGGCGCGCCGCTCGATTCGTTAATTGCTGCAACGGCCGGGCTTATTCGTTAGAGTTCCGTTATTGAACCGTGACCAAAGACCGAGGAAAATACCGTGGATGCACTCATCGCACCGTCTATTTTGTCCGCCGATTTTGCCCGTCTCGGCGACGACGTAAGTGCTGTCCTGACGGCCGGCGCTGATATTGTACATTTCGACGTCATGGACAATCATTTCGTGCCGAACCTGACCATCGGACCGCTGGTGTGCGAGGCGCTGCGGAATCACGGCATCATGGCACCCATCGATGTGCACCTGATGGTTGAGCCGGTAGATCGCCTGATTCCGGATTTTGCGAAAGCCGGCGCCAACTACATCACGTTTCACCCCGAGGCGAGCCACCATGTGCATCGTACGCTTGGATTGATTCGTGATCTCGATTGCAAGGCGGGACTGGTGTTCAATCCGGCGACGCCGCTGACGTGGCTTGAGCATGTGATTGACGATCTGGACATGGTCTTAATCATGTCCGTTAATCCGGGGTTTGGCGGCCAGAATTTTATCGAGTCTTCACTGGAAAAGCTGCGCGAAGCGCGAAAAATCATTGATGCCAGCGGCAAGAACATTCGCCTGGAGATCGATGGCGGTGTGAAGACGGATAACATCGGCAGCATTGCAGCGGCCGGCGCGGATACGTTTGTTGCCGGCTCAGCGATATTCGGTAGCGACGACTACGCCGCTACCATTGCACTCATGAAAGCGGAGATCGCGAAAGCGGTCTGATCAAAACTTGCGGTTCGGTCTCGCGCCGAAAACGACGATCGTTTTGCCGCTGGCGGAAACCAGGCCTTGTTCTTCGAGGACCTTGAGTACGCGTCCCGCCATTTCCCGTGAGCAGCCGACGAGCCGGCTTAGTTCCTGGCGGCTGACTTTAATCTGCATGCCGTCCGGGTGAGTCATAGCATCGGGTTCATTGCACAGATCCATAATGGCGTGTGCAACCCGGCCGGTTACGTCAACGAAGGCGAGATCGCCCAGTTTTCTGTTGGTGCGGTCAAGGCGCGTTGCCAGCTGAGTGGCGAGTTCAAAGACCAGGCCGGGACTTTCACTGGCGATTTGTCGAAAACGGGGGTAGGTCATTTCCGCAATTTCACACTCGGTGCGCGTTCTTACCCAGGCACTGCGAGTCGGTTGTTCGTAAAACAATCCCATTTCCCCGAAGAACTGACCCTTATTGAGGTAAGCGAGGACCATTTCGTTGCCATCTTCATCTTCGATCATGACTTCTACCGAACCGTCGACGATGTAGTAGAGCACGTCGGGCAGATCTCCCGCATGAATCATGACAGTTTTGGAAGGTACGGTACGTACCCGGCAATAGCTTAAAAAGCGATTAATCGCCGGTACGTCACTTAAAGTCTTTGCTGTTGTTTGCATTTGATGATCCTCGACGTCGATGCGCCTCATCTTTTAATACAGTCGGCTCGTAAGAGCAAGCTAAGTATGTAATTTTTATTGAAAAACACCCGTAAATACCGTTTGCTGGCACACTATACCCAATAAGCCGTGCGCGTCATGACTTTCGCGGTAAGGCGCATAAGGCCGCGAATCGGCGCCGGCAAAGTGGCGGCGCCCGCAAGCCTTGCGTTGGCACCATGAATTTCTTCCTCTTCGCACATCTTCCTGACGATGGCACGACTTCTTGAGTCGTGCCGAGGTAGTTTCTGCAGGTGTCCGTTGAGGTGCTCGGAAACCTGGCGTTCTGTTTCCTCGATGAAGCCGAGCGACCACCGATCGCCAAGAACTCCGCTCAGCGCACCGATCGCAAATGCGCCGCCATACCAAAGCGGGCGGAGCTTACTCGGCGCCTGGCCGAGTTCCTCAAGACGTTGTTCGCACCAGCCGAGATGATCGAGCTCCTCCGCGGCGGCTTCGCGCATCTGTTTTTCGGTGGTCGCGTTGCGTGCGACGCTGGCGTGCCCCTGATAGAGCCCTTGAGCGGCAACTTCGCCGGCATGATTCACGCGCATCAATCCGGCCGCATGGGTTCTCTCACCGGCCGACAAATCGGCGTCTGAAATATCCGCGGCCGGATTGGGTCGGGTGTGACGAGTATCAGCTGCCGCGATCGTGCGCAAACCGGCATCAATGCCGGACAGTAGTCGATCAAGCGGCCCGAGATTGCGTGAATTCATGGGCACTTAAACGATCGATTCAAGCTGGAAAAGACACGATAAAAACTGTGCAACTGGATCATGAAATACACTGTTATTAGCCGCTAAAGAACTAGTATACTCCGCGTCCCGCGAGGCCGTCATCCGTTTCCACACCTCGGTTACGGCAGGCGGATGCGGCCACGGCAGAGTACTGATTTGAGGAGGATTGGCGTGATGAGGAAGTCGAACTGGTTGCTGGCAGGAATCGTACTGATCAGTACGTTGAGTGCACAGAAAATGGCGGCGGCTGCGGAAGAAGAGAACAGTCCCTGGTCGGGCAAAGCGACGCTCGGATTCTTGGCGACCACCGGAAACACGGAGAATTCGAGCCTGAATACCGGGCTGGAAGTCGGCTACGCCAGCGCTAACTGGACGCACCTGGCGAAGGCACTGGCGATCAATTCCAGCACGAACAATCAGACGACGGCGGAAGCCTACGAACTGGGATGGAAATCGGAATTCAATTTCTCTGAGCACAATTACCTGTTTGGGCGCGCTAACTGGCGTAAAGACCGTTTCAGCGGCTACGACACCCAGCTTTCCGAGACGGTTGGTTACGGGCGCCGATTGATTGACTCGGGTACTCATACGCTGGGCGCCGAAATCGGTGCAGGTGCCCGACAATCAGAATTACGCGACGGCACGAGCGATGATGACCTGATCTTCCGTGCGGGCCTCGATTATCGCTGGAAATTCAGTGAAACCGCTGAATTCACTCAGAATTTTGTGCTTGAGTCGGGTAAGGTGAATAACTATCTCGAGTCCGTTTCGGCGTTACGGGCACAACTGTTGGGAAACTTGTCGCTGGTCGCTTCATACACCGTCAAGAACAACAGTGAAGTCCCGCTGGGAGCGAAAAAAACGGATACCTTTACCGCGCTTTCGCTGGAATATGGCTTTTGAAGCAGGTTTTATTCGCATCGTCCCTGGCCGAATTTCGGCGGATAGCGTTAAGCAACTGAAATAACAGAAATTTAATCGCGCCGGTTTAAGGAGGAATTTTCGCAATAAGGCCGTATCCGGTTTGCAATCACGCGGCCTGTCGAGTACTATTTTGCGCCTTTCGCCGAGGCGGAACGGGTGCTATGTGCCCGTCGGTCTGGCTTCAGGGTCGTCACCGCTGGTGGCACTCATAATCGTTCCCATTTGGACACACTGCAATGAAGACCTTCTCTGCCAAACCAGCAGATGTAAGCCGCGACTGGTTCGTGGTTGACGCGACTGGCAAGACTCTTGGCCGCCTGGCGACCGAAATCGCGCGACGACTGCGTGGAAAACACAAGCCTGAATACACCCCGCACGTTGACACCGGCGACTATATCGTCGTCGTGAATGCTGAAAAAATTCGGGTCACTGGCAATAAGCTCAAAGACAAGATGTATTACCGTTACACGGGATACGTGGGTAACCTGAAATCAAAGTCGTTGGAAAAAATGCTGGACGAGACACCTGAGCGTGTTTTGCAATTCGCCGTTAAAGGCATGTTGCCGCGCAATCCACTGGGCCGAAAGATGTTTTCGAAATTGCGTGTTTTCGCCGGCCCCGAGCATCCGCATGAGGCGCAACAGCCAATTCCACTGGAAATTACCACCTGATTGCCCATCCACCAGGGCTAGGACAACAAGCACATGAGTGATACACAGTTTTATGGCACCGGACGTCGGAAATCTTCCACGGCGCGCGTTTTTCTGACCGCAGGATCCGGCGCAATAACGATCAACAAGCGACCCCTTGACCAGTTTTTTGGTCGTCAAACAGCACGCATGATCGTCCGTCAGCCACTGGAATTGATGGAGATGACGGGAAAGTTTGACGTCAATGTATCCGTTAAGGGTGGCGGCACGACCGGACAGGCAGGCGCGATTCGCCACGGTCTGACACGCGCACTGATGGCATACGATGAAGCGATGCGACCTGCATTGCGCAAAGCCGGGTTCGTGACTCGGGATGCACGTGAAGTAGAGCGCAAGAAAGTCGGTCTGCGCAAGGCTCGACGGGCTACGCAGTACTCGAAGCGATAGGTGTTTCACTGCAGGATCGGGTTCGGGCTTTTTCAGGCTGGGCCAGGTTCTTGCTTATGCCAAGAGTTATGAGTGGCCGTTTTCGCTTGTTGCGGTTCTGGAGTTATGAGTTAAAGAGCAATCTGCGGTTCGCATTGAGAGCAAATAGTGCGGCGTGGGCGGATTGGGGGATCGTCTAGTGGTAGGACTGCGGACTCTGACTCCGCCAACGGGGGTTCGAGTCCCTCTCCCCCAGCCAAACATTCAGTCTAAGTAACGGAATGCATTGACTGAAAAATAGCCTGACAACCCGTTTGTCAGGCTATTTTTTTGTCTAGCAGCCTGTTGAAAAACGCCGTTTTTCGACAGGCTGCGTACGGTACAGGGATGTACCGTCATTTTCGATGGCTGCAAGCCATTGAAAAAGCCATTGAAAATGTGAGCAATTCGAAAACCACGTTTTTGAATTGCGGTGTTGAAAATACCATGGATGGTTTTTTCAACAGACTGCTAGTGCTCCCACATTTCTTGAAAGCGCGGTATCTAATGCTATCGCTGACGGCCTCCCGTTCCTTACAAAAGGGAACTCAATAAGAGGGAATGCACGCTTTCTTTGAGAAACACGTGGTACGGCGAAGCGATCGACCAGCAATACGTTGCTGTAATTACTCGAGACGTTTGGATGAAGTTCGCGGCATTGCCGGTGAGTTTTGGCGGAGGGCGGCAGAACAGCGGCTGACAGAATCAATGCGATCAATTGTAAGACACGACACGACGGGT
>JAADHU010000049.1 GCA_013151645.1 Gammaproteobacteria bacterium | reverse complement strand
CTCAGGAGACGCTCCTACAGGGACTGCTGTAGGAGCGTCTCCTGAGGCGCGACCCCGGCATGGTCAAGCGAACAAGACACTCTTCGGGAAGTGAGAAAATGACAGTACTAATCAAAGGCGGCACGGTCGTCACTGCAGATCAAACCTACCGTGCAGACATTCTTTGCACTGACGGAGTCATTCGCGCCATCGGTGAAAATCTGGATACACCTACAGGAACCCGCACCGTCGACGCCGGCGGCCAGTACGTCATGCCCGGCGGAATCGATCCACACACGCATATGCAACTGCCCTTCATGGGAACCGTGGCAAGTGAGGATTTCTTCACAGGCACGTCGGCTGGATTGGCGGGCGGCACGACGATGATCATGGATTTCGTGATTCCCAATCCGCAGCAGTCCATCATGGAGGCTTACTCACAATGGCGCGAATGGGCAGAGAAATCCGCCGCCGACTACGCTTTTCACGTCGCGATTACGTGGTGGGATGAAACTGTCGGTGCGGATATGGAAACGTTGGTTTCCAAACACGGTATTAACAGCTTTAAACATTTCATGGCGTACAAGGGCGCCATCATGGCCGACGACGAAATTCTCGTAAACAGCTTTTCCAAGGCCGGCGAGCTCGGCGCCATTGTTACGGTGCATGCGGAGAACGGTGAGCTGGTGTATCGATTGCAACAAAAAATATTCGATATGGGAATTACCGGGCCGGAGGGCCATCCGTTGTCACGCCCTCCGGAAGTCGAAGGCGAGGCGGCAAATCGCGCAATCCGCATTGCTGAAGTACTCGGTGTTCCGATCTACCTGGTACACAACTCATGCAGACAGTCACTCGAAGCGATAACACGAGCGCGCAACGAGGGCCAGCGTGTATACGGTGAAGTATTGGCCGGCCACCTATTGATCGACGACTCGGTGTATCGCAATGAAAACTTCGATGTTGCCGCCGCCCACGTGATGAGCCCCCCGTTCCGTCCCAAAGGCCACCAGAGGGCATTGTGGCACGGCTTGCAGTCGGGCAATCTGCAAACGACGGCGACCGACCATTGCTGTTTTTGTGCTGACCAGAAAGCAGCCGGAAAAGACGATTTTCGCCTGATTCCGAACGGCACAGCCGGCGTCGAAAACCGACTCGAAGTGCTGTGGCACCATGGCGTCAGCACCGGGCGTCTTACCATGAACGAGTTTGTTGCAGCGACCTCAACCAACGCTGCAAAGATTTTCAACATCTATCCGCGCAAAGGAACGATTGCCATTGGCGCAGATGCCGACATTGTAGTGTGGGATCCGGAGGCAACCAAGACAATCTCCGCGAAAACGCACAAGCAGAATATTGACTACAATATTTTCGAAGGGATGGAAGTCAAGGGCTGTGCATCGCATACTCTGAGCCAGGGGAAAATCGTATACGCCAATGGAGAACTCGATGTCGAGCGCGGCGCCGGTAATTATGTCGAAAAACCACCGTTTGCCGCCTACTACGATGCCTTGCGCAAGCGCGCCGAACAAAAACGGCCGACGGCCGTAAAACGTTAGGTGGACCGAACTGACATGACTGACAACCTGGCGACAGAACGTCAAGCCGACATCCGCACAGGGCGGCTTTCCGATGCCGAAATAGAGCAGAACTTCACCGACAAATGCCCACCCCTGTCGCATGCAGAAGCCTTGATAGAATCTGACCGCTGTTATTTCTGCTATGACGCACCGTGTACCGAAGCATGCCCGACCGAAATCGATATTCCCGGCTTTATCCAGCAGATTCGCAGTAACAATATCAAGGGTTCGGCACAAACCATATTGACGGAAAACATCATGGGTGGAATGTGCTCGCGGGTTTGCCCGACCGAGATTCTTTGTGAAGAAGTATGCGTTCGCAATATCCATGAAGACAAACCTGTGAGCATTGGTTTGTTGCAACGTTTTGCGACCGATCCGATTATCGAAAGCAATACGGAACTGTTTTCGCGCGGCGAAGACAGCGGTCACACGGTCGCTGTTGTCGGTGCTGGCCCGGCGGGACTCTCTTGCGCGCACCGTCTGTCCATGCTCGGACACTCCGTGGTCTTATACAACCGGGATCAGAAGCCGGGTGGGCTGAATGAGTACGGGATCGCTGCCTACAAGGCCGTCAATGATTTTGCACAGCGAGAAGTGGAATACATTCTTTCGATTGGCGGAATCGACGTTAGATCGGGCGTGTCTCTGGGCTCCGACTTGTCCTTCCCCGATTTGCAACAGCAATACGATGCCGTATTTCTTGCCTTCGGTCTCGGTGGCGCTAACAAGCTGGGCCTGCCGAACGAAGACATCGAGGGTGTCTTGAGTGCCGTGGATTACATTTCCGATCTTCGCCAGTCTGAGAACAAAGGAGGCCTTCCGGTCGGCAATCGTGTCGTCGTCATCGGCGGCGGTATGACCGCCGTCGACATTGCCGTACAAAGCAAACGGCTCGGTGCCGAATTCGTCGATATTGTCTATCGACGCGGCGCGAAACAAATGGGTGCCAGCCGCCACGAACAGGAACTCGCGCAAACCAGTGGCGTCACCATTCGCCACTGGGCACAGCCCACCAGGATCCTGCTGGATGATCGAGTAACCGGCATGCAATTCGAACGTACCGAACTTGATGCCGAGGGCAATCTCCGTGGCACGGGAGAGCATTGGTCCCTGGATGCAGATATCATTTTTACCGCTGTTGGACAGACATTTACTGATGAGGTTTTCGGCGAGGTGGCGGGCGATTTTGAGTATCAATACGGCAAACTGCTGGTCAACGATAATCGCCGTACATCGGTCGCCAGAACCTGGGCGGGCGGTGACTGCATATTCGGACACGACGACCTGACCGTGACGGCTGTTCAGGACGGCAAACTTGCCGCCATCGACATAGATCGCTTTCTTGAGACAGGACAGCAGGGGGACGAAGCATGGCAGACCTGACATCTGAATTCGCCGGCATTCAGTCGCCGAATCCCTTCTGGCTTGCCTCTGCACCGCCCACCGACAAAGCCTATAACGTCAACCGGGCCTTTGAAGCTGGCTGGGGCGGGGTCGTATGGAAAACGCTTGGAGAAGATCCGCCGGTCGTCAATGTCAGCGGACCACGCTATAGCACGATGTTCAGTAACGAGCGACGGGTCATTGGCCTTAACAACATCGAACTGATAACCGATCGACCGCTACAGATCAACCTCGACGAGATGCGCCAGATCAAAAAGGACTGGCCGGATCGGGCGTTAATCGCGTCGGTCATGTTGCCGATGAACGAGAAAACCTGGGCGAAGTACATTCCCATCATCGAAGACACCGGCGCTGACGGATTCGAGCTCAATTTTGGCTGCCCGCACGGTATGTCAGAACGCGGTATGGGGGCCGCCGTCGGTCAGGTACCCGAATACATTCAAATGGCCACCGAGTGGGCGAAAAAATATGCTCGAGTCCCGGTTATCGTCAAGCTCACACCAAACGTGACCAATATATTGCCGGTTGCACACGCCGCGGCAAATGGCGGTGCAGACGCCGTGTCTCTGATCAATACCGTCAACTCAATCATGCGCGTTAACTACGACACACTGACGATGTATCCGACCACCGATGGCATGGGCTCTCACGGCGGCTATTGTGGCGCTGCCGTTAAACCGATCGCTTTGCACATGGTGGCAGAGATTGCGCGCAACGCCGAAACGGCCAATGTCCCTATTTCCGGCATAGGCGGCATCGGTGACTGGCGCGATGCCGTCGACTTTCTCGCACTTGGTGCATCCAATGTTCAGGTTTGTACAGCGGCAATGGTCTACGGATTCAAAATTATTGATGATCTCACCTCCGGCTTGAGCGATTTTATCGACGCAAAGAACCTGCATACGGTCAGTGCGCTGGTCGGCAAAGCGGTACCCAGCGTTACAGACTGGCAGCATCTGAATCTCAACTACGTCGAGAAGGCCGTCATCGATCAGGATCTGTGCATCAAGTGCGGACGCTGCCATATCGTCTGCGAGGATACTTCGCACCAGGCGATAACGCACACTGTAAAGGGCGAACGATGCTTTGAAGTAATCGACGAAGAGTGTGTGGGCTGCAATTTGTGTGTCAGCATTTGCCCCGTGGACGGCTGTATCAGCATGCAGCAATTAACAAGCGGCGTTGACCCGCGAACGGGTCGGGACGTACAAGCGGAGAAGGCGACCTGGACCACACACCCGAATAATCCGATGGCGAAATGAATGACGACTGATACCGATGCACTCTTTGCCGCTGCAAGAACCGTGCAGCTAAATGCTCATGCGCGCTACTCGAATTATTACGTTGGCGCCGCGATTCTCGATGAAACCGGTCACGTTCATGTTGGCTGCAACGTAGAGAACGCATCTTTTCCGGAAACGAGCTGCGCTGAGGCCTCTGCGATTGGGGCGATGGTGTCTTCCGGTGCACGCAAGATCGTGGCAATCGCCATCGTCGGCGGAATGGGCGACAAGGCGAATAGCGCTTTATTTGAGAGTGCGGGCGATCTTGGAGCCTGCACGCCGTGCGGCGGCTGCCGCCAGCGGATACTTGAGTTCGCCGATGAATCAACTCGAATTATGCTGATTGATGATGATGGCGAAGTGCAGGTCTTTAGCATTGAAGCGTTGCTGCCTGCCGCGTTTCGGGTTGAATAGGATCGCGCGCCCAGAAACCGCGGGTCGCGCGTCAGGTCACGCTCCTACAACCTTTCTATCGGCACTTTTGTAGGAGCGTGACCTGAC
>JAADHU010000002.1 GCA_013151645.1 Gammaproteobacteria bacterium | reverse complement strand
CTGAATTATGCATGGCTTGATTTTTCGCCGCCAGTTTTTCCTCCTCTTGTCATTGCCGTTTCAACGACGTGACTGCGATGGACTAACCGATCCGGAAATACGGTTTTCACCTCGGGCATAGCGGTGGTGTACTTTACTCGTCGTCCCCGCTTTGTGGTCGACGCATGTTCTATAATGAACAGCAACAATTTCTGATCAAGGTATTCTTCAAGATGTTGACACTTCTGGTTACCGGGAAATCCGTACTCGTTGCGGACTATTTCGATTCGTTTGCGTTCGAATGGAAATGAGCGCCTGGACGGACAGCGACCAGGCCATGATGCAGGCGGCATTGGCTGAAGCGCGCCTTGCCGCGGAGGAGGGCGAGGTGCCGGTGGGCGCCATCGTCATCGTATCGGGCCGAATAGTCGGGCGCGGTCACAACCGTTCGATCGTCGCGCATGATCCCAGCGCCCATGCCGAGATTGTGGCGCTTCGGGAAGCAGGACAGTTGCAGGAAAATCACCGGCTGGTCGATGCTACGATGTTCGTGACACTTGAGCCGTGCACGATGTGCGTTGGGGCGCTGGTTCAGGCGCGCATTGCGCGGCTGGTGTTCGGTGCCTACGACGACAAGGCCGGTGCACTCGGAAGCGCCATAGATCTCAGCGCGGAACGGCTTCTGAACCATCGTTTTGAAGTGAATGGTGGCTTGCTGGCCGATGATTGCAGTCAGTTGCTGAGCGACTTTTTCGAAACTCAACGTTTGGCTACTGCGTCAAACTGATGGAACAGGGCGACAACCGACCCGTGGTCGCGCCTCAGGTGACGCTCCTACAATTATTCTGTTGGCACTCCCGCATGCTTGCGCCTCAGGTGACTCTCCAACAATTATTCTATTGGCACTCCTGTAGGAGCGTGTCCTGACGCGCGACCGGGGCTAAGAGGGTCGCGCCTCGGGAGACGCTCCTACAATTATTCTATTGGCACCCCTGTAGGAGCGTGTCCTGACGCGCGACCGAGCTCAAGAGGGTCGCGCCTCAGGTGACGCTCCTACAAAAACTCTACTGGCACTCCTGTAGGAGCGTGACCTGACACGCGACCGCGATAAGCTCAGGTACTCGACGCGATTTCGATTTCTTCTGACTCGACGTCGTCTTCCACAGGTTCCTGCAACGATTCCTCGTTTTCCGTCAACCAGCGGATAATATTGTAATAGCTGCGGATGTTGTTGACGTAAAGCACCGGCTCCCAGCCACGGGCATAGCCGTACGGCACCCGTGAATACCACTGTCGTTTCGCCAGTAACGGCAGCGCTTTACTGACATCGACCCATTTGTCCGGATCGCCCCCCTGCCATTCAACGATTTGCCGTGCGTCCTTGATGTGATTGAAGCCAACATTGTAGGCTGCCAGCGCGAACCAGGTTCGGTCGGGGTAGTCAATGCTGTCCGGCAATCGTGTTGTTTGCCGGGCATAAAAACGTGCACCACCAAAGATGCTGCTTTTCGGGTCCATGCGGTCTTCGATATGCAGATATCTGGCGGTTGCCTTCGTCAGCATCATGATTCCTCTGACGCCGGTAGGGGAAACGGCATTCGAGCGCCAGTGAGACTCCTGGTAACCAATCGCAGCCAGCAATTTCCAGTCGACCCCTTGCTGCATTGCAGCCGTGGTGAACATATCACGGTAGCGCGGCAAACGACTGTCAAAATGTCGTATGAAAGCACGGGTACCAACGTAGTCGAATTCCTTGGTATGACCGTAATAGCGGTCATGTACTTGCGCGACAACGCCCGTACGATCTGCATTGATCAGGTATTCGTCGGCACGTTCCAGCAAACTGCTGCCGTCTTCCCTGCGATACGCCCAGGCGAGCGGGTCGTCGATTTCCAGGTCCAGTGCCACGCGCAGGTCCGGATAGAAGTGTCGCTGTATATTGAAATCGGTGCTGTCGGCAACGGTAAAGTCGATTTCGCCACGAGCGACCTTGGCCAGCAAATCCGCTACTTCATCGTCAGCGTTTTGCGACCAGACCAGGCCGGGATAAATCTGATCCAGTGCCTGGATCATCTCCGAATGACTGCTGTCGGCTACCACCTCGATTGGTCGGCCCACAACGTCTTCCATCGTCTGTGGTTTGCCGGTGCCGAGCTTGTAGATGAGATGCATATCGACGGTTTCGTACGGATAGCCAAAGTCCAGGTATTCGCGGCGGGAATCGGTTACGGACAGTCCGGCGGCGGCCATGTGTGCCTTGCCTGAGAGAAGATACGGCATGATCTCGGAGACCGAGTCGACCGAGTCAATGACCAGTTCGACGCCGAGATCATCCGCGAAGCCGCGCACCAGATCGTATTCCGGACCGGCCGGACCGTCGGGACCAACAAAGTAGGTGGTCGGCGTATCGCGGGTCACGACACGCAATTCGCCGAGATCAAGCACTTGCTCGATGAGGGGCGGCTGCGGTGAACAGGTGCTAATCAGCATCGCAACCAATGCGTAAGTCAACAGCCGCAAAGTAAATCTCCGTTAGTTCGATTCTGCATCGATTGGCCAGAAGCAAACGTATTCTCTTTGACCCGTATCCACTGCCGCAATTCATTCTCCTGGCAGTCGTCGTCACGCGTGGTATGTCCGTGTTTCAACAGGCAAAACACGCCCGAGAGCACGTGCATAGGCTACCGTAGAGTGGTCCGGATTGCAGGGATTGGGTCGACAAAGAAACAGTCCAGATGCACAAAGTCGCTGCGGAACAATAACTAATCGCCTGTTTGTCATAAGGGCCTCAGGTCGGCCAGGGTAGTTGCAGCAATAAATTGCGGTAGAAATGCCGATTGCACGACAAAAAGCGTACAATTTCGCCTCGCGAAATTCAGGAGAAGTGCCGGAGTGGTCGAACGGGCCGCATTCGAAATGCGTTGTCCCCCTTACCGGGGACCGGGGGTTCGACCGATCTGCACAGCAGATCAGGACGCACGCAGTGCGCCCCGCAGGGGTGAGGGAGCGCAGCGAGCGAATCAATCCCGCTCGTGATGCCACTGTCATTCCAATCGGCATCGAGCGGAGTTTCGGAATCAACCCGGCGCCGAGTTTGGATGGAAGTTGGAGAACAGTTAAACGAATTAGTTCAGCAATCTGTCCCTAAAAGTCCTGCGAAAAGCGTACAATGCGCCTCGCGAAATTCAGGAGAAGTGCCGGAGTGGTCGAACGGGCCGCATTCGAAATGCGTTGTCCCCCTTACCGGGGACCGGGGGTTCGAATCCCTCCTTCTCCGCCATTTACAACCTTAAGTTTTTGAATAACAGATATAGAAAATGACGGTCAGGTTGCGGGCCACAATCCGGCCTACCGAACTACTGCCTATATTACTAGCCCAACCGTCTTCGACGGCATAAGTGAACGCGGAATATCCCCGGAGGTGATCAAATATTGGGCAAATACGCGGGCCGAAATCAAGTTGAAAAGAAACACCACAGTCAAGATGCCTGAAAGGGTGAAGCGCCGATCAGCGTCGTCTACAGACAGATATCCAGACCAGATAAACCCCATCTGGCTCAAGGAGCAGCCGCAACTCGAAGCAGTCATTCGCGCCAATGAATTCATTGCTTGACGAAGGGCAAACATCGGCCAGAATCAGTGGTTCATCTGAGTTCTTCTAGCATCTTCTCCAACTCATCAGTGTCGTCAGGGTACCACTGGTACGAAGCATACCAATCAGGGCTCAACGAAAAGCCGCATGAGCCAATTTTGGCCCTGTCACGAGCGGCGATGCCGTCGCAATTTATCAAATCAAGCTCGTACTCGTGGTACACGTAACTCATCTCGAAATGAGTGGAACCACGAACCTCCGACCCAAGAAAAACGCTCACCTGATCTTCATCAATATTTACTAGTTGCGCGTCAATCGAGATAAGGGCCTGCAAGATGTTCGGCTTGTAAAGGTCGTGCTTTTCGGCTTCATTTTGTTGAAGGCTTGCCCGAAGTCCCACAGGAGTAACGGTGAGACTTGCCACTTCCGGAGCCTCGTTCAAAAAATTCAGTATTGAGTGCAATTCTGGCTGCTTAAGGGCGAATTGTCGACGCACTGCCCATTCCAACGGCCAATCTCCCAACGTAAGAATTTCGACAATTCGCCCCTGTGTTCGGAGCGGAAGCTGAGTGAATCCAACAATTAAGACAATCGCCAGGATGACAACGATCAATAGGCGTTTGCGGAGTCGCGTTCGTGACATATCGGTGGGCATATCGTCATCTGATTAATAGAAACGCGAGCGGCTGGATTGGGTCAAGATTTGTCGTCCGCCATCTTATCACCTGGGCGGCTGCTATCCGACCCATCGCCGCCGGCTGGCATCAGTATTGGTGACCGACGTGGTACGGCCAGAGCCGGCCATTGCTATCGAACCGCGACAGCGAAGGACTCAACTCGTTGATCTACAATGACGAGATGAAGATAAACCTTCGCGATCTTGCGGTTGGGCCAGGCGGCTTCGTAAGTGACGAGTTTCTTATCGCCCTGTTCGCCAATGTCGGCTTGTCCAAATGCTTGAAAGACATCTTCAATTCTGTCACCGACTCCGATGCCGTTCTTAAGTTTGTATGCTGGTGACCGAATCCGGAAGGTCCACGCCTCATCTAGATGCACGATGATCGTTATCCCATCGTATTCAAAGGAATAATCGATGATGTCGATGCATCCATCGCATGATGGCTGGGGCTTCGGTTCTCCTAGAATCGATCTGACTTTCTCTCCATCAGCCGAGAAGGGAATACCTGCTACAGCAAACTCAGATATTGGGACAGCTGTCTCTGAAGCATTGGCTACAGATAAGAGCAAAGCACAAAATGCCGAAGCGATTATTCGTAGTCGAGCGCAGTTCGACCGGACGGCTATCGTCGTGATGGAGTTCAAGAGACACCACCTTTACCAGTATTTAATCGAATCGGCGACCGGCTGCAACGGGTCACGCCTCAGGTGTCAATACAAGTCGATTAAACATAAAAAGACACCGCAGCCATGACTACGAACCAAACCGTCTTCGACGGCATAAGTGACCGCGGAATATCCCCGGAGGTGATCGAATATTGGGCAAATACGCGGGCCGAAATCAAGTTGAAAAGAAACACCCACCACAGTCATGGTGCCTGAAAGGGTGAAGCGCCGATCAGCGTCGTCTTTCCAACCGCTCGTCAGTTGATAAAGTGCGAATGCGAATTCTCTTGTTATTCTCATTTTTCAATCCAAGAATCGATCTGCCAAAGAAGATTGACGGAGCCCAGTTGAATGATCGCAGCGGGTCAACGACCGTCTTTGTAACCCAGACTCCGCCGCTGGCGGCGACACGATTCTTAGCGGGCGATGATCCGCCCGCGAGAGTCGGCTATTCGCGAAACTTAAAGTAAATTCTAGAAGAAGTTTCCGCGGTAACGCGCAGTGGTAGCTCTCACTGACGCCGTGAACATCGGTGACTAACACTGGCATCGGAGTGGTTTTGCATGACCGACTCGGCGACTAGCAGACGTTTGCGCTTTCCGTAATGTTTCACGTGCATGTGAAATCATTGTCACCCAGTGGCCTGCAAGCATCCGCCCAGCCATAGGTACGCCAATACTCGACCAGGTTTAGTTCGGTGACGAGTTTCTTGAATTCCGGCAATTGTCTAACGTCAGACATGACGGGATACCAGATCGCGGCCAGACGAATCGGGTTGGCGCGAACTTCTTGGCCTTTGACTTTCAGTGCAAATTGCGGATCGCCGAAATACGCCGCCACCATTGCGATGTCATGAAGCTTTCTTGACCATTGCAGCTTCTCATTCAGGTAAACGTCCCGCAGCATGGAGAGGATTCGCTCGGGAGAATCAAACTCAGCCAGCACCGGAGCATAGAGCCCGATTTTAGCGACATTCGATTTCGGCATCGCCTGAATAGCCGCCTTGAGCGCTGCCGAGTCGCGCTCATTGAACGCTATATCCAGATTATTTTCGATACGGTTTGCTGCATCCTGCCAATCGGAGATCTCTCTTGCTTCGGCAAACAGTCCCTGAGCCACTTTCACGTGCCAAGACAAACCAATGGGGCGTCCACCCAGCGGCTCCAGGGTTTCGGCAATGCCATATTGCTTTAGCGCGTAAGCTAAACGGCCGCTGCGTATCAGCGTGTGGCCATAGACAGTCACGATCGGGCGATCCGCGAACAACTCTATTGAACGGGTATGACCTTGCTCCGCGCCGATCCAGTCGAACTGGAAAGAACGAATGACTGCCAGCGTGGATTGAGCGACCGCCGATTCAGGGTTGAGCTGTACCCCCCGAAGTACGAACGAGTAGGCCTGATCCAAAATTTCCGATGCCTGATCCGGGCTGGCACCCCACATTTCGTTAAGCGTCTTGACTCCCAACAACGACCATGCCTCCGCATAGTCGGGGTCAAGCTCGATGGCATGTTCGAGCAGGTGAATCACCTCCTGTCTACTCAGGTTTCGGTTTTGGTTTTGGAGATAAGCCTCATAGGCCTCTACATTTCGCGTTCCTGCGCCTTGGAAATCATTAATTGCACCGACCCCAAGTCTCACTCCCAGGGCCCCGGCTACCGACGTTGCGATCTCCTCTTGCATCTCGAATATATTCGCCAGCTCGCGATCATAGGATTCCGACCAGATTGTAAATCCATCCGCCACATGGGTGAGCTGAACAGTGATTCGAACACTGTTACCCTCTTTGCGGATGCTTCCCTCGAGAATCGAATCGACATTCAGGGTCTCACCAATCGTCTTGCTGTCTTCTTGTGCGGACGTGATCGAGGACGTTCGACCGGCAACGCGGAGACCGTCCAGCCGTTGCAATTCGAGCCGCAGTTCATCTGCGATGCCGTTTCCAAAGTACGCCTGATCACCGCCCGGACTGATATCCTCGAAGGGCAATACGGCGATTGACCTGTCATCTCGTGGCCAGGCGATGTAGAAAACTAGGGCTACAGCGACAAACAACCCGACTCCGCCAACCAGAACGAGAATGGACTTGTTGCTGATAATCAGGCTGCCCTCAGCCTCGCCATTTTCTGTTCGCTTGATGCCATCGGCCGTCAGATCGAACGCCCAGGAGAGGATCAGTGAAATGGGAAGGAACACGATCGCCAAGGCGATGATCATCTGCATAACCCAGACTGGCGCCAGAAAATTGTCGGCAACCACATCCGCCACCTGGACAACCAGCCACGCCGCTATGACGTAGGCGATTCCGACCCGGAATACTTTGCGTCGTTTGAGTTCGTTAAATAAAGACAGGGGGATGGCTTCTTGGTGTGAGTAGTGATCGTAAGCCTACTCTATTGACCTTCATACGCCCATATCATGATTGGCGTTGGTCGAGTAATACAAGTGCCAGTAGAGTCGGACCGTCGCAACTCTTGAATTTAACGACGTACGCCGATCCGACTCCAGTGTTTGCATATAGCCATTGAAAATGCCACTCTCCGGAAAATTTTCGTTATAATCAACAGGTTCGAGCATCATAACCGGGACGGTAACAATAACTAAGAAGCCACCGATAGCTTGGTTTGCCCTGACAGCGAGCATATTTGCTGTTGCCGCGTTCTTGCCCTGCAATGCGATCGCGCAGCACGAAGTGGTCAAGACACTCGATGAAGTAGTCATTGTCGGTACGCGTCGCAAGGATCGAACAGCCTTCGAAACGGCCGTGCCGGTCGATGTCTTCAACCGGCAGGCACTTGACAGCGTGTCGTCCGACGACATGCTCGACATCATCAGTACGCTGGTGCCCTCATTCCAGGTGCAGCGCTTCGCAATCGCCGACGGCGCTACCTTCGTCCGACCTCCACAGCTGCGCGGATTGAGTGCCGACAAGATACTGGTACTCGTCAACGGTAAACGCCGCCATCGGTCCGCACTCGTGCAACTGAGTGGAGATGGCGTGCACGGACCGGATCTCGCAACGATTCCAAGTATTGCTCTAAAATCTGTGGAAGTCCTGCGCGACGGCGCATCCGCAATGTACGGTTCCGATGCTATCGCCGGCGTGTTCAATTTCAATCTCAAGGACTCAGCGGAAGGCGGCGAGCTTCGCCTGCAGACCGGCATGTACACGAAAGGCAATGAAAGCGGATATCTCCTGTCACTGAACCAGGGCTTTCGCCTTGGCGAGAATGGTTTTATCAACATCAGCGCCGAACTGTCCGACAACGAGGCGACCAGCCGTGGCACTTTTTACGATCGTCCTATCGCCCAATCCGGCCTGACTCCGGTCGAATCCGCGCAGGTATCCGGCCTGTTCGATCACGACCTCAATCCGGCCACACCGGACCAGCAGCGATACGGCCCCGATGCATTGACGGAAGTTTATGATCCGTTATCCGGTGTGCTGGTAACGCTAACCAGAGGCAGCGATGGTATTCCGGACGACACCGACACCCGTTTTGCGGATAACCTGCGATTTGCCGAGATCACTGACACTCCGTTCGTAATGGTGTGGGGCGAGCCGGAGCGTGACGCTATTCGAGCGTTCGTTAATGCTGGCCTGGAACTCGATGGCGGCGCTGAGTTGTACGGCTGGTTCAACTATTCCGACAGCGATTCGAACGGCAGTTTTTTTTATCGCCGTCCGGACGCTGCCGTCCTGGCGCCACTACGCACCTCGACCGGCGAGATATATAATCCACGCGACCTCTATCCGGCCGGTTTTACGCCGCGTTTCGCCGGCAATGTCATCGACGTGGGTTTTACTGGCGGCATCCGGGGAGAGTTTAACAACGGCATGTCATACGACTTTAGTGGTGGCTGGGGCGAGAGCACGATCAAATACACCATCTTCAATACGCTGAACGCCTCGCTGGGTCCGGCAACGCCAACTTCGTTCCGCCCGGGCGACCTGGTCTCCGACGAGTCGGCATTCAATGCCGACTTCGTGATGCCGATCGATGTTGGCCTTGCCAGTGACCTGAATGTTGCCTTTGGTCTCGAGTACCGCGATGAGGGTTACGAACTGGTCAAGGGCGGCTTGAAATCGTATGAGGCCGGTGTGTACGCGTTTGCAGATCCCTTCAACTTCGAGATCGATGTTGACGAAGCGGCGGCCGGTCAGAATGGCGGCAGCGTTGGCTGCTTTATTCCAGGGCCCCAGTTCGATCCGACCAGTCTCTGTCATCCGGACGACCCCATTCACAACGTCGGCCTGGTTGGATCGAATGGTTTTCCGGGCTATGGACCGGAGACTGCATCGACTTATGGCAGGGACAGCTGGGCGGCTTATTTCGATCTCGAAGCGGACCTCACCGATCGCTTCCTGGCATCGATTGCCGGCAGATACGAAGACTTTTCCGACTTTGGGACAAATTTCAGCTGGCGGATTGCCGCTCGCCTGCAGGTAACCGATATGCTGATGGTGCGTGGGTCGGCAAGCACCGGCTTCCGCGCGCCGACGCCTGGCCAGATATCGAGTACCAGCGTGTTCACCGGGGCCCGAGCGGGCGCCCCGGTGACAACCGGGATTTTCCCACCGCAGCACGCGGCCTCGCAGCTTTTCGGTGCAACGCCGCTGACGGACGAGACCTCGACCCAGTTCACGTTGGGCGCCGCGGTACAGCCTACCGATGGATTCACAATAACCCTCGATTATTACTTTATTGCGTTGGATGACCGAATCTGGGTGTCGTCGAACTTCGACGTTGGTCCGGCGGGGCGTGCGCAGCTTATGGCACTGGGTGTTCCCGGCGCCGACCAGCTAACCAGCGTCAGGTTCTTCACCAACGACATGGATACGGAGACCAGCGGCATCGACCTGGTCGCAAACTACAATATCGACTGGGGTGGCGGCAATACCCTGTTGTCGCTTGCCGCCAATGTGAATAAAACGAAGGTAACGCGCAGGACCGATCGACAGTCGGATCCCACGGACCCGAGCCCGGTGTACTACCTCAGCGACGTTGACGTATCCCGCCTCGAGAATGGCGATCCGGATTTTCGCGTAAATTTCACTGCCAGGCACAGCTGGGCCAACGATGTTAGCGCAACGCTGCGCGGCAACTGGTACGGCGACTACACAGCGTACAGATCGACTACGCTATTCCAGGATATGAGCGGCGATGTCTACTGGGACGTCGATCTCACCTGGGACGCAAGCGATACCCTGAGCTTAACCTTCGGCGGCAACAATGTTCTTGACGCGTCTCCCGATGCTGGAGCGGACTTCCTCGTTTGTTGTGGTGCTCCCACGGAATTCAGAACGGTGCTCAATTGGCAGGGTCCGTATTACTACATTCGCGGTGTGCTCAGGTGGAACTAATGAATAACGAGCAGGGCAAGGCATTGATCTGAATTCAGGGTTCGACTGATCTGCAACGCAGATCAGGGCGCAAGCAGTGCGCCCCGCAGGGGAGAGGGAGCCAACGATCGAATCAATCCTGTGCCTGACGCCACGGCCAATCTGGATTCGCATCGGGATATTTTCCCTCTGCAAAGCAGTACGCCCGAACCAGTCTGAAGCAAAAATAAACCTGACACGTTTTCTTACTAAATACCCTTCAATGCGCCCGACGGCCAATATCAATTCGGATCTCGAGAGTTTTCACCATTGATCATTGATCCGGTGTTTCAGTATTCGAATCGTCAGTGTCCGTTTCATTCGTATCAGACCCGTTGGTGGTTTCCACGTCGCCATCTACTTCGTCTGTATCCGGCACCATATCCGGAAAGTATTCTTTGAGTAAAGCAATTCTGGCCCTTGTGTATTCCTCGTCAGAAATTTGCTTGTCATCCAGCATTTGATCGAGATCGTTTAGCTTTTTTATCGCTATCGATGAATCCTGCCCGGAATCCGCAACTGAGCTGCCTTCTCCAAGTGGTTCGAGTCTGACGTGAATTGTCTTCGGCGTGAGGTTGTATTGTGCCCCGGTAGCGGCATCTACTCCCCAACCAATGAGACCACCTGCGAGGATATTCCCCCAAACAGCGCCGCCAACATCTTTAACTACCGCGACGCTTTTAGATTGATAGTTTTTCTTTTCGATGACGACAAGATGATCGCGCTTCCTTTTAAATTCGACATCTGATGGCGTCGTACCGACGAGATTGCCATCGACAAGAATATCTGCCCCGTCGGGATCTGAGTTAACAGGTATCGCCTGTGTCGTGCCCTTTAGTATTGACGCACATCCGGTCGTGAGGAGAAAAACCAATGTCAATGAGAGTAGTCGAGCGCTCGTCGCTCGTGTGCAAGCCGTGCAATTGTTCATGGCTGGATCCTTCAGTTTGGTTTTATTGTTGTTGGTACTGAAATCTGCAACGTTTCCAAACATAGTCTAACACGACCATTTGTGATCGTTCGGGTTTTTCACCGGTTTTGTTCTTCAATTACTCTGGCCGTAAATCCGCGGCAGGCTTACGGCTGGCACCGTTGCTTCACACGAGCAGGTGGGATCACGGTACCGGCGAGCGGTTATCAATGCGGGATAGGCTCGACACTGAGTGCAGCGATATCTTGGGCTCGTACGGAAATCCCCCCATGGGGGCTTTATCGAACGATGTGGATAGTCTTGTGAAAGAACCGCGGAGATCTGTTTCTTAATCTTGGCGCGGGTCTGCTCCTAACGCGAGCAGTCACTCAAACGTTGAGCCGCTCAGTGACCGTATGCATTGCAAGTACGGGAGCCCATTGGATTTGTTTCTTTCGCTGAGGATGTCCGCTTCGCTATAACTCAATCGTATACGTCCCTATCCAGGCATCACCGAAATCGTACACGGCGAACTGCGGATACTTTTCGTTGGGAGGACGCTGCTCTTCGACTCGATAACCTTGTGTCTTGAATTTCTCGACCATTGCCGCAAGCGCGCGCTCGGCTTCTTCTACCGTCGCAAAGGCATGTTCGCGTTCATCCGGGTCGGCCAGGTTAATAATTTTCGCAGTCATCGGTTTCTCCTCTTATCGGTTGAAGCGGCCAATCCGTCGCACAGGTACTTGTGCATCTTTGCTCCTAGCGGCAGGCGGAAGGCAGGTACCGGTCTTGTATATCACCGTCGTTGGAACACGACCAGCCTACGCTGCCGCCGTTGACTACCGCTGTGAGCGTAATTTCTTCATTGAATATGATCGGGTGGGCTTCATTGCCAAACTGAATCTCAATAACGTTGTCCTCGACGCTGACGTGCTCCGTATACTTGCCGACAATGTCGTCTTCATCAGCCAGGCCGGCTTCAGCGTTATCGTCCGGCCAGGCGCCGCGGTTCATGTAATAGTCTGTGACAGCCGATTTCGCGCCTGCCGCCAAGGAGAGACCCTCGGTGACCTGTGCCCGGATGATGTAGCTCTGGTACATTGGCATCGCGATAGCCGCCAGGATGCCAATAATGGTGACCACTATCATCAATTCTATCAATGTAAAGCCGCGCTGTGATTTCATCGTTAAGCTCTTGAAGCAATTAGGAAAAAGCTCGTCCAGAGTCGTCGCTTCCTTGCTGACAGTGCTCGCGGTCGATCGATGTTGAACTGAGTAAAATGTGAATCTATATTGCCGGAATCGACGGCGAATGTCGTCGCTGCGCATCACTGGCCAATCTTTGAACTGGGTCACATTCTGCGTGTGGCGCCGGCGGCAAAAGATTTCTCAATTTGGGGCAGTACGACTATCATTCGCCCACTACCTCAAACCAGGCGAATCGTGATGGCCGGTCTCTATTTCGAAGAATTCCACGTGGGTCAGACTTTCGATCACCCAATTCACCGCACGATTACGGAAGCCGACAACGTCTGGTTCAGTGCCCTGACCCACAATCCGGCGCCACTTCATATCGACGCGGAATACTGTAAAACCACCGAATTCGGGCGTCCGCTGGTCAATAGTGGCCTGACGCTGGGCTTCATGGTCGGCATCTCGGTCGGCGATACAACGATGGGAACGACGGTTGCCAATCTTGGTTGGGATGACGTTCGTTTTCCGAAGCCGCTGTTCCACGGCGACACCCTTCGCATCGAGACCGAAGTTCTTGAACTCAAGGATTCCAGATCTCGACCGGACAACGGTATCGTTATTTTCGAACATCGCGCATTTAATCAGGATGATGAACTTGTCGGCATATGCAAGCGCACGGCGTTGATGCATCGGAAGCCCGCGTGAGTCGAAGTTTTCTCTTCGTGCCCGGCGACAGTGAGCGCAAGCTCTTAAAAGCCGTGGACTGTGATGCCGACGCTTTGATTATCGACCTCGAAGATTCTGTCGACGCGGCCGCCCGCGTTCAGGCCAGGCAGCAGGTGCGGACTTTCTTACAGCAATCGGCTGGCGCGGATCTGTGGGTACGAATTAATCCGCTTGGCACGGCAGATGCCCTTCAGGATTTACAGGCGATTATCCCGTCAGCGCCCTATGGGGTTGTACTGCCGAAACCCGAAAGCCCCGATGACGTCAAACGACTGGCCACCCACCTCGATACCCTGGAGCGGGAACACGATATTCGTCCGGGGAGTACGCAGATCCTGCCCATTGCAACCGAGCGCCCGGCGGCGCTTTTCAAAATGCAGGGGTACGTCGACGCAACGCCGCGTCTTGCAGGTCTCACCTGGGGTGCCGAGGACCTGAGTGCTGCGCTGGGCGCATCAGCCAATCGCGACGCGGACGGCCAATGGCTGCCACCTTATGAATTGGCGCGTTCACTGTGTCTGTTCGCGGCGGCCGCGGCGGCGGTGCCGGCCGTCGATACGGTGTATACGGATTTCCGTGACGGCGAAGGTTTGGCAAAGTCAGCCAACAATGCGCGACGCGACGGGTTTTCCGGCATGTTGGCCATACACCCCGAGCAAGTACCGATCATCAATGCGGCCTTTTTGCCTGCGGCCGACGAGATTCAGCGTGCTGAAAGAATTGTGCAGCTGTTCGAGGACAATCAGGGCGTTGGCGTACTGCAACTGGACGGGGAAATGATCGACCGGCCGCACTACGTTCAGGCGCAACGGATTCTGGACATAGCCGGGCGAACAACGAAATAAACAGGGAACAAGGAAAGACGATGAGCAAAATTTACAAAGTTGATTCGAGTGTCGCTGCGGGAGCCTGGGTCGACAAATCGGGTTACGAAAAAATGTACCGGGAATCAATCACGGACAACGAAGCCTTCTGGCGAGAACAAGGCAAGCGCATCGACTGGATCAAGCCCTACACCCAGGTTAAAGATGTCTCGTTTGCCAAGGACGATGTACGTATACGCTGGTATTACGACGGCACGCTCAACGTCTGTTACAACTGCGTCGACCGACATCTCGACACCAAGGGCGATGACGTTGCGATTATCTGGGAAGGCGACGACCCTGCTCGCGACTTGTCAATCACCTACCGCGAACTGCACGGGCGTGTCTGCCGTTTCGCCAATGCGTTGAAAAAACTCGGCGCGAAGAGAGGCGACCGAATCACGCTTTACATGCCAATGATTCCGGAAGCCGCCGTCGCCATGCTAGCTTGTGCGCGTATTGGTGCTGTACACAGTGTTGTTTTCGGCGGGTTTTCACCCGAGGCATTGGCCGGGCGCATTCACGATTGCGAATCGAATATCGTCATTACGGCTGACGAGGGTCTGCGTGGCGCCAAGGCCATATCGCTAAAGGCAAATGTCGATGCGGCCGCAAAACATCCGTTGGTGACAACGCTGGACAAAGTACTCGTTGTCCGCAACACCGGTGCCGACGTTGGCTGGGTGGAGGGTCGCGACGCCTGGCTGCATGAACTCGAGAACGACGTGGATGCTGATTGCCCTTGCGAGGAGATGGATGCTGAGGATCCGTTGTTCATTTTGTACACGTCGGGGTCAACCGGAAAACCGAAAGGCGTCTTGCACACCACGGGTGGCTATCTGGTCTATGCCGCGCTGACACATCAGTATGTGTTCGACTATCACCCTGGCGATGTCTACTGGTGCACAGCGGATGTAGGTTGGGTGACCGGCCACTCGTACATCGTCTACGGACCTCTCGCCAACGGCGCAAGGACCCTGATGTTCGAAGGCGTGCCGAATTACCCGAGTGCCTCACGATTCTGGGAAGTGTGTGACAAACATCAGGTCAACATTGTCTATACCGCACCGACAGCCATTCGGGCGCTCATGCGTGAGGGCGACGAACCCGTCAGGAAGACGTCGAGAGAATCGCTGCGCTTGCTCGGCTCAGTCGGCGAGCCAATCAACCCCGAGGCCTGGGAGTGGTACTACAATGTCGTGGGTGAAGCGCGTTGTCCCATCGTCGATACCTGGTGGCAAACGGAGACGGGCGGTATCCTGATTAGTCCGCTACCCGGCGCAACGGACTTGAAACCCGGCTCGGCAACCCAGCCATTCTTTGGCATCGCGCCGGCACTGGTCGATGGCGAGGGCAATGTTCTCGATGGCGCGGTCGACGGCAACCTGGTGATTACGGATAGCTGGCCAGGTCAGATGCGCACGGTTTACGGTGACCACCAGCGATTTATCGATACTTATTTTTCGACCTACGACGGCTTTTTCACGACCGGCGATGGCGCACGCCGCGATGAAGATGGCGACTACTGGATTACCGGTCGGGTCGACGATGTCCTGAATGTATCGGGACATCGTATGGGCACGGCCGAAGTCGAGAGCGCACTGGTGTCGCATAAGGATATTGCCGAGGCAGCCGTTGTGGGCTATCCACACGAAATAAAAGGGCAGGGTATCTACGCCTACGTCACGCTAATGGCAGGAGTCGATGCATCCGATGAAAAGCTGGCAGAGCTGAAGTTGTGGGTGCGCAAGGAAATCGGACCGATTGCGACGCCGGACCTGATTCAGTGGGCGCCGGGTTTGCCGAAAACGCGATCCGGCAAAATCATGCGCCGGATTTTGCGCAAGATTGCCGAAAACGACTACGGTAATTTGGGGGATACTTCGACACTGGCGGATCCATCGGTGGTGGATGACCTGGTCGAGAACCGCATGAACCGCTAGTTCACCGACAAGCATCAGAGCAGGTCAGGAGTCGCGCCTCAGGAGACGCTCCAACAATCTATTCTGTTGGCACCCCTGTAGCGTGACCTGATGCGCGAGCGGCTATTTCGTGTCCTACCAGTCGGAGCCGTGGTCGACCTGATCAACCGGTTCTTCGGTGCTTGCCGATCCGCCGGGCTTGTTGCTGCGATCAATCGCGACAGTCGACTTCAAATGCCCGCCGTCGCCGCGTTCGATACGTTTGTAGTCGGCAATGTGTTTTTCGTAGTAGCGAACAAACTCCTCACCGAATTGCAGCGGTAAATCGCCTGCCCCCTGTTGGGTCATGATGGGGTATAGATCGCCGTAAAGTTCCCAATACTTCAATTTGTTTAAAGCACCAAAGAGCGGTTTCTTGTTTAGTGTCTTGTCGAAGCTTTCCTGCAATTCATCGGGATCGAATCGATCGATAAAATCATGCAGCGCGCTGGTCATGCCGCCAATGATCGCATCATGGTGGAATCTCAGGTCCTGGCAGACTTCCGTGACGCTATCCAACGGCCCGAGATATTCGCCGTCCTTGCCGACAAGAAGTTGTTTGATGGCATCGGTGGTGTTCGCCGATAGTTTCAACGGGTTGTTATGGCGCGGCAGAACAGTGGTCTGATCCAGGCGGAACATGCTCTTGAGATTGGTTCGGCAAATGAGCAGGTCGTTGATGCCACAAAGCAGTTCGCGCAATACCTGTCCGGCATTCGACATTACCTCCAGCGGATCGACGGACGGGTGAATGTCCGCGCTTTTAATCCCCGCACCCGTCAGGAAAGCGTCGATCACTTCTTTTGCCGAAACGCCTTGCGGCTTCTCGGCCTCCAAGAGCGGATTGTTCTCTTGGTCGGAGCTCGTTGTGTCCGTCCCCTTGTCATGACCCTTACCGTTGGCTTTGCCGTTTACGGGTCCACCGAACAGTGCGGCCTGAAACGCGTCATCGCCGGTAATTTCTTCTTCGTCCAGCAGCAGCATGCTTGAGCGCATGATGTCCTCGGAAACGAGTTGTTCAATATGGTCGGGAACCACCGTCGGCCGGGGCGGCGGTGGCATTTCCAGTCCCTGGCCCTCGTTCAGCGTCACGACAAACTCGAAACTACCCATGCGCAGACGGTCGCCGTCGAAAAGTCGTCGTGGATTGCCTTTGCCGAGGGGTTCGTCTTCGTCATTGACGTACACGCCGTTAGAGCTCGTGTCCGCGAGATAGTAAGAGCCGCTTTGGTAGTCAATAGCGGCATGGCGAGCGGATATAAATCGTTCCGGGTCCGGAAGAATCCAGTCATTCTCCAGGGCGCGACCGATTGTGCCGCCATCTTCGCGAAAGAGGCGGGTGCCATCTTCTCCAAGGAGGTCTTTGTTTTCACTAACAATTTCGAGTTGTAATGCCATCATTGCACTCGCTGGAAACGCTGATTTTCAAAGGGTTTCGTCTTGGAACCTCGCTATCGACGAATAGTGCCGGAAAACACGTATTTTACGCTGCCACCCAGTTCACATAATTTATATCCGGAAATGGCAGCAAATTGCCGCAAGCGGGTATCCGGCGGGGTTTTTCTGTAAACTGCGCTAACCACTAGCGCCCGGTCCGGCCGCTGGCCAGTCCACACAGGCAGCTAGAAACGACAACATGGCATCCAAATCGTTATATAAAGTCATCTTCATGAATCAGGGCAAGGTGTACGAGATTTATGCCCGCAGCGTAGGTCATGGCGCTCTGTTTGGATTCGTCGAGGTGGAGCAACTGGTTTTCGGCAGCCGGTCGTCGGTCGTGGTGGATCCATCGGAAGAAAAAATCAAAACCGAATTTGAAGGCGTCAAGCGGACATATCTGCCAATGCATGCGGTGATGCGAATCGACGAGGTGGATAAAGAGGGAACCAGCAAGATTTCGACGCTTGAAGGAAACAATGTTGCCCAGTTTCCGGTGCCTGTGTACACGCCCGGCGGTGGTTCGCCGGATTCGTGATATTTTCTTGTCTCTCTTGCGGGTATCGCAGCTCTGCGGTGCTCCATTAACGGGATTTTGCGAGCTTGTCCATAAGTACGACTGATCTGGCCGATCCGGCAGCCGAAACGTTATTGGTGTTGTCGGGGCAATCCGCGTTGTCTGAATTTCGCCTGGCGAAGATGCTGCATGATCTGCAGCTCGACAACGCCCGCATCGAGTCCGTGGATGCACGTTACACCTATTTCATCCAACGACGATCATCGCTGTCCGCCGAGGCGAGAGAGCATCTCGACGCGCTTCTCTTGGGGCAGGACGCGGTTGTCGTTTTTCCTGCCGATGCGCAGTCGTTGCTGGTGGTGCCGCGACCGGGCACGATTTCTCCGTGGTCCAGTAAGGCGACGGACATCGCACATGCCTGCGGGCTCGAGGGCATTGAGCGAATCGAGCGCGGCGTCACTTACGCATTGACGAGCAATGCCGTTCTCGATGAATTCGAGTTACAGGTCGCGGGAAAAACCCTCTTTGATCGAATGACGGAAAGCCTGCTGGTTACGTCCCTGGACGCGCACGCATTGTTCGATACCCATACTCCGGCGCCACTTTCCCGTATTCCCTTACTGAGCGAAGGCGCCGAGGCATTGCGGCGTGCGAACACGGAGCTTGGCCTCGCGTTATCACAGGACGAGATCGACTATCTATGCGCAAATTATATGGAGCTCAATTGCGATCCAAGCGATGCCGAACTCATGATGTTCGCGCAAGCTAACTCAGAGCATTGCCGTCACAAGATCTTTCGTGCCGACTGGATCATCGATGGAGAGCCGCAGTCTGAGCAACTCTTTCCCATGATCAAGAGCACCACCGCGGCGAGCGGCGATGGTGTCATCTCTGCGTACAGCGACAACTCCGCGGTGATTGAAGGTTCTACCGGGCAGCGACTCATGCCGTCAGCGGTGAACCGGCAGTTCGAGTACTGCGATGAACCCATCCACATTCTCATGAAAGTGGAGACCCACAATCACCCTACGGCCATCTCCCCCTTTCCCGGTGCTGCGACCGGTTCGGGTGGTGAGATTCGCGATGAAGGAGCGACCGGTCTTGGCGCTCGACCCAAAGCGGGCCTGAGCGGTTTTACAGTTTCGCATCTACGCATCGCGGATTTCGCACAGCCCTGGGAACAGCCGTTCGGCCACCCTGAGCGCATGGCGAGCCCGCTCGATATTATGCTTGAGGGGCCGATCGGTGGGGCTGCGTTCAATAACGAGTTTGGCAGACCCAATCTGCTGGGCTACTTCCGCACGTTCGAGTCGCGTGTGCCGGGATTACCGGACAACGAGATTCGCGGCTATCACAAACCGATCATGATCGCGGGCGGTGTTGGTAACGTTCGCACGGAACATGCGCTAAAAAAGGACGTTCCTGTCGGTGCGAAGATTGTGGTCATCGGCGGACCGGCAATGCTGATTGGTCTGGGTGGAGGTGCTGCGTCCAGTCTTGCCAGCGGAACGAGCAGCGAAGACCTGGATTTTGCCTCCGTGCAACGGGGTAATCCTGAAATTGAGCGTCGTGCCCAGGAAGTCATCGACCGATGCTGCGCGATGGGTGAGGACACGCCAATTCTCCTGATTCACGACGTCGGTGCAGGTGGTTTGTCGAATGCCGTTCCCGAAGCCGTCGATCACAGCAAACATGGCGCCGACATTGAGCTGCGTGACGTGCCGAATGCGGAGCCCGGCATGTCGCCGATGGCGATCTGGTGCAATGAAGCGCAGGAACGTTACGTGCTGCTCATCGCCGGCGAACGAAGCCGCGAATTTGGCGCGATTTGCGATCGCGAGCGCTGCCCGTATGCCGTGATCGGGACACTGACTGACGGCGGTCATCTGCGCGTGACGGATCGTGACTTCGGTAACGATGTCGTGAGCATGCCAATGGAAATGCTGCTCGGCAATGCACCGAAAATGACCCGCACGGTCACCCGCCTGCCGATCGCTGATTCGACGCTGGATTTGTCAGGTATCGATCTTGAGGACGCGGTTTTCCGTGTACTGCGTTTTCCGGCGGTTGCCGACAAGTCGTTTCTGATTCATATCGGTGATCGGACAGTAGGCGGCTTGAGCGTACGTGATCAGCTGGTTGGGCCGTGGCAGGTACCGGTGAGTGATGTCGCGATTACCGCGAGCGGATTTGAAAGCATGACGGGTGAGGCGATGGCCATGGGCGAGCGTACGCCGCTCGCGGTGCTCAACGCCACCGCGTCCGGCCGCATGGCCGTTGGCGAAGCGGTGACGAACATTGCGGCGGCCGCGATCGATGACCTTCGAAAAATCCGTTTGTCGGCGAACTGGATGGCCGCGGCAGGCCATCCGGGTGAGGATGCGAACCTGTTTGATACGGTTAAAGCGGTCGGCCTTGAGCTGTGTCGGGAACTCGGAATCGCCATCCCGGTTGGTAAAGACTCGTTGTCAATGCGAGCACGTTGGGACGACGACAAGGGTGAGCGGCAGGTTGTGGCACCGGTTTCACTGATCGTTTCGGCTTTTGCGCCGGTCACGGATGTTCGGCGCCATTTGACCCCGGAACTGCAGCATCTCGATGAACCGAGCCGTTTGTTGCTGCTGGATTTGGGTGCCGGTGCCAACCGTATGGGTGGTTCCTGCCTGGCACAAACCTACGGCCTGATGAGCGGTACCACGCCGGATCTGGACGATGCGCAGCGCCTGAAAGATTTCTTTGCGACGATACAGCTTCTCAATCGGGAGAATCTTGTTCTGGCGTACCATGATCGTTCCGACGGCGGCTTGCTGGTGACCGTGGTTGAGATGATGTTCGCCGGGCGCCTGGGTGTGTCGCTGCAATTTGACGGTACAGCGCAGGATGTATTGACGCAGCTTTTCAATGAAGAACTGGGAGCTGTCATTCAGGTAGCGGACAGCAAGCTCGAGCTCGTGCAGACGTATCTGGATGACGGAGGTTGTCACTGGAGTGACCTGGGCCCGGTTGTTGCCGAGCAAACCTTGACCGTCAGCTACGCTGACGAAGTGTGTTTGCAGATCGAACGGATGCCGTTACAGCGAGCCTGGTCCGAGACCAGCTACCGCATACAGGCTTTGCGAGACAATCCGGTCACGGCTAAGGAAGAGTACGATCGACTGCTCGACACCGATGACCCCGGTCTGACCGTGAAACTGACGTTCGATGTGTCGGCACACCATGAGGTGGCGATGATCGGTGGTGCGAAACCGCGCGTTGCCATTGTGCGCGAGCAAGGTGTCAACAGTCAGTATGAAATGGCCGCCGCCTTCATGCGTGCTGGTTTTGATGCGGTGGATGTCCACATGAGCGACCTGCTGGAAGGCCGGGACACGTTGCAGGAATATCAGGGCGTGGTTGCGAGTGGCGGTTTTTCTTTCGGTGACGTTCTGGGTGCCGGAGGCGGCTGGGCCAAGTCCATATTGTACAATGAATGCCTGCGCGACCAGTTCGCGGAGTTCTTCTTGCGCGCCGACGGTTTTGCGCTGGGCATCTGCAACGGATGCCAGATGTTTTCGCATTTGAAAACGCTGATTCCCGGTGCTGAAAACTGGCCCGCATTCCTGCGCAATCGATCGGAACAATTTGAAGCACGGCTCAGCCTGGTGACAGTGACCAGCAGTCCGTCGATCTTCCTGACGGACATGGATGGTTGCCGGTTGCCGATCGTCACATCGCACGGCGAGGGGAGAGCGACGTTCGTCAATAACTCCATGCAATCGCTCGCGGAGCCACAGGTCGCACTGCGCTATGTCGATAATTACGGAAACGTTGCCGCGAACTATCCTGCGAATCCGAACGGGTCGACCGATGGCATTTGCGCACTCACTACGGACGATGGTCGTGTGACGATCATGATGCCGCACCCGGAACGGGTCGTTCGAACGACGCAGCACTCATGGCACCCGCAGGAGTGGGGCGAGGACGGTCCGTGGATGCGCATGTTCCACAATGCGCGTACCGCGATTACCTAAGCTCTGCGGATCGCGCCCTCAGGTGACGCTCCTGCAATTATTCTATTGGCACTCCTGTAGGAGCGTGACCTGACACGCGATTGGGCTCAAGAGGGTCGCGCCTCGGGAGACGCTCCTACAATGGTTCTATTGGCACTCCTGTAGGAGCGTGACCTGACACGCGACCACGACCCTGCAGAATCACACGATCAACCTCAAATCTGCAATGGCTCCCGAAGCCGTTGTCCGTCCAGCCACGGTTCGCCCCGTTTGCACACGAGCCTGCCGGAGGCAATCAACCTGACTGCGTAAGGGTAGAGCTTATGCTCGATTTCGAGGACGCGCGCCGCGAGCTGTTCGGCACTGTCTCCCGGCCGCACCGGCACTCGTCCCTGGACGATGCGCGGACCGCCATCGAGTTCCTCAGTCACGAAATGTACCGTGCAGCCGTGCTCCCGCTCGCCGGCATCGAGGGCGCGCTGGTGAGTGTGGAGTCCGGGGAACTTCGGTAACAGCGATGGGTGAATATTGACAATCCGACCCGCGTAACGGTGCACCAATGAGGCCGTCAGGATGCGCATGAAACCCGCCAGGATGACGATATCCGGAAGGTACAGGTCGAGCATCGCCGACAATGCGGCATCGAATTGATCAGGTTGCGGATAATCTGTTTTTTGCAGTGTGAGCGCGTCGATGCCGGCCTTTCTGGCTCGCGCAAGTCCGCCGGCGTCGGGCCGGTCGCTGATAACGGCGGCGATCTTCATCGGCAGGGCGGGCGTTGCGGCGGCATCGATCAGGGCCTGCAGATTGCTGCCGCCGCCTGAAACAAGAACAACAGCAGAGAAATCGGCGTGCTGCGCGGTCAACGGTAAATGACCTCTCCGTCTCCCGCGACAACGCGGCCCAGGCGCCACGCCGTTTCACCGGCCGTCTGCAGCGTCGCGATGGTTGTATCGACATCGTGTTCACCGACGACAACGATCATGCCAACGCCACAATTGAAAGTGCGTCGCATTTCCTCCGGCACGATGCGGCCCGTGACCGCCAGCCAGTCAAAAACAGGCCCGGGTTGCCAACTGTTGATATCGATCTCGGCGCTGAGTCCATCGGGTAATATGCGCGGCACGTTGTCGGTAATACCCCCGCCAGTGATGTGTGCGATACCCTTGATTGAGACGGCGGTGATCAGGCGTTGCACCGCTTTGACATAGATACGGGTCGGTGCCATCAGTAGCTGCTCGGCGGATGCCCCGTCAATATTGGGGTTCTCCGCGATTTCCAGCACCTTACGGATCAGCGAGTAGCCGTTCGAATGCGGTCCGCTGGACGCGAGGCCAATAATACGATCGCCCGCGGCGATCGTGCGGCCATCGATTAATGCCTTGCGCTCGACGACACCGACACAAAATCCGGCCAGATCGTATTCTCCCTCGGCGTACATGTCCGGCATTTCCGCCGTTTCGCCGCCGATCAGCGCGGCCCCGGCTTGCTGACAGCCCGTGGCGATCCCGGCGATCACCGCAGTCGCAGCATCGACATCGAGACGACCGCAGGCGAAGTAGTCGAGGAAGAACAGTGGTTCGGCACCTTGCACCAGAACGTCGTTCGCACACATGGCAACCAGGTCAATACCGATGGTATCGTGCCGTCCGAGGCGCTGTGCGAGTTTCAGTTTTGTGCCGACCCCGTCAGTGCCTGAAACCAGCACGGGTTCGTCATACTGGTCGCTGGATAGCGCGAACAGACCACCGAATCCGCCAAGTCCTGACAGTACTTCGCGGCGCATCGTCTTTTTTACCAGCGGCCTGATGCGCTCCACGAGTTCACTTCCGGCATCTATATCAACCCCGGCATCGCGATAAGTGAGTGATTTACCGGGCATGTCAGTGGTCGTCGAGCGACAGGCCGCTCGGCTCTAAATAGTTTGGCATTTGCGTAATCGATAGTGAGTCTTTCAAAGAGGACGATATAATAGTGACTATTCCGAGAAACCACCATCTGCAATACACGCAGACCGGACGACAGGTATGTTGAGAGGACAAACCCAGCTTGGGGCCATTTACGCGAGTCTGCTGTTCGCGATCGTCGCGTATACCCTCGCGTTACCGCAAACCGCGCGGGGTGTCGAAATTGAGTCCCTGTACACGGTCGAGGTGCCATTTGACCGACAAGACCCGGACGCGCGCAGCAATGCCTATAAGCGCGCCGTCGGTGAAGTCCTGGTTCGCGTCACCGGGGTGGAAAACGCCGCTGAAGCAGAAGAGTTCCTTGCTTTGTTCCCGAATCCGGGGCGTTACGTATTGCAGTTTCGGCCGGGTGAAAACGACAGTCTGGTGGTATCACTGGACGGTCCGGCCATGGAACGCGTCTTGCGGCAGGCCGGCAAGCCGGTTTGGGGCAGCGACCGGCCGCTGACACTGGTCTGGTTGGCGGTGGACTGGGGCGGTGGCGATCGTGAGATCGTGGCCGCAGATGCAACGCTCGCCGCGACACAATCGATCGACAGAAACCGTCAATTGCGAGAACGCGTACAGGCCGTCGCCAAGCGTCGCGGCATACCGGTGCTTTTTCCATTGGTGGATACACAGGATCTGGAGTCCTTGAGCTTCAGCGACATCTGGGGTGGATTTGATGACGCGGTCTTGGAGGCCTCTCGCCGATACGGTGCCCGCTCGGTGCTGGTCGGGCGCATTCGTGCAGAAGAAGCGTTCCGCGACCGGTGGACCTATTATTTCGGCGATCAGGAGCGGCAGTGGTCCGGTAACCCTGAAATGTCGGTCAATGAACTCGCAGACCTGATTGCGTCACAGTTCGCATACCGCGGTGACGCGCCGGTCGAAACGGTGGATCTGACTATTTCGGGTATCGATTCCATATTCGCCTACGGTGCCGTGCAGCGCTTTCTGAAAAATTTGAGCGTCATTGACAGTTACCGAATTGACAGGGCCGACGGCGATGAGATTCTGTTTCGGATTCAGGTACAGGGCGGTCGGGATCGTCTCGCGGCCGCACTCGAATTCAGCGGTATTCTGGAACGCGACAACTGGCTCGATGCGACCGGCTTTTACGAGACGACCTCCAATGCCCCATCGCTTGATTTCGTGTACCGACCGTATACACCGGATGCCTCGACAGGATCGATCAATCTTCCGGACATCGAGGGTGGTTCGCGTTGAGAATGTCATGGCGCTGGCTACCCAACGCGATTTCGCTGTTTCGAATCGCACTGATAGCGCCGGTCCTGATGCTGATACTGGACGATCGCTTCGATATCGCGCTGGCACTGTTTTTTCTGGCGGGCTTCTCTGACAGCATCGACGGATACCTGGCCAAACGATTCGACTGGCGATCGCGCATCGGTGCCTTGCTCGATCCCATTGCCGATAAACTGCTGATGGCGGGGACTTACATCACACTGGCCTGGACCGGACATATTCCAATATGGATAGCGGCGATTGTGGTGTTTCGGGACGTTGTCATCATTGGTGGCGCAACGGCTTATAATTTTCTGATCCGGCCGGTGGAGGGGGAGCCCACGAGGATCAGCAAGCTCAATACCGGCCTGGAGTTACTGTTCATCGTGTTCGTCCTGAGTCGGGCCGCTTTTGACTGGCCCGACCCGATTAGCGTCACAATCATCGGCGCATCGGTTCTTGTGACCGTTTCCATTAGCGGTATCGACTACGTCGTATCGTGGAGTCGGCGCGCTCGCTCAAACCAAACCACGGATTAATCATGAATTCGGATATTCGTACTAGCTGGCTCATCGCGATCGCGTTGACAGGATGGCTCTTTTACCTGCTCGCGCCTATCCTCACACCTTTCATCGCGGCCGCATTGCTCGCCTATATCGGTGATCCACTGGCTGATCGCCTGCAGAAACTAAGGCTGCCGCGCACGATGGCCGTCGCGGTTGTATTCATCCTGACGTTTTTCGCCATCGCCTTGCTCGTACTGCTGGTTGTGCCATTGGTTCAAATGCAGGTTTCTGCGCTCATGGATGCATTGCCGGGAATCATCGTGCAGGTTGAGCAGGTATGGTTGCCCCGCGCATCCGAATGGCTCGGTGTCCCGGCGGGCGAAGACGTTGGTTTCGCCGCATTTATCGCCCGTTACAGCGATATGGCCGGCAGTTGGGGTGCGAGTCTTTTTCTCTCGTTGAGTCGCTCCGGCGGCGCGCTGGCCGCCGCCGTCATCAGCCTGTTTCTCATTCCCATCCTGACGTTCTATATGCTGCGCGACTGGGACTCGATTGTCGGTCATCTCGGCGCACTCGTACCCTCCGCACAACGAGAAACTGTCTACAAGCTCGCGCGCGAGACGGACGATATTCTTGGCGCATTTCTGCGCGGACAGGTGCTGGTCATGCTGGCCCTTGGCATCATCTATTCTGTTGGACTGTCCCTGGTAGGACTTAAATTCGCGCTCGCGATCGGCGTCGTTGCCGGACTGGTCAGTTTCGTACCCTATCTGGGATTCGTCATTGGCATCGGTCTCGCCGGCCTGACCGTTTCCACGGAACCCGAGCCACTATGGATGCTCGTGGGTGTCGTCGCGACCTTCTCCATCGGCCAGATGATCGAAGGCTCTTTGCTGACGCCGAAACTGGTCGGCGACCGCATTGGCCTGCACCCGGTCATTGTCATTTTCGCGGTTATCGCCGGTGGCCAGCTTTTCGGCTTCTTCGGCATACTGCTCGCGCTGCCCGCCGCCGCTGTACTGTCCGTCCTCGTCCGTTTCGCCTACAACCGGTATCTGGCCGAACACCCGGCCGAAGATGCCGCTGCATCCTCGGGAGATTCTTCAACTTGAGTCAACTGGCACTGCCATTGCAGCTTGAGGATCACGCGGTTTTTGAGAGTTTCTGGCCCGCCGGCAACGAAACCCTGGTCGCCTTCCTGCTTGATCTGGCAGCCACCCAACGTGGTCCCGGATGCTGGCTCTGGGGCAATACAGCCACCGGCAAGAGTCATTTGCTGCAGGCGGTCTGCGAACGTCTTGGCGACCGTTCCGTTTATCTGCCGATGAGAGACCTGCAATCGACCGACCCGGCAATCATCGATGGCCTCGCCGCGCGCGAATTCGTTTGCCTCGACGACATTCATTCCGTCGCCGGGCTGCCCGAGTGGGAGCCCGCGCTTTTTAGTCTCTACAACAGTATCAGCGACGCCAAATCCGTCCTCATCGTCTCGGCGGATACCTCCCCGCGGGACAGTGCGTTCGAATTACCCGACCTGAAGAGCCGCCTGTCCTTGTTACCCGCATTTCACCTTCGATCCATGCCGGAAGAAGAGCGCCAGAAGGCATTGCAATTGCGTGCCAGTCACCGCGGACTCGAGTTGCCGGATGACACCGCGCGTTATTTGATTGCGCGTAGCAAGCGGGATATGGCAAGTCTTTATGCTTTGCTGGACCGGCTGGATGCTGAAGCCCTGGTCGCTAAGCGGCGGTTGACGGTGCCGTTTGTTAAGGGCGTGATTGGGTTTTGAGGGTGGGAGTGAGCGGCGTCGCTTGGGTGAGTGGTCGCTGAGCTCGAAGGGCCTTTTACTCACTCAGCGACCACTCACCCAAGCGACGCCGCTCACTCCGAACTCGAATCTTGCTGGTGGCGTTGGGGCTGAAGAACCGCGGATTTTGATCTTGGATGCCACTTTCGAGGGCACGGTCTCAGAGACCAACCTCACCACACGCGCCTGGCAGGGCCCCCGTATTGTCAGGCGAGTTTGAGG
>JAADHU010000016.1 GCA_013151645.1 Gammaproteobacteria bacterium | reverse complement strand
TAATCTACTGGCACTTCTGTAGGAGCGTCTCCTGAGGCGCGACCGGATCGGTGCACGAACTAGCGCGGCGGCAAAGATTTGATATAGGTCGCAATCGCGAGGCGATCCTCACGAGTCAGGCGACTGGTACTGTCTTCAACCACGGCACCCATCTCACCGCCGGTGAAATCGCCGTCGGGCAACATACCGATATCCAGGAAATATTCGATATCGTTCAGTGACCAGCGACCGATTCCATGCTTTCGGTCCGGCGTAATATTGGGCACGGATTCGTCGGCGGAAAATTCCGGATTGCCCGCCAACTCTTCGTCGTCCAGGCGAACACCAAGCCAGCCTCTGGGCGTATGACATTCACCGCAATGACCGAGGTGGCGTACCAGGTAGGCGCCGCGATTCCATTGCTCGCTTTGCGCTTTGTCAGCTTCGAATCGACCCGCGTCGAAATAGCGAAACTTCCAGACACCCGCCGCAAGTCGAGTGGACATGTAGAACGGCAGGTCATGTTCGAGGCGCGGTTTTCTAACAGGCTCAAGGCTGAACAGATAGGCCTTGATTGCCAGTACGTCGTCCCGGGAAATGCCCGTATATGAAGTGAAGGGAAAGGCCGGAAAATAATGATCCCCGTCCGGATTGACACCCTCCCAAAGGGCATTGGAGAAATCCTCGTCGGACCATGCACCAATCCCGGTCTTGACGTCAGGCGTGATATTCGGTGAATAAAAAGTACCGAACGGAGATTCGAGTGCTCGCCCGCCGGCCAGCGGTGTCGCGTCTTCCTCGTCTGCTGTATGGCACGTAACGCAGCCACCTGCGTGCGCCAGATACTCACCCCTCACGACGAGAGGCTCTTCTGCTGCCACAATTGATCCGGCATAAAAAAAGGCGGCCGCACATGCGGCCGCCCTGATACTCATACTAGTCATCGTCTTCCAGGCGGAAATCGTCATGGCAACCACCACAGGACTTACCCATGTTGCGGAATGCCGCACCGATTGCGTCGCTATCGCCACCGGCGACTGCTTTCTGAAACGCAACGGTTGCGTCCTGGTTTTTCTTGACCGCAGCTGCGAATTTGTCCGGCTGCTCCCAAATCGCTGGCAATGCCTCTGAGTCGTCGACCGCTGATCCTTCCTGGAAAATGCTATTCAATTCCGCAGCACTGCTGACGAGGCCCGCTGCATGACCCACGAGTTGCCCATTGTTGTCAACCAGGCCACGAACGGTCATTGATGCCGCACTGATATGCCCTTTTAGAGAGGTCATGATCGATAAGCGATATTTTTTTGCGTCTTCCGCTGAAGTCTCTGCGGCGACCTGAACCGACAACCCAAGCGTCGCCACGATGCCAATAAGTGCCCCTGCTGTTCTTAACTGCATTACTTGCTCCACATTTCGAAATGATGAATCAGAGCAGGGAGAGTAACCAAGCGTGCTGTTGTGCACAAATTATTGTTACGCAGGACGGCACATTGCGTGGCTCGACGAGGCATTGGACTCGAAGAAAGTTCAATACGCGTCTATGATCACATTACACTGAAAATCAGGCCCTAACGCCGTCAGGAACTGAACCGATGACCACACACGACATCAACGCGAATAATCAGGATTTCACCCGCTATGACCAGGTGACGAAATCGCACACCTACCGCCTTGCCGAAAGCGCATCGGACGAATTCGATGACGATTATGAGATATGCACTTTCGATATAAGCCGATATCTGCACGGCAACGCCAATGACAAAGCGAAATTTGCGGACGATTTCGGTGCCGCCGTCCAGGAGATCGGCTTTTCGATCATCACCGGCCACGGTGTCGACGCCGCGCTCTATGACGAAATGCACGAACGCGTTGAAGAACTGTTCACGACAACGTCCCTTGAAGACAAAATGCGATTTCGCGCAAAACGGCAGGGGTCCGTTAGCCAGGGCTATTTCCCGATCAAGGAAACCAGCGATATTCATCCAGACCTCGTTGAAGGCTGGGTTTGGTGCCGGCGCGCATTCGACATGCCGCAATCCCGTACGACACCGTTCAATCCGCTGGACTTTTGGCCGGACGCCAGTTACGAGCCAATTTTCCGGCGCCTTACTCTCGAACACGAAAAACTCTTCAAACCGATTACACAAGCGATGTTTCAGGGTCTCGGCTGCGATCCACATCTGTACGACCGGAAGCTCGAGCAAACGAATTTCGGCATGCGCCTCAATTACTATCCACCGATGGATACGCGTGAGAACTCATCCGGCGGGGGGCGCTTGCTCGGCCATGAGGATGTGGACCTCTTTACGATCCTCCCCGCACCGAACGAAAGTGGCCTGCAGGTCTGGAATCAGCACAGTGGAAAATGGGTGCGCCTGGATGCGCCGAAAGGATCCATCATCATCAATACCGGCGACTATATGCAGCGCATCAGTAACGACCGCCTGCCGTCAACATCGCACCGGGTCGGTAAGCCACTCGACGGCACGCAGACTTCGGATGCCCGTATATCATTTCCGATGGCGGTGTATGTCTGGGAAGATGAAGTTCTCGAAACGTTACCGGGGCTTGGTAAACCGAACTATGAGCCGGTCAAAGCAATTACGTTCCACACTCGCAGTACGAGCAAATTCTACGGTGATGATTATGCGGTGGAACAAGCCGTGGGTGATACCTGATAATGTAGCGATCACGTATCAAATCACCCATCTGTAGCAGCGTCGAGAGATTTTGCAGGAGCGTGACCTGACGCGTGATCACTACTGGCCAAAATAGAGGCATCGAGGTTTGCAAGAAAAAGTCATTATCACCTGCGCGGTGACCGGTTCCATCCACACACCAACGATGAGTGACTATCTGCCGGTAACGCCCGACGAGATCGCCAAGCAATCGCTCGAAGCCGCCGCGGCGGGCGCCGCCATCTTGCATCTGCACGCCAGAAACCCCGAGACCGGACAGCCGACAGCCGATCCGGACGTTTTCATGCAATTCCTGCCACGTATAAAAGCGAACTGCGATGCGGTGATCAATATCACCACCGGAGGAAGCTCCCTGATGACACTGGAAGAGCGACTAGCCGCACCCATTCTGGCCGAGCCCGAAATGTGTTCGCTGAATATGGGTTCGATGAATTTTGGTCTCTTTCCATTGACGCGCCGATACGACAACTGGAAGCATCAATGGGAGCCCGAACTTCTCGAAGCGACCCGTGATGTGATCTTCAAGAACACCTTTGCAGACATCGAACAGGTCTTTCATCAGCTCGGCGACCGATTCGGTACACGATTCGAATTCGAGTGTTATGACGTTGGCCATATCCAGACGCTCGCTTTCTATTTGCGCGAGGGGCTCGTCCGGAAACCTGTCTTTGTCCAGTTCGTACTCGGCGTCCTGGGCGGGATTGACGCGGCACCGGAGCAGTTGATGCATATGCGAGCGACAGCCGACCGCCTGCTGGGCGATGATTATCGCTTTTCCGTACTGGCCGCGGGACGTTCACAAATCCCGCTGGCAACGATGGGAGCCATCATGGGCGGCAATGTTCGGGTCGGGCTGGAGGACAGCCTGTTGATTGGACGCAACAAGCTGGCCGTGAACAATGCCGAGCAGGTGAGCAAAATTCGTGGAATCGTGGAGGCGTTAGGCCGCGAAATCGCGACGCCCGGTGAAGCGCGGCAAATGCTGGGGCTCAAGGGTGCCGACAAGGTTAATTTCTGAATGAGCGACTCATCGGAAGTATCCATTCGTATCGCTGGCCCGCAGGATGCAGAAGCCATTCATCAGATGGTTGTGGCCCTCGCACGGGATACCGGCGCCGAGAGCAAGGTAGATAGTACACCGGCGAACATTCTACGCTTTGGATTTGGTCGCGACGCTTTGTTCGAAGTATTGATTGCCGAGAAAGAACGTCGGCCAGTCGGCCTGTGTCTTTATTTTTTTAGCTTCTCAAGCTGGCTCGGTGAGCCGGGTATCTACGTGCAGGACCTCTACGTCAGCCCCAACGAGCGCCGGTCCGGCCTCGGGCGGCGACTGTTGCGGGAAACCGCCAGGCATGGCCGACGACGCGACGCGAGCCATCTTCGCCTGAGCGTCGATCATCAGAATATCGAGGCCAGCCGATTCTATGAACGTATTGGCATGCATCATCGGAGCGAGGAAGATACTTTTCACATTGGTGGCACGGAGTTTCTTGATTTAGCGGCGGGTTCGTCTGGCTAATCGTACTTTTTGGTATCAGAGGGTCGCGCCTCAGGTGACGCTCCTACAGAAGCACAAGTAAGAAAATCGCAGGAGCGTCACCGATGAAAATCGTTTTCTCCCAAAAACAAAAAGAACATGATCCGCAGGCTTTTTTTGTGGCCGGTACCTTACACCCGCATCCTGAAGCTCCCGAGCGAGCGGATGTATTGTATGCCGCCGCACGGCACTCCGGGCTTACCGTGGAAGAGCCGGTCGACTACGAATTCGAATACGTCAGGGCAGTGCATACACCGCGGTACCTAAATTATCTGGAAAATATTTTCACCCGCTGGTCCCGCATCGAAGGCAGTACGCAAGAGGTTGTTCCCGGCGTGCACCCGGACCGCCGCGACTGTGGCTACCCCGCATCGGCTGAGGGCCAGGCTGGTTTTCATCATGCCGATTTGTCCTGCCCGATCGGTGCGCATACCTGGCGCAGCGCGTTGTGGAGCGCCCACACCGCGGCCCATGCAGCACACCAGGTCCTGCTCGGCGACGATACCTGCTATGCGCTTTGCCGACCGCCCGGCCACCATGCCGCCAAGGATTACGCAGCGGGATTTTGCTACCTTGCCAACACGGCGATAGCGACGACCGTGTTACGGAAAAAATTTGGGCGCGTCGCCATTCTTGATATCGATGTGCATCACGGCAACGGGACGCAGGATATTTTCTATGACCGTGCGGATGTTCTGACCGTGTCCCTCCATGCCGACCCCGTACGTTTTTATCCGTTCTTTTGGGGACACGCCAATGAACAAGGTTCGGGCGAAGGACAAGGCTTCAATATGAACCTGCCGCTAAGTCGCGGCACGGGCGACGATGAATATTTGCAAACCCTTGACGTTGCGCTTGATGCTATCCACCGTTTTTCGCCGGATGCCCTGGTCATTGCACTGGGACTCGATGCGTTCGAGGGCGATCCTCTGAGAGGTCTGGCGATCAGCACCGTCGGCTTCGGGCGAATAGGCAAGCGAATCGGAGCAACGTCCCTGCCGACCGTGATCGTGCAGGAAGGCGGTTATCTGTCTGCCGAACTCGGCACTAATCTTACGGCTTTCCTTGGCGGCTTTACGCTCGGCCACGGGAGGTAGCGGCGAGGATTCGTCACGGGACGGAATTAACGCTATGGTGGAATCCGTCAGCACACTAAAAAGAAGAAAATATGAGTGATCCGAGCTGGTTGTCTGTTTTGCCTCCGGTCATCGCCATCGTCCTGGCGATCTGGAGCAAACAGGTCATGCTGTCGCTGTTTGCAGGAATCTGGATGGGCTTTACGCTCCTGAGCGGATTCAATCCGCTGACCGGTGTAGCAGCAAGTCTCGATGGAGTAATTAACGTATTCGCCGACGCGGGCGATGCGCGTGTTCTGTTGTTCACTCTACTCATCGGATCCCTTATCGGGACCATCGAGCACTCCGGTGGCGTGCGCGGTTTTGTACACTTTCTTGAAACGCGGCGTTGGGTTCACACCGGCGTTCGTGCTCAGGTTCTTGCCTGGTTTGTTGGCATCGTCATTTTCGTCGAATCCAATATTACCCTGCTCGTCGCAGGCTCGGTCAGTCGACCGCTTTTCGACCGCTATAAAGTTTCACGCGAGAAGCTGGCGTATCTGATCGATGCCACCTCCGCGCCCGTCTGCGCGATGATTCCGCTGAACGCATGGGGTGCCGTTATCATTGGCCTGGTTGCCTCTACCGGCGTTGAGAATCCGCTCGAAACGTTTATCGCCTCCATACCGTATAATCTGTATGCCTTTGCGGCCATCCTGCTCGCCGGGTTCGTGATCTGGAAGGACTTCAATATCGGCCCGATGAAAGCGGCCGAAGAACGCACACGAGGCGGCGAACTGCTGTGGCCGAACGCCACACCGCTCATCGACACCTCAGAAGAACAGTCACCGGAAAACGAACGCCCTGAAGACATTCCGTCTGCACTTTTCATGGTACTCCCCATCCTGGCGATGATTTTCGCCATGCCGGTCGGCCTGTACATCACAGGCGATGGCAGTCTTATTCAAGGCTCCGGGTCGACAGCCATTTTGTGGTCCGTCTGTTTTGCTATCGGCGTAGCCTGGATCATGATACTTGGCAGCGGCAAGAGCTCTGTGCACGAACTGATGCGCATATTCATGAAAGGGGCTGGTGACTTGCTACCGATCAGCGCAATTCTGCTGCTGGCGCTGACGTTGGGAGACGTTGCGCATCTGCTCGGCACCGGGCCGTATATCGCCGGCATCGCCGGGGCGTCCGTACCGACCTACTTTCTGGCCCCACTTCTCTTTCTGGTATCGGCATTCATCGCATTCTCTGTTGGTTCGAGTTGGGGAACATTTGCGATCATGATCCCCATCGCCATTCCGATCGCGGTGACGCTGGGTCTGTCTACTCCATTATTCCTCGGTGCCGCCATTTCCGGAGCGATTTTCGGCGATCATGCCTCGCCAATCAGCGATACAACGGTGGTCGCGTCCATGGCCTCGGCAACGGATCACATCGATCACGTGCGAACACAGCTGCCATACGCGTTGCTGGCAGCCGGTGTTGCCACGATTGGGTTCTTCGTTCTTGGGTTGCTTGGGTGAGCGCAGGATCGGGTGGCGATACAATGATCGCCGGGCTGGTTGGATCCACTAAGCCATTGGCGTTTGCTGCACTTCGGGCAGAGACCCCGTAAAACAAAAATCGACCGGTCCTGTCATGACCGCCGTGTCGTTGGCCCTAATTTCGATACTAACCGGACCGGCCGGCATCAAGACGGTCATCTTGCTGGCACGGGTCAATCCCCTCGCGATAGCGGCGAAGACGGCCACACAGGCACCACTGCCGCAGGCCGTTGTGAGGCCTGCGCCTCTTTCATAGACCGCGAGCCGCATATTTTCAGCGTCGATCATCTGTGCCAGACCTACATTGACTTCTTGTGGAAAGAGCTCGTTTTTCTGCACGGGCGGTGCCAGTCGCTTCAGATCAATACCCTCCATGTCATCGACGAAAAAAACCGCGTGAGGATTGCCGATGTTAAGCCCGACAGGATCACGTAGCACTCCAGACTCGACGTCGAGGTGCAAGGTATCGTGCTCACGAGACAAGGGGATTTTTTGCCAGTCCATGCTGACCTTTCCCATCACACAGCTGACTTGCAAGAAACCCTCGCGCCGGCATTCGAGTACACCGGCTCGGGTTTCTATTTTGAGCGCATCGACATTGCGCTCTTCCATCAGCAACCAGGCCACGCAACGCGTTGCGTTGCCACAAGCCTCGACCTCCCGACCATCGATATTCAGGAGCCGCATGAAGGCATATGCGCCGGACTGCGTACCTTCTGGTGAAGTCGGCTCAATGATAACCAGCTGATCGCCGCCAACGCCGGTTTGGGGGTCGCAGATATTGATGATTTCATCGCAACCCGGATCGTACGGATCCTCGCGGCCGTCAACGATAACGAAATGGTTCCGCAGCCCCTGCATCTTGATAAAGTATCGACCGGGCGGGTCGATTTGTTGCCACGTCTTTAGCAAGGTGGTCATCGGGTCTCTCTGATGCGAACAAGAATAGCCAGCCGGCATTGCCGACGGTCATCCCATGATGGCAGGATCAAACCACACTGTCAGCCGGATATTTCCCCCGGACGAGCAGTAAAGGTACATTGCAGTAATAGTATCCCAATGGGCGCAACATATTTAAGTAGAGGGTAAACAGTAATGACCGAAATTCTGTTCAGAGACGACTCCTATCTCCGTGAATGCCAGGCAACCATCACGGATGCCGATGGCGATACGGTCATGCTCGATCGCACGATTTTCTACCCAACCGGTGGTGGTCAGCCCGGTGACACCGGACGCATAAGCTGGGACGGCGGTAGCACTGCAGTCGTCAATACCGTCTACGGCGATGGTGGCGAAATCCACCACCTCGTAGCCGAGGGAGACGCACTTCCCGACAGCGGAACAAGAGTCAGTCTCGAGATCGACTGGGATCGCCGCTATCGGCACATGCGCATGCACACCGCGCTTCACCTGTTGGGCTCTGTACTGCAATACGGCGTTACAGGGGGCAGCATCGGGGCTGAGAAAAGTCGCCTCGATTTCGATATGGTGGACGCAGTCGACAAAGATGCTGTCAATGACGCATTGCAGAAGCTCGTTGCGGACAATCACTCGATCACCTGTCGTTGGATCACCGATGAGGAGCTGGCGGCAAAACCCGAATTGGTGCGCACCATGTCGGTACAGCCGCCAAAAGCGGCGGGCAAAATCAGGCTTCTCGATATTGAAGGTGTTGATTTGCAGCCTTGCGGCGGCACGCATTTGAAATCCACCGCGGAAGTCGGCGGTGTCCGGCTTGGGAAAGTAGAGAAAAAGGGCAAACACAATCGGCGGGTATCTATCGTGCTTGACGATTAATACTGGCAGTGGTGTGCATCCAGGCCGGTCGCCCTCGTCTTCGGCTACGACGGCGCTATTTTTGTCGATCAACTACCGGTTCAGGTTACCGGAATGCAGGAGCTGCTCACGGCGGGTGAAAAACTGAGTGAAGAGCAAGCCGAGACAAGAGACGAACGGAACGAAATACAGCCCGTCCTGGCGCCGACCGATCAGAATTTGCGAGCGGACCTCGACGCGTATCAGAGTGACTATTTGGACATTTTGAAGTACCGCGCTCGATTCGAGACTTAGTTCCAGGTACAAAACGCGTTCACCTTTATTTTGCGGCGCGTTGGTGGGCTGATGTTGATCGGCATGGCAACAATGGCTGTGGCGTTCGCTCGCTTACTGGAATTTGCAACTCATCCGAGAAATCGGATGAAAAGCCCACTTCCCGGGATGCTAATTATTCGCCGATCCTTCGTACCGAAGCCAGTCTCTTGATCCTCTCAATCTTCATTCTGTAACCACCGAAACGGGATTTCGATATTTCCACGGATCGTCCCGCCTTGGGCATACCTATGCGGCTGCCCGAAGTTTCACGCCACCTTTGACCATTGTCCAATTCCACAGCGAAGCGACCGTCAGAGGTTCCCCACACGCGCGTGATCTTTGCCTGAACAGACTTGATCTCTTCTTTTTTCCTGGTGCCCTTTTGTTCGGCAGATTCTCTGGTTTCCACATTGAAGCCGAACGTTTCGTCTGCCCTTGAATTGTCCGTATAGGACCGTGGGACAGCAGTTGCGGTGGTCACTGCCGGAGTGTCATCGGCTGTAGTCGGATTAGCCGCATGAATCTCAGCTGGCAGCGTCTCTTCAGCCTGGGGATTTGTCACCGTTGCTCTGTTTTGTTTCAGGTTTTCGGCAATTACGTCGTAGCACGCCAGTCTTCGAGACAGCTCCACGATGCCATCGCACACCAAAAGTCGGTCGACCAAACCAGCCAGGTTGCCAACTTGTGGGGAAGCTTGGGTAGCAATGGCTGCAAGCATTAATGGCAGTACGGCGGCCATCTTAAACTTCGTCATTCTGGAACATGTGTGCATCGACTGCCTCGCGAAGGTGTCAGAACGAAATACCCTTGTTATCAAGTGCCTCTCAATTCAAATTTGGCGGCGCAGATGAACAATCGAAAAAAACCGGAGCCTTACGGCCCCGGTTTCTCTTCGACTGCTAAAGGCGCTCCTACAATCAGAAGCCCCAGTTGAAATTGACGAAGTATGATCGGCCGATCAGGTCGTATCGCCCAGAAGCAACAGCATTGTTCCGGTTAGGACCCGCTCCCTGCGAAATTAACGGCGGTGCCTTGTCAAGCATATTGTTGACACCGATCGTAACCGAGCCAGACTCGAAGTTATACGAAATCCCTAGATCGTGCTGCCATTGTCCCGCGGCATCGACGACCGGTCGAGTCGGTCCAACGCTAAGCGGAATCTGACTTGACTGAGAGAATCCGAAATCGTTCCAGTCGTTGCCGAATATATCATTCGGGTCCTGACCTACGGGACAACCGGATAAACACAGACCGTTGACATCCGTTATTACAGGATTAACTACACCTTGCCTGAATCTGGTGTCGCTCCAGTAACGCGATTGGAAAACGATGTCCCAGGATTCTGCGAAAGACACTGCAAGTGTTGATTGGAATGTCCACTCCGGATTTCCGATTCGACCTATGTTATTCACGATCGGCGAACCATCTGGATCTGCCTCACTTGGCGGGAACTCCTGGCTTCGGCGCTCATCCATAAACGTCGTAGCAGTTGTCCAGTTAATGTCCGTGCGTTCGAAATCTATCGCGAATCGAGTCGTGAAGTCCATACCCGTAGCTGTCTCAACACCCGTATTGACGAAACCTGCACGCACGAAACTGATGAAGTTGTTTAACGGCGTCGCAGACGGGCGGTTTCGGAAAACACGGTCACAGAATGGACTCGCCAGATTCGGCTCGTCGTTGTAACAGCGCGAAACGATTGTGCCTGGATCCAGCGCACGAACGGTATCCTTTATCTCGATATCAAAATACGTCAATGCGAGATCAAAATCGAAACGTTCGGTGAAGGGCTGACTCAACGTAAGAGTAGCAGTCAACGAGTCAGACGTTTCGGGTTTCAAACCTGCTGCACCACCGGTCGATGTCGGAATGGCAACGGTGAATGCAGAACCCAGTTGATTGACATCTGCACCACTTAGAAGGCAATTGCCGAGCAGTCGGTCCAGGGCAGGGCCCGGTGTTGCCAAAGCAATAGATTGCGAATGACATGGATCCGACCCGCCGGGGAGAGCCCCCGCCTGGTCCGCAAGGAATTGCTCCCTGAGGTTTGGTGCACGGAACGCCGTGTTGAATGACGAGCTAAGTGCCACGTATTCATTGACTCGCCACAATCCGCCGACCTTGTATACCGTCTCCTTGCCGAAATTTTCGTCATCCGTCAACCGCAACGCGGCATCGAGTTGAACGACTTCGGCCCACGAAGCATCGACAATTATCGGTGCGGAGATTTCTCCATAGATATCGAAAGTATCCCGCGTACCGCGCGTTTCTCCTTCCTGCAGTGGATTTTCCGCAGCGTTTAACCCCAACACTCCGGCAGCACTGTTTTGCGAATTGATCTTGTCTTCACGGAATTCAATACCGATCGCGGTTCCAACCGTACCACCACCCGAAATATCGAACAGATCGCCCGTCAGGAAACCCTGGAAAACGACCTGCTCAGTGACGGTTCGATTGGTTCTTTTCTGGATGAGGTAGTCGCGTTCTGCCTGGCTTCCAAAACTGCCGGATGTGGTAATGCTGTCGCCCGGAATGCTGGCGGCAAAGAAGTCGACCGGCACACATTCTGGTGGCGTAATGAAACCACCGGCCAGAGAAGCGAAACGTGGCGAACAAACGACCTCACCTGTCGGCAAACCCGTGACGGAATCAGCTACGGCACCCAGATTCTGCGTTGCAAAGAACAAGTTGTTTTCCAGCAGAATTGGCTGGGCCACAAAGCCGGTGCTGCGGTCGTATGTTGCCGAGACATCATAGGACCACTTGTCATTGAACGGGAGGTCACCGGTGATGCCACCGACCAGACGTACCTGCTGTAGCTCGGTATCGAACGTCTGTGCGACGTCATCCAGAGTCAGGACGGGTGAAAGATCGACCGAAAACGGATTCATCGGATTGTCGACCATCTGTATTGCGCCATTCGCATCCAGAATGGGGATGTTGCTGCTGTCGACGAGAGGAATCTGGCCCAGGATTGCGGGGAAGATCTGCTCGCGCGCAGCGATTACGTCATTCGTCCGATTGAAGTAATAGCCTTCAAAATAGAACTCTTCGTTGTTCCCCCAACCCAGATCCTGGTGACCGTTCATAACCAGCGAAAACCGTTCGTATGGACGCCACAAATCGGCATCAGCACGGTCAAGTTGGTCGTTTGTTCTCGGGTCATAACGGAATCGATCCAGGAAAAACGGACGCGTTCCGGTACTTCCACCGGGAAATTGTGCAATGGTGGAACTGCCAGGCTGAGGCAGCGATGAAAACAGCGAGAAACCCGTGACCGGTTGGCCTGGGTTGAGGCCGTTCGCACCCCAGTTAATGTTGCTGGAGCCGGGCGTATAGATCAATCGCGTGCCATCCACCGGGCTCGGCACAGTACCGTCGGCTGCAACCAACTCGCCGGACGCGAACAGATCAACACCGGCGGTCGTCAGCCAGTTGTCGGGAAAGTCACTCCGACAATTGAGAACCTTCTCTCCGTTCAGACCAACGCTGATACCTGATGTGCCACGGCGCAGACATCGCGAGTAAGAACGATTGCCTGTACGAACACGGTTCTGCGTAGAATATTCCATACCGAACGTGATATTGCCGCTATCGTTGCTTACACCGCCGACGAGAGACGTTTGGAAAATTTCGCCGCCACTCTTAGTGGGCTGTTCCGTGTTAAAAGTCAGGTTTATTCCCTCGAAATCTCTCTTGAGGCGTACGTTGACGACGCCAGCCACGGCGTCTGCACCATAGACCGTCGACAGGCCGCCCGTCAGGACATCAACGGCTTCAACCATACCTATCGGAATCACGTTGATATCCGGCTGCGGCGGGGCGCCTCGAATACCGGACAAACCCAGGCGTTTTCCGTTAACAAGAACCAGTGTTCTCTCGCATCCCAGTCCGCGGAGGTTAATACACGCGGATCCGACACCACCATCCGGCGGGGCTTCGGATGCATTGGTCTGACCGGCATTGGAGCTAAAACTACCGTCAATCTGTTCGCCGTTGGAAATCGTCGATTTCTGCAGCAACTCTGAAATGGAGATGATGCCGATTCTTTGCGCTGCTTCGGTATCCAGTACCTGAATCGGTGTTGTGGACGAGAAAACGTCCCTTTTAATTCGAGATCCGGTTACGGTGATCTCTTCAAGTTGTCCGTCTTCATCGTCTTCCTGACCAAATGCGGGTCCCGTGACCAACATCGGCAATATAAGGGCGGCGCTTGCCGCACCAAGCAACAACGATTTGTTGCGCCCCCCTGTTCTTCCATTTTTCATTCCGAATTTCTTACACATTAGTTTATCTCCTGTATGCGATTTCGATTCTTTTCCTGAGTTTGTTCTTACCGGCTTCGCATTAAGTAGTTACACATTTGTCATAAGGCGGTCCAAACGGTGGGGATACCTTGCCGTACGACTGCAAGGCGAGATACCCCAATTGCCTGGATCGTTCGCGAGCGGATCATCGCCAGCTTTTCCTGTGAATTCAAATTTTTTGTTGCACAAACACTACAATCTATTCGGCGCTCGAAATTGGTCTATATAATAGCTAATCTTTTCATTATGTTATATCACACCAAAAATTGTTTCTTATGCGCAACAGTTATAAGGGCAGATGTGACCTTCATCGTGAATCCGCAGCAATATGACTAAAACCGGTAATCCGGTGTCGGCTGTTGACGGGGTACGGCCATCGGCGAAAAACGTTTATCATCCGCCTACGGGAAAACCGGAATACATGCTCACTGCGAGCCTCAGCTGGAGAGAACCATGTCCATACAACTCAGTCGACGCACCTTATTGGGCGGCCTCGTCGGCAGTGCCGTAAGTCTCACACTTAGTCCCGGCGCCCTCGCACAGTTTGGACCCGCACAGGGCGTTATTAGTCTCACATCGAACGAAAACCCCTACGGCCCGAGTGCCGGCGCATTGAAAGCCGCCGCCGCCGCAACGGCAAAAAGTGCCTACTACCCCGGTGCGATCAGCCGTGATTTGACCCAGCTTATCGCCGACCGGCACCGTCTGAAGACCGAGAACATCGTCTTGAGCTCGGGCTCCAACGAAGCCCTTTGTGCGGCGGCGATGGGATGGGCAAAACGCGGCAGTATTGTCACCGCGGCACTTACCTACGACTTGCACCTGGGCTTTGCCGCACGGATTGGTGCAGATGTGGTTCGCATGCCCTTGAACAGTGATATGTCCATCAACCTCGAGGCCATCGCGGCGGCGGTCGATAACTCCGCGAGTCTTGTTTACATCTGTAACCCGAACAATCCGACCGGGATGACGATCGACGGTGACGTGTTACGAGACTTTTGCAGGACAGTAAGTCGTCATACCACCGTCATCGTCGATGAAGCCTACAACGAGCTCACCGCGGACCCGGACTATACGTCAATGGTTGATCTCGTACGCGAGGGTGAGAATGTCATCGTAATGCGCACGTTCTCGAAGCTGTACGGCATGGCCGGTCTGCGCGTCGGTTACGGCATGGGTCGCCCCGACTTGGTCGCACGAGTACGCAACCACATCACATCCTGGCCTAACGTCGTCGGTTTAGCTGCCGCCCATGCCAGCTATAACGATGACGATTTTATCGGCTTTTCGACCGGCAAGATTGCGCAAGGACGCAGGATAGTGATCGATGCCTTCAAGCGACAGGGTATCGAGCCTTTGCCCACTCAAACCAACTTCGTCTTCGCGGATATCGGCAGGGACGTAGATGCGTTTGGCGCGAGAATGCGCGAGCGAAACGTGCGCGTCCATCGTGCATACCCTGGCTATGAAACGTACATGCGCGTGAGCATGGGTAAGCTCGACGAGCTGGAGGTTTTTTCTGAGCTATTTAACGAGCTGTTTTCGGCCTAGTTTTTTCTTGCCACAGGAATACATCCTCACACACTCCTGCAGACGTTATCGCTGCGTTCCGAATTTTCGTTGAACGCCCGTTTTCAAGCCATCAAATTCGTAAGCGAACAAGCCGATGTCGTCCTGCCAGTGCCTGGCGACTTTTTCGATCAGCATGTCGTCATATAACTCACGGTAGTCGCAATGATCCGTTTTGTTGACAAGTGGCAGAGACGCCTCGACGCCAATGTGCCTGCAAACTGACGAAAAATCATCCTGCAACGTTTCGAAACGACCAACGAAGTCCATAATGATCTCATTGTCGTCACAGATGAACGCCGTCTGACTGCGTTTGTCTCGAGCGATTTCGAAATCGACAAACGCCGCGAAAGATGCCATTGCTACGACCCGCTGATGGTGGCGGTGCGTCGGGGTATTACAGAGATAGTGATAGATTGACGCCAGCCAGTCCCAGGGATTGCGCACGAAGGCGAACTTGAAAAACTCGTCGTAGACTCGCTGAGGTATATGTTGTCGCAGCTGACCGGCGGTGGCATGCTCACCGAAAACTCGCTCGCGATAGTCCCGCGCCAGATTGAGCTTGCTTTTCAATTTTCCCAACGCGTTGTCCGGCGGCGTGTGAGCGAATGGCTGCAGCGCACGTTGCATACTGGTGCCCGCCGCCTTGTTGACGTGAATAAAAATGAAGCGGTGACTGACCGACAGAAGCATGTGGCGCTCCGACTCGAACCTACAATGGTTTGTAAAGTTCTGCTTCGGCAGCCGTTAGTTGTTCAACTTTGAGATTCCAGCGTGTCAGCGTCGAACTGACGCGAAAGCGATACCGACCGCTCTTGTTAAAGAGGCGGACACCAGTTCCAGCCCGTTTGGTCTTCAATATGAGACCTGCATGAAACCCCGTCGTCGCATCCACCAGGACCACTTCGATGGCCAGCGATTGCTGATAATCGCTGTTTACACGCCAATCGAGAATCCAGGGAGCCCGCACCTCGAATTCGGCGGTTGTGCCCATACCCGTCCCCGAAAACTCCCGCACCAGAACCTTGCCGCTCGCGGTGAGGCCAGCCACACAAAATGCCACGGCCAGCAGAGTAGTCAATATACGTCTCGTCATTGCCAGAATTTCCTGTTTTGCGATAGGAACAACGCTAACTCAATTGGCCTTGAAGAGAAACCGGCCAGTCGCCGCAGCAACCGACGCTTGTTTTCGGTCGACGGTATCGGAAGGCGTTACACACCAGTGAACATTTTCGAACCCGGAAAGTCAAAGAAGGCACAATGGCGGCCGATAACACTGTCTACTGCTCGAAATTCGCACCTGTCGGTCACTTAGGGAACTGTATTGCGCCACCATTTCATCGTCTATCCGGCTTTGTCTGCGGCCATCGGGTTAATGGTCAGTGCTGCTATTGCCGATGAGGCGGCCGATGGCGTCGAGATCACGTTGAATTCGCGCGAACCAATTCAGGTTCAGCGCTATGAGCACGACGTTGCCAACATCACCATTGACGGTCAGCTCAATGAGGTCGCCTGGCAGCAAGCGAGCCCACACTCGGACCTGAAGGTTATTGACCCTGACACACTGGATGACCCGCTATACCGCACGGCAATACGATTTTTCTATACCGAGCGCGGCTTGTACGTCTCCTTTGACATGGAGCAACCCGCCGATACGCAGTTGCGACGTTTCTCTACCCGAGACAATTTCGGGACACGGCGCGACAGTGTCTCGTTGACGCTGGATACGTCCGGCGGCGGGCGATTCGGCTATTGGATGTCCCTGGCACTCGGTGACAATCAATCCGACGGTACGGTGCTGCCGGAACGACAGTTTAGCCAGGAATGGGACGGGGCTTGGTACGGGGCAACCTCCGCGTCCGAGACCGGCTGGTCAGCCGAATATTTCCTGCCATGGTCGCAGATGGCCATGCCGAAAGCGGACGGCGTCAGGCGCATCGGTTTTTACGGCTCCCGCTCGGTTGGCTTCCTCAATGAACGCTGGGCATGGCCGGCATTGCCCAATACCCTGCCGCAGTTCATGAGTATTTTGCAGCCATTGCAACTCATGGATGTAAACCCGCGCCAGCAATGGAGCGCTTTTCCCTACGCCTCGTCGACGGTCGATCGTGTCGATAACCGGACCATTTACAAAGCGGGCGCCGATGTTTTCTGGCGACCCTCGAGTAATTTTCAACTCACCGCCGCGCTGAACCCGGATTTCGGCTCGGTTGAGTCAGATGATGTTGTCGTCAATTTGACCGCCAATGAGAACTTTTTCCCCGAGAAGCGCCTCTTTTTTCAGGAGGGCCGCGAGATTTTCGATACCACACCACGTGCCAGAGGTCAGGGGGGTGGCCGAGATCGTTTTACGGTCATCAATACCCGACGTATCGGCGCACGTTCACCGCGACCCGATTTTCCGGACGGAGTCGAACTGGCAAGTGACGAACGCGTGCGTCTCGCCGAGCTGTTCGGCGCCGCTAAAGCCACCGGGCAAATAGGAGCATTCCGCTACGGGGTGCTCACCGCCTTTGAAAAGGAAACCCTGTTTCGCGGCGACGATGGTCAGGTCTACGGGCAGAAAGGCCGAAACTTCGGCGCCATCCGGGTCCTGTATGAAGACAGCCGTGGCGCCGCCTACCGGGGGCTGGGATTTATTTCCACGCTGGTTGACCGTCCGGAGTCAAATGCCGTCGTGCACGCCGCAGATTTTCATTATCTTTCGACAGACGGTCACTGGACCGTGGATGGGCAAGCGCTTTATTCGAATACTGCCGAAGAAGGCAGTGGTAGCGGCGCCTATGCAGACATTACTTTTGTACCACAACGGGGGCAAAACCATCGTCTGAGACTGACCTACTTCGACGACTCGCTCGAAGTAAACGATTTTGGTTTCAATCAGCGCAACAATATGCGTGATCTGCAATATCGATACCAATGGACCAAGTCCGGACTCACGCGCATCCGCAACTTTCAGATAACGCCCTTTGTCCGCTACGCCGAAAACAGCCAGGGCAAGCAGGTACGCGGTGGATATGGTTCTACAGCCAACATCACCTTCAACAATCTACATTCTCTAAATCTCTTTGCGGCCTACTTCCCATCCCGCTTTGATGACCGCAACAGTTTCGGTAACGGGACCTATCGAATCGACGAACGTTTTCGCTTCAGTCTTGGATACCAGACGAACGACGCCAACAAATTCAGCGTCAATGGACGAATCCAGTATGAAGATGAGAGTCTCGATGGTGGCAGATACATATTCCGGGCAGGCATCGGCTGGCGCCCCAGTAGCAATATCAATTTGCAACTTGAGACCGCCTATACCAAACGCGACGCGTGGTTACTGCAACAGGAGGGCCGGGATTTCACGACGTTCGAAACCGATCAGTGGCAACCAAGAATTAGCCTGGGCTATTTCCTTTCCGCGAAACAACAGTTCCGCCTCAGCATGCAATGGGCCGGCATACGTGCCGTTGAAGATCGATTCTATTCCCTTCCGACCGATAGCAATGACCTGGTAGAAGGCTCGAAGCCACCCGGTGATTCCGATAATTTTGGCCTTTCACAGCTCACTTTTCAGCTTCGCTACCGCTGGGAAATCGCACCCTTGTCAGACCTGTTTGTGGTTTATGTCAAGGCTGCTGCGAGCAGACCCGGATTGGCCAGCTTCGGCGACCTGTTCAATGATGCCTGGACCAATCCGCTCGATGATCAGTTGATCATCAAGCTACGTTACCGACTCGGTTCATAAGCTCGATCGGCGCGAAACCGCGCGCAGCAGGATCTTCTGCGAACGACCGCAGCAAGCTATTGCGGCGAATTCGCCGACGCAACCCGGTCGCAATCCCGGTCCCACGAAGACGTACCGGAAAAGTACTCGACCAGGAAGTCGATAAAGGCGCGGACCCGATACGACAAATGGCGGGTTTGTGGATAAATCGCATAGGCTGGCGTTACCGGCCAGTTCCAGCCGGTCAGAATCGGTACCAGCTCGCCGCGTTGAATCGCCTCGTGGGCGATAAATGTTGGCAGCATAATGAGGCCAAGATTCAGACCAGCCGCCGCGCAAAGAAACTCGCCGCTATTCACGCTCATCGCGGGCTTAATGGCCACGGCCCTTTTTTCGCCAGCCTCGTCTACATACGTCCAGCGGTCCGGTTCAGCAAGATTGCTGTACGCAAGGCAGGCATGCTGCCGGAGATCGTCCGGTGTTTGCGGCATGCCGTGTTCTTGCAGGTACTTTGGCCCACCGCAAACAACCGTGCGAGATTCGAATATCTTTCGCGCGATCAACGTTGAGTCTCTCAGTTGCCCGATACGGACTGCGACATCAATGCCCTCCTCCAGCAGGTTGACTCGACGATCGTTCAGATCGAGATCGAAATCGACGCCGGGATGGCGACGGCTGAAGCGGGCGATCGGCCTGCACATATGGTGCAAACCAAACGACAAGGGCAACGCAACCCGCAAACGTCCACGAAGTTCGCCATGAGCCTGCGTCACCGCCGATTCCGCCTCCTCGAGATCCGCGAGAATGCGAACACAATGCACATGAAAGCTTCGTCCTGTTTCAGTGAGGTTGAGGCGTCGGGTCGTGCGGCGGATCAATTGCACCCCCAGGCGCTCCTCAAGCGCCGATAGCCGGCGACTGACAGCCGACTTTGCAACGTCCAGGCGATCCGCGGCGGCGGTGAAGCTGCCCGTCTCCACAACAGTCACAAAGGTTTGCAGGTCTTCGAAACGATCCATATTGTTGCGAATCTTAGAACAATCTTATCCATAAATGGGCATTTATCTCGAATTTCGCAAATATCATACTGCAGACCTTGTTTTTAGCGGCCCAATGTCGCCACCAATGGAGAAAAACATGACCAAGACAACCAGTGACCGAGCAGCGGTTCTACGCATTCTTCGTGTCAATTCGAGCGCTCGCTTCGAGGAATCAACCAGCCGCGCACTTGCGGATGATTTGGTCGCTGCCCTGGAAGCGCGCTACAGGAAGGTCGCGATTGTCGATCGGGACCTGGCAGGTGGTATTGCGTTTGTCGACGAAGGCTGGGTCGGCGCAAACTTTACGGCCGCCGCAACGCGCGACGAGGAACAACGAAAGAAACTGGCAAGCTCCGACGAACTGGTTGCAGAGCTGCAGGCCGCTGATGTTATTGTCATTGGCATGCCGGTCTACAACTTCAGCATTCCCGCGACACTCAAAGCGTGGATCGATATGGTTGCACGCGCCGGCCTTACCTTTCGCTATACGGAAGACGGGCCACTGGGCCTGCTGGAAAAGAAGAAAGTTTATCTTGCGATTGCATCAGGTGGCGTACCGATCGATAGTCCCGCAGATTTCGCGACACCGTATTTGCGACACGTCCTGCGATTCATTGGTATAGACGACGTCGATGTCTTCGCGGCCGATCAAATTAACCGTCTCGGCGAAGAAGCGATCGAGAGTGCGCGCCTCAAAATTGCGGATGCTATTCATGCCGGCCCGGCTCTGCGGGTCAACGCGGCATGATCATTAAATTCAATATCGACTAAATGCCAGGAGGTCCGTAATGATATCGGTCAGAAAATCGAATGAACGTGGAGCCGCCAATATCGGCTGGCTCGACAGCAAACATACTTTTTCTTTCGGTCACTACCACGACCCCGAGTTCATGGGATTCGGCAGTCTTCGCGTCATAAACGAAGACTGGATCGAGCCGGGCAAGGGTTTCGACACTCACGGTCACCAGGACATGGAGATCGTCACTTATGTTATCGATGGTGCGCTTGAGCACAAAGACGACATGCACAACGGCTCGGTGCTGCGCCGCGGCGACGTCCAGCGAATGACGGCAGGAACCGGCGTGCGACATAGTGAGTTCAATCACTCGAACACGGAACCGGTGCACTTGCTACAGATCTGGATATTGCCGGAAACGGCATCGCTCGAACCCGGTTATGAGGAAAAATCGTATAGCGATACCGACAAGACCGGTCAATTCCGGCTGCTTGGCTCGCGTGACGGGCGAAACGGTTCCGTGACAATTCACCAGGACATGGATCTCTATGCGACTTTGCTAACAGCGGGATCGGAACTGGTCCATACGTTCGACGCGAGCCGAAGGGGATGGCTGCAGGTCGTCAGTGGTGATGTTTCTGTCAATAATGAACGGCTGTCGAGCGGTGATGGCGCCGCACTTGAGGACCTGACGAAGGTGCACCTGTCGGCCACTAGTGATGCCGAGATACTGCTCTTCGATATGGGATAGATACGTGCCCTGGCGAGGGCGCACTATCCGCGCGGCGGCCGATACGGGTATCATGCCGATAGCTCGGCTGGCCGCATTTCTGCATTGATCGAGCATGCTTTCGAACTGGAGATATACATGCTCGATCGACGCGAGTTTATTGGTGCAATCGGAGTTTCCGGTCTGGCGTTGAATGCCGTCGCCGGAGGGCGCATCGTCAAACCGGAGCGAATCCGACCTGGCGACAAAGTTGGACTGGTCAACCCGGCGACCGCTGCGTTTGAGACACAACCAATCGAAATCATGGTCGAGGCGCTTGAGTCGCTCGGCCTGCACGTCGAATTGGGAGACAACTATTACGACCGGCACGGTTACTTTGCGGGCGATGACGATGCAAGGGCCAGTGATATTAATACCTTCTTCCGTCGAGCGGATATCCGCATGATCGTTGCCCGTGGTGGCTGGGGCTCCGCCAGGCTGCTGCCACTGCTGGACTACGCGGCTATCGACGCCAACCCCAAGGTTTTTCTGGGATACAGCGATACGACGGCGTTGCTCAACGGTATACACGCGAAAACGGGACTCGTGACCTTTCACGGACCCAGTCCGCTGAACCGCTTCTCCGCCGATTACTTTCGTCGTATCGTCATGGACGGCAAGGCCGTTACAATGAGCAATATCGTTGAAGTGGACGATGACAAGCTCGTTCAGACGGAGCATCGCTTGCAATCGATAAGCAGCGGCAAGGCCAGCGGTCACATTCTCGGCGGAAACCTTACGGTGCTAACAGCGATTATGGGCTCAGACTATCTGCCGGATTTCGATGGCTGCATTCTTTTTCTTGAGGACGTCAATGAAGCCGTGTATCGAGTTGATCGAATGCTGACGCAACTATCCCTGGCCGGCATACTCGACAAGATTAGCGGCTTTGTTTTTGGACGATGCACGGAGTGCGAATCAGGCAATAGTTTCGGCTCACTCACGCTGGAACAGGTTCTTCGTGAACACATCGAACCTTTGGGCGTACCTGCCTTTAGCGGCAGCATGATTGGTCATATTGATACGCAGTTTACGATCCCGTTGGGTGTGGATGTGCAGATTGATGCCGATGCCGGCACGATACGGATGCTTGAGTCGGGGGTGGTTTGAGCACATTGACGGGTCACGATTTGCCACCGAGGATTACATGCCACACGTTGTGCTAGTCACTTCATCCTACCCGGATGGTACCCCTGGCAGCGAGGCGGCTGGAAGCTTTGTCGCTGACTTCGCTCGTGAGCTTTCAACAAAGGTCCGTGTGACGATCCTGGCGGCCAGCGCCGCTAACTCAGTGACGGCGGATGGGGCTTTGATGGTCCGCAGATTTGCTGTCCCGCGAATACCGCTTTCGCTACTTAACCCCTTTAACCCATTAGATTGGTTAGCGATTGTGCGAACATTGAGATCCGGTAAGACAGCGCTGAGATTGGTTGCTGCGGACGACTGTCCGGATCACGTTCTCGCGCTTTGGGCATTGCCGAGCGGGTACTGGGCGGAATCGATCAACAAACAGTATGGAGTCCCGTTCAGCATATGGGCCCTGGGTAGTGATATCTGGGGTCTCGGCAAGATTCCGTTGGTGCGTTCAATTCTTCGGAACATACTAGGACGGGCAACGCACCGATTCGCTGATGGTTTGAAACTTGCCACCGACGTCGAGTCGATCTGCCATAAACCTTGTGACTTTCTACCAAGCACACGTCAAATGCCTCGATCGAACTCACGGACTCTTCCAACGGAACCGCCTTACAAACTGGCTTTCCTTGGCCGCTGGCATGTCAACAAGGGAATCGACCTGTTATTGGATGCGCTATCACAACTGAGCTGTAGTGATTGGCAAAACATTTCGGAAGTTCGGATTTTCGGCGGAGGTCCCCTTAGCGATCAGGTCTTGCGTTCTACGCAAGAACTACGAGAACGTGGGCGTCCTGTTTCTCTTGGTGGATACCTGGATAAGCCCGATGCCGCTAACCTGATTCAATGGGCCGACTACTTGCTGCTCCCATCGCGAATCGAAAGCATCCCGGTCATATTTTCCGATGCTATGCAGATGGGCACACCTCTTATCGCGACGCCGGCCGGTGATCTACCCAGACTATTCAAGAAATTTCGATTCGGCATCCTGGCCTCCGAAATCAGCACATCGGCCTACGTCGGCGCCATACGATCAGCGTTGAGTCAAAACGCCAGCCTGTTCCTAACTTCCATAGACGCGGCAACAGCCGAATTCAACCTGCAAGCTATCACCCGGGACTTCCTCGAGACAATTAACATTGGCGGAAAAACTTGATTGTGGTATTGGGCAATGAGTAGTCGCCGCCGACCACTGAGCCACTGTCAAACACGGTGTCTGGCGAATCGAATGCCTTAAACACGCCGTATAGCGACCATCATTGTCAGCCCCTTTTGTGTCCGAATTCAACGATTTTGCCAATCGGAATTCGCCCGATACAATGCCTCGATGTCAGTAACCGAATTGCGGATGTCGTATTCATGATCGACGAATGCCGCAGCATTCGTCCGTAGTACGTCCAGGTATTCTGGATTGTCTAACAAATCCAATTGCGCGATAAATGAATCAATATCGCCTTTCTCGTACGCGATAACCCTTCCGTCCACCTCATAAAACGGAGTCAGGAAATTCAATTTCGGCAATATTACTGGAACCGAAAAATGCATTGCTTCGATGACCGATGTGGGGACAAACTGCAGTTCTTCGCTCGCGTAAGGAAACGCGAATACGTGAGTACGACGATAGATGTCAGGGAAAGGCAAGTTTTCGCAATATTCTATGGAGGCTGAGCTCCAACGATTATCTGCTTCATTGGCCAGTCGCTCTCTTAGTCGTTTGTTCCGAAGCAATGGAATTGCCACGATTAACCGATAGCCCCGTTTTTGTAGCCTATCCCCAGCCCGCAGCAAGAATCGCAATCCTCTAACATCGAGAGCATAGTCAAGTCGTTCGTCCTTCTCTTCCGCCAGACCCGCCATGAACAGGATATTCTTCTCAACAGATATCGTGCTGTTTGAGCGACTCATATCTGCCTGCTGTAGTTTCACTCCAAAGCGAACCGTTCTCCTTTTTGATCCGTGTTGATTGACGTAAACCCGTCGAAGTGCACGCCGATAGAATGCGTTGTCCGCTTCTCGAGTGAGGGAATACATCAGCGTACAACAAGGGACTCCAATGGACCTACAATGGCGTTCAACGTGTGAAATCGACCAGATGTTGGCCAATCCACGGAGCCCCGAGAATATGCCGAACGGAAAATGACACACCAGATCTGGCTTATGCTTTCGAACGGCGCCAGCCAGATTCGAGCGAATATTTGCAAGATGTTGCCATCCGCTTTTACTGATGTATTCTTCGGCCACTACGGGCAAATCAGAATGCTCGCCGTCGTCCACTGTTATCAATGCAACAACATTCCACCGATCGATGGTCGCCTGACACAAGTCCCGGAAGAACTTCTTTCTACCCTCTGACCATGGCGTACATATCTTGGGAGCCACCATCAAGACCTTCACGACGGCCTCCTGTCGCCACAATCCGCGGTTGGCATACCGTGATGCGAATCACCAGTACGTAACATATTGTTCGAGTTGACTTTATTATTGATTCTGCTCAAGAATAACTAGCTCTATTGCCCAACTACCACGAACTGCTCCGCTAGTATTCGCAGAGGAGCAAATCGATGTCGCAACCCAAGGCGATACGCCAGGCTATTGGAGAATATCTTGACCAAATACAGGTGCCATCCACCGACCCCATAGAGAGTCGGTGTTTGAAAACCGTTGTTCGTTAACAATGCAGATACGTGTTTTGGCGTGTTGTAGTGAGAATCCGGGGCTAATCGGCGATAGCGGAGAATGTTGTAGAAGAAATGTGGAATCGCGTAAAACCAGCGAGCTACGAGATTGTCGAAATCAACCACCAGAGTTCCTCCCGGTTTTAACACGCGTCGAAACTCCTTAATTAGCTTGTCCTGCTCATCACGTCCGAAAAGATGCAAGAACCGCGTTGAAATCAGAAAATCGACTGAGTTATCGGAAAAAGGCAAGCCGAATGCGCTAGTCTGAACAAAAAGGGTCTTGGCTTTTGAAACGTCAATACTATTCTCCGCTTGCACCATCATTTTTGGCGTGAGATCACAAGCGACGGTAGAAATACCGAGGGAGTTTAGTAGCCGTGTTGTATGCCCAGTGCCGCAGGCCACCTCCAGTACTTGCGCATCGGCTGGAATACTTTCACATACATCACTCACTACTTTGTAGTGCAGCTGTCGAAAGAGACTGCCATAGCTCGTCCTGTAACGGGTTCGCTCATAAACAGTTGCTTCATCCGAATAAAATTGTTTGTATTCCTGATTATCTGACACATAGCACCTTTGTTTTCGCGTACCGCACTGACAATAGCAGTCTACCGTCAGGCGAGAGTTTTTTGCATGCAATTAATTAACAAATCTGGCGTCATCCGAATAGCATTGATTGCGGCTGTGCTGCTTTCTTTGTTTCTCATCATCCCCACGATTTCAAAAAACCTCGACTTGCGGCCTCTATTTCAAAGCGACAACAGCCATTTTATCGTTATCACCGCACTGATCGTATTTTTCCACTTTTTCCTTGAACCACTTAGATGGTACCTATACACGCGAATACGATCACCTGAATCATCAACGAACAATGTTAGTTTCGCAACAGTTCTGTCAGTGCTGTCAACCACCGCTCTCATGAGTTACACGATGCCTTTCAAATTGGGTTTGCCTACACGAATCTATTTGATAAAAGTATATTTCGGCATGGGAGTCAATCGCATTATTTACTACCTGGGCATCGATGGTTTTTCGAACTTGATAATCTGGGGTGTATTTGGCGTCGTTTCTGCCGCGTATCTCCTCCCACTGAAACAGTTATCGGAACACGTTTTGCTGGTTCTCGCTGCCGGCAGCATTGTAGTCGTTTTCGCGTACCTCGGTCGAAACCTGATTCGCAAAGCTATTCAACCGCTGCTTAGCGGTGAGTACGAAATCACTCCGAAGACCATCATCCTATCTGTCACACTGATAATCACCGATGTGATCGGGTTTGGTCTGCGGCATATAGCGATATTTCTGTTCCTCGATATCCCGATAACGCTCGTCGACGCTTTTCTTATCGGAATTCTCAGTGTTTTCGCCGGTATTGCATCAACATTGCCGATGGGCCTTGGGGCATACGACGCTACGCTGATTTTTCTGCTGACAAGTCGCGGAATCCCAATCGAACTAGCCAGCCTTGCCCCGATTCTAAACCGGAGCCTGAACTTACTCAGTGCCATGATATTCGGTGGCACGTCTTCCGTATTCTTGCTTAAGAGCCCCCAAGTATCGCAAGACAGTCATTAAGAATCACTCGATTGTCTCAACGAATTGGTGATCCCACAAACGTGGGTCATTGGCGGTAATTTCAGAATCGCACTGTCGAATTCCATAGACGGGTGTTCAACGTCTCTTTGCGACTGCGAATCCATGATGCAGAGATAGAAACTTCGCGCCCGGAAATAGCGGCACCGACATATCTGCAATTATCGTCGATTTCTCCAGAGTCGTGAACAGACACTTGAGATCATTTTTCTGAAAGTGGAAAACACTGCCTCCGGTCGGCGATGCGAATGGCTTTCCCGTCAACCGGCGCCATGTTTCCAAAATCTCGATCGCCGGTTCGATACAAATCATCACGCCACCCGGTGACAACATTGACCAATACTTCTCCACAATCGTTCCAAGCTCTTCTTTTCTCAAGTACATCAAAACAGTAACGATAACGATCGCGTCGTAACACTTGGTTGACTGAAATTCCTGGATACTCCCATTGAAGCATTCGTCGAATTCTTCGCCAAAAGCCACCGCGAATTCTTCACAAAGCTCGACTCCATGAATATTGGCATTTGAATTTATGGCTCTTACTTCTCTCGAAATTCGTCCGTAGCCGCAACCGACGTCCAACATATCGGATACGGTATCCGGCAAATTGCCTAGAACGAAATCCCTGTGTTTTCGATGTATGCGACTATTTAGCCACGCGGGAAAACGCTTGAAAAGCACGGAGCGCCTGGATTTTCCCAAGCGTTTCGCTCTTTCTCCCCACTCTTCCTTTAACTCGGGAATCCGTCTATCCATGTTGCGAAAGCGACCTCTTCAATTCGAAAAACAAACTGTGAATGCGTCAGCAAACCCAGGTTGCACACACTGACGTGGACGAAACCCCCTGTAAGACCGATCGCAATTGAGCATTTTACTCCCCCCGAATTATATCAATGACCGACCCGATGATCCGGCAAACGACGTCATCCGTCAGATTCGAAGACAAAGGGATGCTCACTGTTTGCTGACCGTATCGCAGCGCAACCGGATAATCGTTTTCATTCCAGCCGAAACGCTGCTGATAATAGGGGTGCATCGCGAGGCTGGAATAGTGAACACCGACACCGATATCAGCCTTCCCCATGCGAGCCACGAACTGATCCCGTGACATCCCACAGTTTTCTTCATCGATCACCAATGTATACAGATGATAGGCGTGTCGCGTATCTTTCTGGCTCTCTGCCGGCAGGTCGATTGGCAGGGACGAAAAATCAGCTTGATATTTTTCCCAGATTTCCCTGCGACGAAACCAATTTTTTTCCACGCGGTCCAGTTGGTGAATACCTAGAGCCGCTTGCAAATCCATCATATTGTATTTAAAGCCCGCTTCGATCACCTGGTAGTGTTTGTAGCCTTCATCTCCAAATCGATGCCATGCATCTTTGGTCATCCCGTGCAGCGCCAGAATTTTGATGCGATCGATTTTCTCGGAGGATTTGGCAATCACCATGCCACCCTCCCCTGTCACCACATTTTTCGTTACGTAAAAACTGAAACATCCGAAATCCCCGAATGTTCCGACCTGCTGCCCTTTCCATTTTGCCTCGATAGCGTGCGCGCAGTCTTCAATCATGATGAGATCATGCTTCTGCGCTACGGTCATCAAAGCATCCATATCGCACGGACGGCCAGCGAAATGTACTGGCACAATCGCCCTGGTCCTTGGCGTGATTTTTTCCTCAATCCGGGACACATCAATGTTTAGCGAAATCGGATCGATATCGACAAGCACGGGGGTCGCGCCGGAATGTATGATCGCATTGGCAGTCGCACAAAATGTCATTGCAGTCGTCAGCACTTCGTCGCCCGACTCCAGCCCCGCGGCAACCATGCTCACGTGTAGTGCTGCCGTGCAAGAGTTCAGTGCCGCGACACTTTCGGAAGGCACGCCCTTGTAGGCCGCAAAATCTTGCTCAAATCTGGCAACCCGCGGCCCTGTACCTAACCAACCGGATTTCAGAGTTGCCAACACCTCTTCGATTTCAGCATTCTGGATATCCGGAGAACCGAATATTATGAACGGATCAGAATCGTTGTCTGACATCGGTTCCTCGTCAGTTGGCACAAAGTGGAAAACATTCTACAGACTGTATAGGGTGCCGCGGCAATGTGGTGTGATATTCGTCCGGTTCCGCAGCGCCGCATTCGCCAGGCTGCTGCCTATTCGGGCAGGAGCCCCAGCAAGTAGTCCCCATAACCGCTTCGAGCCAGTGGGCTTGCGATCGACTCGAGCTGACCGGCGGAAATATACCCCATATTGAAGGCGATCTCTTCCGGACAACAAACCTTGAAGCCCTGTCGCTCCTCAATAGTTTTCACGAAATTGGCGGCCGCCAGCAAGGAGTCCTGGGTACCCGTATCGAGCCACGCCGTACCTCGTCCGAGCAGCTCGACATGTAGCTGTTTACGACTAAGGTAGAGTCGATTCAGATCAGTTATTTCGAGCTCTCCTCGCGGCGATGGTGCCAACGTCTTGGCCAGCCCACAAACTTCCTCGTCGTAAAAATACAATCCTGTAACAGCAAATCGGGACTTGGGATTGGCCGGCTTTTCTTCAATACTGAGGGCACGTTCCCCGGCATCCAGCTCAATCACACCATAGCGACTCGGATCCCGCACAGCGTAGGCAAAAACAGTCGCACCAACGGCACGTGCGGCCGCTTGCTGCAACTTGTTTTGCAAATCCGTTCCGTAGAAAATGTTGTCTCCAAGAATCAACGCACAATTTTCACCGTTGATGAACGTTTCGCCAATAATAAAAGCCTGCGCCAGGCCGTCCGGGGATTCTTGAACTGCATAGGACATCGACAGGCCCAGTCGTGAGCCGTCACCCAGCAAGTCTTCGAATCTGGGCGTGTCCTGGGGCGTAGAGATGATCAGGATATCGGTGATGCCGGCCAGCATGAGTATCGACAAGGGATAATAAATCATCGGTTTGTCGTACACCGGGAGCAGTTGCTTTGATATGACTTGCGTCATCGGGTACAAACGCATGCCCGCGCCGCCAGCGAGAATTATCCCTTTCATTTGATGCTCGCCCTCGATCTGTAGTTCATATCTATCCAACTCCTGTATTCGCCACTGACGACTTCTGCGATCCAGTCACTGTTATCCAGGTACCAACTAACCGTTTTTCGCAGCCCACTATCAAACGACTCCGTTGGGTGCCACCCAAGCGATCCTTCAATTTTTCCAGTGTCGACAGCGTAGCGGAAATCGTGCCCCGGCCTATCATCTACGAACGACATCAATTCGCGGTGAGACGTCAGTTCCGCATTCGGACTCATTTCATCCAGCAGCGAACAAACGGCTTCGACAGTCCCGACATTGCTCATTTCGCAACGACCGCCGATATTGTAAGTCGCACCGACTTCCCCTTTCGCGAGTACCGTTTGAATGGCCTGACAGTGGTCACCGACATAGAGCCAGTCACGAACGTTCTTGCCATCACCGTATATGGGCAACGAATCACCACGCAGACCATTGATAATCATCAGCGGAATCAATTTCTCCGGAAATTGATACGGTCCGTAGTTGTTGGAACAATTTGTGGTGATTACCGGAAAATCATACGTATGGAAATAAGATCTTGCCAGATGATCGGCCGCTGCTTTGGAAGCTGAGTACGGACTACTGGGCGAATAGCGACTCATTTCGTCAAAAGGCGGATCTTCCAACCCTAACGCACCGTAGACCTCGTCGGTAGAAACCTGAATAAACCTGAAGCCACTTCGATCATCATCGCCAAGCTCTCCCCAATATCTTCGAGTTGCCTCCAATAACCTGAACGTCCCGACAATATTGGTTTGGACAAAACTATCCGGCCCATGTATTGATCGATCAACATGACTTTCGGCGGCGAAATGAATAACCGCTCGGGGCGTATGCTCTCGCAGAATCGATGCTAAAAGGGAGCTGTCGCAAATATCGCCGTGTACGAAGTGATGTTGGGCTTTGTCCGCGATGGATGAAAGACTGCCCAGATTGCCGGCGTAGGTGAGTTTGTCCATATTTACGATGGGTTCGTCTGTTGAACGAATCCAATCGAGGACGAAATTGGCGCCGATAAATCCGGCACCGCCTGTGACAAGTATCGTCAATTTTCCATTCCTGATATCTGCAGCAACAACAAATGAGCGCAGCTATTTAGTTGGCATACTCGGCCAAGACCATTCATTAGCAACCAATGCGGCGCAACGATGATAACATCATGCTGTGATCGCCTGGCCGACTGATTCGATGTACTAACCCAAAATCGACAGCTTCACAGTTGGCACGAACGCGACGACGAGAATCTTGAAAAAATTTTTCGACTTGATTGAATCCCTACTACGGCACCCTGCAGCGAAATGAAAGAAGACGAATCCAAACGACTGGAGAAACGACTTCGCCGCAAGGCCGGCCAGGCGATCGGCGATTACCACATGATCGCCGACGGCGACCGCATCATGGTTTGCCTGTCCGGTGGCAAGGACTCCTATGCCTTGCTGGACCTGCTTCTCACGTTGCAAAAACGGGCACCGGTGAAATTTGACCTGGTTGCCGTTAATCTCGATCAGAAGCAACCCGGTTTCCCCGAGCATATATTGCCCGAATACCTGGACGGCGTTGGCGTCGAGTACCGCATCGTCACGGAAGATACCTACAGCATCGTTAAAGATAAGCTGCAGGCGGGCAAGACAATGTGTTCGCTGTGCTCGCGTTTGCGGCGCGGCATTCTGTACCGGACTGCGAGCGAAATCGGCGCGACGAAAATCGCGCTGGGTCACCACATGGATGACCTGGTGGAAACTCTGTTTCTGAATATGTTCTACGGCTCACGCCTGAAAACGATGCCTCCGAAACTGGTCAGCGATGACCGTCGCAATATCGTCATTCGACCACTGGTCTATTGCCGGGAGAAGGACCTCGCCCGTTTCGCACATTTTCGTCAGTACCCCATTATCCCGTGCAATCTGTGTGGCACACAGACTAACCTCCAGCGCGTACGGATCAAGAACATGCTGACGGAATGGGAGAAAGACTCGCCCGACCGGGTCAGCAATATATTCAAATCCATGCAGCGCGTTACCCGCAGCCATATGCTCGACACCGACCTCTGTGATTTTTCCAAGATGACTATCGCTTCAGCGGATGAGCTAGCCGAACTCGATATCGCATTCGATCCTCAGACCCACGCGGACACAGACTCGCTGAACAGGTGATTGCGCGCTACGCAGGACAGCAAATCAGGCTGCTATCGGCACGTCGATACCAATCGGAAATATGCTCCCAGATTTCCGTTGCCGATTCGGCATACCAGAATAACTCCCGGTCTTCGGCGTCGATAACGCCTTCTTGCAAGAGAAAGTCCGGATCGAACACCCCTCGCCAGTATTGCTCGCCGACGAGAATGACCGGTAGCGGTTTGATCTTGCGGCTTTGAACCAGGTTCAGCGTTTCGAATAACTCGTCCAAAGTGCCGAAGCCACCTGGAAATACGACCAGTGCGCCGGCCCTGAGCAAGAAATGCAGCTTGCGAATGGCAAAGTAGTGCACGCTGAAACACAGCTCTTCCGAAATATAGGGATTCGGATATTGTTCGTGCGGCAAAGTTATATTCAGCCCGATACTCTTGGCACCGACCTCAAAGGCTCCACGGTTGGCTGCCTCCATGATACCCGGCCCGCCGCCGGTCATTAGTGTAACCCGACAGTCCTGCGGCCCTCTTCCCGAACGGCCGACGATGCCACCGAATTCCCGGGCAATGCGGTAGAAGTCGCTCTTCGCCAATATACGTTTGGCAATTGCGAGTCGTTCGGCTACGACGGTATTCTGTTTGTCGTCGTCCAGCGCCTTTTGCAGTTGCTCCACGTTCCGCTGTGCCTCGGCCGGCTCGGTAATCCGGGTGCCGCCGAAAACAACAATCGTCTGCTCAATCCCGTGTTTTCTCAAATGCAACTCAGCCTTTAGATAGTCAATCTCAAGGCGCACGCCACGCACATCGTCGTCCTCCAGAAACTGAATATCGCGATCCGGCCGTCGATACACCTCACTATTCACGAGCCGCTCAACTCGTTGCGCCGCATCGGGATCATCCTGGCTTGACTTGACCGTTTGCCAGGGAAGCGGTGTATTGCGACGCAGAGGATCGGCAGGTTTCGGGGTCTTGCCGCCGGAGTCGGTATCATCGTTCATGGGATTCGCTACTCGTCATCAGATTTCGATCGTTTGCTCATGGGTGGCAATTGAAACTGGAGCGTTAAACTGCGTTTTCAGTTTCTTCTCCAGCGCCCGCTGTGCCCGGCCCTCACCATGTACCAGGTAGACCGGCGGCCTGTTCTCAAAGGCAGCATACCAGTCCAGCAAGTCTGCCTGGTCAGCATGGGCGGAAAGCCCGCCAATAGTATGAATCCGGGCGCGAACCTGGTACTTGTTGCCCCACAATTTAATTTCCTCAACGCCGTCCACCAGGCGGCGACCGAGCGTCCCGTGGGCCTGGTAGCCGACAATAACCAGATGACATTCCGGACGCCAGATATTGTTCTGCAAGTGATGATGTATGCGCCCGCCACTGCACATCCCGCTACCGGCGATGACAATGGCCCCGGAGTCGATCTGATTGATGGCCATCGATTCTTCCGTGGTCATCGTCTCATGAAAATTAGGCAGATTCGGAAGATGTGAGTCAGGCCCGAACAACTTCACACCGTAGAGGTGCCTGTACTTCGCGTAGGTCTCTGTCGCCTCAATGGCCATCGGACTGTCGAGGAAAATCTGCCAGTCGCCAAGTCGCCACTCATCGTAATGTTCGGCCATCAGGTACAACAGATCCTGTGTTCGGCCGACCGTGAACGCAGGAATCAGAACATTACCTTTGGCGGCACGGGCCACTTCGAAAACTTCGGCCAATTCCGTTAGCGTCTCCGCAAAAGGCCGATGCAAACGATCGCCATAGGTACTTTCCATCATCACTGCATTCGCATAGCGAAGTTTCTCCGGCAAATTCATCACCGGTGCGTCGCGATAGCCGAGGTCACCGCTGAACACCAGGGTTCGGTCCTTGTCGTGATTTCTGTAATGGAGTTCGACGATTGCGGACCCAAGAATGTGTCCGGCATCGTGAAAGCGAAGCATGAGTCCGGGTACCACCTCGATATCCTGGCCGTAAGCGGCACTCTGAAACAACGACATGCAGGCTTCTGCATCCGCGCGCGTATAGAGTGGCTCCAGCAGCTTCTCTCCTCTCTTTCCCCGTTTTTTATTCTCCCACTGTGCATCTTTTTCGTTCAGATACCCGGAGTCCGGCAACATGATCTCGCAAAGTGCGCGAGTGGCGTGTTGCGTATACACGGGCCCTTCGTAACCGCGCCGCGCCAATAACGGAACCCGTCCGGAGTGGTCGATATGCGCATGACTCAGTATGACGGCATCAATCTCGCTGACAGAAACGGGAAAAGGGTCGCGATTGCGTTTTTCTTCCTTGTGACCACCCTGAACAAGACCGCATTCCAGCAATACGGTATGCCCGTCGACACGAATCACATAAAGCGAGCCTGTTACCCGCTCAGTCGCGCCGAAAAACTGCAGCTGAAAACTCATTGCAACCCTCGCTGGGCAGACGAATTTACATAGCTCACTATCCCCGCAGGCCAACGTCTCGATCAATACGTAGAACTACTCGTTGTTCTGCGAACACTGTGAATACATAGTTGCACTGGGACAAGAAGGCCATGGGCCGGCGGAATTTATGACATCTGCTAAATCGCTCAGCGAAAAAAAATTCTGGGTCGTCGTGGCAGACGAGGCTCAGGCTATTTTCTATACGCAGGACACAACACACAGCCCCCTGAAGGAAATGGCTGTATACGAGAATGAGGCTGCACGAAAAAAAGTCGCCGAACTGATCTCGGATCATGGCGGGCGTAGTTTCGATAGCCGGGGAAAAGGACGTCACACCATGGCGCGGGAAAATCCCGACCCGAAAAAACAGGCAGCAATCGTATTCGCGAAGAATATTTCGGAACGTATCGTCAAAGCCAGGCACGATGGAACCTGCCGCGATTTCGCCCTGATTGCGGCGCCGCGCTTCCTCGGCCTCCTTCGAGACGCACTGTCGACCACCGCCAAAGTCACACCGTACCTTGCCATCGACAAGGATATCGTTGGCAAAGATACGAGCTTTATTGAAAAACTGCTCCACGCCGGATAAGACCGCCTGCGTTTGACCGGTTGCGTACTGTGTGACAACCCGACCGTCATTTTCATGACATTGCCGAAGTGAGCGTCTATGCTCATTTTCGATAACGTGTGTAAGCACACACGCCAGTCATTGCCGCACCAGCGAACGAGGGCGTAGCTATGGGGAACTCGTCAGACAATTCCGCGACGAAGAGCGGTTTATCGCGCAGGGAATTTATCGGCACAACGGCGGGCGCCGGAGCGGCGACCTTTCTCGGCAAAGGCGGAGATGCGGTCGCTCAATCATCCGGGGTGCCGGCGACCGCTGTAGTTCCTGCACCCACAAGCGCGCAACTCGACCGCGATACGGGAGATGCACGGCCGCCCACCAATATTCGTGCCGCGCAACGACCGGGTTCTGACCTGATGGTGCAGGTTCTCAAGGACCTGGATATTGAATACATCGCCGCAAACCCGGCTTCAAGTTTTGAGGGATTGCAGGAGTCGATCGTCAACTACGGCGAGCCACCCAATACGATGCCGGAACTCATCTCTGCACTGCATGAAGAGTCGGCCGTCGATATGGCGCATGGCTATGCGAAATCCGAAGGCAAGCCAATGGCCGTCATGTTGCATGGGACGGTCGGAACGCTGCATGCCTCAATGGCTATTTATCAGGCGTACCACAACCGCATTCCAATGATTCTGATTATTGGTCGCGATGACAAGTTTTTCCTGCAACAGCAGTCGGCCGACGATATCGCCGGCATCGTGCGGGCCATTACCAAGTGGGATAGCCAACCGAAGACGCTTGACGAATCTCTCCTTGCCATTCAACGCGCCTATCGCGAAGCAATGACTCCACCACGCGGACCGACCGTCATTGTCATCGACACGGAATTGCAAAAAGAGGAAGCCGGTGATCTGAAACTGCCGGTTTACTTCCCGCCGGTTATTGCAACGATCAGTCCGGGTCAGGCGCAGGAAATCGCCCGCGGCCTCGTCAATGCCAACAACCCGCGAGTTCAGGTCGGTAGCCTGCGAACACCCGCGGGTATCGCCGCAGCGGTTGAATTGGCCGAACTTGTCGGTGCGTCTGTGCGTACTGCTGCAACGCGGCGGCCGATGAGCTTTCCGCAACGCCATCCACAGTGCGGCGAAGGCGCGACAAGCGACTATGATTTCATACTCGGACTTGAAACTGACGGTGCCCAGATCTCGATTAACGGGCCGCATATTCGATCAATCCCGGATCGTGATCGCACGCATATCGGTTTTGGAGGCGTCCGTGACTCCGTTGTTCCGCCGCGCGGCAAAGGCCCACCCGGTGCCAATGACATTGTGGCTGATGCCGAAGCAAGCATCCCGATCATCACCGCGGAAGTGAATCGTCTCCTGACGAATGCGAAACGCAACGGCATTGCGGATCGAATTCGACAACACGGCAGCGCGAACCATACAGCCCGAATCGAGGATCTCGCAAAAGCGCTGGAATCGAAGCGCAAGGGCTGGGACGGCAGCCCGATCAGCCTGGCAAGATTGTACGCAGACTTGTGGCCGCTCATCATGAACGAAGACTGGTGCCTCGCGTCGCCGACGGTTTTCTCAAGCAGGCATCACGTGCAGCTCTGGGACCACAACAAGCCCTACAGCTACCTTGGTATGCATGGCGCTGGTGGTATCGGCTATTGCATCGGGGCCAGCACGGGCGCCGCACTCGCGGCACGCGAGCGCAACCGAATTGTCATCAATATTCAGTGCGACGGCGATATCAACTATGCGCCCGGTTCGTTGTGGACTGCAGCGCATCATCGGCTGCCCATGCTGACCATCATGCACAACAATCGTGCCTGGCATCAGGAGGTAATGTATCTGCATTACATGGCAGGCGTACGCGGACGTGGCACCGATCGTTCGCACATCGGCACAACGTTGCGGGACCCTTTTATCGATTACGCGAAGATGGCGGAATCATACGGTATCGAAAGTGAAGGACCGATTTCGGAGCCAACGAAACTGGTTGCGGCCTATGAGCGCGGCATCGCGGTCGTCAAAGCAGGTCGCCCTTACCTGATCGACGTTCTCACGCAACCGAGGTAACGCGTCATGTCAGTCACATCCGCTCACCGTATTTTTATCTCATTTACTTTGCTACTCGGCATGACTTGTCAGACCTACGCCGGTGATCCTGACCGGGGGGCGAGCGTCTACTACGAGCATGGCTGTTACAGCTGCCACGGTTACAACGGCACCGGCAAAACACCACTGGCCAATAATGTCAGCGGCATCATGGCAAGCGAAGACACCTTTCTGCTATTCCTGCGACAAAGAGCCGACCGCAACCCCGTCCTGCCAGACAAGAGCATGCCTAATTACGCGGTTCAGGCGTTGAGTGACGAGCAGGCAGTAAATGTCTATGCCTACATAAAGACGTTGACTGATGATCCTCCCAAAACGGAAGAAATCCCGACCTTCGTAAAGATTCTCGAGGCGGCAAAAACGCAAGGGCCTGACCATTCAAAGCCGGACTGAGCGGGCCATATCGCCGGTATTTGGCGCATGGCCCATGCAAGGACAGATATGACGATTCCCAGTAGACAACTCAGTCGTGCGGTACTGATCCTGTCCACACTATTCGCGGCTGGCCTGGCCAGCGCGCATCACTCGCATTCGAACCTCAACCTGGAAGACGTGAGAACCTATAACGGTGTTGTCACGCGTTACAGCTGGACGATGCCGCACGTGTTTCTGAAGGTAAAAGGGCCGGATGAAAGTGGCGATATCGTCGAGTACAGCGTCGAAATGGTACACCCACCCGGCATGGCTAAACGAGGTTGGAGCAGAAAGACGTTCCAACCAGGCGACAGGATTACCTGGCAAGGCCCTCATGATCGCAACATTAACCGTCATTTTACAGGCCTCACCTGGGCCGAACGCGGTGATGGCGAAAGATTCGATATGGAGGAAACGGCCGAAGCCGACGTCGTACCATCGACCGACTTCACCGGCCTCTGGAAGCGCTCCGACGTTGGTGGCTTTAAACCGCACTACCGCCCACCCGAGGGCTGGCCACTGTCTGCCAGGGGGCAGAAACTGGTCGACAATTTCCATCAGGATCAGAACCCGATGGTGACTTGCGGCAACCCTGGCCCGCCGAAATCGATGATCGTTCCCTACCCTGTCATGATCACGCGTCGCGACGATGACACCTACATTTTCGAACGGGAATTGATGCGCGACGTTCGAGTAATTCATCTCGATCAGGATCTGGTACCGGGAGAACCTACAAAACTTGGGCATTCTGTCGCGCGACTGGAGGATGGTCAGCTCATCGTCGACACCAGCAACTTCGTTGCCGACAAATGGGGCACGCATACCGGTATCGATTCGAGCAGGCAGAAACACCTGATCGAACGATTCTCACTATCGGACGATGGACTGTTTCTGACCGCTGAAATTACGATTACTGACCCGGTATACCTTACGGAACCGGTCACTTTTTCACATCGCTGGAAAAAACTGGCTGACCGCGAAGTCATCCAGGCACCCTGCACACTGGAGAGTGCCAAACTTTACCTGGAAGGAGGTTAAGCGGCCACAGTCCTGTGTCTATTTAACTCGCATGTTGGCAATCAAACACCCGCAAGCGAAGATTGGCATGGGCTTGTAGAAACGCACATCGCCCTTGCCACCGGCTGCGCCGGCGACCGCAATCGAGGTGCGAATCTCGAAGCCTCCGTGACCGGCGACAGACAGCACGTCCTCGTCGCAATAGGCCGTCATGGCGTTTTCGTCATGCGCTGCCCAACGAGCCAGGAATTCGCGATCCCATTCGTCATTGATCTTCCCGCTGTCCGGCGTACATGGCCAATGCGATGTACCGCCCGTACCGATCAGTGCTATTCGTTCGGGCACCGCATCGAAAGCACGTCGCAAAGCTTTGCCGAAAGCGTACGATCGATGCAGTGGACTGAGTGGCGGTGACTGGCAATTTATGTTGGCCGGAATGACCGGAAAGTCAAAGCCCGGCGTAAGATGTACAAGTGGAACCATGATGCCATGATCGAATTTCCATTCTTCGGCGAACGCGACATCGACATCCTCCATGACAACTTCAATCAATCGCCTCGAAAGATCCGGATCGCCGGGAATTCGGGTTCTTGCTATGCCGAGCCATGCAGGGTCTTCAATAGGTCCCTCATAGTGATCTGCCATGCCAATTGAAAATGTTGGCATGTTGTTGTTGAAGAAATTTGCATAGTGTTCTGCAGATACGATGAACAGCGCATCCGGTCGGCTTGCAAGAATTTCCTGTCGAAGTCTTTCAAATTCGCCTTTGAGATCCCGCAGATCGGCCGGATCGGCTTTTTCCGGCCGGTTGGTGATTCCCGGCGCGTGGCAGCATATCCCCGCGTAAACCAGACTCACGCGGAAAACCCCGTCGGCTGACTGACGAATCTGTTCATTGGCAAACGACCTACTTCATACGAATGTTTTCGGCCGTTACGCCTTCCCGCGCTAACGCGGCCCGGGTTGCAGCTCGCTCGTCGATTCGTTGACGATGCGCCATCCAGTTCGGCATATCCGCCACGTGTTCAATCACATCCTCGCGCTGACTCCAGATATGAAAAACCAGTAGATACGGATCGCAGACACTGTAAGTATCACCGAGTGCCCAGGATCGTCCCTCAAGACGACGATCGACTTCGAGCAGTGTCTTCCTGAGATTGGGTATACCAACCTCACGCAACTGTGGATAAAGCGCCGCGTCGCCTATCAGGTAGTTGGGTCGGAACAAAGGTCGAAATGCGAGATGCACCGTACTGGAAAGGAAGTTCATCCACTCATGCGCGCGCGCTCTTTCCAGCGGGTTGCCCGTGGGTATTAAATAGCGGCCGGGTGGGGCCGTATCGGCAATATAGGTCAGGATTGCATGTGTTTCAGTCAGAATTTCGTCGTCAATTCGCAGGGCAGGAATCTTGCCCCAGGGATTCTGCGCGAGGTAGTCGTCCCGTCGATGCTCACCCTTTCGAATCCGGACAGCTTTCGCCGTAAACGGCAATCCCGATTCCTCAAGTGCGATGTGGCAGGCAAGAGAGCAAGCTCGCGGGCTAAAAAACAGTGTTAACTCAGACACTCGGCGATCCTCAACAGGACGTGGCGAAAAGCCCGCTACTGCCAACGTCGGCTCAGTGAGCCTTCGCCATGGCCGTCGATCGCTCAAGCCCTTTTACTGAGGGTGTTCGCGCCGGAATTCGCTGCAACGACTGCTGGTAAGCCAGCCCCGCCTCTGTCGGTCTATTCGCCGCAAGCAAGACATCGGCATACAACTCAACCGCCGGTTTCATTGGCACCGGCGGACCCGATGGCGCTTTCATGTCTCGCATTTCCATCTCCGCTGCTTCGCGGGCCGCGACCACCGCGCCATCATCGTCGCCTGCAGCAAGTTTCGACAACGCGACAACCTCTTTCTCAAGAACGGCGATTACCCTGGCATCGTAGTTTTTTCCCGCCGCCTCTGCTTGTGCACCAAGCGCCTGCAACCGTTTTGCGGATGCGTTTGCGGTATCGATGTCACCGCGGTGTGCCGCACTCATACCGACAACCGACACCCAATTGGCGTTCGCACCGGCCGGCGTATCCACCGCTTCCAGATCAACATCCTCCCATTGACCGGTCTCGATCATGTGCCGGCCTCTGATGCCAAGATATCCCGCATAGACGCGTTTTGAATCGGGATTTCTCTCAACGGCCTCCTCTGCCAATGCCAGTTTTTGTGCCGCCTTTTCATTCTCACCGAGCATCAGATACGCGTAGGCCAGCCATGACAGCGTATGAAAATCCTCGCGCCCTTCCGGAAAACCGTGTTTTTTGATCCCGGCCATTGCTGCAGCATAGGCTTCGGTATTCGAGTCAACGACTCGCTGCCACATACCGAGTTGCACGAAAATATGCGCCGGCATATGCAGCGCGTGAGCGGCCGCCGGTGCGATCCCCGCATAAACCTGTGCCGCCGGTAACGCCAGAATGGCATGATCCGGATCATCGAAGGCGTGAATGGTAAAATGAGCGGCACCCGGATGATGCTCGTTCCGCGCAAAGATTTCCTGGCTGATGGAGGCCGCCAGCGCCTGCCGACGAAAACCGTGATCGCCGCGGCGCACGGTACCGAGCAACGACAGTGCGTAGAGCACCGATATTTCATCATCGTCCGGCCAGCGCTCATGCATGCCCGCCATATATTCAGAGTACGCGAAATCCCGCTCCAGCTTATCCTCTGATGAAAAATACAGCGTCTCAATCGCGGTCAAATAGGCTTTTTCCTTTTCTCCCGATGCTTTCGCGAGCCGCCCCTCGAAAGTAGGCGCAAGTTTATTCAGCGCACGGGTCGCAGCGGCGACGTCCTGTTGCGCCCAGAGCGGATGGTTTTCGCTCATTGCCTGACCCCAATAGGCCAGCGCGAAGGACGGGTCGATGCTTTGCGCTTCCTCAAACAACAGGTTTGCCTCGCCGAACTGAAAACTGTGCAAGGCCTTGACACCGCGTAGAAACGCGGGTTGCGCCGCCGCCGAACCTGAATTGGGGAAGGCAATGGTGCCAAGTTCGGCATCCTCTGCCTGCGCTGGCGACAATTGCAAGAGAAACGCGGTGAGAATGAAAAATATCGTTCGCGAAATCGCCATCGGTACATTCCTGATTGTTTGCACTGGTTGCTCGAATCCTAGAACCTATCCGGATCGGTGTCCATTCGTTGACACCACGGCTGGTACGGTGGGTAGGGCCGTCTGACCGTCGTATTCTGGCGAACTCATTGGCGGCGGTGCCGACAACGAGCCGCAGGCTAATGCATCAATCCTGCGTGCCGGAGCCCTGCAGATCCGGCAGCCCGACTAAACCGGAAAATCTGCTAGAATTGGCTGTGATCGTCGACCAAAATCAAGCGTGCACGCGCACGTCCGAATTTCTCAATGAGAGAGACTGAAATGAGCACAAAAATGCATCGTAGAACATTGCCTTGTCTTGCCTCCCTTCTTCTTCTGATAGTCAGTAACGTAGCGACAGCGCAAATCGAAGAAATAATCGTCACCGCAACCAAGCGTGCCGAAAATATCCAGGACGTACCAATTTCCATCTCAGCCTACTCAGGCGAGTTTCTGGAGAATTCAGACATTCGAACGTTGCAGGATCTTTCGCTGTATGCGCCGAACTTTACCTTTGCCACATCGACACAACCGACCAATGCCCGTATTTTTATTCGCGGTATCGGTTCTGTCGGCAATAGCGGAATTGAGACGTCGGTCGGCGTGTACGTGGATGGTGTGTATTACCCACGACCCGGATCCGTGATCGGCAATCTGCTGGATATCGAAACGGCCGAAGTCTTGCGCGGCCCGCAAGGCACACTGTTTGGACGCAACACCGCCGCCGGCGCGCTAAATTTAACCACCAGGAACCCGACCGATGAGGTCGGCGGCTATGTCCAGGCCGGTTTCGGCGACTATAGCGCCTATTCACTGGAGGGCGTCTTCAATACCCCGCTATCCGAGAAAGTGTCTGCCCGCGTGGCCGCCAAATACTCGGATCGCGATGGTTACGGATTCAACACACTGACCGACCGGGAGATTGGCGAGCGTGATGACCTGACACTGCGCGGCAAACTCGGTATCGACTTCACACCGAACCTCTATGGCAAATTAACGCTCGATTACAATGAGATTCATACGGGCGGACAGATCGTCGAACTGGTACCCGAATCGGCAAGTCCGGTATTCGATGGTACGTTAACCGCATTGTTTGGTTCGAATGCAACCACTGCGAACGGTACCGATCAAATCATCAATCAGGATCACCAGGATTCAGTTGACGACGAACAATGGGGCGCCTCATTCGATCTCGAGTATTCGCTCGGAGAGCACACGCTGCGATCAATTACCGCGTACCGTGACTGGCAGGCAGACAATCGTGAGAGCGCGCTTCGTCTCACGGGCGACGTATTGCCGCGAAACCATTTCTACACCACGCAAACGTTTTCACAGGAACTGCAACTCCTTTCGCCGTCCGATAAGCCGCTGACCTACGTTCTTGGCCTGTTCTACTATGACGAAGATTACGATATCGACGAAGATTTCGACGCCGGGGCGGATGCCTGTGTGCCGCTGGTTTTTGCACTCGCGGGAGCGGGCGCTGCGGCGCTGTGCCAGTCCATGCCACAATTTCCGGCGACCGATTCTGCTTACCAGCAAAAGCTGACCAGTACCGCTGCGTTTGCACAAGCCACCTACAATTTTACTGATCGATTTTCCATGACCCTCGGTGGTCGCTTTACGTCCGACGAAAAGGACGCGTCGTTCATCCAGACGACGCCGAACGCCGTCATTGGCAGCCTGTTCCGTGCACCCGAGAGCGTACCGGACCTTTCTTCCAGCGACGATGCATTCACCTGGCTGGTCAATGCACAGTTGCATGCCACGGATGAAGTCATGCTGTTTGCGTCGGTATCCACCGGCTTCAAAGGCGGCGGCTTTAATTCAGGTGGCTCAGGTGTCGCGCTTGGAAGGGCGGCACGCATATTCCAGGAAGAAACCTCCACCAATTATGAGTTGGGGATCAAGAGCCGGTTCTGGGATGACAAAGCCACCGCCAACGTTACCGCTTATCGCACCGAGCTTGACGATTTTCAGGATCGATCGTTTGACGGCATCAGCTTTTTGACGCGCAATGCCGGCAAGCGCACGCAAACAGGTTTCGAGGCCGATACTGTTTTCAATCCGACCGACTCCCTGATGATTTTCGGCGCTATCAGTTATCTGAACGCGGAATTCGATACGTTCGCTTCGGCCTCTCCACTGCCCGGCAACACGGCTCCGCAGGATTTGTCGGGCCGGCGACCGCATTTCTCCCCGAAATGGCAAGGCTCGCTGGTTGCCGAATGGCGCGCGCCCGTCGGCTCCGGAAACCTTGAGTGGTTTTTGCGCCCCGAATACACTTATATCGGAGACCAGAACATTGGCGGCAATACCAATCTGAACCCGCAGTCTATTCAGGACGCTTACGGTTTGATTAATCTTCGACTTGGTCTCGCCGCGGCCGATGGCAGTTGGCAAGTCTCGGCATACGGCAAGAATCTGTCCGATGAAGGCTACTGCGAGGTCATGTTCGATCAACCGCTGGGCGCTGCATTTGGCGCGGTCAATGCCGCCGCCAACACCGTCACTCAACGCTGTATTGTCGGCGCTCCGCGAATTTACGGCGTGTTGTTTCGTATGAATTTTGGTTCCTGATCGGGATTCATAGCCGGTACGGATTTATAGCGCTTGCGGCCGGGCCGCAAGCGCTGTATCCACACAGGGTCCATGCAGGGAAATATTCGACCAGGAAATTCAAGGCCGTTGCCGAGAGAAATTGACATGTCGCGGGTTTCTATTAGTGGTTATATGCGCAGTTTTTTCGCGGCTGTTCTCATCAGCCCGCTGCTGGCAGGTTGCTCAGACCCTGCGCCAGACAGCTCACAACGGCCGACTCACGACATGCGTCAATTTCTTACCGAAGTTCGCGATGAGTGGCTGGTCAGCGAAGCGGAAGTGATCAGGTGGCATGAGCTAAAAGACCAAAAAGGGCCCGCGCTCACGGGAAACCCGTCCTGGCAGCAGTTCATGGGCTTCGTTGAGGAACAACTTGGCGAGTCCGGCGTGATCGATATTCAACGCAACTCGTGGACATTCGATCGCTGGCAAAGCAGCGAGTGGCCGGATAGCTCGAAATGGTCGCTTGTGTCCAACGGCGAAAGCGTTCACGTCGCAAACTACGGGGCAAACTCCGGTTCTACCGGACCTGACGGCGTCACGGCCGAACTGGTTTTTTACGATCCGGCGAATCCGCCGAGTAATTTTTCTGACAAGATCGTCGTCTTCCGCACAATCTCCGATCAGGCCGTAGTCGACCGCTTCATTAACGACGATTACGAGTATCGAAGCACCGTCGAAAGTTTCCCCGAATACGGCCAGCCGGTCCCGGCGGACCTCACCGACGCTCAAAGCGCCGGCATTTTTCTGCAGCTCGTACAAATACCGGCGTTCATCGATATCGCGACCGAGGGTGGCGCCGCCGGCATTCTGTTCGTGCTCGATGCGGGACGCGACCTGGCGGCGGGTATGTATACCTTTCCAGTGCCCGCGATTTATGACACGCCATCACTCTATCTGGATCGACGGGAAGGCGGAAAAGTAATCGATGCAGCGAAGGCACATGCCAGTGCGACGCTGCGGCTTGAGGCGACCACCACCGAAAGTACCGCCTACCAACTCATCGGCTACCTGCCGGGCAATAAGTACAACACTCCGGACGACGAACTGATCCAGCTTACGACACACACTGATGGCCCTTCGATATCCCAGGATAACGGCGCTTTCGGCATCCTTTCGATCATTCGCTACATGTCGAAAATACCGCAGTCAGACCGGCCTCGTACACTGATGGTATTTTTGGACTGCCGGCACTTTATGCCCGGCGCGGAAGCCGCGTTTGCAGCGCAGGACTGGTTTGCCCGCAAGCCGGATGCGCGCGAGCCGATTGTCGGGGTTGTCGGCATGGAGCACCTCGGACAAATCGAATTCATCGAAAGCGGTGACACACTGGTCGAAAGCGGCCGCGTCTATCCGTCGTTTATCTGGACGACCGATAGTTCGAAAATGACGGAGCTGGCCGTTAAAGCGGTTGAAGATAATAAATTACCATCGGCCGTCGTCCGTAATGTCGCGCGCCCCGGCGTACATGGAAGAAACCAGGGTCGGTGGTATGGCATGGCGAAGTTTGCTCCTTCATTGGGAATTCCTGCCGTCGCGGTCATGGGCTTTATGGGCGCGTACTGGGCCACCTCCTCGGGCATCGAACGATTTGACGCCCATCTTTTCAGGCGTCAGGTCGCAACTTTTATCCAGCTTACCGGGGAGTTGATGACCGCGGACCTTGCCGAAATTTCGACCGCCAGGAGCCAATAGCCGCTGCTATCGACAACGGTAAGTAAGGACAACCAAGCCGATGAAACACTACATCACGGGTATTTTAGTTGCTGCATTTGTCACCGGATGCAGCCCATCCAGGAACGAAGCAATCGTGAACAGTACGGTGAGCGGAGACTCGCCGGCCGTCATCTCCGTTACGGCGGCCGATATTCTTGAAGCGGCCCCCGAAAACTGGCTAAGCCACGGACGAACCTACGATGAGCAACGGTTCAGCCCGCTGGACGAAATTCGAACAGCCAACGTCAGCGAATTAGGTCTGGCCTGGTATTTCGACATACCGACAAAACGCGGCATGGAAGCGACCCCTATCGTTGTCAACGGACGCATGTACGTAACCGGTTCCTGGAGCATCGTGTATGCACTCGATGCGGAAAACGGCACCGAGTTATGGCGCTACGATCCTCAGGTCCCCAAATCATGGGCCCGCTATGCCTGCTGTGACGTCGTCAATCGTGGCGTCGCCGTCTGGAACGACAGTGTGTTCGTCGGCACCATCGACGGTTGGCTGGTAGCGCTGGATGCCGCATCCGGCGACGAACTGTGGCGTACCGACACCATTGATCGGCAGCCACCCTATACCATTACGGGTGCACCGCGCGTCGTGAACGGACTCGTGATTATTGGTAACGGTGGTGCCGATCTGGGCGTCCGCGGATACGTTACCGCCTACGATGCGGTGACCGGCGAACAACGATGGCGCTTCTACACGGTTCCCGGCAATCCGCAGGACGGTTTCGCCAGCGCCGCCGAAGAAGATGCCGCCAGGACATGGAACGGTGAATGGTGGACGATGGGTGGCGGCGGCACCGTGTGGGACTCGATGGCCTACGACCCCGATCTCGACTTGCTGTACATCGGCGTCGGCAACGGCTCCCCCTGGAATCAGAGGATCCGCAGCCCGGGCGGTGGTGACAACCTTTATCTTTCATCTATCGTGGCACTGAGGCCGGCAACCGGCGAATACGTTTGGCATTACCAGACGACACCGGGAGAAGCGTGGGACTATACGTCGACGCAGCACATTGTTCTTGCTGACCTTACAATCGCGGGAGAAACCCGCAAGGTATTAATGCAGGCGCCGAAAAACGGTTTCTATTATGTACTCGATCGTGAGACCGGCGCGTTGATCAGCGCCGAACCTTACGTTCCGGTGAACTGGGCCAGCAGCATTGACAAGGAAACGGGCCGACCGATCGAAACCGAGAATGCGCGTTATGCCGATGGTCCTTTCGTGATCGTGCCGGGTCCGCTGGGGGGGCACAACTGGCACCCGATGGCCTATAGCCCAAACAGCAACCTCGTCTACATCCCGACACAGGACGTGCCGTTCGTGCACGCCGACGATACCGATTTTGACTTTGACACAGAGCACTGGAATACCGGTACGGATTTTCTGCTTGGCGCTATGCCAGACGATCCCGAGCAGTTCGCCGCACTAATGAATTCCATTCGCGGACAGTTGATCGCGTGGAACCCGGTTGAACAAAAGGAAGTGTGGCGATATCAGCATGCTGGCCCGTGGAATGGCGGTGTCCTGGCGACCGGCGGTGACCTGGTCTTTCAAGGCAGCCTGATCGGTGAGTTTGCCGCCTACGACGCGAACAGCGGAGACCGACTCTGGCAGTTCGATGGGCAATCGGGCATTGCGGCGGCACCTGTCAGCTATAGCGTCGGCGGCAAGCAGCACATCGCCGTCGCGGCCGGCTGGGGCAGTATCTTCGCCCTGCTCGGTGGCGAGGCAACGGCCTCCATGGGAATGAAAAACATCAGCCGCATTCTGGCCTTCCGTCTCGGTGGCAGTGCAGCACTGCCCGCCCGGGAGCCGCCCGTCGCAACAGAGGTGCCGCTACCGCCGGAGAACAAGGCCGATGCGCAACAAGTGGCGGCCGGCCGGGGCGTCTATTTCGATCGCTGCACGATGTGCCACGGTGACGGTGCGGCCAGTGGCGGCATAACGCCGGACTTGCGATATGTCTCTGCAGAGACGCATGCGAGCTGGGACGCCATTGTTCTCGGCGGTTCATTGCAGGGCAAAGGCATGCCCGGATTCCCTGGAATTCTGACCAAAGAAGAAGCCGATGCAGTGCATGCCTATGTGATCGATCGTGCCTGGCGTGCCTACCAACGTCAGGAAACACAACGAAACTAGCGGCGAGGCGAACAGACTATGGCGATATCCCGAAAACGCGTTCATCGGTGCCTGCTGGTCGCACTCACGGCGATAACCACAACCGGCACCCCGTACGCGCAATCAGACATCATGCCGCAGGACGCGACCGCCGCCACCCGGCATGCCAATCAATCGCTGGACCGCAAACTTGCGTGGCAAGACCAACAGGACTTTGAATTCGCACAACGCGGCTTCATCGGCAAGGCAGACAGTACGGTCATACGCGATGCCAGTGGGAAAATCGTCTGGGATATGGACCAGTTTGCGTTCGAAGCGATTGATGCCCCGGCACCCGATACGGTCAACCCCAGCCTCTGGCGACAAGCCAGGCTCAACACGCTGCATGGACTTTTCAAGGTAACCGACCGCGTCTACCAGGTCCGCGGTTACGATCTGTCAAATCTGTCAATCATCGAGGGTGACACCGGATATATTGTCGTTGACCCGTTGATCACGCGTGAAGTGGCGGAAGCGGCAATGGACCTCGCGTTTGATTACCTGCCGAAAAAGCCGGTCGTCGCGGTCATCTACAGCCACAGTCATGCCGATCATTTTGGTGGCGTAAAGGGCGTCGTCGATGCGCAAGCCGTTGCCGAAGGAAAAGTCCGCATTATCGCTTCGGAAGGCTTCATGAAGCACGCCGTATCGGAAAATGTGCTCGCGGGAAATGTCATGTCCCGTCGCGCCTCATACATGTTTGGCTCATTGCTGCCGAAAGACCCCAGGGGCAACGTCGGCGTCGGGCTGGGCAAAACGATCTCAAGCGGGCAAGTAACCCTGATCGAACCTACCGAACTTGTTCTCGAAACGGGGCAAGAGCTTGTCGTTGACGGCGTCCGCTTTGTCTTTATGAACACGCCGGGCGCAGAAGCACCCGCAGAACTGATGTTTTACCTCCCGGATTTCAAGACTTTCTATGCCGCCGAAGAAGCAAACGCGACCCTCCACAATCTTTACACACTACGTGGGGCCCGCGTGCGCGATTCGCTGCTCTGGAGCGCCTATCTCAATGATGCCATCGATATGATCGGCGAAGATGCAGCGGTGCTTTTCGGCGGCCATCACTGGCCACGATGGGGACACGACAATATTGTCGATTACCTTGGCAAACAGCGCGATGCGTATAAATACATTCATGACCAGACGCTGCGATTGGCAAATCATGGTTTCACAATGGACGAGATCGCGGAAAGTATTGCGTTACCCGATGTGCTCGCCAGGAGTTGGTTCAACCGGGGATACTACGGCAGCGTCAATCACAACGTAAAAGCCGTCTACCAGCTGTATCTCGGCTGGTTTGACGGCAATCCTGCCAACATGCATCCGCTGCCGCCCTCGCAAGCCGCCGGCAAGTACATTGAATTTATGGGTGGCGCCGACGCGGTCCTCGAGAAAGCCGATGAGGCTTTTGCGGAAAATGACTATCGCTGGGTAGTCGAGGTCGTCAATCATGTCATTTTTGCGGACCCGGACAATCTGGCGGCAAAGCGTTTACAGGCAAATGCGCTGGAACAACTTGGCTACCAGGCTGAATCCGGCCAGTGGCGAAATTTTTACCTCACGGCCGCCTCGGAGTTACGCAATGGCGTAGCGAAATTGAGTACCCCGCGCACCTTGAGCCCGGACATGGTTTCCGCGCTGACGAATAACATGATTTTCGACTACCTGGCCGTGCGACTGAACGGACCGAAAGCTTCGGGAAAGGCGATATCGCTGTTGTTTGATTTTGAAGGAAGTGACCAGCGGCACCTGGTCACTGTCACCAACGGGGTATTACGCCATCAGGCTGGCACGAACGGACCGGTCGACGCGACCATTACGCTGGATCGAGGCGGATTGATTGCGATGACGTTGGCCGGGATTCCACTGGCCGCACTGACGGCGACCGGCACCATCAATATCGAAGGTAACATGGACAGCGTGCGCACGTTTCTTTCGCTACTCGATAACTTCGAGTTCTGGTTCAATATCGTAACGCCGTAAATCTCTTGCGAGAGCGTGTTCTGCTACTCCACCAGACTCAGGAGGGTCGCGCCTCAGGTGACGCTCCTACAATTATTCTATTGGCACTCCTGTAGGAGCGTGACCTGACGCGCGACCGAACTCAAAAGGATCGCGTCGGAAAACGCTCAAACGTTCAGATCGCGTTGAGTGCCAATCAGCGAATTACGGGTAACGATTGCCATTAGCTTCTCATCGCTCCAGCCATCCGATCCCGACGGTCGCTGCGGCAGGACCATGTAACGCAATTCCGCGGTCGAATCGTGCACTCGAACCTCAACGTCGTCGCTCAGATCAACACCAAACTCTTCCAGCACCGCACGTGGTTCCCGTACCACCCGTGATCGGTAATTTTTCGACTTATACCAGGCGGGCGACATGCCGAGTAACGCGCGCGGATAACAGGAACACAGCGTGCAAACAATGACATTGTGTATCGTCTGCGTATTCTCAAGCACCGTGAATTCCGTCGGCAACAAATCAAAGCCCATTTCCTTAATGGTCTCGGCGCCGTTGGCCAGTAGTCGTTCTTTAAAATCGACATCCGTCCAGGCGCGCACCACCAGCGTCGCACCGTTTTCCGGTGACGCACCCTGCATTCTGGCAATCATCGCCTGCTCTTCTTCCACCGTATAATGACCGCCCTCCATCAACAGTTCCCGCAATGCGACACCGACTAACGCGGCGTCGCTGGTCGGCTCCGGGTGGTCCGGTTGAAACGTCCGCGCGTGATCATGCTCATGATGATCGCTCATTCTGCCGGCTCCAGCCAATGCTCGAAAATTTCAATATCGAGTCGATCGATATTGGTGCCTCTGTATGCGGGCCAGAGATCAGTCTGTGAGATGCTGACACGATACAGTCGTTCTCGCGGCACACCGTCACCGCGAATGAATTTTTCGGGCTGGCCATGTATGCCGCAAATGCGCTCGATAGTGCCGATGTGGCCTTTCGCATAGGCCGGTACCCGGTGATGTATGGGCGGTGTTCGGTCGGCAATTCGTACTCGCTGCCCGGTTGCAAATCGTGGCTGACTCATCGCAAACCGTCCCGCGCCTGACGCTCGCGAATTTCGCTGATCTTCGCGTCGAGCAATGCTTGTGTGACGATACCTTTGGACAGCAAGCAATAAGCCAACGACTTTGCCCAACGCTCGAAGTAGGTAAATCGTTCGTAGTCTTGCGGTTCAAGCTGTTCGATGCCGTCGCGCAATTCTGCGAAATCCGTGATAAGACCCTTGTCGAGTGCGAGACGAATCATCGCATCGATCTGCCACTCCCAGTAAGCCGTATCTTTCTCGTTTTGATTGACGGGGCCGGCCTCGAAGCCACCCACATCGTGAGGTCCTGATGCTTTTGTCATGACTTGATTATAGACCTGAACACGGTGGCATTGACAAGGCCTTGCAGGGCAACACCTACCGTCGGATTTTGATTGTGGTTTATGGTTGCGGCACAGTCTTTGTCGCGCCGGGCCAGAGAATCGCACTCTCGTCGATAGTGAGACGGCCGCTGAGCGGATCGACGCTGCCAATCGATACGAAATCCACGGTTTTTCCGTCCGCTTTGTAGCCGTGACTATTGAATATCTGAATGGGCATGCTGGCTCGATCGTTGCTACCGTGACGCAACCTGATGCGGCCGGTAGCGCCTTCAAAGTCCATGCGCCGCAAAGCCGTCATCATGTTGTCGCGATTGACCGGCCTGCCCTCAGCTTTCAGTGCCTCGATGGCGTGGGCAACTGCAAGAATATGATCGTAGCTGAGCGCCCCGTAGAAAAATGCTTTCGAGTTGGCATCGACCGAATGGCCCAGGCGCCGTTCCAGCGCCTGCCTGAAGCGTGCAAGTTTCGGCGTCTGCAGCAGTTTCGCCATCGGCGCGAAATACCCCAGGCTACCGAGCACCGCTTGCGGCGATTCGTCCGCGGAAATCATTTCGGCGGCATAGAACGAATACCCCGGCTGATTCATGTCCAGTGCCTGCAGCGCTCGAAACAGCGTCACGGTATCCGGTGTGGGCCCGGTCATCACGATATGCCGGATACCGGCCGCTTTGACCTCCGCCACAAAGGCTGAAATCGTCGCATCATCAGTATCGCGGGCGAATGCGTACTCCTTTTCGATCTCGATGCCGTGGCGCGCCGTGTACTCATGAATCACTTCTCGGGCCCCAAGCCCCCAGGCATCGGTCGTAAAAAAATAGGCGATCGCCTTGACGCCGAAATGGGCGGCGACGTCGATTAAGTACCCTTCGTAAGCCTCGCTGGGGGTAACTACACGCACGAACCAGGGAAACTCTCGTGGGGACGACAGCATCGATGCATTGGCACCGTTCGATATGACTGGAACCCGGTAACGGGCCCCCATTTTGGCGATCTCGACCGCCGGACTGCTGCAGTCGGCACCCGTCAATACCAGGATATTCTTCTTCATCAGCGTTTCAGCCATCACCGCCGCATTCTCGGGCCAGCAATGATAGTCAATCGTATTTTCGGGCCGTAAGCGTATGCGATCATCACCGAGCATCGCCGACGTATTGACCTCTTCGATAGCGATCCGGGCACCGTGCCGTGCGTAATCACCCCAGTCAGCGTAGCGGCCATCGTGGTAGTGGTAGGTGTACAAGCCACCCAGATCGAATATTTCCGTCTTTGCGGGCCGCGGCAGCAAAGCGATGGCCACCGTTACGCAGGCAAAAAGCAATGGCCGCCCACTGTCGAAGAAGTGTTTCATGGTGCTAGTTTACCGCAGTGCTCGCGCCATCGTGGCCAACGATGGCCGGGAGCCTGCCTTGATCACCGGCGACCACCTCGAATCGACGACAGCAGCGTTTCGTTCACTACACCGCTGAGATAACGGGTTATATGTCATGTACTTACTCACAAGAATTCCGCAATAACATCGTAACGGCGAAAACGACGATCAGGAACAAGGTTACAATAAGAAGGTCGACGCCGCATGAGTCAAGCAAAATGAACGCACGTATTCGCCAGTTGCTGGCAGACATCTCGAAACTGGAGGACGAGTTGACCACGGTCATCCAGGAGCAACAAATCAAACTGCGCTACCGGATAGAGGGCTCCAGGATACGCTTCGATGCGAACCTGCGAAAAATTCACCATGAATTAAAAACCGGTCTACTCACATGGCTTCGCGCAAGTGAAATCCGCAATGTCATCTCCGCACCGTTCATCTACATGATGATCATTCCATTTGTCTTTCTCGATTTGGTCTTGAGCATCTACCAGCTGATTTGTTTTCCCTTGTATCGCATTCCTAAAGTAAAAAGGTCCAGCTATATTCTGATCGACAGGCACCAGCTGGCTTATCTGAACATTATCGAAAAATTCAACTGCATCTATTGCGGTTATGTGGGCGGACTGGTCGCTTACACTCGACAAATCGTCACTCGAACCGAGATGTACTGGTGTCCGATCAAGCACGCTCGAGCAATACTGGACCCACATCGCCAGTATGCCGCTTTTGCCGATTACGGCGATGCCGACAACTATCCGTCGCTCCTGGCAAAAATGCGCCTCGACCTGGCCCGGCAGGAACAATCCGGCGACGTTGACAGTGAACGCCCCCATGACCGTTAGAAAAGTACTCAGGATGGGTGACCCGCGACTCCGCCAGGTGGCGCAGCCGGTGACCGTCTACGACACGGCGGAATTACACGAACTAATTGTGGACATGCAAGATACGATGGCCGCCTACGACGGTGCAGGACTGGCGGCGACCCAGATCGGCGTTATGCAACGGGTGATGATTTTCGGCGTTGACACGAACCCACGCTATCCCGAGGTCGAACCCATTGAGATGACCGTGCTGATCAATCCCGAATTCACCGTGCTGAGTGACGAACGGGAAAACGGCTGGGAAGCTTGCCTTAGCGTGCCCGGCATGCGCGGCATCGTGCCGCGCTATACCCACATACAATACCGTGGCTACGATGAATTCGGCAACCTCATCGAACGCGAAGCGAGCGGGTTTCATGCCCGTGTATTTCAGCATGAATTTGACCATCTCCAGGGAATACTCTACCCGGACAAGATCGAGGACCGACTCAGTTTTGGCTTTACCGATGAATTACAGGCCGCCGACGCGTAAATTTTCGGATGTACGTCCGCCAGTTAAAAGGCAGGTTAGCATCGACCGCTTTCTGCCATCGGCGTCGATAACTCCGATTCAACGCTCAAATCCCCCGTTGGCTCGGACTCTTTGCAAATAGAGATAGAGCACTTTCTGTGCCCCGAAATTAAAGTTCTTTTCGGAACAGCCGATTAAACAGATGCAGCGGTTAACATAAGGCGTTTTTGCCTGCGGACTGCTCTACAAAAGTTTTGCGCGGAGATATTGCGATGAATTCTGTCAACAGTACGTCATTGGCTTCTTTTCAAACGAATAGTGCTCAGCTGAAGTTTCGGCCGGAGTCGCCGCCTGCCCAGAAAGCAGAACCGGCACATCAAGATCGCGATCGCGTCGAGTCCGACCACGGTCGTGGTCGCGCCGCGCAGATTTTTCGACAGGAAATGATCCAGTCCCTGAAGATAAAATTCGACAGTGCAATCAAGCTGTCGATTAGTGCTGCAAACCCGTACAAGAGCAACGACTCGGCGGAGAGTGTGGCCGCCGATGTTGTGACCAGCGCGAGAACTATTGCGGAACAAGGTTCGGCTGAACCCGCAAGAACGCTTGCGAAAGTGCGTCAGTCAGTAGCCCAGGCGGTCAGTATCAGCCAGAAAAGCGTCGAGACCACGGAAGGAAAAACAGAACTGGATGTTGCGGATGGTCTAATTCAGCGCGGTCTGGACGAACTCGAAAAAGACACCCGACTCGTATCTGCCAGCTCGTTCGCCGTCGAAGCCCGCTCGAAACAGCGCTCAACTATCAAGATTCAGACCCAGGAAGGCGATATCGTCAAATTTGATCTCCGCCGCGTCGACAGGCTATCGGCATCGGACGTTGCGATACAAACAGATTCAGGCTCCGCCAGCCTGACCGAGATCTCGGTCTCCAGCAAGTCGCGCCTGGTTTTAAAAGTCGAAGGAGACCTTAACAGCGCGGAGCTTGACGCGATCAAGAACGTTTTTGCCCAAGCAGAAAAACTTGCGGAAGAATTTTTCGCCGGTGACCTCAACGCGGCACTGGAAGTCGTCGCCGGGCTTGAGTTTGATACCAGCCAACTTGCACGGGTCAGCATGAAATTCCGTAGCAACGAGCGCATCAGCATACAACAGACGACCTTGCAGAATGCGCCAGTTGCAGCGCCCGCTGCCAGTCCGACCTCGCCCGATCCCGCAGCCGTACCGACCGCAGCACCGATCGTAGCACCAACCACAGCACCAACCGCAGCACCAACCACACCGGTCATCGCTCTGCCGTCGCTGGAAACGATCGCGACGCCTGACGCCCCTGTCGTGAATGTCACGCCAGAGGCGGTTCCGGGTACTGACAAGCCGACCGGCACCAGCGGTCTTTTCTCCGGCTTCGCTTCGTTAGTCAACTATCTGGGTAAGATAGCGGACTACCTGGAAGAGACGGTCGACCAGTTCAGCAATTCCCTGCAAGGCTCCGAGACGACAAGTATGCGGTTTGAGGTTACCGAATCGGTGCGCCTCGATATACTTCGTGCTGTCATGATTGAAACAGCCCCGGCGCCGAAAGAGGGTCAGGAGGCCACAACAGGCGATGCGATTCGGCAGCTTGACGAGGATCAGCACTAACTGAATGGGCTGATGCGGGATGACAGTGTTTGCTGGGATGACGATGCGGCGATTGAGCGGTAGCGATCGCTACCAAACCGGCTCACGAGTTGCGCCTATCTGAAAAGCGATATCAAGTTCATCCCGGACGGCGAGCGCGCCTCCGAGTGCACTGTGTGGTTTGATGCCAAAATCTGACTGCTGCAGTGAAAAACGGCCTTCTGCCTGCAAGTCATCGGCGTCCACCGACACTAAAGCGAGTACCTCGATGGTCGACGTAACGCCATGCAGAGTCACCGTTACCCGCAGCGGCACCTCTGTGGCGACCAATGTTTGCTTATCGAGCGTCCCCTCTATGTGCACAATCACGTGAGGATACGCCGCCGCATCCAGACTCGCCAACATGTTCGATCGAGTCCCGCTCCTGGCCCGCTCGGACACGTCAGTTTTAAACCCGGCTTCTGCACGCAGGCTCTCTTCATCGACCGTCATGGAAAAAAGCGGCATATATAGATCCGCCTGCACGACCGCGCCCTGTTTGTCCGGGATTGGCGTATTCAGTGCAAAACCACGGATCGCCCGGCTCGCAATAACATGATCATGCCCCATCCGGGACATGGAACCGGCACGATATGCGAATACGCGGATTAGTGAGGTAGTCGCGTCAATGGAGTAAACCCACTCACCGCGAACATTCGCAGCCTGGTATACCGATACTGGAAACTTATCAGGTATCTCCGGCACCGATGCCGGCTGATCGATCGTGGGCGGGGCCGCACACCCTGCGACGAACAGGTATACGGCCAGTATTGCGAGCCTTGCTGGCACCGGCGGGCCTCCTTCGTGATGACCGTCACCCGCATGCGTTTAGATTCCGCATGAGCGCAAAGAATCATATAGGAGGGCGCCGATAAATACGACCGATAGCAAACTTCTGCCAACGTCGTCAGGCCTGGTTCGCGTACAGGCCTGCATCCGCTTTCGCGCGACAATATCGTTGATAATAGCCTGCTTCAACAGGTTTCAATGATCCTCCGCCTGAATACTGTAGGCGACCAGGCGATTCCCGCTAGCGAAATGGTAAACCCGGCCGGCAATCGCATCGATTTGAAATTGTGGCTCTTTTTCGGCCATCGCAATAGCGCCAATTCGGTCACCGGAGCGAAGATCGAGACCCACCAGTGATCGACCCTCCTCTTCCTGCGTAAGAAAGAACGCTAAGCCTGCGTTCCTTTCACTCACGGCCGATCGTTTCGATACCTCGTTTTGAAACGCATTGTTCAGGTTCGCCGTGCTGTTCACCAGTGAGCTGGACGAATTCATTGCGGAACCGTATGACGCACCAGCGGTCACCGCGCCCATTGCCACGAGCGCGAGCCCGCTGACCCCGGGTGGAGCGAACTCGACGGACCACGTCGTTGATTGTTTCTCGGGATCGAAACCAAGCACATGATACTGGCCCCTGACAACCAGCTGATCTCCAAACACGGACACATCCAGCGGCGGATCACTGCGGTCGCCACCCGCCATACTTTTAGCCGACCCGGCCAGACCGCCCGACAGGAAGCCACCCAGTGCGCCGATCCCTTTTGCGGCGATATCCGCTTTGCCCATTTTGCGCTTGAACTGAAGCTTCTCTTTGTAGCGCACGGTAGCCTTTCTGGATTGTAACGCCAGGACGTAAAGTGTTTTTCTGTCGGCCAGGACAATCGCGTCCTTCTCTGGCATTACGGCCAGATTGGTGATCGAATCCTTCGCCTTTTTCCACTCCCAGCGCTTCACGCCATCCGCCTGATTCAAGACGAATGCGCCGAACGGTTTCATTTGCGTGAACTTTTTACCATTGGAAAAAGTGCCGCCCAGCCGTCCAACCAGCATTCCGTCGACAAGTTCCAGTTGCGGTATCGCACCTTTGGATACCTTGCTCGTCCACACTTCGGTGCCGTCGGCCAGATTCAGCGCCACGACGCGTTTGTTGCCGGCGGCATACAGTGTTTGTCCATCAATGATGGGTTGTGCGTAGGTGTGCTTGAGGGTCGCGTGACCCGCCTTCAGCTTATAGTGCCAGTTGAGGGTACCGCTCGCGAGATCAAGGGAGTAGATGCCGCCCGCGAACAAGAGAAATGAGTCGTCGGTCACCAGCGGCGGCGGATGCCCACTCAGATCCTGGCCGGAAATGAAACCGTTGTCATCGATGGCGTGTGTGGGCAAAACGCCCATAGAGCCGATGCGCGTACTCCATTTCTCATCGCCGGTCCTGAGATCGAGTGCGCTCACATAGGTGCCGGATTTTGTGCCTCGCTGACCGGTAACTTCACGCACGAATATCACACTACCAATAGCCGGTACCGCGTAGCCGCCGAGATTATTGCCAAGGACGACTCCGGTGTCCCAAAGCGTTTCTCCGCTCATCAAATCCATGACCTGAAGCCGCGATTTGATGGGAATCTTGCTGACCAGCTCACTAATAACGAGCATGGGCGCCCCGGGCACCGCTTGAACGTTAAACGCCGCAAGGTTCTTGAGGTCACGACGCACCCACAGCTCGTCGCCCGTATCCGCCTGATAGCGAGCCAGAAATCCCTTGCCACCAACAAGCAACGATCCGTCGAAAGTCACCTTGGACCATTGCATCTCGCCGGGGAGGTCGAGTTCATACATAGGCGCCTGGGCAAGTGCGGCAACGCCGAACAGCGAAAGCACGATGGTGATAAGTGCGTGCTTCGTCCAGCCGCTCCGGATTCGATCAAGACCATTCAACATAACTCGCATGACACACAACTCCCCACAGAACAAGTAGCTGGAATGTACGCGCCACCGCTGCGCCCGGGTATGACTGAAATTAGGCGCTGGTCATGACTATTTATTGCTATAGCGAAGTTCGGTGTAAGGTTGTTAGTCTGCAGGAACACGCGAACCGGTAAATTGCCCGTGTTGAACATCTGTATCATCGAAGACGACGGCCTCGCAGCCGATCTGTTAAAAGAATACATTGCCGGCGACGACATGAGTGTAGTGCGTCACTATTCGTCGGCCGAAGATGCGCTTGCAAACATTCCCCGCCTACCGCTGCCCGACGCGATTCTTATGGATGTCGGCTTGCCGGGAGTTAGCGGTGTGCAGGCAACAGCGGAACTAAAGGCGCAGTTCCCGGATCTCGAAATCATCATGCTGACGACCTTTGAAGATTCGGACACGATTATCAATTCGATTCGTGCCGGCGCATCCGGCTATTTGCTGAAGGCATCCCGTGCGGAAGAAATTCGCAGCGCGATTCGACAGGTCTGCCAGGGAGGTTCAACGCTCTCCGGATCGGTTGCGCGAAAGTTGTTGCGGGAATTTCAACAATCGCCGGAACCGCAGGCGAGGCCCGACGAGCTCAGCCGGGAGATGCTAACGGATCGCGAACGCATGATTCTTGACCGCTTGATCAAAGGCGACAGTTATAAAGTCATCGCCGCTGACCTGGCGATCAGCGTGCATACCGTCAATAACCATATCCGCCACATCTATCGAAAACTGCACGTCAGTTCACGAGCGGCGGCCGTGGCCAAATCACTGGGCCTGAATGACACTTCATGAACGACGGTCAAACGAAAGGCGAACACGGCAACCGCCGCTATCATTGTCCTCGATGACCAGCTTCGCCTGGATTTCGAGACAGCGTTGTTTCATCCCCTTGATGCCATAGGTACGTCGCGAGGCAAATCTCTTGCGCTGCGCGCCGCCGTTGTTCGACTCACTATTTAGTCCAACACCATTGTCCTCAAGAGAAATCGTCAACTGCTCGTGGCGGTCGCTCGCCGCGAACGTGACAGCAGTCGCGTGAGCGTGCTTGATAATGTTGTTTGTCGCTTCCTGAATGATGCGCACAATATTCAGCGCCTCGCTGTTGGAGATCGCCCAGGACTCATCAGAGAGATCGAAATCAACGCTGAGTTCGATATCGACAGAGCGCAAGGCTGCGCTGGTCTTGTCGGCGAGATAATAAATCAGGTCGCTCGAATTGTTGATATCTCCGACCATGGCCGTAACCAGATGACGAACTTCGGTCAGGCCCTCTGTGAGAATTTTTCTCAATACATCCGTTCGGCCGCCCGATTCATCTTTTCGCTCCATAAGGTTCGTTACCATGATGGCGCTGGAGAAGCGCCCGCCGATTGCATCGTGTATTTCGCGCGCAATACGCTCCCGTTCATGCAAAACCGCCTCACGCTGTTCCATCGTCCTGATACGATTGATTCGCACCGACAATTCGGCTTCGGCTTCGGCGATGCGTTGCTCAAGATGCAGATTCAGGTTTTCCAGTTCGTCCGCCGCGCTCGCATACCGTGATGTCAGGTGCCAGGCGATAAACGCGAAAACCAGCGGTGCACAATAGTAGTGTAGATGCAGAGAAAGTATTCCGGTTACACCGACGAACCCGGTTTGAAACATCCAGTCATGAATACCGGTGGCGAACAGAATGAGTAATCCGATTATCAATACCAGAAGGCCGGGGCTTCGCGCCTGGACCCAGCGAACCGTTAAACGCAGGATGAGTACGAAACAAATAGCGAGACTTGTGCCGTGAAACCACACCACGCTGTTCTTCAATTGGTACAAATCACCATAAGCGTAGACGATCGCGGCAAGACCCACGTACGCCGCCAGTGCCCATGCGATTTTGCCTAACTTCAATCCCGCAAACCGGTAGCAGAATACGAAAAAGGCGACCACCCAGAGTTCGATCGAAAGATGTGCGATCCATTCCCAGACGCGCGTTGGGATAATGAGTTGGCGCACGAACATGTTGACGATATAGATCGACCAGAAAAACGTCGCGGCAGCAAACCACAGGTAAATGGATTCCTTGCGACGACGCCACCAGATAAGAAAAATGAACAGGCCGGTCACCAAGGTGACCGGAAACAGGTACCGGGCGAGCTGAACCTGCATGATGAACGCTGTGTCGTACTCCTTTTTCAACAGTATGGCAGGACCAACATAGACCGGACTGATGTAACCGTAGCCACGATATGAGATGTGGCGAATGTGGATCGTATTGACGCCGTCCTTCCAGAGACTCTCCGGTACTTCGGCATACATCGGGTAGTTCCAGTTTCGTGCTATGGGTTCTTCGAACTGTCCGCCGCTCGCGATCAGGGAGCCGTTAAGAAAAAGCTGCGCGTTCATATTAAGACGACGCAGATAGATACCGATTCGTTTGCCGGCCTGCGGATGGGCCGTCACGGTCAGGCGGTACCAACCCTCGCGACTGACATCGTATCGTTCGATTGGCCATTTGTCGGTCAGAGTCACCGGCCTCCATGCGCCGGTCAGCGGAATATCGGCGCCCGGGACCAATGCGAATTCAGCGGTCGTGAGCGCTGTGATAGCGACATCGCTAACCGTTTCAGGATCAGCCCCGGCCGTGTTGAATGTCAGCAAAAGGCCCACGCACAAACGAATGACAAGCCAGCATTGCCGACCCTTCCATCGCTTGCTCATATCGGAACCTCCGTCACAGTGATACGGCCCACTCTTCCCAACAGGCGGACCTCGCACTGTTCCCCGCTACGCTAGTGGCTGCGAGCGCGGCAGGCAAGTACCCCGAGGTGAATTTTCCGCCTTTTGCCTGGCGTTCGGTATACCGACGCTCAAAACACCTCCAACCTCACCGGACCGGAGCGGTTTTTTCTTTCAGTTACATCGGTTACGGCCGATAACCATTGATCAGGACGTTCGTTTTTCATACGCGAGCAATCTTACGTTATGTCAAATATGTATGAGTGGAAAAGGCAATGACTACCGGTGATCCTGCACAGATAGCCACCCACCGCGCGCTCGTCGTGGAGGATGACGAGCACATCGGTTATTTGCTCGATTTCATGCTGCGGCGCGCAGGCTACGACGTTCTCCTCGCCGGAAACGGCCGAGATGCACAGAGTGTCATCGAAAATGTACCACCCGTCGATGTAATCCTGCTGGATCTGATGCTGCCTTATGTCTCCGGCTATCAACTCATCGAGGAAATCCGTGAAATCCACGACTGGCAGCACGTGCCCATTGTGGTTCTGTCCGCTAAGGTGCTGGAACAGGATGTCGTGCGAGCTCTCGATCTCGGCGCGACCGACTATGTCACCAAGCCTTTTCGACCGCAGGAACTCCTGGCCAGGCTACGTCGGGCGGTAACGGACCACGAGGCATTTGTCGGTCAACACGGCCAGAATCGAGTGGCGGCCTTGCGATGATTTCTTGCAGACGATTCATCATCGCTGCTCTTTGTATTGTCGCTCTCGCTGGAGCACCTCCGTCGGTGTCGTACGGCACCGACCTCACCGCCGATATTGACCTTGCTATCTCGCAGCGAGACTTTGTCACCGCCGTCGCCCTGCTCGACGAACACCTCGTCGAGCAACCGGACGATGACAACAAACGATTCAAACGGGCGCAGGTTCTTGGCTGGATGGGTGAGTACTCACTGGCGCGTGACGGCTTCGACGGTTTGGTAAAAAAACATCCGGACAACGTCGACTATGTATTCGGTCGCGCGCGAATACTGGGCTTGCAGGGCAACGATGCAGAAGCACTCACGGAACTTCGTCGAGCACGCGCGCTTGCGCCGGACTACGAAGCAATCTGGCAACTGCAATTTCAATTGTTGTCCCGGCAAAAGTCCGCGGACGCGAAGTTGAAACTCAACGCGCTCTACCTCGAAGCAGAACGGAAATTTCCCCAGGCCGGGTGGCTAATCAAACCTCGCGACCAAACCCGTTCCGACTGGACGATACTGGCGGGCCTGACATTCGAACAGCTTTCTCGAGATTTGCCCGGCTGGAACCGGCAATTCCTCGAAGTGAGTTCGGATTCGGGCGACCGCGTCCGATATTTTTTCCGCGCCTCACGATACGAGCGCTTCGACCGGTCCGACAGTACTATCGGTGGTGGTGCCGACTGGCAACTGACCCGCAACTGGCTCGCCGGATTCGACGCAAATATTTCGCCCGATGCCAGTTTTCAGGCTAACAACGAATACAGCCTGCACGCAGGCCGGAAATTCGCGAAAAACTGGGTAGCCGATCTGCGCTACCGGCGACGGAACTACGACACCGCTACCGTGGATTTCTATATCGCAACGACGGAATATTATTTCGGCAACTTTCGTGCCGCCTATACTCTCGGCCTGGCCGATTTGCGTGGCGCGAAAGTTTCCGCCGGGCACACCATAACGCTCAATTGGTACCGGAACGACCGCACTGCTTTCGGTGTATCGCTTAGCAGCGGCAATGAAGCAGAAGCCATCGACGCGGGTCAGGTTCTGGTCACCAGCGTACGCGGCATCGCCTTAACGGGCCGCCATGCATTGAATGATCGCATCGGACTGCATGGGTGGTTGGGTATACACGAGCAAGGCGACTTCTATCGGAGGCAGTATGCTGGAATGGCTGTTTCGATCAGACTTTGATGGCGTCACAACCGCGGCCATCTGGTCGATAGCGGCTGTATTCGTCACCACGATTACGCTCTTCGTGTACACGCTTGGATTGCGCTGGGTAACGATCGTCGGCGCCCGTCGGCGCACGCAATTTGTGGCTCACTGGCGCGGCGTTTTCGCCGCCGCGACACTGAGCGAAGAAGATGCGTCGTCGATCGCTTTGCCCCATTTTGGACGTAAACAGCGCAGCGATCTGCTTGAGGAGTGGAACCGAGCCAGAGCTGCCGTAGATGGTGCGGCCGCGGAAAACCTGATCTTTCTGGGCGAGCGACTTGCGCTTCCGGCAATTACCACGGACATGCTTGGCAGCAGGCGGCTCAAAAGTCGAATTTTGGCAATACAAACCCTGGGCAACCTGCGTGACCTCCCCAGCCAGCCGGCGATCAGGGAACTGGTAACACACGACAACACGGCTTTGTCGATCACCGCGGCCATCGCGCTGGTTCAAATCTGTCCCGATCAGGCAGTCCAGCTTTTGATTCCCATGATCGAAAAACGCAGTGACTGGCCGCGCAATCGCGTTTCAATATTTTTGCACATAGCCGGCAGCGAAAGAATCAGCGAGCCGATGTATCGGGCCATTCGTTCGGCCGACAACCAGGGGAAATCCCTGCTGTTGAAATTCGCCTGTCAGGTAGAAACGAACGTACTGGATGCACTGGTCGAAGATCTTATCCGTGAAAGCAACGATGCCGGCGTTTTGAACGCCGCACTGAAACTCGTTAGCGGGCATTCCGATGTGCCGCGTATCGCTGCGTTGATTCGTCATAAAACGTGGTTCGTGCGGGTACAGGCGGCCAGAGTTCTTGGTCGTGTCGGGCAACCCGAACATCTGGCGCTGCTCGAATCGATGCTGCACGACGACGAATGGTGGGTTCGCTACCGTGCCGCACAGGCCATCGCCTCGCTGCCCTTTCTAGGACCCAATAAACTGCGCCAGCTACAGAATCGTCAAAGCGACCCGTTCGCCGCCGACATTCTTCAGCAGGCTTATGCAGAAGTAGGCCTCGCGTGACGGCCGAGCAAATTGTCAATTCGGGACAGTGGGTCTTCCTGGCCTATTTCGTCGGCATCAATACCGGCTATCTGTTGCAGAATATCGTGGCCGCGCACGGCATCCGTAAATACCTGCAAACGGCCGATCAGTTCGAGGCAGAAAGCGTCTTCTCCGCACTGGATATACCAATCAGCCTCGTCATCCCTGCTTATAACGAGTCCGCCTCTATCGTCACATCGGTCAAGGCGATGCTGCAACTCGAATACCCCGCTTTTGAGCTTGTTGTCGTCAATGACGGCTCCACCGACAATACGCTCGAAAAGCTCATCGAAGAATTCGGTATGCGACGCTTTCCGGAAGCCTACCGGGCCCGCGTACCGTGCGCCGCCGTGCGCGGTGTCTATCGTTCCATGCATTTCAGCAACCTGCGTGTCGTTGATAAGGAAAACGGCGGCAGCAAGGCGGATGCCTCGAATGCCGGCATCAACGCCTGTCGCTACCCGCTGGTGTGCGTTGTGGATGCCGATTCGATATTGCAGCCTGATAGTCTGCGGCGCGTTGTCCGGCCGTTTCTTGAAGACCCAACGACGGTAGCGGTCGGCGGCACCGTGCGCATCGCCAACGGCTGTACCGTGCGACGTGGTTTTCTTGAAAAAATCGGCTTACCAACGTCGTTCCTCCCGCTTGTACAGGTGGTCGAATACCTGCGGGCGTTTCTTTTCGGACGTATGGGCTGGTCACCAATTAACGCACTGCTGATCATCTCCGGTGCCTTCGGCGTGTTTCACAAGGAAACGCTGGTCGAGGTTGGCGGCTACAATCCGCAGGCGGTGGGTGAAGACATGGAATTGGTCCTGCGCATGCATCGTTTGATGAAAGAAAAGCGGCGTCCGTATCGAATCACGTTCGTTCCCGACCCGGTTTGCTGGACCGATGCGCCGGCCAGTCTTTATGACCTGAAAGGGCAACGGGTCCGCTGGCAACACGGGCTCGGGCAAGCCCTGTTTTTAAATCGTTCGTTGATGTTCAACCCGCGTGGCGGCACCGTATCGTGGGTGTCCATTCCGTTTTATCTGGTCTTCGAGCTGATGGGTCCCGTCATTGAAGTGGCTGGATACCTGTTCATCCTCACCTGCGCAATCATGGGTTGGCTGGCCTGGCCGGAATCCCTCCTTTTTCTCGCATTGGCCATTGGGCTGGGCGTATTGCTTTCGACCAGCGCGATCATGCTCGAGGAGTTGTCGTTCCATATGTATCCGCGGACCCGTGATCTGATGCTGTTGTATTTCATCGCGATCATCGAGAATTTCGGCTTTCGTCAACTCACGGCGATCTGGCGATTGCAGGGTCTGTTCCGCTGGTTGCGTGGCGGAAAACACGAGTGGCAGACGATTTCGCGAAGCGCCAACCTCGCTGACGAATCCTGACCGGTTCCGCCACCGCGTTGTCACGATAATGCCACCGGTGACAGACCGCTGGCCGGTATACTGCTCCGGTCAACCGTAAACGGAGCACAGCGCCATGCCCGAGACCTCCAGACTACGCCCCAAATTGATGTTGTTAATCGCGGTTGCGCAGGGCATTTTTCTCTTGCTGCTGCGCGATGCCCACGACTCCGGCACCTGGCCCGCAGAATCGCCGTTGTGGTCTTTTCCCTTGTGGACGCTTTCACTGGCCGTGCCCGTACTGTTATTGCTTTCGCTGGAAGCGGGTCGAGAGCTGGCGACTATAAAATGGGTGACCGCATTCGCGGCCGTGATCGGCTTGGCGGCCATTTACGTCGGTTATCAGGCACAACCGTTCGGAGAATTCCGACTGAGCACCCTGTCTTTCGTCTTCGGTGCCAGCATTACGCTCGCCTGTTTCAAGGCCCTGATGTATATCCAGCAGCGGGCCGCCGGTACCGCAATGTCGTACGCCGAGTTGTTTACCTATTCGTGGAGAAATTTCCTGACGCTGGCGCTGGCGCTGATTTTCGTTCTTGCATTCTGGCTGATACTGATTCTATGGGCGCAATTGTTTCGTGTTATCGAAATCAATTTCTTCGACGAACTCTTTCGCATGGACTGGTTTCTTTACCCGGTGCTTGGTTTTGCACACGGACTGGGCATCATCATATTTCGTAATCTAACCAATGTCATCGACAGTATTACCAAGCTCCTGCAGGGACTGATCAAGTTACTTCTTCCGCTGGTCGTATTTGTTGCTGCTATTTTTATCCTGTCTTTGCCTGTCGTTGGTTTTGACGGTCTGTGGGCGACGGGCAGAGGCACATCGCTTCTGCTTTGGTTGCTGGCGATCATTCTGTTTTTTACCAACGCTGTTTATCAGGACGGTCGCGAAACCCATCCCTATCCGAAACTGATTCACCGCATGATTTATGCCGGAATTTGCATCGGCCCGCTGATTTCCGCACTCAGCTTTTACGGTTTGTGGTTACGCGTTGATCAGTACGGCTGGACCGTCTCGCGATGCTGGGCGTTTGTTGCCTGGCTGGTACTAACACTGTTCGCGATCGGTTACACACAGGGGATCGTCCGAAAACGCGATACCTGGACGACGGAACTTGCACGCGTGAATACCGCGATGGGTCTCGTGGTGCTCGTTTTGATGCTGGTTGCCAACAGCCCCGCTCTGGATTTTCGAAAGATATCGCTTGCGAGTCAGGTCGAACGTGTCGAGTCCGGTGAAACCGAATGGAAAGATTTCGATTTCTGGTATACACGCAACAGCCTGGCCCGCCCGGGTTACCTGAAGATGGAAGCTCTGAAACAGACATTCGCCGAGACGGATCCGGAACTTGTCACACTCATCGATAATCCTCGAAATCTGGTTTTTGCGCGTCCGCTTCGCCCTGTCAGCGACCTCTGGCTTGAAATGAAATACCGACCGGAGCCGTTCGAAGTTCCTGGCGAACTAAGAAGCAGGATCGAGCGACAAAACATCAACAGGTACTCAACGGAGTCGGTGTTAATTCGCGATAATTTTGATAACGACGGAGAATTCGAATATCTGCTGGTCTTCCTGAATGAAGATGCAATTTCCGGATCATTGTTTTTTTACCAGGAGAATGGTGAATGGCTGACCGGATCGGTCAGTCAAAGCTGGACCGGAAAGGCGTTGCAAAACGGCGCGGAGTCAATCCGAAGCGGTGAAATGTCGTTGGTCCCGCCGCGATTCAAGAATCTGTACATCGGTGACCAGGTGCTACGGCCTGTCGAAGGTGGCCAATGAGTCTTTCGAAGTGTGGTCGAATAACACGCGGTACGTTATCGTCGATTATTGATTCGCTGGAACGAGACCCCCTGTGCCTGCTGGCTATCGCGTAACACAACTGATCCTGGGACTCATGGGTCTGACGGCCCTGCAGGCGAGTGCCGATTCACTATTGATTGCGGTCGCCAGTAATTTCACCGAGACGGCGCAGGAAATCGCCACAGAGTTTCGCGTTGCCAGCGGACACAACGTTCGCATTAGCGGCGCGTCGACCGGAAAACTCTTCGTGCAAATACAAAATGGCGCTCCGTTCGATATTCTCCTGGCGGCGGACTCTGTGCGGCCAGCGCGGCTTGAAGCATCCGGAAACGGGGTCAGCAATTCACGATTTACTTACGCGATCGGACAGCTTGTACTCTGGTCGCGAAATCCGGCTATCAATCGATCCGACTGCCAGAAACACCTGCGACACCTCGGATCTGATCGCGTCGCGATTGCCAATCCCGATACGGCGCCCTACGGCGGCGCCGCACGACAGACTCTGATTCAACTCGAACTGTGGGACCGGGTCCGGCCGCGTCTGGTAATCGGCGAGAACATCGCGCAGACTTTGCAGTTCATCGCATCCGGTAATGCCAGTCTGGGTTTTGTGGCCAAATCCCAGTTACGCAACGCACGCTTGCCGGAGGCCAGTTGCTCATGGGATGTATCACCCGACTTGCACGACCCGATCGAGCAACAAGCCATACTGCTTGAACGGGCGGCCAACGATCCAACCGCCCGTGCCTTCCTGAAATTTCTGCGAAGTGACCCGGGACGGGCCATAATTGCCCGCAATGGCTATTTGCTTGTCGCACAGGATCATTGATGTCAGAGATCGGATTGTTCAGTTTTCCCGGTGCCGGACCGCTCTGGTTGTCAGTGCGCCTGGCCGCCGTTACCACGGTACTGTTGGTCCTCATCGGCACACCGCTGGCCTGGTGGCTTTCGCGCACCGCGTCTCGCTGGAAGTCGCCACTCGAAGCCATCGTGGCGTTACCCATTGTCTTGCCGCCAACCGTAATGGGCTTCTATTTGCTGGTCGTAATGGGTCCATACGGTGCCATCGGTCGCTGGTGGGTGGAACTCACCGGGGAGACTTTGACTTTTTCGTTTGCGGGGCTCGTGATAGCGTCGTGCCTGTACAGCCTGCCATTCGCGGTGCAACCGCTGCAAAATGCATTCGAGTCGCTTGATAAGCGCAATCTCGAGGCGGCCTGGACGCTTGGCGCCAGTCGCATCGACGCTTTTTTCACCGTCGCCGTACCGCAATCGTCACGGGGGTTTCTCAACGCCGTGGTACTGGCTTTCGCGCATACACTCGGTGAATTCGGCGTCGTCCTGATGGTCGGCGGCAATATCCCCGGAGAGACACGCACGATATCCATTGCCATCTATGATCAGGTTGAATCGCTGAACTACGGCGTCGCGCACCGGCTGTCCGCCATCCTGTTGCTATTCGCTTTCTCGGTATTGCTGCTGATGTTTGTCATCAATCGTCGCTGGCAACAACCATGAACGCTGTCACCAACAGCAACCCGACTGTCGACATACGTTACGCGCTGCGACTGGGTACTTTTGCATTGGATATTGACGTCGATATACCGATGCACGGCATCACCGGAATATTCGGTGAGTCGGGATCAGGGAAAACGACATTGTTGCGCTGTATCGCCGGACTGGAAACGAGGGGGACAGGTAGACTGGCGATCGGTGACGACGTCTGGCTGGACCGATCCAGGAACATATCCCGACCGATTCATGAGCAGGAAATTGGCTACGTATTCCAGGAGCCACGCCTGTTCCGGCACTTGAACGTACGCCGCAACCTCGAATACGGACAACAACGCACGACGATGAAGATTGATAGAGTCGCGTTCAATCAAGCCGTTGAATTGTTCGATCTGCAGCACTTACTCGACCGTTCACCCGCCGATTTGTCCGGTGGCGAAGCCCAACGTGTCGCCATTGCCAGGGCTCTGCTTCGCTCCCCTCGCCTGCTGCTCATGGACGAACCCCTTGCGGCACTGGACAGCGCGCGCAAGAACGAAATACTCCCGTTTCTTGATCGCCTGCATAACGAACTGAAAATTCCGATTATTTACGTCAGTCATCATATCGAGGAAATTTGCCGGCTTTGCGACCATCTACTCGTGTTGCAAAACGGCAACGTCGTCGCCGAAGGTGAGCTGCAAGCCGTACTGGTACGGCTGGACGTACCAACGTTGTCTGATGAAGAAGCGGGATCGGTGATTCTCGGCTCAATCAAACACGTCGACAAAACCTACGATCTGACTCATCTTGCTTTTTCCGGCGGCGAGCTATTAGTCCCGGGTTGTATCGGGCAAATCGGTGATGAACGACGACTCCGCATCAGAGCCAGTGATATCAGCTTGTGTCGCCAGCGTCCCGACAGCAGCACAATGCTCAACATACTGCCGGCGGTCATTGAGGAAATTCAGCCCGCGTCCGGACCGATGTTATTGTTACGACTGCGGCTGGGATCGGATCGCATGCTGGCAAGGATTACGCGACGTTCCTGCGACAAACTGGCGCTGCGACCGGGAGACGAGTTGCTGGCGCAGATCAAGGCCGTCGCCATACGCAACTGATCACCCCCGGATGATAATGGAGAATACGGCGTGAATTCGACTCAATCGTTTGGTCTGAAAGAGCTTATTGCGATCGGTGTCGGTGGCATGATTGGCGGCGGCATATTTTCGGTGATGGGTCTCGCCGCCAGCATCACCGGACACGCAACACCGGTCGCTTTCGCTCTGGGTGGCCTGGTTGCACTGGTCGCCGGATATTCTTACGTGAAACTCGCCCTCGCGTTCCGGGGGGACGGCGCCAGCTTTACCTACCTCGAACATGCGTTTCCCAATCAGCGTGGTGCAGCAATGGCGATGGGCTGGACTGTCATATTCGGCTATATCGGTACCCTCGCGCTGTACGCATTCACCTTTGGTGCCTACGGCGCAGAGTTGTTTGGCGACCCGAACCACACGCTAACACGGCAGGTTTTGTCCGTGGGTATCTTGCTCGCGTTCATGATCATCAATCTTAACGGCACAAAAACATCCGGGCAAATGGAAGACTTGATTGTCTACATAAAGATCGCAATTCTGGGGTTGCTGGCGCTGGCCGCGCTACCGAGCGTCGAAAAAGAAAATCTCACGCCCGTCTTTGACCAGGGACCGGCGTCGGTATTTATGGCGGCCGCATTAATTTTTGTCGCCTACGAGGGTTTTCAACTGATTACCAACGCCGTGCGTGAAACGGTCAATGCCGGGCGAAACATTCCAAGGGGTATTTACGGCTCGATTGCTATCGTCGCTTTTATCTATGTAGGATTGTCGATCGTCGCTATCGGAGGAATCCCCGTCGAGCAACTCATTGCAGCGGAGGAATATGCTCTGGCTGTCGCTGTCGAACCGTCACTCGGCAATACTGGTCGCATTCTGGTTTCGGTGGCCGCGCTGCTGGCCACCTCCTCGGCAATAAACGCGACGCTGTTTGGCTCCTCTCGAATGATGGCTGAAATGGCCAGTGACGATGCTGCTCCCACGGCATTCTCATTCCGCAGCAGAGTCGACGTCCCCTGGATCGCTGTCGTCGTAATCTCCGTTCTCGCGATTGGCCTGACCAGTCTTGGAGGCCTCGAATTGATCGCGGCATTTTCAAGCATGACGTTCCTGCTGGTTTCCGTTGCGGTCTCTTTCGCCAATTTTCGCCTGCGGCAACAAACAGGAGCCCGGCCGGCGATTGTTATTGCCGGTATCGCATTGATGCTGACCACCATTGCCACAATGATCGTCTACCTCTGGAGCAACTCGCGCTCTGACCTGGTCTGGATGGCCAGCGTCTATGTATTCATCCTGTTGGCGGTAGTCGTTTTATCAGCCTGGCGCCGACGAAGAGCGCTCAAATAGCGCGCGGCAGCACGCTCAGACGTTACTGCTTGCCCAACGCACAATATCAGCCGCTCCCATCGCTCCGGGCTGGCGAGCGATTTCTTTTCCGCCGCGGAACAACGCCAGCGTAGGAATGCTTTGAATTCGAAACTGTGCCGCGATGGCAGGTGCGTCTTCGGTATTCAGTTTTGCCAGGCGCATGCGAGGCTCGAGTTCTTTTGCAGCCTGCTCGAAAGCAGGGGCCATCATCTTGCATGGCCCGCACCAGGGTGCCCAGAAATCCACCAGAAGCGGAATATCATTGCGACTGACGTGCTTCTGAAAACTGTTGTTGTCCAACGTCACCGGTTGACCCGAAAACAGGGGTTCACTGCATTTTCCGCACTTGGGAGCCTCGCCGAGGCGGTTCGCCGGAATTCGGTTGACGGCACCGCAATGCGGACAAACGATATGCGAAGAATCACTCATGATGGTAGCTCCTGACTGCGCAGCCGGGCACGCAGTGTTTCAATCTCTTCCAACAGGTCAAGCACCAGTGCGACGCCGGCAAGATTCAGGCCCAGATCGTGTTGCAGTCGCCTGGCGGCGTTGGCGCGCGCAAGACTTTCCCCGGGAAAGCGCCACTGATCTCGTTGGTTACCGAGCGGCTCCAGAATTCCTTCTTCGACCAGTTCGATGACCCATTCTGTGCGGCTTGCGCAAGCCTCACAAATCTCGATCAACGACAGGTGCAACTGATCGTCAAGCAGTGTTCCGGTCAGTATCTTTTTCGTCATGACCGCCTAGACCTCCAGGTGACTACGAGGATTGTAGGGCAAATCCTCGCGCATCTTCTTGTAAAAATCCCTGGCCTTGTCGCTGTTCGCCGGTGGCACGGAAAGCGTAATAATCACGTAGAAATCACCTGGGTCCTTGCTCGGAATACCACGACCTTTTAGCCGCAGCTTCTGCCCGTTACCTGCCCCGGCCGGTATCTTCAAATCAACCGGACCGGCAGGCGTAGGTACTTTAATCGTTGCTCCCAGCGCTGCCTCCCAGGGCGTTAACGGCAATTCCATGTAGACGTCTTTACCTTCTGCCCGGTACAAGCGATGGGGCCTGAATTCTATTTCGAGATAGAGATCGCCCGCCTTTCCGTCACCCTGACCGGGCGAACCCTGTCCGGACAGACGGATCTTTTGCCCCTGTTTGACGCCCTTCGGAATTTTGACGTGCAGCGTACGGTCTTTGACGCTGACGTGGCCGGTCTCGTCCAGTTCCGGCGCTCGCAAGCTGATACTGCGAGTCGCTCCGTGATAGGCATCTTCCAGATCGATCAGCACCTTGGCGTGGTGATCTTCGCCGCGAGCCCGGTAGCCGTGTCGGGCGCCGGCATCGAATCGTGGACCCGTCCCGCCCCGACCGAACAACGATTCGAAAAAATCACTGTATGCCGCCGCGTCGGCGCCATCAAAACCGCTGCCACTGTATTCAAAACCGGCGTCCCAGTCGGGCGGTGGCCGAAACTCCTGACCACCTTTCCAACCGGCACCCAGCTCATCGTACGCGGCACGTTTTTCCGGGTCTTTCAGGACGGCATAGGCCTCACCCAGCTCTTTGAAGCGCGCCTCCGCATCAGGCTCCTTGCTAACGTCGGGGTGATATTTGCGCGCCAGCTTGCGGTAGGCCCGCTTTATCTCGTCCTGGCTCGCGTCTCGTTCGACACCCAGTGGCTGGTAGTAGTCTTTGTAGTCCACGGAATTAACCGGCCTTCTCGTTACGCTTAAGCCTGTCTAGATGAGGCAAATCGGTCGTTTTTCAACGGTTGCGGGACAAGATCCCGCTGCTTTGCCCGGTCACTACGCTCGATGATTTCAAAGTGCACACACCTAAGCGGTTTTTTGCAGTACGCTATGAGCTTACTACAAAAATTGATTTTTGAGATTATCTGGAGGCCCATGTGAATACGAATTTATACAGGATGCGACATTTCCTATTGTTACTGGCTGCTTTGACTTTTGCGGCTTGTAGTGGCGGATCGGAACCCGAACAAGCCGTTCAGGAAGAAGCTCCGACGGTGACGGAAGCTCCCGTAGCTGACGATCTGGCTAGCTTGCTCGCCAGCGATTCCAGAGCCGAAGCGGATCGCGCGCGGGACGCTGGTAGAAAACCCGCCGAGGTCATCGCGTTTCTCGGCATAGAGCCGGGAATGAACGTCATCGACATATTCGCGGCCGGTGGCTACTACACCGAAGTCTTGTCGCTGGCGGTCGGTCCGGATGGCCACGTTGCCGCGCAGAACCCGGCGTTCATTCTGGCGATGCGAGACGGCGCCAATGACAAGGCACTGAACGAGAGGCTTGCTGGAGACCGTCTGGCGAATGTGTCGCGCCTGGACAAGGAACTTGCCGAGATTTCGGCGGCGGATGGCCCGTTCGACGCTGGCATGACGGCACTGAACTTTCACGATATCTACAATAACGGCGGTGACGAGGGCGCAACCGGGTTCCTGACCACCATTTATGCGGCACTGAAGCCAGGTGGTGTTTTCGGCATCATCGATCACGCGGGAGCCGAGGGGAACGACAACAAGGCGCTGCATCGGGTTCAGAAGGCTGATGCCATACGCATTGCGGAAGCAGCTGGTTTCGTTGTGGAAGGCGATAGCGGTATCTTGAGCATGCACGATGACGATATGACAGAGGCCGTATTCGCCGAGGGAGTCCGCGGCAAGACAACCCGCTTCCTGTTAAAGCTGCGCAAACCCGGAGGCTAGTCAGCCGTCTCCGCATCGTAACGATTGGCGGGCCGTCCGGAGTGTGGCGGCCCGACAAGAGAAAGCCGTGAAGATCACCGAGTATTCTCCACCGAACCCGCAGGGCAAGGGCGTTATCGGGCTGCTGGCGGACTGGGATCAGAGCCGCCCCAGAGGGACTGTGGCCAAGCCAGCCGCGCAGCTGCTGGCCGACTATTTCACTTCAATACTGGTTCTGTCCGCGACCTTCAAGTTCAAACCGGTAGTCGGTCAGGTGTATTACCTGTATCGACTGGAAACGGAATGGTCACTAAGCCTCATTGCACCGATAGAATGGACTAACACGAGACGGCAGGCTTATGTCGGCAAATGCGAGTTACACCCGGACATGACCTGGACCATCAGCCCGTCGAACGAGTTGGCGGACCGACCGTCCACGGTGGCCGCTATAACGGTCTTTCACGAAGCCTTCGTTGAGAAATTGCAGTCCGACTTGCCCCTGGAAAACCTGTTGCCAACTTACGTGGCCGAGTTTCCGTACTATCAACGCCTTTTTGCCAGCGCCCTGTCACGATCGCTTCGAACATCCATGACGATGGGTGGACAGCTATCGACACCGGCGTGCGACTGGTTGCAAGCACTGCCCCGTCATCCTTTACTGCAACAGCATACGGAGAAAAAGTGAAGCCGGAAATCAAACGGCTGTGCAGACTTCGGGCCTCGTTCAGGACCGATGATTCACTCGAAAAACTGCAACTGCTCCGCCAGATCCCCGATATCGAACTGCGGTCCAGCCGTGAAGTGCAGAAACTGCACAGTACACTTTGCTTCTTGCGGGCGTTTCCCGACACCGCCGCTCACTATCGTGCCGCACACGCGCTGCTCCTGGACTTCGAGAGACGCATCAGAAAGCTGTCCGTAGGTGAACGCACAAAACTCTGGGATACGGGCATCGCCGGTACTCCGATGCACTATCCGTTTTCCTTTGAAATGGCGTGTTGGCTCGCCGGCAAAACGCCGGGTACCGTCGCGATCGACTGGGATGAACTGGACGATACGGCCGGGCTGGATGAATTGCTGGAACACCTGTTGCTGCCGCCGGAAACGGATTACTTTGACAGCGGACTCGTCAGCAGCCAGGAGTGGATCGAATTGGCTGCAGGTACCCGGGGTGGCGGAAATTTTGACTGGCTGCTAGCTCAGCTACGAAAGGCGCGTTGGGTTTCTGTATGGACACGATTGTACAACGCCGCAGAATTGCCGCTGGCCTGGAATCTCGGTAGCACGCCTTACTCCAAATCGCTCAACATCGCACCACACGCGGCAATCAGCCCGCGTAAGGACGGGCTGCGCAAGAACGTTGTTGCACCGAAAGCAGAAATCATGCGGCCGCTAGAAAGGCTTGAGCAGGTTTCGACACGCAAGGGCACACGGCTCATCGATGTTGCGATGGCTTCCCTGGCCGTTCGGCATCGCGAGACCTTTCACTTTAACTACGCCAATCCGCAGGAGGTATACGTCGCGGATACAGGCCACGGAATATCGATCGCCGTATTCGGTTTGCGACCGGAATACCGCTATCCGCTTGAGTGCACGATGGGTTACCTGATTGTGTCCAACGGCTCACCCATCGGCTATGGCGGCGCCAGTGCGGTATTTCACCAGGTCAATACCGGCGTGAATATTTTCGACGAATACCGCGGCAGCGAGGCTGCATACCTGTGGGTGCAGGTGATGCGTGTATATCATCACCTTTTCGGCTGTACACGATTCATCGCGAATGCTTTTCAGTTCGGTGGCGACAATGCCGAAGCGCTGCAAAGCGGCGCGTTCTGGTTCTACTATCGGCTCGGATATCGGCCGGTACGGACTGCAGTGCGCGAACTCGCGCAACGTGAAGCGCGGCGCATTCGTCGCAACCGATCATACCGATGCAACCTCCCGGTACTGCGCCGCCTGGCAAGTTGCGATATGCATCTAACCTTACCCGGAGCGCGCAAGAGCGAGCTATTCAAGGAACACTGGATAGAAACCAGTTCGATGCTCGCGACCCGGGAGCTCGCCGCAGCACGGGCGGCAACAAGACAAGCATCCGCGGATCATGTTGCCAAACGTGTCGCCCGTGAACTTGGCATTCGATCGATGAACGACTGGTCAGTCAATGAGAGGCGCGCGTACCGGCAACTTGCGCCCATTGTAGCGACAACCGGCCCCGCGAGCTGGCCGGCCGCGGAAAAACGATCGATGCGTACATTGCTGCGTGCGAAAGGCGGCTTGACGGAAGCGACATACGCTCGCCAGCTGTGCGAACACAGCCACTTTCTGGCGACCTTACGATCAAGGTGTCAATCCGAAGACAAACGATAGCGACTGGCTATGCGTCCTCTCAACCCCAGAGATGACTGTCCTTTTTGATGACCTGCGATGGTGTGCCCACGATCAATGGATCCGGGCCATGCACTGTAGTCGGATTCTTGCCATCGTATTCAAGACTGGCTAGAAAGTGCTGCATACAATTCAACCGTGCCCGTTTTTTGTCATCTGACTTGATGATTGTCCATGGAGCGTCCGCTGTGTCGGTATTGAAAAACATCGCTTCTTTTGCCTGCGTGTATTCTGCCCATTTGTCACGCGACTGCTGATCGACCGGGCTGAGCTTCCACTGCTTCAAGGGGTCCCCCTCACGCGAGATAAACCTCCGCTCCTGCTCGTCTTTTGTGACAGAAAACCAGTACTTGAACAAGCGAATGCCGGAGCGCGTGATCATCCGCTCCAGGTCCGGTACCTGGCGCATGAATTCCAGGTACTCCAATGAATTGCAAAAGCCCATGACACGCTCAACGCCTGCCCTGTTGTACCAGGAACGGTCGAAAAACACCATTTCGCCTCGCGTTGGCAGGTGCTTGATGTAGCGCTGGAAATACCACTGTCCCAGCTCTCTGTCGGTTGGCTTCTCCAGCGCCACCGAGCGCGCCGCCCGCGGATTCAGGTGCTCCATGAAACGCTTGATCGTACCGCCCTTACCGGCTGCGTCCCGCCCTTCGAACAGTACGACAATTCGCTGCCCGGTCTGCTTGACCCAGCTCTGCACTTTTAGCAATTCGACCTGAAGCTCCTCCTTGTGTTTTTCATAGGTCGCTTTCCGAATCTTGGTCTTATACGGGTAAGTACCGTTTCTAAAAAGATCCTTAATTTGTTCGGGGCTATGGCGTAACTCCCCGTACGAAGGGGATGGTCTGACGGCCGATGGTCGACGAGTCGGCTTTTTCTTCGACGTGGCGGGCTCTGCGTCATCCTTGTCCGTCAAACCTTGTGAAACAGTTGCCGCCGCTACGCCAGAAGCCGAATCGGTTTTAGTTCTCTTCCTTGTCATCGCTACCAGTTCCCAATCGAAAACGAACGTCTTGTTTAACATTTTCTTGCAAGCGTTACTTACGTACCATTATCACCGCTGGTACCAGAGCGGGCAATACGGGCATTCCGAAGACGGCGCCATACCCAGTAAGTAGTGGTACGCATATCCCGGCAGTTGCACACGGCTGCCCGACTCTCTGAGTACAAGCCTCGAATCGTGTTCGGTCCGCATGCAACGATACTTCAAGGCAGGCGACGCCCTCAGGTTATGGCGGGCGCGTCCTTTCCAACGAAGCGGTCACGTAGTACGCGCTTCAGGACTTTTCCGGTGGCATTCCTCGGCAGTGCGTCGATACGCTCAACGGAGCGCGGCACCTTGAATTTCGCGAGATTCTTTCGACAATGAGCAATGACGGTCTTGTCGTCCAGCGTCTTGCCCTCTCTTAGAACCAGCACCGCCATGCCGGTTTCCCCCCAACGCTTGTCGGGTATGCCAATAACGGCTGCCTCGGCAATCCCCGGAAGTTGATAGAGGACGTTTTCGATTTCGGCGGGATAGACGTTTTCCCCGCCGGAAATATACATATCTTTCGAGCGATCGACGATGTAGATGAAGCCCTCGTCGTCGAAGCGAGCGGCGTCGCCGGTCTTCAGCCAACCCTCAACGAACGCATCCGCGGTTGCTGCCGTATTGTTCCAATAGCCGGGCGTAATATTCGGGCCCTTGATCAGGAGTTCACCCACATCACCCTGTGGCACTGGATCGCCGTCTTCGTCGACGATTTTGATTTCGGTGTGCATCAAGGCCTTTCCCGCAGAACCGATTTTTCGAGCGGCATCTTCGGCGTTCAGGGCCGTACCACCCGGGCTGGTCTCCGTCATGCCCCACCCCTGGAAGACTGCAACACCACGGTCCAGCCAGGTTTTGAGAATCGTCTCCGCGCAGGGTGCTCCGCCAACTCCGGCAACCTTGATTCTCGAAAAATCCGTGGACTCGAAGTCGGGGTGTAGCATCATGAATTGATAGGCGGCCGGAATAGCGAAAAAATGCGTGACGCCCAGTTCAGCATCGCCCATGATCCTGAGCGCAGCCCCTGGAGAAAACTCGCGCATCAGCAGCACTTGACCGCCGGCATGAAGAACGGGATTGGCGTAACAATTCAGGCCACCCGTATGGAATAACGGCAACGCTACCAGGTGTACAGAATCGGGTGAAATGTGTCCCGGGATACCCAGGTTGATGCAGTTATAAAGATTCATTTGATGGGTGATTTCGGCACCTTTCGGGTGCCCTGTCGTTCCTGACGTATACATGATCATGGCCGTATCATCCTGACTCATGGGCACAGGGGAGCAAGCTCGTGCATGCTGCGCGAGGGCCTGCTCGTAGGCACCCTGATCATTTTCCGCGTCGATTTCCAGGAGCGTGGCAATCTGGCAATGCGTTTGCAGGTAGTGAGCCATGTCCCGGAATTTCCGGTCATACAACAAGACCGTCGGCGTGCAATCGTTAACGATGTAGTCGAGTTCTTTTTCAGTCAGACGCCAGTTTAACGGCACAGCGATAGCAGCAATTTTTCCACATGCGAACTGCAACTCGAAAAACTCCGCACAATTGCGTGCCAGAATAGCAACCCGACGACCTGCTTCAATGCCGTGATCCTGTAACCAGGCTGCCAGAGATTCCGATCTGGCGTTCAGTTCCCGGTAAGTGAATTGACGCTGGGTGTCGAGATCCCTGATAGCAACGTCGTTGGGTCGCATTGCGGCCTGCTTGTCCGCCCAGTCATAGTATTTGACGCTCATGTTATTCCCCCTCGAAAAATCTGCTATTTTTGAATCGTTTTTTCCGCTGCACGCAGCACTGGCGTTTTGGCCTCCGCTATCGACGATCCAGCACAATACGATAGTTTTCGAATTTTAGCGGGGCCACGACCGACTCATTCAGTCCGCTCAAACCACCCAGCTCGTCCACAATGGGATCGATGCGGCCTTTTTCGGCTGCTCGCAAAGATCGATAGTGTGCCAACGGCCGCTGAAACATCCATTGCGCGAACGGCATCACGTAGCGGGTCGCTTTGACCTCGCCAAGGTAGAACTCATGCTTGCCGATGAAGCGTGGAATACGCCTGGCTCCCGGGTGATCTTCGAACCACGCCCCGACACGCCGCAGCGTATCCACGAGGACCGGAAATTGTTCGACGAACATACGCTGCAATATCGGGTACAAGGTCTCCGGCACCTGATCGGCCACCAGAAAATTTCCGTCAAATTTCACCGGTCGCTGCATACGCTCAACCCACGAGGCTACATTCGGCGCACGATCACGCATCAATTTGCCAGGATAGGGGTCTCTGTACAAGTGAGCGTACAGTGGGCCTATCAGGCCGAAATCTCCAACGCACGGCCTGCTACCCAGAAGAAACTCATGATCTTCAAGGTGGCGATTGAAATCGTCCAGAAACGACTCGTAGCTCTTTTCTATCTCACCGATATTGCGCCGACTCCGCCCCATAATCGGCTTATACAGATTGCCGAATATCATTGCCGCAGGTAGCCCGCCTAACGGTCGCAGAACACGCGGCCATCCCGGCTTGACGATGTCGCCGAAATTTTTCAGGACGTAGGCCAGGTTCTGACGCTTGAAATGCCACCGGTAGTGCATTGCGGGCAAGAGCAGCCATTCATCGCCATAGACTTCGAACAACAACGCGACCAGTTTCTGCCACGGGCCTTCCGGATACACGGATCGTTGCGGATAGAGGCGTTCAAAATAGTCGATTATCTCGGTGGTATCCTGAATGCAATCGCCGTTGGGCATCACAACGACAGGTATGACACGCCGTCCGACGCGTTCCTCGATAAGCTTGCGATCCTCCGGCGTTACCCCTTCGACAAAGGGAATCTGCTTGTGGCGAAGATAGGCACGCGCCTTGCCTGAATACAGGGAAAACTCGTGGCCAAGCAGTCGGGCATGCGGAGTGGCGTTACTTTTCAGGTCGGACATGAGGCTGGTTTTCCCGGGAGACTAAGAGTGACTATGGCCGAGGGCACTTGCCGCGTCAGCCAGCGAACAATATCTTGTTGATCTGGTCGATGGCATCTTTTGCATTCAGCTTCAGTTTTCGATCGGTTCCGTCGACATCGGTGAAGAAGCCGTGACCAGAGCCTTTGTATAAATGCATTTTCAGATTTTTGTTGCCCACGACGAGGCCCTCGATTTTTTTGACGTTGCCCGGGCCCGCAAGGCGATCGGCATCTCCCATAAGAATGGTCACCTTGTGGATCAGTGTTGCCATGTATTCGAAAGCCGGCGCGATCTCATCCTGGTTCTTCATACCCCAGGGCAAGGGATAAACGGCGATGAGCGTACCCTTGAAGCCGCGCCTGGCTAACTCAAGCACGAAATTCCCACCAATGCAGAATCCAACGACTGCATCTGTTCTTTTCCTGGCGAGAAATTTCTCAAGACGATCGCAATGCTCGCGATCCCTGAGCCTGTGCCGGCGCTCCCAGGCTGCATCACGAGTCAGATCAGCCGGTTCGTCAAACGGGCTCCAAGGATCGACCACGCAGACTTGCGCGCCAAAGTCGGTCAGATAGGATGCATACCCTTTGTAGAAATCAGAAAGACCGTATATGTCCGGGAGCACGGCAACGTTGGTAGAGGCTTTCTCGTGCGGAAAGCAAATTCCGTCAACTTCCTCTGAAAATGCCTCGTGGTTCAAAAGCCGGCCGAAAAACTTAACTCTGTCTTTGTGGCACATGACCCGCACTCCAGCAAGAACCTGTCGGCGCAATCTTCCGGCCATTGCGCTACACAATAAACCAATGTTCATCAAGTTGACATGTCCAGGAAGGGTGGATAGCGTCAAGGTGCCTGATGGCAGATATAGTCAGTAATGATTCCGGCAAGCGGCGGGTCTATGTGCTGGTAAGGATACGAGGCGCGATCGCCGGAGCATAACAGGTGCCAGTTAAACAACGACCCTATCAATACTACGACTCCACTATATCCCTGTGCAGTATCTGCCTGACTCGAGTCGATGCGAAAATCGTTTTTCAGGACGGCTGCGTATGGATGCTGAAGCGTTGTCCTGCGCACGGTCCGGAACGTGTCCTGATGGCGGACGATGTCGCCTACTACAAACTGGCGAGAGAAACTTTCATCAAGACGCCGGAACAGGTCCTGGCGCCGAACACGGCGACTCACTACGGGTGTCCCTATGACTGTGGTATTTGTCCGGATCACGAACAACATGGCTGCACCTTACTGATCGAAATCACCGACAACTGCAATCTGCGCTGTCCAACCTGTTATGCGGGAAGTGGCCCGGAGCGGCAAACTCATCGTAGCCTGGAACAGATCGAGCGCATGCTTGACCGAGCCGTCGCGAACGAAGGTGAGCCGTCAATTATTCAGATATCCGGAGGCGAGCCAACGATTCATCCGCAGTTTTTCGAGATTCTGGACCTGGTGCGGGAGCGGCCCGTTGGTCATCTGATGGTAAATACGAACGGCGTACGTATCGCCAACGATGCTGAGTTTGCCGCGCGACTCGCCGAATATTCTCCTGGCCTGGAAATCTATTTACAGTTCGACTCTTTCCGCGCCCATGTTTTGAAGGCACTCCGGGCCACGGATCTTCGTCGCGCCCATCAGCGGGCCATCGAGCGACTCAACGAACTGCATATCCACACGACACTCGTTGCTACCATACGACGTGGCCTGAATGACGACGAAATGGGCGAGATCATTGAATATGGCACACAGCAACCCTGCGTCAGAGGGGTGACGTTTCAACCGGTACAGGCGGCCGGTCGCCTGGAGGGCTACGACCCGTCCTATAGCATCAATCGCGATCGGCTCACCCTGACGGAGATCCGCCGGAAAATATTGCAGCAATATCCCGCCTTCGCGTCCGAAGATCTGATTCCCGTACCGTGTCACCCTGACCATCTGGCCATGGCCTATGCCTTGAAGCTGGATACCGGACTGGTGCCGCTGACGGGACTGATCGATCCGGAGTTTCTTATCGAGGCTGGCAGAGCGACAATGACTTACGAAGCGGAACCCGCTATTCGCGAGCATTTCCTCAATCTCTTCTCGACCCATCATTCTGTATCCTCTCAGACAGACGCGATGAACGGCTTTCTCGGCAGCATGGGGAACGAGCAAGCGCAGAATCTTGGCTACGGCAATATTTTCCGCGTTTTGATTGTCGAATTCATCGATGCACATGCCTTCGACATCAGGGCCGTACGTAAGACCTGCGTACACATCGTGCACCCGGACGGGAATCGGGTCATTCCGTTTGATACCTATAACCTGTTGTACCGTGACGGACTGCAGTCTCAGGTTCTGGAACCACTGCGACGTCAACGAACACAAACCCTGAACGGGCCACTATCGCTAGCCCGCTACAACGAAACCGGCGACGTAACGGCGTGAGTGCAGTCGCCCCGCGTGTGCTTGGTTGTTGTAGCGAACTCTATGAGCTACCGATCGTTGATTATCTGCTTGGACAGAGTTTCCACCCGGGTGGCCCCAGGCTGACACGGCAACTCGCAAGCACGGCACTGGTCGGTCCGAAATCCGAAGTTCTCGATGTTGCCTGTGGCAACGGAAATTCGGCACGAATCATTGCGGCCGATTTCGGCGCGTCGGTCACCGGTTGCGATTTCTCGGACATCAATCTTCAACGTGCCGCTGTTGCTTCGCGTTCCGCCAAACTCGAAGCGAGCACGTCGTTCGTACGCGGCAACGCAGAGCAGCTTCCCTTTGGCGGAAAATCATTTGATGTCGTACTTTGCGAATGCAGCCTGTGCCTGTTTGAAAACCTCAATGCTGCTTTGGCTGAAATTTTTCGGGTATTGAAGGCCGGTGGGCGAGTGAGCATATCCGATTTTTACCTGAATGCGCCCGTTCCCAGGGTGCTCGATGGACTGCTCGGCCAGGCGCTGTGCGTTGCAGGCGCGGATTCGATCGACACATTGCGATGCGCTTTCTCGGCAGTCGGCTTCGAGTATGTTCGTTTACGTAAAGCGAACTGGGCCCTCACCGAAATGATTGCTCGCGTACGCCGCAATCTCGCCGTCCTCGATACAGCAAGTCCTGCCGATTTAACGCTACCGGCAAGCTGGGGTGATCCGGCACAAACGCTCGCAGAACTTGAACGGTTTATCCATTCGGAAGGCGGTGGCTATCTTGTGATAACAGCGCAAAAACCGCCCGAATGAAGACCCGCCCATAAGAACGGATAGACGCCTGCCTTGCCTAACGGTACGGACGCCAGAACAGGGAAAGAATCAGGTTTCGACCGGGTTCATTCAACCCTGAGCCATGTATCCGGTAGTTCTCATCAAACACGTTTTCCAGCGACAGCGACAGCCCCAGACTGTCCGAGATATCCCACCCGCCTCGCAACGTCAACACAGTGTAACCGGGCGTGCCACCGACAGGAATGCGATCAGTATCAGCCTGATCTCTGGTCGATAACTTGTCCTGGTTATCCGCAATATTCAGTAACGCTTCCAGCCAATAGTCACTCTCCGATGGCCGCCAGCGACTGCCCAGATACAGTCGGGTGGGCATGAGTCGATCCAGTGGCTCAGCGACAAGCGGGCTGTTTGCAGTTGGAAATGTGTCTACTTCGCCGTCGAGCCAGGTCAGGTTACCGAATAAATACAATGCATCCGAAAGATGATAGCGCCCCTGCAATTCGATTCCCTTGACGAAACCACTGCCGGAATTCTGCTTCGAAATTTCGTTTTCCCCGTCGATTATGCGGCCGGTTGGCGTCCTGATAATCAGGTTGTCGATATTGGTGTAATACAGGGACAGCTGACCGTCGAATCGGTCTTGAACGATTTTGATACCCAGTTCATAGTTGACGAACTTTTCGTGCCCAAGCCCAAACACCGGCGTCTCAACTTCGTTGCTGCGTGCGGAATCGAAGCGGGTCATATCAGAGAGATTCGGCGCCCGGAAACCTTGCGATACCCCGCCGAACACGCGTGTTTTTCCATCGGCATCGATCGCGTGACTGTAGCGAATGCTTGCTGTCAGCTTCGACCATTCGTCGTCCACCGATATCACGTTACCGGATTGTGGATCTTCAACGGTCTGAGCGTCTAATTTGGACGATGTATATCGAAGTCCGGTATATAGGCTGCCTTTGTCGCCGATCGGCAGAACATTCTGCACATAGGCGGCAGCCGTCGTGTATGACGCGTCATCTGCCACTGGTCCCTGGATGGCGACACTGGTCAAATTGCCGTCCGTATCAAAATTTCTTCGGAACGAGTCAACCTCATCCCGATAGACTTCTGTTCCCGCAGTCCATAGACCCAGCCGGCTTGGTACGTTTATCTGGCCCCAGAGTCCGAGCGTGCCAACGTCGGTTCCCTGCCGATCGACCCGTCCACGGGTCCGTATACGCAAGCGCTCCTCTTTCTGCTGTTGATAGGAAACACTCAGCGTCACGTCACTCACCCAGGACGCAAGATCCCTCGCCTGATATTGCAAATATGCGAGCGTCCTTTCCTGGTCGAGCGAGCGTTGCAGTTCGCTACCGACCGTCGTTCCACGCCAACTCTTACCGAACACTGTCTTGTGTACCCGCCATGCGTCATCCTGATTAACGCGTTGAAATGCGGCTACCACCCTGCGGTTATCATCAATATCGTACTTAATCGTGAAATCCACATCTTGCTCGTCGTAACCCGTCTTTGGCTGCCTGCCAGTAGCGCCGCCAGCCTCAAGATCTCCGAAGGATTTCAGGGAAATACCGCCCTGAACGGACAGAGCACCATTCGAATAATCGGCTTCCGGACGAATAATGAAAGAACGTTCCGCGGTCGCGCCGCGCAGAACTACGCGGCTGCGCAAAGCCGATTCAGCGGGAATAGCGTACCCGTACGCCTTGCTGATCGCATTTACCGTGCCACCGATCGCATCGCTCCCGTAAAGCACCGACGAGGGACCTTTGACCAGTTCGAGACGCGATACACTAAATGGGTCTACGGTATTCCAGTACTGGTTCGGCCCTTCGCGAAACGTCGAGTTATTCAATCGAATGCCATCAATCAGAAACAATGTGCGCAGCCCGGTAAAACCGCGTATATACGGTGAACCTTGTCCGTGCCCGGTCTTTTGCACCATGACTCCGGAGATCTCGCGCATGGCTTCCGGGATGGTTCGCACCTGACGAATTTCCTGTAACTCGATCATGCCCTGCACGTTGACGGTCGCCGGAATCTCTAGCGCCTTTTCCTCGCGACGCGATGCGGTCACGACTATTTCCTCAAGATCGTATGCGCTCGGTGGCAGATCCTCACCGTACACGGCGCCCGGCACCAGAACGCATGAAAGCAGCCCTGGCAGGAATTTCGAACGTCCGTCTGCCATGTTTTTTGTTAACTCACAGACATTGTCTTGCATATTGCTACCCCGCGCGTTTTAGAACCGGTATCGAAGTCCCAATCTCGCCCTGAATCCAGGCGGTGGGAAGCCGATCGCTTCCTGATAATTTTCGTCAAGCAGGTTGTCGATAGAAAGAAGAAGATGAAGTTTTTCTGAATACTTCAGCGTCGCGGTTACGTCCAGTCGGCTGTAGCTGTCAAGAAACAGGTCATCGGTCGGAATCGAAGAATCGAATGTTTCACCAACGAAGAGCCACGACGCGTCGATGAGCCATTGCTCGGCTGGTGTCCAGCGCATCGCAACGCTGCCCGCCCACTCCGGCCGTTGCCGCAACGGCGTTTCGCTGTTTTCTACTGAGTAGTCGGTATACGTCGCCTGCATTCTGAAGTAGAGATTTTCGCTGGCCGAGTAGTCCAACTGCATCTCAACACCGTCCGCATCCACGCCCTCGCGATTCACCATCATAAAGAGGGTCGAATCGAAGTCGATCAAATCCTTGAACTGGTTGCGGAACAACGTCAGCGAGCCACTGGTTCGTTTGTCCGCAGACCATCGTGTTACACCGATATCGAAGCTCGTGCTGGTTTCCGGGAGAAGATCCGGATTGCCCACCAATGGGCTGGCCAGGGCGAAAAATCCTGGCAAGCTAAAGCCCTGCCCCCAGTTTGCGCGCATGCTGGTCTGGCCGTCGTTGAATTCGTGCACGATGCCCAGCTTGCTGGTCGTCTCGCCAGATTCCTCATCGGGATTGTCCCGGCGTACGCTCGCGAGTAGTGTCGGACCGGAGGCGATTTTGTAGTGCAGTTCACCGAAAGCACCGACCACACTGCGGTTGAAGTCATAGCCGGCGGGAATGCTAAAACCCGGAAAAAACTCAACAAATCCGTCGGAAACACCGTCTTCGTCGTAGTAGTCGACGCCGAACGTACCCTTGAGGGCCTCGCTGATACTCACGACGGCGTTCACCGCCAGATCGGCGCGCTGCAGAGTCGCGTCGCCACCGTTCGGAGGGACAGAACCACGAATGCCGGGGGCTATGCCGGGCGAGAAATAGCCGGACTCGTTTTCATACCAGGTGGCAAGGACATTCAGTGTCCAGCGATCCGATAGAACCACGCTACCGTTGAGGCCCAGTCGAAAATCTTCGGCCGAGCGTGTGTCGACGGTCCTGAGTACCGCCAGGGCAGCGCCGCCGCTATCCTCTGGAAACGCGCTGCCGTTGCTCTCCGAATAACTTCCAACGAGGCGCATTTGCCAGCTCTCTCCGCCGCCGAATGTCAACCGGCCGGTCACAGAGTCGCTTTCGAAAGTCGTTCCTGTTACGGGCTCTCCATCGTCTTTGCTTGCCACGCGCAGGGAGAAGCCGCCGCCATCACCAACCGGACCCGACAAATCCAGCGCCGCCCGAAAATAGTCGTCAGCGCCTATTTCTGCGAAGACGGAGCCTCCCAGCTTATCGGCCGGTTCCCTGGTGATAATATTTATGACGCCGGCGAGCGCGTCGGACCCGTATACGGCAGACTGCGGGCCACGCACAATTTCGATCCGCTCGATATCGTTCATATTGATCACCGAGAAATCGAATGCCGACCCGCGGGTGTCCATCGGGTTGTTCACCCTGATGCCATCCAGCAATATCATCGTCAGGTTCTGATCGCCTCCGCGAAGAAAAATCCTGGCGACACCGCCTTGTCCGGACGGTTGTACAACGTGGACACCCGGCAAATTTCTGAGCAGGTCCGCGACGCTTGTTTTATTGCGAGCTTCTATTTCCGCCCTGCGAACGACGCTGGTCGTATTCGAGATCTCGGACAATTCATCGGTAGTACGTGCACCCGTGACCACGATGTTGTCGACGGCTTCCTCGGCAACTACGGGCGCGGTTGCCATGACGACGAAGCCCGCCGCGAACAGAAGCACAGTCTGCAGGCGCAGCGACGAGAAAAATGCTGAAGCAATTGCTGAGATCATCTTTTTTGTTTATCCCCGGCGTAGAAAGTCTGATTCGCGAAACGAATCCACGACATTTTGCCCGCGCTCGAGCGTACCCCGCAGGGTCTGTCGTTTATTGTTATTTGTTTGCCCTAATTTGTGTGCAAGGCCTGTGCCATCGACGGTAAGTACTTGATTGTATTGAAATCGATGGAACTAATCTTACAATTTGGCGAAAAAATGGCCTGCACCTGACTATTTATCCGACAGGCGCCGGAATTCGCTCCGCGAGCCGTCGTCAGAGTACGGCGTAATGTGACGGAGTACGCAGTTCCCAATGAGCAAACCTTCACATTTCGGAATGTGTGATCCATCTCATTTAACCAAATCCCCACATGCCGCAATACTCCGTCAACATCACTCCGGCTAACAAATGGCCGGTGAATCTACGGAGATTTGGAAATGTTTTCTTTAGTGAACAAGAACACTCGCTGGACTATGTATTCGGCCGTGCTGGCGGTTTTCTCGATTGCAGCAGGTTGCGGAGACGAAACCACGAGTGAGACACCCGCGAGCGTTACCGCCGCGCCGGATCCCGTAGCCGAAACTCCACCCATGTCCAGTTACAGCGGACCCGGTTCCAACTGGCGCTACGACCTGAACGACGATGGTTCATTTGAGATTACTCGCAGTCCGTTCGTCGGCGCGGCTAACGATCTTTTGATTAGCGGTACGTATCAAACATCCGCTGCCGGGTTTCTTCAAATGACGATTGACGCCAGCAGCGGCTCTGATGCGCCGGCCGTCGCCAGTTCGCTGTGGGCGCTTGAGGTACCGGACTACGCCTTGTTTCTCAGCCCGGCGACGACCAGTGACGATCGTATGATCCCGATGGTCCAGGGAGGCCAGTGCGTTGGCGGCGATTTGGGAAACAACTGGATTAACGTCCAGGCACGACTCAGTGCGGACGCGACATCGTCAGTCGGCAGCTACTTCGGATCGTTCAGCTTCACCAGTGCAGTCGGCACATCTGATCTGTCCACTCAGTTTGCGCTCACTGGCGGATTCCCGGATCAGGGATCGCTTAGCCTGGATCCGGGCTTCTGCAACGACGGCATCATGAGCACGGCAACTTCTGATATTTATTTCTCCGGGACAGGCGCGGTGATGGCCAATGCTTTTTCATCCGATCAGGATGGAGGTTTCATGCTGCTCGCGCTACCAAAAACCACGATAGGATCGATATCCGATTATGACGGAAGCTATGTAGGTGTCTTGTCAGACGGTGGAGCGAATGCCAACGAGAAGGTATTGCCAGTATCCGTAACATGCGCTGCAGGAATTTGTTCCGGCGATGTTGTCGCGGATACCGCGACAGGCGCCACTGCAGGACAGCCGTTTACGGCCGATCTGTTCGGCACCATAAACGAGCCATCGCCTGGTTTCGCCACTGGTAACTTCACCATGGGCGGCAACACCGGCAACCTCGCCTGCATGGTTGACAACGATGTACGAGGCACGGGTCAACGGATGATCAGTTGCACCGGGCAATCGCCGATTCGCGGTTACCCAATGCTTAATCTGATATTGGCGTCAACGAACTAGTTCGACCGACTACCGTTCGGGGATCACGTACAACACTTTGGTATAGGCGTTGTCGACGGCAATCCGAATGGGTTCGTCCTGAAGCAACTGGCTTCTCAAGGCCGCTCGCGTTTCAGACACGGTTGATACTTCGACCCGGTTGATTGCGGTAATCTTTGCGCGCTCAGCCAGACCGAAAATCTCGTTCAGACTGCGTACGCCGAGTTGCTCCGATTGTGCCGCAGTTCCAGGAACAGCAGAGTCCACCCGCGAGATCAGGTTAACAAAGCGGTAACTGCGCGAAACTTCCCTTGGCGGTTGCTCGGCCGGGGACGTCGCCTTCTCCGGAGCTTCTTTGTATGTGTCACCGCGAAGATATAAACGCACCTCACCGTCCGTGGTGCTCAGTCCAATCCAGTCCGGGTCGATGTGTTCGATTCGTGCGTCCCCCACAAGATCGCCGACTCGGTACCAGTTTTGTTTGCCGGCATTCTCTTCGACCAACACCATGGAATTGTTTCCGGATGCAATGATGGCAGCGACCCGTGGCTCCGGTGAATCCATCGCCCATGCGCTGACGACGACCAGGCAAAGCATACTGCAAAAAAAAGGCGCTCGGCATATGAAATTCATATGCCGAGCGCCACGGTTCATTGCGCCCATGTTGCCGGCCGGTCTGAAGCTAGCGTCCGTCACCGAACACGAACTGAACGGCCACCATCGGGAAGTCCGTCTTCAGGCCATCGATATCGTATCTCTCCCAGGCAAGCTTGACCGTGGCGCGCTTGCCTGCAGCATAACTGACGCCGATACTCGCCGAAAAATCGTCATCACCTTCGGACCGTGATGCCGATCCGGTCCCGCCCGCGACTACGGTCTGTCTCGTTGAAGGCTCAGCCAAAAACATGCCGAGGGTTCCGTAAACCGCAAAGCGGTTCGATATCGGGTACTGCAATACGATGTCGGCCAGAAAACCTTTGCCGCGACCCGGCAACAGGTTTGTGCTAACCCGCAGCAAATCATCAATCTGGTTCGGTGGCACAGAAGCAGTCAGTTGACTCTGCAAACCTCCCAAATCGAGCATTGAAGCCTGCACACCAACATAATCATTGAACATATAGCCGGCAAAAATTTTCCATCCGTAGGAGTCGTCGCCGAGTGTGACATCGCTGACATTGAATCCCGCATCAACGAGTCCTCGACTGAATTCCGTGGCATCAACGTCGGTGACCGCGTTGCCGATGGCACCACCGAGATAGAAACCTTTTTTGATGGGTTCCTGTGCCTCGACCGTGTTACTGGCCATTGTTGCCGTGAGCAACAGGCCTATGCTAATGAACGCTGCAAAGGTTGTCGTTGCAGGTATCCGGCGTCTTCGCAGCAGTAAAACGAGGCCCACCGCTCCAACCAACAACAGAATTTCAAGCAAACCCACGCTACCGGTGCCCTTGCCCTTACCAACGATCTCGACAATCACCTCATCGATAAGAATCGCCGTCGCCATGATGCTGTTATTCGCCAGGTTGGGGTCACTCAATGCCACCAACGGGCCTGAATCAATATCGACGGTAAACTCAAAATCAGCACTGCCCTCATCTGCCGCACTGACAACAACGGCGATGTCTATACTCGAACCCGCCGCCAGATCACCGATGCCACATTCGTATTGCACCTGGCCCGCCAGGACGATGCCAGTCGCCGCACAACTTCCCTGTGTCGGCGTTACATCGACGATCGTGAACAGGTCGGACAAGTTCGCCACTACCCGCACTTGGGAAGCATCATCCGGACCACCGTTACTGATCGTTGCCGTCACCGTAAATTCGGTCGGAACAATAAAATCAGACCCGCCGGCCGTCGCCGAAACAGCCAGATCCGCGGTGATGCAATCGGCGACGATGACTTGTGTATTGTCAGTATTGGTCAGATCAACGAGCGATGCGCTCGGATAAGAAACCGAAGAATTGTCAGTCACGCGCAATCCAATGTTTCGTACGCCGGCCGTTGCGTAGGTAATCTGTGCCACGGCCGTATTTGCTTCCGCATAGTTGAACGGGCTGGCACCATCAAGCTCCCACTCATAGGATGTGATGCGGTCGGTGTCTGCTGCGCCAGCCTCACTATTGCCCTGATCGATATCGAAAGACGCGCTACCGTCGACCGTCAACATATCGCCGGCACAAACCATGTAAGGACCACCGGAAACGGCAGTCGGTGCGTGGGGGGGAATGGTTAGATCGAGAATAATAACATCCGTCGTGGTCACTGGCGGACTCGCATCATCCGTTACGCGCAAGTTGAGAATGCGCGAGCACGGCAGTCCACCGGCACCACAATCGTAGCCGCCGGGCACGTCAAGCGCCGGAGCCGGGCTGGCATCTGCGCTGCTGATATCAAAAGTACCGTCGTTATCGATGTCCCACTCGAACAGAACCAGCGTACGGTTTGGGTCCTGATGGAAGGAACGAGAGTGATCCAGAGTGATCGGGAAATTCTCGCCGCCGGGATTCGGCGACACACTGCCAACCGCAATCGGACCCGCCTGTGCCAGCGTACGCGTCAGAATCTGCGTACCCCACGGCTGCACGTGTTTGGCCTGGCTACTTTCACCGACCGCATTTTGCGTGCCAAACCGACCGATGCTTGCACCCGTCGTCGCTTGGTAGCTAATGACCGTTTGCGCCAATCCGGAGGTCGGATGGTTATACCAGTCCAGCGGTTGCGGCCCGTTCGCCGCGCAGTTTACGCTGGGTCCACAGCCAACGCCGCCCTCGGCCGCGCCAACTTGCGTACCAATGATGGTTACCGGCGCCGGTTTTGCGGTCCGCATGGCTTTGGAGAAATTAAACATGCCGTAGTAATAGCGTTTCAGCGGGTTCGTGCCGGTGAGATTGTCGAAATTTCGGCGAAACTTGTTTTCCGTCCGCACCCACCGCTCGTCAGGCGTCGCTGATGTTGTTGCCAGCAAACTGTTCATCGACATCTGCACCATCGCCGCGCCGCTGGTGCCAAAGGGCCCCCATATCGGGCCGGTACTGTTGTAGCCGTGAACACCGTCGTTGTCGCTCACGTCAGACTCGTTATCCGTGAACTCCAGGCCGTTCTGATTTCGCACTTTGAGCCAGGCCGGCACGGTCGCGCCGAAAACGTCTTCGGCGGCCACAATTCCGGTCGCCGCCCACCCACTGGCGGAGTTATCCTGACTGCCGGATACATTGTTGAATGCGCTGTATTGCCAGCCACCATGACTCATGTTGTCCGACTGGGCCATTGCATACCAGTCGACCATATCCTGAACGATATCGGCATAGCTGCGTCCGATGACATCCGTTGGGCCCGTCGTCGTCAGCGCACCGGGGGTGCCGGAGGCAACGATCGCATCCATGACCATGCCCAGCTGGTACGGCTGATCGACGTTGCCGGAGACACCACCCAGATTTCGGCTATCGGTTCGAATGCCGAGTCCGTTGCCGTTTGAATCAGGATCGTCATTTCGCGCGGCAGCGCCGTCGATCGGGTTGAGCGTCTGTGGACTGATAGCCTCGGCCTCGATCCGGGCAAACAGGTACTTCATGCCGCGATTGACCGTTTCTGCGTAGGGATTGCTGGCATCGCCGTTTTCACGATGGCCATTCGCCTCAAAGGCATTCAGCGTAGCGCCTTGTGCTGAAACACCGTTCGTGCCGCCGAAACTGGGGTAAATCCAGTCACCCATCGGAATGATGGATTCCGCCAACCCTTGCACGCCGGTCGCATCGCCGAGAAATCGCTGTTGATTTCGGTGCATGTACCACAACGCTTCCGCGATCGCGGTATTCGATCGATTCGGTACCGTATCCGCACGCGCCACCATTTCAAAGGTGGCCGTGCCGACGGGATCAACCGTGTTATCAACCGTCAGGGTCGCTATGAATACGTCACCCGCATTTCCCGCGTAGGTATGTTCCGCCCACACAGCCCAGTGTGTCGCGTCGACGACGCCGGTTATAGCTGCGCTGCCATCACCCGGGTCCCAGGACCAGTTGGCGCCAATGGACGCTGCGTCCACCGCGCCTTTGAGCGTAATCGGCCGGCCGATAATCATCGGATGCTGGACCGTCGGATTGTTTGCGTCGCCGGGCACTGCGCTGACAACCGGTTGAGCGGCGAGTGCAACATTGGCAACGGACATCAGGAAAGCCGCACAGATTCCTGCGGCCACGAATAACGGGCGTGATAACTTCATGGTTCCCCTCCACTTGAGTTCATGCAACCCCACATCGCATGAAAACAAAAATTTATATTTCGTATTCGGCATTGATTATTTGTTGGAATGCCGACATCGAGAATAAGACGAACGCGTTTGTTTTTAATCTGCGAAACTTGTCTTATTTTCAGATATACCAACACCTTAGGCCAAGTTTGTCGCAGCTGCAAGCGGGCGGGTTTTCTGTCGGAATTTTTTACGAAATGGAGGTGTCTGCTCGCCGGCACAAGTGCAATCTGAATTCAGGTGCGGACAGATCGCTTAGTCGGGAATCCGCCGTTGACATAACCAATGGATTGACCGGATATGGCGTCGGCATTATTTACACCTTATCTAGCTTTCAGTCACAACATATTGTTTTATAAAAATATATTTTTTGGCACGACCCTTGCTTTATATCTGCTCATGAAAATGACAAAAGTATTCGCCCTCTGTATTGGAGCACTCGTCCTGGCCGGACTGAGCACGACCGCCGAAGCCAGCAAGTTACACATGGTGATTAATGGCAAATCCATCCATGTAAATTCCAACTATGGCTGGAATGAGAAAAATTACGGTGCCGGGATCGAGTACGAGTTCGATACCCGGTCGCGCTGGATCCGCACGACGATGGCCAATGCCTTTCTCGACAGTGGTAAAAACATGTCTTACATGCTGGGCGCCGGATTGCATCGGCGTCTTATCATCTCGGACCGCTTCGCCGGATTCTATATGGATGCCGGCCTGAATGCGTTCGTCATGACGCGCGAAGACGTCGAAAATAATCGACCATTTCCCGCCATATTACCCAGCATGACGTTCGGCAACCGGTACGGTGGAATCAACGTGAGTTATGTACCAAAAATGGCCGTAAGAAATGTAACTCATGCAGACAGAATGGACCCCGGGATTGGCGGAATATTTTTTATCCAGGCGAAGATTCGACTCGATGCCTTATTCCAGAAGTAGACCGGCACCGTAGCGAATGACTTGCACGGACTGTTCGCTGACTGGATGGCTACTGTAGCTACCGTCCGGCCATCGAATACGCCATTCAATGCCTTTGTTCGCGTCACTGTCGGCGAAAAAAACCGTGGCCGCCGATTGCGACAAGTAGCCCGATCCCGCATGTATCTCCGCTGACGAGCGAGTGCCGTCGGCCCGCACCAGGACAATCTTCGCGCCCACGGCCGTCGGATTGCCGCTACGTCCGAGCAGGCGCACGGACAACGGATGTCGGTTCCTGGTCTGCTCTCCGGAATTGTGTTGGAAGGCGATGACGGCGTCATCATTGCGTGTAACGAGAAAATCAGCTCGCCCATCCTGATTGAAGTCCGCTATGGTCAGCGCCTTCGCATCACCGGTAACAATCAGGCCGCTCGAGGACGGCCACAGGATTTCAAACCCACCCTGACCATTCCCAAGCAGCATTTGACCAATTCCCCCGTCCATTCGCCCGGTTTCCGCCTGCGGCGAGAATGAATTTTGCAGCAAATAGATATCGCTAACGCCGTCAAGATCGAAGTCTCCGCTCACAACACCGAAACCGGGCGCGATTTGAGCCAGCAGCGGCAGCGGCTGAAATTCAAATTTCCCGCCCGCATTGACCAGGACGCCACTGCGTAATTCCGTGGCCGCAAATCGTTTGGCGGTGCCCAGTTTCTTCGGCGTAAACAGTTGCTGCATATCCGCGCGTGCGAACGCGTCGAAGGTGCCAAACTCATCGGCGAGAAACGGCATGGCGTTCGTCGAACAACTCAGGCCACGAACGGGAAATTCAGTGTCATCTTCCCACTGTGCTTCTACCAGGTTGCTCTTGCCTGAACCCCCGAAATCGCCGTAATAAAGCACCGCAGATTGTTCAGCGGTTGCAGCGTATTTCGTGTTCTGACCGGCATTGCCCACAACGTAGTCTGTATCCCCGTCGTTATCAACATCGATACTGGCGATACTATTCCACCAACCCGTCCGTTCAGCCAGACCTGCGACCGCGGTCCAATCCAGCAGTCTCCCTTCGTCGTTGCGGAAATACCGGATCGGCCCCCACTCAAGAGCCAGCAAGAGATCCTGATCGCCATCATCGTCAACGTCCGACCACAACGCAGCCGTCACCATGCCCGCCTTGCGCAGACCCGGTGCCAACTCCTTGGTCACGTCAGTGAATACACCGTTTTCATTTCTTAGAAGCTGACTGTCCGGCGACAGCGGATACTGTCCCGGTAATGTTCGGCCGCCGACGAAGAGATCGAGGTCGCCATCCTGATCAAAATCGCTGGCGACGACAACACCGCTCGAATTCGCCGCCGAAGGCAACCTTTCCGGGCTTGCATGGACAAACTGTCCGTCACCGGCATTCAAATAGAGACGATCACCTAAATCGTTGTCGCCGATGGAACTTTCGACGCTACCACTCGCGACGAACAGATCAAGATCCTGGTCGCCATCGGCGTCGAACAACAACACGCCCATGTCCTCGCGATTCTCATGTTTGACCCACGGCCCATCGGGAGCGCGACGAAAGCGCCCGTTACCTTCACGCAAATACAACGCGCCTGCTTCACCGATGGCGGCGCCGATAAACACGTCATCGTCGCCATCACCGTCAACGTCTCCCCAGGCCGCTCCCGGACCCAGTTGCGACAACCTGGCAGGCAATAATGGCTGTGCACGATAATCGTCGAACGCCAGCTCTTTGTGCCGGTAGTCCAGGCCGCTCGAAACAGTCACCTCGGTGTACAAAACCGCAGCAGATGCACGCGGCGATTCCGTCGGCGTGGCGCTGGCTTGCTCCGTAATGGTATAGAAACGATTTGAAGGCAGGTTTTCGAAAGTCTGTATTGCACCGCTCGGCCAATGCACGGTCAGACGACGCAATATAGTTGCCTGGCCAGTTCCAAACTGCAGGACCGGATCATCAGCCGACATGAAACCACGTGCCGTCGCCAGCTGTTTGACCTGCATACCCGAGTCCGTTTCCACGCGAACTTTGGCGTCGATTCCGAAACGATTGCTCTCGACCCCTTGCAGTCTGATGAGTACGCGCCCACCGCTATCCGAATCGTTGCGGTACAGACTAACCGGCTCGTCAAGGTTGTTGACGATCAAATCCAGATCGCCATCCCGGTCCAGGTCACCGAGTGCGGCACCGAAACTGAGACCCGTATGGTCCAGCCCCCATGCACGTGAAACGTTCTCGAACTGCAGGCCATTCGTATTTCTAAACGCGAAATTGGTATCCCGCTTTGCCGGTTCATCCTTCAGAATTTCCCAGTAATCCTGCAAGTCAGTTTGCGCAGCTATGGCACGCTGAACGTCCGCGTCCATAAAATTCCGGACCATGCCATTGGTCATGAACAGATCACTGAATCCGTCGTTATCAAAATCGGCAAATTTGACGCTCCACGTCCAGTCCGTGCTCGCGACGCCGGCCATCGATGCCGTCTCCATAAATCGGTCTGTACCGCTATTCAGATACAGCGCATTGCGCATGTACTGGCGAGGCACGGCGCTGACCAGGAACCAGCCCTGTGAATCCATATCACCCATACCGATCTTTTGTTCGTAGTGCGTGGTCGCCGACATGTCCGCTGCCATAAAATCGAACAGGCCATCGTTGTTGATATCGGCAAAATCACTGCCCATCGAATACCAGGGCGTGTGCGGCACCGCCGTCGCGATTACATCCGTAAACGTTCCGTCCCCATTGTTGTGATACAAATGATCCGGACCAAACATATCGTTGGCGACATAGAGATCGGGCCACATGTCGTTATCGTAATCCCACCACACCGCACTCATGCCCATGTAGTTATCGTTACCGCGCAGGCCGTTCTGACCATCCTTTGCCGGCAGCTCAACTTCTGTGAAACGTCCGTCATCGTTACGAAACAGATGGTCACGCTGCCCGGCCGCGATTTGCACGAATTGACCGTTCGGTCGCTGTATGAAATCCGTGTACTCCAGGTACTGCCCCGGTATTGTCGGCACCGTCCGACCGCCCGGACCGGGTTTTCGCACGATCGGAATCTGCCGCTCAACTTCCGTGTTCGCTGCCAGTCGACTGGTTAGCAGGTACATATCAAGATCGCCGTCGCGATCGTAGTCCGAGAACGCCGCCATGACCGAAGCACCGGAAAAGTCCAGACCGTATTCCGCCGCCATGTCCTTGAATGTCCCGTCGCCGGCATTGACGTACAGCGCGTTCGGCGCATCGTAACGACAAACGTATAAATCGAGCAGCCCATCGTTGTTGATGTCGATGAACACGGAGCCCGCCGACCACTCCCGGCCGCCCCCAACCCCGGCCTCGTCGGTAACGTCCGTGAACACGAGGTCACCAGTCTGCCGGTACAAGCGGTCCTTGCCCGAGTGGTGCGTCATGAAAACGTCCGGCCTGCCATCACCGTCATAGTCGCCAATCGTCACGCCCGCCCCGGCGAAGGCTATTTCATACAGGCGGCGTCGCGGATTATTCTTGTCGACATCTATCTGAAAATGGATACCACTAACATCGGCATCGATGCGTGTGAACAGCGTCGCGCTGCCTTGCGACCGTAAACGTAGCGGCTCACTGCTGATTGACTCGGTCCCGGGAGGCCCTGGTTCCGCTGACACGACAGAGAACAATGCCAGTGGCGCAAGCCAGGCACACACGCATACAAGACAATGGCGATTACATGAAAACATAGAGATTCGGGAACAACGTGAATACTAACTCGTATACCTGGCGAATTTCACGGTACGGTGCAGAAGGATCGGCAAACAGGAATACGCCGTCGGTCTGCCAGGGTTCGCCTCGCTCGATCGCTTCGCCAAGCTCTTTTATATTGCCAAAGCGTATCCGTTTGATCGTTGCGCTGGCTTCCGCCGCCAGCGGGTACTGAATAATTTCACCGCCCAGCCCATCGCTGCCGGTACGCTCCAGGTGAATCTCCACTGGCTGACTGGATCGTCCCCGCCGATCGGGATCTCGCCACACATCGCGCGGCAGGAACGCGCTATAAAAAATCTGCGGGGGGTTCGGCTCGATGCGAATATCCTGCGCAATCAGGAATGACTGGACGAATCTCGCAATCATCCGCACACTACCAACCGGCAGCGAATCGGCAAACCTCAATTGGAGGAACGGTTCTTTACCATCGTCGATTAACGTTTTGAGATAGACAAAAGTCGATTCGAAATTGCCGTCAACCCGTACTTCGCCTGCCGGTGTTGACAGCTTGACACGCAGGTTATTCAGTTGCTCTACATCCACTCCCGCCTGTATGTCCAGAACAAGATTCTGTACGCGCCGGCGATCGCCACGAAATTCCGGCCGTATACGGATACGAAGTTTTTGCCCCTGCGAGAAACGATATTCCTCGTTGGCGACTAACTGTCCCTGGATGGACTTGCGATCGACAATATAGGGCACTTCAAGCACTGTATTGGTCGCATTGAACAGCGTCGCAATCGCTTCGGCGCTCCGACCCTCCGGGACACCGACGAAACGGAAGCCCAGTGCGGGTAACGTCGTATTCCAGCGAACATCCGTAATCAATTCTTCCGCTCGCAATGATCGATTAAACAGTCCTGCCTCGGGTTCACCCCAGTACACAGTGATACTGACTCTCTCGCCTTTAGGCCAATGATGGGTTTTTGAGCCATCCAGTGGATGACCCGCGCGCATGCCGATAAATTCGAGGGCGGACTGAACATCGTCCGGTTTCACGGCGGTTACCGCAATCGCCGCGGATGAGCCTTCACCACCCGCCGCGATGAGAGCGTACAGCGTGCTATCAGGACCGGCTCCCGTGGCAGTCGCCAGGACGTCAATGTAGCGATGTTTGCGGTCAGCCAGTAATCCCCGCTGGACCAGCATATCCGGGTCCATCGCATAGCGTTCTTGATTGTTGAGAAATTCGGCATCGAGCCACTTGCTCGTATCGCTGATCGAGGAACCGCCGCTCGCACTGTGCCGATCGCAGGAAACCGTCATCGACGCGAATACCGCTAGTAGCAAGATCGTCGCAAGACTCGTTCGTCTGCCCGGTCCGCGTCCGCTGTTGCTTAACTGTCTCATTCAAAGTCCGGTGGCACCAATTTGCGCGGCAAACGTGGCCGTATCGCTGGTCGGCAGTTCACAGATGCCCTGCTCACAAACGTAGACCGTCGTTTTTCCTCTTAGCGCTGTTTTTCCTTCCAGCAACGGAATATGCTCGGCGTGCCGCTCGAGTTCCCGACCATCCTGCACAACCACCAATACGTGGTTCGGAAAAAACGTTTTGCCCAGAAGCCTTAGATAGGGTTCGGCGTCCGCACGCTCATTGGCTGTCACGATCACAATCTCGCGGGCTTCGCCGTGGAAGAAATCCAGTGCCTGCAGCATTTCAGGCAATGCCGCCGGCGATCGCTTGAGAACGAGCCCGAAAAACGTCAATGCTTTCTCCGCCCGGCGACGGTAAACGTCATCGCTGGTGAACTCATACAACCGCAACAGGTTCAAGATGGCAATCGAGTTGGCGGAAGGCACCGACCCATCGAATCCGGATTTTTCGCGCGCAAGCAACGCTTCGCTTGTTATCGATGACAGAAAGAAACCGCCGTCAACCTTATCTTCAAACTCATCCGCCATGACGCCTTCCAGTCTTACGGCTTGCACGAACCAGTCGATATCGCCGCTGGCTTCATACAAGTCGAGCAACGCCTGCACGAAAAACGCGTAGTCATCAGCATACGAATTACCTGACGCCGCACCATCTGTGTACATTCGCAGCAGTCGGCCTTCGTGCTGCATATTGTCGAGAATGAAACGGGCAGCGCGACTTGCCGTCGCGAGATAGTCATCGTTTCCGAGATCGAGGGCCGCTCGGGCGAACGCGGAAATCATCAAGCCATTCCACGCCGCGAGTATTTTCTTGTCTCGAAAAGGTGCCGGTCGGCCACTGCGTACCCGATAGAGTTTCTCCCTAGCGCTGGCGATCGCCTTTTTTACCGCATCTTCATCAAGCTCCATTTTCGCTGCCAGTTCAGCGGGTGATTGAGTAACGTGCAGGACATTACGCCCTTCCAGTTCGCCCGCATCCGTAATGCCGTAGAACTCGCGAACAACGGCCGCTTCTGTTTTGCTCAGCACAGAGTCGATCTCTTGCGCGCTCCAGGTGAAGAACCAACCCTCCTGCGTGTCACCGGATGGCGTCTTGCTGTCCGCGTCGCTGGCCGTATAAAACGCTCCCGACGACGCTCGCATATCACGCGTGGCGTATCTCAACAGGTCCCGGCTAACGCGAGCGAAGTCCTCGTCTCCACTGACCTGGTACGCTTCCAGGTAGGCCATCGCCAGCAAGGCATTGTCATAGATCATTTTCTCAAAATGCGGTACGAGCCAGTCCGGGTCGGTCGCATAGCGATGAAACCCGCCGCCCACCTGATCGTAGATGCCACCCGCGGCCATTGAGCGCAGGGTCTTTTCCGCCATGTGCAATGCGTCGCTGTTAGCCGAACGGCGGTAGTAACGCAGCAGATAGCGAATTGGCAAGTTGCTGGGAAACTTCTGCGTCATTTGCAAGCCGCCGTTGAAAGGATCGTAGGAATTCTCCAGCGTATCGAACGCCTGTGAAAAAACCTCTTCGCCAGGAACCAGATCGCCCGCTGGCGGCACGACACGCCGGCGTACCGCTTCCATTAGCTGCATCGAAGCCGCACCTACATCGTCGCGCCGTTCTTCGTAAACGCCGCGCAGCGATTGGAGCAATGTCAGAAAGCCCTCCGACACGCCCCGATCTCCATCGTACGGCGGAAAATAACTGCCACCGAAAAAGGGCTCACGATCCGCCGTCAACCACACCGTCATTGGCCAACCGCCACGACCCGATAGCGCCTGTACTGCCGCCATGTAAATACTGTCAATATCCGGCCGCTGTTCCCGGTCGACCTTGATCGCGATGTAATTGCGATTCAGATAAGTCGCAATTTCCAGATTATCAAACGACTCATCCTCCATGACGTGACACCAGTGACAGGTTGAATAACCAACGCTAAGGAGTACCGGTTTGCCTTGTTGCTGCGCCGCCGCGAACGCCTCGTCACCCCACGGATACCAGTTAACCGGGTTGTGGGCATGCTGTTGCAGGTAGGGACTGGCCTCCAAAATCAGGCGATTGGTGAAGATTGCCCGGCCGTTGGCTTGCAGGTGTTTTGTCCTGGGTGAGCCGGCGTCGTCCCGAGCGGCAAGCTCAACTTCGATTTTGCTGCGCAAAGACTCGGAAAAAGGTGCTGCGCCGGGAAGATTCTTGCCCCCTGGCGAGTCGTCAGCCGCCGCCGAAAGCGGCGCCGACATCAGCAACACGACGGCAAGTGTGCACGGAAATAACAGAGTCATGTGTGGCATCAACGCACCGTCGGCGGGACACCGTTACCGTGCGAAACCCACCGTCAGACGAATAGCCGACCCTTCCGCCGGCAATAGTGATTCGTTGCCGGTGATCAATCCGTATGCGCCAATTCCGCCGCCCGTTTTATGATCAATGATGCTGTAAGGATCGTGCACGAATCCAATCAACGTACCGCCTCTCTCAGCCAAGAATTGCTGACCGTCTGCGGAGGTCGACGAGCCGATATAGACCCAATCATTGTTATCAAAAGTCTCCTCTCCCGCCTTCATGGCATTCGCCGCCGATACGCTCTGAGTCTTGCCGTCTTCCTGCCAACTCAATGTCAGCACCACCGGCGGTCCCTGCACTTCGAATTCGTCGAACTGATATCGTGGTTTGACGGTCTCGGTATCGTCAAAACCGATGAGTATGCACGCCAGGTTGAAATCCCTTGGTGTCGTGGTCAGTTCCAGCAGACTTTCGTAGTCCTTCATGCCGCCTTTTGAAACCGCCAGGTATTCGAGCGCATCGCTCAGATGCAGGATTCGGCCCGGCACACTGAACTCCCGTGCCTTGCGATCGATGACGATTTCACCGATTTGAAAGCGCTGCTCGCCGAGATCGACAATCTTGCCCATCGCCGGGCCGGCACCCTCTTGCGTGTGTGCCGCTTGCACCAGTATGCACGACAACGTCAACACACCAACAACAGCGCGTGCTTTGGTCTGCAATGTTGCGCTCACGCTCATGGTTTCGATCCCGTGACGACGCGATGTGGCATTGGTGGTGGAAATTCTTGCCGGTCGATCATCTCAAAACCGGCCTCCGCCATCCAGTGAGCAACGTCCGCATCAGCATGCACGCCGCCATCCGCTGCGGTCAACATCATATTGAGCCCAAAAAGCGTGGCAAACGCGGGGCCCGCGCCACCTTCGTCCGCAAAAATATCGCTGATCACCAACAAGCCACCCGGCTCAAGACATGCCCGCGCCTTGTCGATAAGGCGACGGCAGTTTTGCCCGGATTCACGGTGGAACATGCCGGACATCAACACCACGTCGTATCCCTCGCCGAAGTCGCTCGTGTGGTAGTCACCGCTCAACATCGTCACCCGCCGGGTAGCATCCATTGTCTCGAGAATCTCCGCCGCGATTCTCGCGACGCCGGCCAGCTCCAGAACGTCGGAGCGCAAATCGGGGAAACGCTCCGTCAGCAACGCGGAATAGGTGCCGGGCCCACCGCCCACATCGAGCATCTTCCTGCGACCGCCTAGATCGAGCATTTCCGGCAATGCGCGCCCGATGGCCATTGCGCGATCGTGCATTCCGTAGACAAAGTGACGTGTCTGCGCGTCGTCCTCACCCAGATAGGTCGCGGCCTTCTTAGGCGGCACGCCCGTTCTCACCGCTGTTTCCAACTCACCCCAGGTGGAGAAAAGATTGTCGCTGTACGATATGGCGTTTGCCATCGATGCGGGACTGCCGGTGGTGAGAAACGTGGCACTGGACAGGCTGTTGCTGAATTGATCCGCCTGCTTTTCGCACAGCCCCAGCGCAACGCAAGCATTCAGGAATAACTCTGTCGCCCGCACATCGAGTTCCAGTTGTGCTGCGAGGACCGCGCTGCTTTGCGGACCGCCCGCCAGCATATCGAATAGTTTGATGCGATTGGCGGTCAGCAGTGTTTGCGATCCCCAGTAGGCAGTACTGAGCGCCATAATTGCAGACGGATCAGCGCTGCCAACGGAGGTTGTCGAATCGGCGGGCATCAGCCTGACTCCCCGGTCCGGTCCATGTCGCACTCCAGCTGCATGTACGCGCAGCGATGACACATAAACCCGTCCCAGACCTGAAGATCATGTCGCTGGCGAATCTCCTGGTAGCCCAGCGCCAGGCGCTCAAAAAAATTCCGCAGTCGCGACTGATAGTCAGCCCGCTCCTTGCCGCCTGCTGGCCAGTGCAGGGAATAGACCGGGATAATGCCTCGCGAACACAGATCCTCCGCCCCTTCAATCGCCAGCTTTGCGGCGTCTTCCCAGTTCATGGCGTATTCCGGTTCGAGTTCGACGCCAGCCACCATCGCCGAATACACACGCCCACGGCCCCACAGTCTGACCGCATTCTCGAGCGCTGCGATCCAGTCGTCGTAACCGACATAACGGTTTTTCCCCGGGCAGACCTGCGCAAACAGTTTCTCCGACCAAATTTCGAGGTTAAAACAAACGGCGTCGACGAGCTTCTCATCGTAGAAAGTTTGCAGCATGTCACTCGACAATGCAGCGGAACCGAGGCACACCGGAATACCATCCGGATTGCAGGCCTTGACGGCCCTCGCGAGCTGCAGAAATCGCTCACCTTCAAGGTCGGGATCGGTCAGCGAACCGCCAACGAGATAGATGTGCCGAACCTCGGTCTCCGCCATGACCGCTGTCATGGCTTCATTCATCCTCTGCAAGGTAATCGCCGGAATTTCGACCTGGCCCGCAATCTGGCCTAAATGTGCGGTGCGCTCATCGGGTGCCCCATAGGAACAAAACGTGCAACGCATCGACCGGCCATCGTGCTTTTTCAAGAAATACTCGCAACCAGGCGCAACATTGATCACCAGCATGTCGCGATGAGTGCTCACACCGGCCTGCGCCATTGGAAAACCGTCGCTGGTCGTTTGTGACAACCAGGAAAGTTGTGGCTCAAAAGAGATGTTGCGACTGTTTCCGTCCCGGTCATTGCATAACCGGTAGCCCGATTCCCTCGAGCCCTCAACGGACCACGGAGAATTACCATTGCCCATGACGCGAATCAGCGTGTTGTCTTCGGTAATCATCAAATAAGGTATTTGCGCCTTACCCGTACCGGTCGGATCCGCCTCGCCTTTTCTAAATCGATACGGATAGTAGTTGGGCAACGAGTGTTCCGCCGCTTCGGCGAGTGCGCTCGAATAGCGAATGCCCTCAAACATAACTTCGGTCTTGAATGCCGGTGAAGTCTCGAGTTCTCGCAGCGACATCTTCGTCCCTCCTGAAGTTTCTTATCACATCTCGCGTTTTGCGGGTGTGCGCTGATATTATTGGTGATCCAGCTTCTTGTGACTACGCGGTCTTTATCATACCTATGCATGGACAAAGAACCCGACAGTCGCTCGTCATTATAGCGGCTCTGCTGATACCGATTCTGCCCTTTGTCATAATTGGCGAGTTGCCGGGCGAGAAATGGTTAAGTGCAGCGGATGACGATGCCCTGTTATTCGGCCTGACCGGTAGCGGTCTCTTGCTGGCCGACATCCTCTTGCCCGTGCCCTCAAGCATTGTTGGTACTCTCCTGGGTGCGCGCCTGGGGTTTCTGGCTGGATTCCTGTCCGTCTGGATCGGCCTGATGGGGGGCAATGTGCTCGGCTATTCACTGGCACGATTGGCAATGACGCGCCTGCGCGCCTGGTTTCCGGTCTTCCCGACACGCACGACACTTGCATTGGTATTCTTGAGCCGGCCGGTGCCAGTGATTGCCGAGGCCATGTCTTTGACGGCAGGTGCAACTCGCATGGCGGTGTTACCGTATCTAGCCGCCTGTGCAGCAGGCAACGCGTTATACGCGTTGGTTCTGGCGGCGAACGGCGCAACGTTCATTCCCCAGGCATGGGTCGGTCCGGGTTTGGTTGTGCCGATGCTGTTGCCCGTCGCTGCGTGGCTTATCTGGCGGAAGCTGGTCGGACAGAATCGATCCTCAGAACGGGAGCAGCAGCCTTGACGCGCCGCGGAAGTATTTACATCCGACTCGTCATCCCGCTAGGCGTGACACTTCTGATCGCCATGCTGGCGGCGTGGATAATCGCTGTGCAGCTGCTTACCAACAGCTTCGATCGACGGCTGGATGAGCAGCTCGATCATGCCACGGCCATTCTTGCAGATGGCGTATTTCCGTTCAGCCCCGAGCTGATCGGCCGCATTGACCGACTCATCGAGGCGCGCATCGCTTTGCTCGATCAGTCAGGCGACGTCAAACTCGGCACAACGTCCGACGCAGTCAATGAAATTTTGTCCGAACTGATACGCGACAGGACCGTCCTGCAGAAAGAGCCGCTTATTCTGCACACCGGCAAAGTCGACGGAATCGCCTGGCGTATTGCGTTACGCGCATTGCCGCAGGATCGTGATAGTCGATACTACTACGTAGTCGCGGCCGCATCGCTGGCAGAGACTCGCCAGGCTGCGCGCAATGCGGCCGTCTTGCTCGGTACGGCAATGTTATTCGCCACTGTGTTGCTGGCATGGTTCGGTAACTATTTTGCGCGCAGCATTACTGAGCCCATCGGCGATCTGGCCAGGATGGCGGATCGAATCGCCGAGGGCGAACGGGAAGTATCCAGCGACATCACCGCCGCGAACGAAATCGGTCTCCTCGCCCGCGCCCTGAACCGAATGGCCGGCCGACTGCAACAATACGAAACGGATTTGGCGCGCCAAAGCCATCTCGCCGGCCTCGGCGACCTTGCGGCCCGGCTTGCCCACGAGATTCGCAATCCGCTCACGTCCATAAAAATGCAGTTGCAGCTTTTGGAGGAAAATATCTCCGCCAGTGAGGCGACGCGTGTACGCACGCTTTTGAACGAGATTCGACGCATGGAGTTAATCGTGGAAACCGCGCTGACCCTCGGTGCTCCAATTGTTTTGCGTCGCATCGACGTTCAGGTTGATCGCCTGATCGACGAACTGACTGAATTGCTTGGGCCCGCTCTGAATCACCGCAATATTGACCTGCAAACCCGACTGGTGTCTTCCTCTGTGGTCAACGCTGACCCGGACCGGCTCAAGCAGGTCTTCCTCAACCTGATCAACAACGCAGCAGATGTGCTCGGTGACGGCGGCACCATCCGTGTCAGCGCGGGACTTGTCGATGACGACGATACACTGGAGATCAGTGTTGCCGATTCGGGCCCCGGTGTGTCGTCCACGCTACAGGACACCGTGGGCAAGAAGCCGTTCGGTCTCGGTCTCGGCCTGAAAATTTGCCGGGAGATCATCGAGCTGCATGAAGGCGAGTTTCTCCAGACCAGCAGCGAGGAACTCGGCGGCGCAAAATTCACGATTCGCCTGCATGTGCCTATAATCGAATCTTCCGGGCAAGCAGGTTAGTCATGTCACGAATATTGGTCGCCGATGACGAACGTGGGATTTGCGAAGCTTTTGGCGCATTTCTTACAGGTGAAGGTCACGAACCGTTGCTCGTATCCAATGGCAAGCAAGCCGTGCAAATGGTTCGGGACGAAACACCGGCCGTTGCGTTTATCGACATACAGATGCCGGGCGGTGATGGCCTGACGGCACTCGAGGAGATAAAAGGCATCGCACCGGACCTGCCCGTCATCATCATGACGGCCTTCGGCACGCTTGAGTCCGCCCGCCGGGCTATTGATCTGGGCGCTTTCGACTACCTCGGCAAGCCCGTTGAGCTGGACCAGGTACGCGAGCTGCTGAAACGTGCGTTGCACAAGCCCCGCAAATCGTCAGTCGCCGCGATTGAGGCCGGAGGCGATGGCGATGCCAGCCTGCTGGGTCAAAGCGCAGCCATGCAAACATTGTTCAAGAAAATGGCACTGCTCGGCAACAACGATCTCGCGATCCTGATAACGGGAGAAAGTGGTGTCGGTAAGGAGCTGGTTGCCAAAGCTGTACATAAGTTTGGCCCGAATTCAGAGCAACCGTTCATTGCCGTTAATTGTGCGGCCATTCCGGATACCTTGATTGAAGCTGAACTCTTCGGCAGCGAAGCTGGAGCATTTACGGATGCTAAAAACAAACGTGTGGGGCGTTTCGAAGCGGCCGGTACCGGCACGCTGTTTCTCGATGAGGTTGCAGAGATCCCCCTGCACCTGCAAAGCAAACTGTTGCGAGTATTGCAGGAACACTCCTTCGAGCGTCTTGGCAGCGTTACGTCCATTGCATTCACCGCACGAATCGTCGCCGCCAGCAATCGCAGTCTGGAAGACGAAGTCGAAGCGGGGAATTTTCGCGAAGATTTGTACCACCGACTCAACCTCGCTTCGCTTCGGGTTCCGGCACTTCGCGACCGTGAACACGATCTTGAATTGCTGATGGGGCATTTCCTGCACCAGGCAAATCGGGAAATTGGCAAACAGATTCACGGCATTGAAGCGGATGTCGTGAGCAGGCTCAAAACGTATTCGTGGCCCGGCAATGTTCGGGAACTGGAGCATTGCGTCAAACGTGCTGTGCTGGCGGCTCGGGGAACGACAATTACCCTGCACGATCTGGATTTGGCGGAAGAAAGGCCCGCTCATTCATCCGTACACGCCGGACTGCGACAATCCCTCAGGGTTCAGGCCAGGGAGATCGTGGCGGATCCCGACCGCTACGGTGGCAGCGGTTTCGTGTATCAACACCTGATGGATGCGGCCGGCCTCGAGATCATCCATGCCGCGCTGGCCTTGACCAAGGGCAATCAGGTTGCAGCCGCAAAGTTACTGGGAATCAACCGGTCTACCTTGCGGAAAAAGCTCTCTGAAGCTGACTAATGGGTCGGTGGTGGACACCGTTATCGCCGTCACTCTGTCTTGTGGTTGTGGTGAGAAAACGATCAGCGCCTGTACAACGCGACCTCACCCCTGTCAGCGCGCCACCCGACCGACCGCAGTGTTGCTCACTATATGTATGATTAACAAGAGTTTTTGGTCGCGGCTTTCAGTGGCACGATTCCTGCTACCTGACAGTGAGGAATGTGTTAATCCGATGTCTTCGAACCCGCGAGTTCCCCACATAAAACTCAGGATCGAAGCGCGCAGGGCCCGGTCCCTCCAGACCCTCGATGGTTACAGATTCCACAGCGGCACCCGCTATTGCCGGGTTCGGACCGGCGCGCTCAGACGAGCGCGTCGTGTCCTTCCGTCTTTCAGCTCCGCCCCAACCACCATGAGGGACACAAACGTCACAGACGGACTGACCCGCCACTGAATCAACCAGGAAAAAGTCATTCAGAAAAGACACCCAACGCCACCGCATCAACCGCGAAACACGTTCGAGCGTTTCTGGTTTATTGCTCCTTTGGCGGGTTCACTGCTGCTCGCGAGGTTTGTGTTTGTCTTACCGCAAGAACCGGGCAACGATGCGTTAATGATCCTCGTATACGCGGCTGTTACCCATGCCACTGCAATTCTGCTGATGCCACTGGATTCGACTTTCTCCTTGCAAACTTTTTGGACGCTGGTCCGCCACTGCGCCATCGCGACAATAGTCTTCCTTGCCGCCGCGCTGGTCGACCCGCAAACACGCGCGATTTTCACTCAACTCCTGTTAACGACCGTCATGCTATTCCTGCTGTTAGTGGCAACGCTTGCGGTGGTTCTCGCGCGGACCAGGCATCAAGCGGCCGCTCGCCAGATAGTATTATCGATAACCGTTGCGCTGATGCTCACGCCGCTTTGGCTTGGACCGCTCGCGGAAGTCAGCGGTAACCTGCCCTTGCTCAGCAACGCGATTGTTGGTGTGAGCCCGTTTTCCGCGATCGCGACAACGCTGGATTTCGACTATTTGCGTAGCCGCTGGTTTTACCAGCACAGTGTTCTGGGGTCGCTGCGTTACGAGTATTTTGCATGGTCAGGTTACGCGCTGACCCTGATTGCCGTCGTCGCGGGGTGTTCATTGAGCGCCGCAGACGGTAAATTCACTCGTATTGCCCATTTATTCAGAAAAAGAGTAACAGCCTCATGAAAACAAAAACAATGGTTGCCCTCGTAACACCCATCCTCCTGCTAATCGCCACTTTTTCTCAAGCAGCCGATCCGGTCGGAATGAACCCGGAATTGCGCAACAAAGCGAAGCGTGCAGTGGATGCCGGACTGCACTATCTTCGCGGCCAGCAAGCGGAGGATGGCTCGTGGTCAAACTCGGTCGGCGTGACAGCACTGGGCCTGCGTGCATTTCTGCAAAGTCATCGCGGTTACGACGAAACAGATGGCGCTTTCATTACCAAGCCGATCGAATTCATGCTCGCGCATATTAACGAAGACGGATCGATCAGCGAGACCAACCAGAACCGCAACTACAACACCGCCGTCTGCATGACGGCGCTGGCAGCAACGGGCAACGAGGAATACGAGGAAGCCTTGAACGGTGCGCGAAACTTTTTGATCAACCTGCAGATCGACGAAGGTGACGGTTACGAAAGTGAACACGCCTACTACGGCGGCATCGGTTACGGCGGTGACGAAAGACCCGATCTATCCAACGCCTACATGGCACTTGAAGGATTGCAGGCCAGCGCGACTGACCCGGACGATCCTGTGTGGGAAAAAGCATTGCTGTTCGTCAGCCGTTCGCAAAACCGCAGCGAAAGCAACGATCAGGAATGGGCTGGCAACGACGGGGGTTTCACTTACATGCCAGGTTATAGCCCGAATGGCGGCACCGCCTCGTATGGCGGCATGACGGCCGCCGGTTTGCTGAGCTTACTGTTCGCCGGCGTCGATAAGGAAGATCCACGCATCCAGGCTGCCTACGACTGGATTCGTAGCAACTACACGCTGGAGCAAAATCCGGGGTCGGACGGTGGCACACAAGGTCTTTACTACTACTACAACGTCTTCGCCAAGAGCATGGCCGCCTATGGAGCTGACACCCTGGTGGATGCGCAAGACAATGAGCACAACTGGCGCAACGACCTCGCCGAAAAACTGCTCAGCCTGCAGAATGACGATGGATCATGGGTTAATCCGGACTCCCCGCGCTGGTGGGAAGGCAACAAGGAGTTGGTAACCGCCTGGAGTGTGATCGCGTTAAATGCCGCGCTGAAGTGATAGAAACAGTGTCATGGATGGCCTGCTTCTACTGAGTGTACTGCTCGCACAAGGTTTAACCGCGCCTGCGAATGCCGCGTTAGAAATAGATGCATCTCTGGCGTTCGGCGCTTATGTCAGCGGCGAGGGTTTCTCGGAAATTCACGTTAGAGCCGTGAGCAGCACGGGCGGCATTTTACGTATTGAAACCGCCGGTGCCGCTCCCACCGTAAGCGTCGATCTTGAATTGCAACCCAATCAGCCTCGGGACACCTGGCTACCCGTATACATTGAATCCTCTGCATCGCCACTATCGCTGAGTGCGACGCTTAACCAGTCAAGCCGACAAGAAGTAGCGCTGCAATATTCGCCGCGCTCTCTGCCACGATTCGCCTTGCTCGGCCCGCAAGCGATACAGCGGTTATCGCACCTGCCCGACACCGAAGCGATGATCGCGGCCGACTTGCCACACCTCTCGGAGACCTACCAACAGATCTCGGCGCTTGCGATCGATAGCCGGGCCATGGCGGCGCTGGATGAGAACCAATTGCGGTCGTTGCTCGAATACGTGGGAACTTGCGGTCGCGTATTGTTGATCGATGCTTCCGCCGCCATCGCGCGGGCATTCGTCAACCGGGCTGCCTGCGAGGGTCGATTCCTGGGATTGCTCGCGAACAACGACAACGCTGAGCACACGTTTTTGTCTCTCATCGCACAAACGGATGCTCCGCTACCCTCCGAACGGAATCTTGCAGGACTGCTCAGCGGATCTTCCATCGAGGCACTTTACGGAACCCGACTAGCCCTTTTCCTCGGTGCCTACCTGGTTGTCTTGATCGTACTACTGAGCCGATCACAGTCTCGTTTCGCCGCGCCTGGATTCAGCCTCGTAGCCGCTTTTCTGGTGTGGGTAGCGTGGCCTGCCGCCACGTCCCGCGATTTCGTGGCCTGGGCCGAAATAGCTTCGACGGAGCAGGTCGCCCGTTACCGGAGCATCGAACGATACTCGGCCACTCGTCGTGAAACCGTGATGTTATCCGCTCACAGCTTCGATGGATACACTCGAAAAATTAGCGGAGAAAACTATTCTCTCGATTGGAGCGCTGAATCCGGGCAACGAAGAATCGCCTGGAATGCGACTCCTTTTCAGTCACTCGATCGCATCACGCACGGTAGTTTTCCGGTTAATACCACGTTGCGCCTCAACCAGGACGCGGATACGGCGAGCGTTTGCAACACCGGCGTCAGTTCCACAACGCCGATGTACCTGCATTGGCAGGGCGATCTCTACGCAATCCCCCCGCTTGCGGCGGGAATGGCATGGTCAAGTATGAACCAGGTTCCTCTGGGTCCGGATGCAGACAGCCGACCTGAACTCAGACTCTTTCTGGCTCGATCAGCCCCGCATCCGTTAACCGTGTTGCAGTCACTATCGATACCGCATGCCGGCAAGAACGAACACGCGTGGTTGCTGCGATACCAATCACATGAAAACCGGCGAACACCGTGCGCAAGCTGACCGTCCTGCCGGCGCTCATAGCAATTGGCTGCCTTGTTGCGGTGGCTGTCTGGTGGTTCACGCAATGGTCGTTGCTACCCGCCACCGATGCCGCCGCGGCACAAGATATAAGCCAGCGAGCAATGCGGCTGACTTTGCTGCTGCAATTAATGAGTATCAGTTTGCTTGCTCCCCTGTGGGCCAACAGGCCATCCGAATCCCTGGCAGGACACTTGACCACCAGCATTTTCCCGGCGCTGTTCCCCGCATGGCCGCTGCTGACGATATTCTGGATGGCGACCGGTGTATCGGCGGTGGCCCTGACCGCGACCGAGGCATCGATACTTGCCGCCGGATGGGTCGTTATCCTGCTCGCCCGCGCCATCAGGCAACTTGTCCCGCGGGCAGAGATTAACCGACTCATGCAGGCATCGCTGGGACTTGTGGCGACCGCAACCGTGTGGCTGTTTCGCGTCGAATGGCTGCAATGGATCGAACCGTGAACGCGAGCGAATGCGTAGCAATGGACCGCTTTCTGCTGGCCGTTCGGCGGCGTCTCTGGTCGATACGCCTGGCTGAAGCCGGGCACCGAATGCTTTGGTATTCCGGAATCGCTCTTCTCGCGTTAGCGGGAATCCATCGGCTGATCGCGGCAGTCACCATGGCGTTAGTGCTCGCCGTCGTCGGACTGCTGGCGTTTGTTCTTCTATTCAGGGTTGTTCGTCAGCGACCTTCACACAGGCAATGCGCAGTACATGCGGACCGGGTTTTCAATGGCTACGCCCTGATGACGACAGCCGTGGAATGCCGGAACACATCAGAAAACGCTGACAGTTTCGCAGTAAAAACGGTTCTTCGGCAAGCAAATGACGCGGCGGCGTCCTGGTCGCCTGAAATTTCACGACGCCTCAGGCGAACGCCCACGTCGACAACCGTTCTCGCGATCATTCCTCTTTTTGTCGCGTTGGTTTTACTATCCCTGCCCGGCGCAAGATTTAATGCTGAGGCTGATCGAAGCACGGCCGATTCAGCTCGGTTACCTGCTACGGACAAGGATACAAGTCCGCATCCCGGCACGGACGATGTTGCCAAACTCCGACGCATCATCGCCGATGAAACTACCACTAACGCACACCCATCGGACGGACAACCGTCGACCACTGATATCTTTCCCGCACAGCACAATGAAACGGAATCGGCCCCGGAGATTTCAAACCTTGCCGAACCAGCCGGTGGTACGGCGGGCATCGCGAGCCTGGCCGGCAACGACGACAGTCTCCCCGGCGATGCAATTGCACGATCCACGGACTCTTTGAACTCCCGGCCAGCGGAGAGCTCCTTCCAGAGTAGTGAACGTGTTGAACTACAGCGCACCGGACCGACTCTGTCGACAGGGACGGGCAGCAACACGTATTCCGGCGACGGCCAAAGAAGGGAGGTGCGTCTGCCTGAACTCGTCCGAGCGGCGGCCGCTCCCGATTCGCTGGCACAATCGACCGTTTTGAGCCGTGCACAAGCAGCATACGCTCGACGCTATCTCGAACAATCAGGAAAAAGTAATGACTGAAAAGAACGACGAACTCGAAAGCGTGATGCGTGACCTCCACGCATTGGAAACGCAACTAAACCGCGTGCTTGTTGGGCAACAACAGTTGATCCGGCAATTGCTGATCGCCGTTTTTGCCGGTGGCCACGTGTTACTGGAAGGGTTGCCCGGACTTGGCAAGACCCAGCTCGCCAAAGCGCTCGCCCGCTCCCTGGGTCTCGACCTCGGGCGCGTCCAGTGCACACCGGACCTGTTGCCGGCTGACATTACCGGCAGCGAAATTCTGCTGAGCGACAAGGCAGGAACCGGAACACTGCAGTTTCGCCCCGGCCCGGTTTTTGCCAATCTGGTGCTGGTCGATGAAATAAACCGCGCAACGCCGCGAACGCAGTCAGCGTTGCTTGAGGCAATGCAGGAAAGACAGGTAACCTGCGGCGGCGAACGACATGTACTGCCTGAGCCGTTCTGGATTATCGCCACCCAGAACCCGATCGAACTGGAGGGCACCTACCCGTTGCCTGAAGCTCAACTCGACCGGTTTTTGTGCAAGTTACTATTGCCATACCCGGAAGCGGGCAGTCTCGACGCTCTATTGGATACGTCGCTCGACCAGGAACCGGTTGATCAATTGAATGCCGTGTGCAGCGTGGAACGTACCCGCGAACTACACAGGGCTGCTCAGCAGGTGTTGGTCGCCAGGGATGTCAGGGCCGGCGCCATCCGATTGATACTGGCAACGCAGAAAGATTCAGAATACGCGTCTGCGACGGCCCGTCAGCATATCCGCTACGGAGCAAGCCCTCGCGCGTTGCTGTCAATCATTCGCGCCGCACGCGTGCGTGCCCTGTTCGAAGGACGCGCACACGTGGCTTTCGAGGATATCGCCGCCTTGGCACGTCCGGTATTGCGGCACCGTATCCTGTTGCATACAAGCAGTGCACTTGAAGGCAACACCGAGAGAACCGTACTCGAGCAGATTCTTGAGGAATGGGTGCAGGCCAATCAATGACGGACGACGCCATCATAGAGGAACCGGAACTGCAACGATTCGCACGGCTGGCAGCACCGTATCTACAGCGTGCTGCCACGGGCGGACACGATCCACGCGCTGCCAGGGATCGACCGGGTAGCGGTCTTGAGTTTCTGGACCTGCGCGACTATCAGGTCGGTGATGACATGCGCCATATAGACTGGCGTCAGACCGCCCGCCGGCAACGTCCGGTCGTGCGTCGATTTCGCAGCGAAGCGGCGGTCGACTGGTTTATCTGCGTTGATGGCAGCGCATCGGTTGGTCTTCATCCGGCCAAATGGGCGATGTCAATCCGACTGGCGTCAGCGCTCGCTTATACCTGTCTTTTCGCGGGTCACAGAGTCGCCCTGCTGATTTTCAGCGACCGTATAAAGGCACGCTGTGATCTCGGACGAGGCGCGCATCAATACCCCCGACTATTGAATTTGCTACTGGCACAACAAGCTGATGCACCGCCCACGGCAGGGAACGGCCGAACTTCCCTAATGACACCATCACACCTGAAAACCCTCCCCGTCAACCGCTCAAATCCGGGTCTGTGTCGCGACTATCTGTCCGGCAACAGCAATGTCTTCATCATCAGTGATTTTCTGCAGCCCGATGGAATGCGATCACAGCTCCGCAGTATTCAATCCATCGTATCCTCAACCGCGATTCTGCAGGTTCTGGCCGAAGACGAAGTGGATATCGCTGCGACAGGGTTGACCCAGCTGCGGGATGTCGAATCGGGCAGAGAACGGCAGGTCAACCTGTCCGACCAGATAAAGAGTGACGCCCGAACGGCACTGCGTACTCATCGCAACGATTTACACAAAGACTGCCTCAGTCTCGGCATCCGCATGACGAGCTGCGAGAGCGGCCAGCACTGGCAACCGGCTCTGCTCGAGCACCTGCGAATACGGCTCTGACAGTGTCGGGTTTCTTCCATCCGCTGTGGTTAATTGCGCTTGCGGTTATCCCGCTCATTCGCTGGTTACATCGCTGGCACGCGCCACTGTCAAGCTGGCCGGTAAGCGCTGTTTTTCTCTGGGGTTACACTACTTCGAATGAATCGGCGGGCCATCGAAAGGATGAACCGGAACCTGCCTGGCGACGCCGAGCCCTCGCCGCCGCGCTACTGATCACTGCTCTCGCCGGACCTTACCTGTCGACAGAAACACGGACGCTGTCGGTCTGGATCGACGATTCGCTGAGCGCGTTTGCCATAGAAAACGGCAACTCTCGTATTGCGATGATGTTTGAGTCGCTAACTGAAGAGCTCGACAGCAACGATGTTCCATGGGATCAAATCACACTCCGCTCGCTCACTAAACCCGGCAAGGCGCGCCCCTACGGCGGTGCGGATTCGTTTCACCCGGTCGATTGGCGAGATGCTATGGAAACGAATCTCGATGAAAATGCCATGCCGATTCTTACAACTGACAGCAACCATTGGCTCCTGACCGATGGTGCGTCGGCAGAAACACAGACGTGGGCAGCGCGTGTTTATCTTGGCAGGATTATTCAAGCCGGTACCGCTACCGAGAATGCCGCGATCACGCGACTCGCTGCACGCCGTAGCGTTGAAGACGCTAAAACCTTCGACGTCCTGATTTCTGTCGCCAATACGGGCGTCGCAACCGATGAGCGGCGAGTGACTCTGTATAGCGGCGAGGAGCAGTTACAGACCACGCGATTGTCACTGGCGCCCGGTCAGACAACTCACTGGCAAGTACGAGCCGCAGCGACTAACGGATCACTCACCGCTTCACTTTCGTCGACTGATCCGTTAGTCGATGATGACGATCTATCGATATCGCTGGCTCGATTCGAACCGCTCGCGACACGCATTGAGGCAACTTGCGGGCCGGCTTTATGGCGCGCGTTGTCGGCCCACCCATCGCTGGCAATCGTTGACGCAACCCGCACAGCTGCGCTTGCCGTCAGCTGCTCACAAGACGGGTTTGCAGAAGCCGGAAGTTCTGAAGCACGAATTCGCACTTTGCTTGGTTCAGCAAGACCCGTTTCTTCGCCGCCGGCATGGTTTGCCTCCTCCGGCAGCGGAAATAACCTGGGACTTGCTGTCGACTGGATCTCGGCCACTCAGTGGCCGCCACGACAGCCAGGCGACAGACACGACGTATTGCTTGCCACGACTGATCAACCTCTGGTCGTCGTACATGCTGGAGAATCGGGCTCATCGACGATCATCGATACCGTCATCGACCTGAACCATCCGCGCTTCATTCAGCAGGCAGAATATGCTGCTTTCATCGCAGCGCTGGTGGACATTGCCACCGGGCGAACGCTTCTGGATGAAGCCGTCACTGTCTCCCGGGAGGCGCGCCACTCCGTGATTGCACCAACCCTCCTTGACACACGGGTTCGCCCGTCGAAGCCCGTCCATCAGGTAACGTACAAACCACTGTCCACGCTGTTCCTTGCGGTCGCGTTTCTATTGCTGCTCTTCGATGCCGTCGTGCTGTTGCGCGCCAGAATGGGAGCGTCGCATGCATAGTCCCTGGCGTCGTTCCACATTGGCGCTCGCAGCCCGGATCGTGACGATTCTTGTGCTGCTTACGACACTCTTTATGCCGGCCCGGAACGAAAGCAGGAAAAAACTGCACGCGATTGCGCTTATGGATCAGTCGGCTGCGCACGAATCCAATTCGATTCGGCGGCGTCTCATCAGCGAAGTCGGTGATACAGCAAAACTAACGTTCAGCCCTCCGATCAACGGTATTGACCGCGCTATGGAGAAAGCTCTGTGGGAGTTCAACCCGGGGCTGCAGGGTGCCGTCATTCTTGTCTCTGACGGACGCTCGAGTCCGGACACATTGCGGGCACTGCACAACGCCAGCGCAGCAAAGATACCCGTTTTCTGGCTGCCCGTAGTGGCGGATCAATCGTCGCCCGAAATTGTCAGCATTGCGGCGCCCGCACGCGCCCGTAGCGGTCAGCGCATCGGTGTTTCGGTCAGTTTTCGACGGGGACCACCGGCCGATGCCGAGCTTGTTCTACTGATGAACAATCGCTCCGTCGCTCGCAAAGCGGCAAGCGCATCCGGTACCGTGAATTTTCTCATCGAAGTGCCTGGCTCAGGCCCGGTGATCGTCGGTGCCGAACTTCGTGATCCCGACGACGGTACCGTTTTCGCTGTGCTGGAACAGGGAGCACTGATCAATATTACCGGGACCCCATCCGTCCTGGTTATTTCTGACAGCCCCTCGCCCTTTGGCCGGAGTCTGGATGAGGGTGGATGGTCCGTGCTCGAATTTCGCCCACAGAACTTCACCACTGAGCTCGAGCGCCTTGCGTCCACTTCCCTGCTGGTACTCGACGACGTCGCTGCGACGGACTTAACGGCTGTGGCGTGGAACCGGATTGAGCAGGCGGTTCGTGAGGATGCAATGGGTTTACTGGTCCTTGCTGGAGCGAACTCTTTCGGTCTGGGCGGCTATCGGGATTCGCCGCTCGAGTTGTTGCTGCCCGTAGTATCGGAACCACCCGATGATGAGGCGCCGACCAGCCTCGTCTTTCTCATTGACGTATCCGGCAGTATGGGTCGACCGGGCGCCGTAAATGATCGCCTGCAAATGGCGCAGCGCGCGACCGTAGAGACCTCGCGTGCATTACGACCCATCGATCGGGTGGGCCTCATTACTTTTGACGTGCAAAGCAGGGAGTTGCTGCCGGTCGAGGCACGAGCGAATCATGCGGAGGCCATAGAAAGGGTCTGGCCGCAACGCGCGAGTGGAGGAACGGCCTTGATACCATCATTGGAACGCGCCGTCGCTTCCCTGCAGCAAAGCGGTGTTGAGCAACGGTTGCTGATTTTACTAACTGACGGGTTTTTCACTGATGCTGATCTGCAGCAGATCGATGCGCTTCTGCGGGGCACCGATATTGAGCTGGTCGCCATGATCCTCGATGACGGTACGCAATCCGCAGCCGGTAATCTTGAAGAAACTGTTGTGTCGAACGATGGCCGGGTCATTCGTGTGGATGACGTGTTGAGGCTGCCAGTGCTGATGCGGCGCGAAGTCGAATCGCACCGACCTGCCCTGATCGCTGGAACGGCTCAGCCAAGCCTTCGGTCACCCGCGGCATGGCTGTCTGAAGATGCCGACTGGCCGACCATTGATGGCTACCTCCTGACCCGTCCGCGCGAGGAGGCCCGCATACACATGGTGTCACAACGCGGCGATGTTCTGGTGGCCAGCATGACCGCTGGAGCGGGAAACGTCGTCGTGGTGACGAGCGGGTTCTCCGGATGGGCGGAAAACTGGTTGCAATGGAGCCAATGGCCTGATTTCGCAGCCGCTTTGACCGGTTTTCTTGCGGTACGCGACACCAACGATATTCGAGTATCAATACCACAAACGAACGCTGACAGCGCTACGCTACGGGTTACATTGCCGAACGTGAAATTGCCCGACAACTTCGGCGCGACGCTTATCAATCCTTCAGGAAAGATCGTGTCGCTTGACCTGCAGGCCCGGAGCCCCGGCGAACTTTCCACGACGCTTCATTTGGATCGCGCGGGACAATATACGGTTGTCGTTGCGGCAGACGACTCGACAGGAAGGTATCGTTTTCTGCACGGAGCCGACCGCAGTCTGGCTCACAACGAACCGCCCATCGCGAGAACGTGGGTGGACCAGGGATACCTTCGATTGTGGGAGCCTGCTGAATTCAGGGAGCTGGCACCGGCGTTTGACGCGCGGCGTTGGCTGGTCGGGCTGGCGTTGCTGCTCTTCTTGTTGACGTTGGCAGCCGAGAGAGGGTGGCCGGGCTTGTCAGGGTCGAAGCGTGTCTGACTCGATCGACAACAACGTCGTCTTGAAGAATTCGTACAACGCTTCCTTTTCGTCGCTGTTCTGCTGCAGCAGATTGAAAAACTCCAGCGGATCCTCATCAAGATTGTAAAGCTCCCGCGGCTGTCGATCGTGATCCAGCAACAGTTTCCAATCGCCGTCACGAACGGCATATTCCATTTCCGACACCGAATCCAGCGCCCAGAACAGGGAGCGTGCCGGCAGCTCGCCACCGCTCAATGCCGCTGTAATATCGATACCATCAATAGGACGATCCTGAGGAATCTGGCCGCCACCGATCTTTGCCAACGTCACGAACAAATCGGTACCGACCACCAGTGCGTCACTGACTGTCGCAGGACGGGTCACGCCCGGGTAGCGAATGATCGCCGGAACCTTAATGCCGCCTTCGTAGAGAAAATGCTTGCGACCCTTGAACCCACCGGTACTGCCATAAGCATTGACCTCCCACCAGTTGATCCAGTTGTCGGTCACGGGCCCATTGTCGCTGGTAAAAACCACCACTGTGTCATCGTGCAAACCGTTGGCTTCAAGCCATTCGAGCAGGCGACCCAGTTGCGCGTCCATGTACGTAATGTTTGCGTAATACTCTCCCGGCCCGCGCGGAATCAGCTGGTCCTTCGGTGGAATCTTGCCACCGTTGGGAATCCCGACCGCTTCGCCAAGGGTGAAATCCGCATACATGCGGTTGTACTCCGGCGGATTTTCGATAGAGGTATGGGGTTCTGCCATGCTGAGGTACAGGAAAAAGGGCTTGTCCTCGTCTTCCTGTTCGAGCCAGCGAATCGCTTCATCCACGTACAAATCGGCGGTATAGCCTTCCTGCATCCCGAGCGCAACATTGCCACGGTAAATGTTGGTTGGATTGTGATTGGTCGGGATCTGAAACGCATTGTGACCGTAAAAAGAATCGAAGCCCTGCTCTTCGGGTTGCGGTTCCGTCTTGCTGCCAAGATCGGAGTTGAGATGCCATTTGCCCATCAAAGCGGTGCGGTAGCCCGCCGCCTTCAACACTTCGGCCAGGGTGATTTCTTCGTCCCGCAGATAGACGCCGCTGTCCTCCGGTATCCAGCTTTTGATGCCACTTCGATAGGGGTTTCGGCCCGTCAACAGCCCCGCCCGCGACGGCGAACACAGCGCCGATGGTGCATAGTAGTTGGTGAAAGTAAGACCACTGTCCGCCAGCGAATCCAGTGTTGGTGTTTGCAATACCGGGTGACCGAAACTCGCAAGATCGCCGTAGCCAAGGTCGTCTACGTAGATAAGGAGAATATTGGGTTGCGGCGCTGCGGCGGCATGCACACATGACAATAGTGCCAGCATCGACAGCACTGCACTTCTAAGCGGATTCATATTCATCACTCGTTTTGTGCCTTTTCAATCGATACTTCGGCCCGTTGAACTATTGTCCACGTGCCACGTCGGTTTGCCGGCCACGATCCGGCACGGCGATGACATCCCGTTTGCCGAAATACTCGATCATGATGTCGGAGACCTTGGCCGAACTTTGAAGCACCTTGGCTTCACGAAACGATTCGTAGAGGTCGCCGCCTTCGGCCAGGAAACCCGGCGCCGCAACTGTAAAATGGTCATCACTTTCGACCGGCTTTCCATTTCTCTCCAGGGCCACGATACGCTGCTGCGCGGGCCGCCGAAGATCATAGCGTAGCGTCAGTCCCGATACCTGCAGAAACCCTCGTTCCATCGTCAGCGATTGCTCGAGCGCACGCCGAATTTGTTCACCGGTCATTTCCTTAACGATCACGTCATCAACAAACGGGTAGGTATCCAGAATATCGACCAGTCGTACATCGCCACCCGGAAGGTCCTTGCGCAAGCTACCACTGTGAACAAAGCCGATGTCGGCACCGGTTGCATCAACGAAGGCGTCAGCGAACAGGTTACCGACATCTGACTCCTCGATATAACGTCGATTCATGCGTGCTTCTGACGCGCCAATTTTTTCCGTAAGCTCGGGAAAAGCGGATCGATACTGCTTCAATTTGGCCGCAATCTTTGCGTCCGGCCCCCATCGGTAAGGATCCACCGGAATCAGCTTGCCTTCGTAATGAGTAATCTCACCAGTCTTGTCGTCCAGCGTCAGCTGCAGATAGCCCAGATGCGTCGCTTGCCCGTATGTCTGCATAATCAGCGTGCCGGTCTTTTTATTGACCACGGGTTCAGGCGTACCGGCATCGGCGTGGCCAGCGAACAACACATCGATCCCTTCGACCGCGCCGGCAAGCGCAATATCCGCATCGATATCCCGTTGCAGCCGCGGGTCGCTCTCTGCATCGGTTTGCATCGGCGCTGTTTTTCCCTGGTGCGTCAGCAGGACGATGAGATCGACCTGATCGCGGAGTTCCGCCACCGACTTGCGCACCAATTCTACCGGGTCTCTGACGTCCAGCGGCGCGATGAACGACGGAATGATCGCCGTGACCGCGTCCTGTCCCATGATGCCGATGACACCGATTCGAATACCATCTCGCTCAATGATCGCATGGGCCTGCGCGTAGGGGTGATCGGTACCTTTGTAGAAAAAATTGGCGCCAAGCACCGGGAAAGGTGCCCTGTTCTTTGCCCACGCAAACACCTCGTGACCGTATTCGAACTCATGATTGCCGATGGCCATGGCGTCGTAACCCATCGTGATCATGAGTTCGAACGCCAGCTGTCCCTCGGTAAGTTTCGCCAGCGCTCCGGTGAATATATCGCCTGAATCGAAAAGAAACACGTTGGGCTCTGTTTGTCGTAGCTCCCGGATCAGTGTCGTCATTTCGGCAATGCCACCAATCCTCGCCATGCCATCAATCCAGAAGGCGGCAATCGGGTCATAGGCACTTTCAACGTCGTTGGTAAACAGCAACGTGACCGTCCGGCTGCTTTGCTGGTTGTTCTTCTCTGCTTCGGCGGACGCGTTAGCCGCACAAACAAGCAACAAGCTCATAACCGCTATGTGCCACGCCGCTCGGTACCGGCGAAAATAGTATCTGTGTGCTGCCATAAGACGGCCAGTTTACCGCTTACGGCGCGATTCAGCCGGTTTTTCGCGGGAACAGTGTGTCGCAGAGCGAAGTCAGGTCGCCAACCTGGCAAGTATCCGTGCAAGATTTTTTTTGTCGGTGCTCGACAAGCGTTCGGAAAGGTAGTTATCGACGGCGGTTAGCACGGCCGGATAACAACGGCGAAACAGGGTTTGGCCCTTTTTTGTCAGCGCAACGGTAACGCTGCGCTCGGAGTCCTTCGAGCGTAATCGCTGGACCAGATGCACGACCTCCAGTTTACGCACCGTATAAGTTGTGTTCGCCGGCGATACAAAGGTCTCGTCGGATAGACGACCCATTGATATCGGCCCCATTTTGCCGAGAATATCGATAACGTTCAGCTCGGCTGCGTGCAGACCGGCATCTCCAGCAACGGTGGACGCGATTTTATAAAGCCTGTGGCGTGCGTGCAGCAAATCACGAAATATACCGATACAGGTTTGCTCATCGTGCCTGTTGAGCGTCGTCTTTGGCGTTGCCCGTTGAGTCAATTCAGTGCATCCCGCTCAGCCGGCAACCTGCTGCCACAACGCATCGACCCGTGCTTCTATATCCGGAATCGGTACCACACGGTCCATAACTTTCAGGCCCAACGGCACCGTGCAATCGACCCCCATGAATGAACGCACGTTTAGCGGCACTTCGGGGTAACCGTCATAGACGCCGAGCTTCGCGTTCGAACCAACAACACCTTGTGCCATGGGCTCAATGTTCATGCCCATAACATTCGGAATAATCATCAGATCACGGTCCGGCATGAATCGGTGAGCCAGTGCCCAGTCCCGATCCCGCGGATCGCGAATATTTATATCGGCGTCGTAAACGAAAACATGCTTGCAGAAACCGGCAAG
>JAADHU010000065.1 GCA_013151645.1 Gammaproteobacteria bacterium | reverse complement strand
GGGTTGCCCCCATTGTCCAATATTCCCCACTGCTGCCTCCCGTAGGAGTCTGGGCCGTGTCTCAGTCCCAGTGTGGCTGATCGTCCTCTCAAACCAGCTACGGATCGTCGCCTTGGTAGGCCATTACCCCACCAACAAGCTAATCCGGCTTAGGCTCATCCAATAGCGCGAAGTCCCGAAAGATCCTCCGCTTTCCCCCGTAGGGCGTATGCGGTATTAGCTCGAGTTTCCTCGAGTTGTCCCCCACTAATGGGCAGATTCCTAAGTATTACTCACCCGTCCGCCACTCGACGCCTGGAAGCAAGCTTCCATCGTTGTTCGACTTGCATGTGTTAGGCATGCCGCCAGCGTTCAATCTGAGCCAGGATCAAACTCTTCAGTTTAAAGCTTTGAGCTTTATCTAAAGAACGCAATCGCCAACTTAATTACAAAATTAAACTTGGTTCTCACGTTTGATTTTGCCTATAGCAAACTCCAACGCGAGCACCCACACAAATTATCTGATTACATTGTTAAAGAGCGTCTTGAAATCGAGCATCGTCCTCGTTTCAAGCAGACCCACCATTATACAGGCCAACATGGGTTAATGAACAGCCCTGCGTGCCTGTATCTATTCTCGGGGTCTGGCCCGGACACACCGTGTCTCGAGCGAGCGGGGCATTATAGCGGTGAATTGCCGCCCGTCAACTACTTCTGAACTTATTTTACTGCCGACTGAAATCCGTCTCGAAGACACCGCCGGCTGCTCGCCCCGGAATGCCGAAAACAAGCCTGTTTACCGGTAAAAACGGCCTTTCCCGGGTTTGACCGTCTGCCTCCCCGCTCACAGTTCCGGAGGCATCTTTTTCAAATAGAAGCCCGGATTGATTCGCAAACCGCTCATTCCCCGCCCCGGTATCCGGCCGTGCGCAATGTCAGCGATGGCTACGGCGGGAATATTGCCATTCCCGACCGCAATTATCAGGTCAGCTCGACCTTCGCGAATTTGCGCTTCCCGACCTGATAAATATGTGTCGTGCCGGCGTTAATACTCAGATCACGACGCTCGACCCGCTCACCGTCAATCCTGACAGCACCCTGCTTGATCATTCTGAATGCATCGGACGTGCTACTCACCAGGCCGGCCGCCTTGAGCAGATGGGCAATTCCCAGCACGCCGTCCTGGCTCGATATCTCCATCTCCTGAATATCTTCCGGCATCGCTCCTTTCTGGAAGCGTGCGATGAATTCCGCTTTCGATCGTTCCGCAGCGGCCGCATCATGGAAACGACTCACAATCTCCTGTGCCAGCTCAAATTTGACGTCGCGTGGGTTCCTGCCGTCATCTACAGCGGCCTGCAACGCGGCCACCTCCTGCAACGGCCGGAAACTCAGCACCTCGAAGTAGCGCCACATCAGGTCATCGGAAATCGACATGATTTTGCCGAACATTTCACCCGGCGGTTCGGTAATGCCGATGTAGTTATGCAGGGATTTGGACATTTTCTGCACACCGTCCAGGCCCTCCAGCAAGGGTGTCGTCATGACGATTTGCGGGTCCTGGCCGTAATTCTGCTGCAACTGACGGCCCACCAGCAGATTGAACTTCTGGTCCGTGCCGCCGAGTTCCACGTCGGCCCGAAGCGCTACCGAGTCATATCCCTGCACTAACGGATAGAGAAACTCATGTATAGAGATCGGTTGCTCATTGCTGAATCGCTTCTGGAAGTCATCGCGCTCCAGCATGCGCGCCACCGTATGCTGCGCCGCCAGACGGACCATGCCCTCCGCGCCCATTTTGGACATCCACGTAGAGTTAAACTCGACGCGGGTTCGTTCCGGATCGAGAATCTTGAAGATCTGTGCCTCGTAGGTCGCCGCGTTCTCGGCGATCTGCTCCGTGGTCAGCGGCGGGCGCGTACTGTTCTTGCCACTCGGATCACCGATCATGCCGGTAAAATCGCCGATCAGGAACACCACTTCGTGACCAAACTCCTGAAACTGGCGCATTTTGTTGATCAGGACAGTATGCCCGACGTGCAAATCCGGCGCGGTTGGATCAAACCCTGCCTTTACGATCAGTTTCTGCTTTTTCGCCAGCCGCTTCGCGAGCGAATCCTGCGGCAGGATTTCCTCTGTTCCACGCGCCAGTTCGGCAAGTTGTTCGTCGATATCAGTCATAACTACGTTGCTTCGCTCCTTTGGCGCAGAACTTTAGCATCCTGCACGCCCGAGCGGAGGCTCGTATTGCGGTATTTTTCGCGGCCGACGATACAAAAAAGGCATCACCGTATCTGTGCCGAGAATCGCAATTAGTATTTGACTTTAACATCATGAGTTTTAACACCTTTCTTTGACGAGCCCCGAGCACCACTGTAGAGTAGCGACTTCGAGCGATTGGGGAGGCGCCGCGTTGAGTCGTCCAGTAAGTCCGCTACTCCACGACTACAAGTCGTCTGCAAAATCCGCAACACCAACGTCCAATGCCCTGCGGTGGTTCGCCATCGGACTGGGATTGCCGCTCGCCGGAATCGGCCTGCTGTTATTCCAGGATAACGTTGCGGGGAGTCCTTCGACACCGGTCGCGGAAACGGTCGAGCAAATCGTCGTGGAAGAACCGTCAGTCGCGGTCGACACCGATGACCTACTGACCAGCGCTCATTCGACGACTGAAACGATTGTGCCGTCACTCGAATACCAGACTGTGTCGCTGAACATTGATGATGGCCCACGGTTTCCGGCGGCCACGGCGACACTAGACGAGCCGACGCCATTTCACCCCCCACTCATCTTGGCGGAACCTGAGTACGACCGGATCGCACTAACCATCTCCCGCGGCGACACGCTCGACAGACTGTTCCGCAAGCACAAAATCAGTCTTGGCCACCTTGCGGAAATCACCCGACTGGCTGATGCCAGCCACTACCTGCGCATGCTGAAACCCGGCGACAAACTTGAAATTCAACACGATGACGGCAACCTGATCAGCCTCTACCGAGAGCTCAGTTTGACCCGCTCCCTGTTGATCTCCAAAGAAGCCGACGGCTTCCAGGCAAAATTGATTGATCGGCAAATAGAGACCAGAAAACGACTGGCCTACGGGCGCATCGACAGCTCACTTTTCTTAAGCGGCGCCGAAGCCGGGTTGAGCGACAAGCTCATCATGAACCTTGCCGGTATTTTTGCGTGGGACGTCGATTTCGTCCTCGATATTCGCAGGGATGACGATTACTACGTCCTGTATGAGGAAATATGGCAGGACGGCGAATACGTTACTGACGGAGAGATTGTCGCCGCAGAGTTCAACAACAACGGTCGCAAATTTCAGGCTATTCGCTATATCGACAACGACAACCGTGCCGATTACTTCACACCGGACGGCCATAGTGTTCGCAAGGCATTTGTGCGGGCACCCGTCGATTTCACGCGTATCAGCTCGAGCTTCAACCCGAAACGCCGCCACCCTATTCTGAATACGATTCGGGCGCATCGAGGCGTTGATTATGCAGCACCCAGGGGGACCGCAATCATGGCGGCTGGCGACGGCAAAGTGATTTTTCGCGGCGTCAAGAGCGGCTATGGCAATACGCTCATCGTGCAGCACGGCGGTAACATCACAACACTTTATGCGCACATGTCCGGCTTCGCCAAGTCCGCACGTGTCGGGCGACGCGTGCGCCAGGGACAGACCATCGGTTTTGTTGGCAGCACCGGCTTGGCGACCGCGAATCATTTGCATTACGAGTACCGTCTGAACGGCGTGCATCGAAATCCTCGTACCGTATCGTTACCACAAGCGGATCCGATCAAAGATGAATACCGCCAGGCGTTTCTCGCGACCGTGCAACCGATTCTTGACGAGCTCCTCAACTACAAGCGCACGCAAATCGCGGCTCTCTCTTACAACTGACCAGCATGTCAGTTCCTGAGAACCCCAGTTCTCTCTATGTCGGCCTGATGTCGGGCACCAGCATGGACGGCATCGATGCCGCACTGGTCCGTTTGCACGACAATCAATGCGAGACGATAGCGACCAAAGACTACGCGTACCCGCCCCGGTTACGCAGCGCGCTGCTTCATGCCAGCCGGAATCCCGGCAAAACGACGATTGATACACTCGCCAACCTCGACCATTGGGTGGGCTCGTGTTTTCGCGATGCGGCGACAGCGTTGCTGGAGGCATCGGGAACTCCGTCATCGCAAATCCAGGTGATCGGCAGTCACGGCCAGACAATAAGACACTGCCCCCACAGCGAACGCCCATTCACACTGCAAATCGGCGACCCGAACATCATTGCAAGCGGCACCGGCATTACGACTGTCGCCGACTTCCGGCGCCGCGATCTTGCCGCAGGTGGCGAAGGCGCGCCGCTCACGCCCGCTTTTCATCAGTGGCTTTTCGCCGCTGAGAAAAAGGCGCGCGTTGTATTGAATATCGGCGGCATCGCTAACATCACCGTGCTAGCCGCCAACCGAGACGACACCATTGGTTTTGACACCGGCCCCGGCAACGGTTTAATGGATGCGTGGACGCAACAGCAACACGACCGGCCATTCGACGACGGTGGTGCCTGGGCCCGCAGCGGTGAAGTACAGCCGGATTTGCTATCGAACCTGCTTCAGGACGTTTACTTCTCCATGGCGCCGCCGAAGAGCACGGGCTTCGAGTATTTCAATCTGGACTGGCTCGAAAGCTATGCGGGAGACTCGTCATTTTCCGCCGCCGACATCCAGGCAACACTGCTCGCACTCACCGCCCGGTCAATCGGCGACGCGATCACCCGATACGCACCCGATACGCGGGAAATTCTTGTGTGCGGCGGCGGCGTAAATAACGTCACATTGATGGAAAGCCTGTCTCGCCTGCCCGGCACCGCCAAATGGTTATCGACCGACGATTTCGGTCTCGACCCGAACTACGTCGAAGCAATCGCATTCGCCTGGCTGGCCCGGCAAACAATTCTCGGGCAAAGCGGAAACCTGCCGTCAGTCACCGGAGCGAAACAGGCTGAAGTACTCGGGGGAATATATGTGTGCGGTGGGTGAGCGTTTTGTAATTCAGGGATTGCTATACTGATCGGCCGATTTGACCAAATAGTGTTGTGCCGATTGTGGATGCCGCCCCGCCAACCGATCCGTATATCAATCGTGAACTCAGTCTGCTCGAGTTCAATCATCGCGTGCTCGATCAGGCGGCAGATCCGGATACACCGATTCTTGAACGACTGCGATTCCTCTGTATCTCGTGCACAAATCTGGATGAGTTTTTCGAGGTAAGGGTCGCCGCCCTGAAACAACGGCTTGAAATCGGTGCCCCGGCACCGGGGCCTGACAAGCTCGCACCGCGGCAGCTTTTCGATGAATTGCGTCGCCGGGCGCTCATCCTGATCGGCGAGCAATACACCATGCTGAACACGGTGTTATTTCCCGAATTGGCGCAAGAACGTATTATTTTCCCGAAGCGGGAAAACTGGACTGAGGAGCAGCGAGGCTGGCTGACGGAATTTTTCCACGATGAAATTGTGCCGGTTCTGACGCCGCTGACGCTCGACCCGTCCCGGCCGTTCCCCAAGATCCTTAACAAGAGCCTGAACTTCATCGTCCGCCTGGACGGCAAGGATGCTTTCGGCCGTCGCCGGCATAGAGCTATTGTGCAAGCGCCACGTTCGCTGCCGCGGATCATCCGCTTGCCCGAGCAGTTCTGCGACGCAGGATGCAGTCAGTTTATTTTCCTGTCCTCCATTATCCATGCCCACGTAGAAGCACTATTTCCACAGATGCGGGTCGATGGCTGCTACCAGTTTCGGGTTACGCGTAACAGCAACCTCTACGTTGACAATGAAGAAGTCGAAGATTTGATCCATGCGCTGGAGGGTCAGCTTGCCGCCAGCCGCTACGGTGCTGCCGTGCGACTGGAAATCAGTCACCGCTGCCCACAGGATTTGTGTGATTTCCTGCTGGATCATTTCGCTCTGGACCAGGCTGACCTGTTCACCGTCGATGGGCCGGTCAATCTGAATCGCCTCGCGGCCGTCTGCGACATGGCGGAGCGGCCTGAACTTTGCTATCCCGCGTTTACGCCGGGATTGCCGAGCACCCTGAAGACGGATGCCAGCCTGTTTTCGGTGCTGAACAATCGCAATGTTTTATTGCAGCACCCCTACCAGTCATTTGCACCGGTCATCGACTTCATCGCCACGGCGGCGACCGATCCTGACGTCCTGGCGATCAAACAGACGCTCTACCGCACCGGGGCGGATTCACCCATCGTCGAGCATTTGATCAGAGCCGCGACAGCGGGCAAAGAAGTCACCGCGATCATCGAATTGATGGCGCGGTTCGACGAGGCAGCCAATATTTCGCTGGCCAATCGCCTGCAGGAAGCGGGCGCGCACGTAGTCTACGGCTTGGTGGGTTACAAGACACACGCCAAGATGTCGCTGGTTGTGCGGCGGGAGCAGGGCAGGATTCGGCGCTACGTGCACCTCGGTACCGGCAACTATCACCCCGGAACCGCGCTCGTATATACCGACTACAGTTATTTAAGCGGCAGCCAGAAACTGGGCGAAGACGTGCACAAGATCTTCATGCAGTTAACCAGCCTGACGGCCGCTGTTGATCTTGACCGCATTCTGACCGCCCCGTTTCTGTTATTTGACGAGATGATCGAACGAATAGAGCGCGAAATCGGACAGGCCAGGGCGGGACAGGAGGCGCGTATCATCGCGAAAATCAACTCGCTCACCGCACCTGGAATTATCGACGCACTTTACCGGGCATCGGCATCCGGAGTTCAGATTGACCTTATCGTACGCGGCGTTTGTTCGTTGCGGCCCGGCGTTCCCGGTTTATCTGAAAACATTCGTGTGCGTTCGATCGTAGGCCGTTTTCTGGAGCACTCGCGTGTCTTCTATTTCTTGAATGGCGGCAAGCAGGAATTTTTCTGTTCCAGCGCCGACTGGATGGATCGAAATTTTTTCCGCCGCACGGAAACCTGTTTTCCCATTCGGCAGCGCCCGCTCAAGGATCGCCTGAAAGCGGATCTCGAATTGTATCTCGACGACAATTGTCAGGCCTGGGAACTGCGGCAGGACGGGACCTACGAAAAACTGAATCCGGGGACCGAGCCTCCCAGATCGGCACAGGAATCATTCCTCAGGAGCCTCGCGACCCTGAGTGACGCGTCAGTCTGACGTTTTCGCTGGCGCTCGAACGGACAGCGCGTAACCCGCGTCGGCCAGATAATTTTTCTCTCTGTCCAGATCGGCCCGGGTTAGCGGGTTGCACTGCAGCCAGCCACTCGGAAAATTGAGCGTCAGGCCGTCCTCGGACGCGTCTAGAAGGATTCCCGGCAACGACGATTGGCTGCGGCTTCGATTCAACAAAACGGCAAGCCGCAGAATGATGGACAATCGCAGCGCGTCGTTGTGCCATTTCGCCGGCAGCCGTTTGAGCGAACCTTCATCGATGTGACGTCTCTGACTGGCGATCAAGAATGCCAGGAACTGCTGCTCTGCGCGCGGAAATCCGGGCAGATCGGCGTTGGCGGCGATATAGGCGCCGTGCCGCTGAAAGCCATCGTGGGAAATATCCAGCCCAATTTCATGCAGTCGCGCGGACCAGTTGAGTATGCGCGGCGTCAGCGGCGACGTAAGGCCCCAGTCGGCGGCACATTGCCGGAGTAAGCCATCGGCCGTCTCTGCGACCCGCTGTGCCTGCTCATGATCGACATTGTATCGCGGCGCGAGTGCCTGCACGCTGCGTTCGCGCGCGTCTTCATGTTGCAATCGACCCAGGCTCTCGTACAGGAGCCCTTCCCGAAGCGCGCCATCGGAGGTCTTCAGGCGGTCGATGCGGAGCACCGCCAGCAATTCGACCAGAATGGCGAGTCCGCCCGGCCAGACCTGCGCGCGTCGCTCAGCGAGACCGGGCAACGAAACGGACTCGATGGCATCAAACTGACACACACGCTCGATCAATTCCTCCACCGCGCTGCGCGTCAGGTCCGCGTCGACAAGCCCCAACTCACGAGCCACCCTTTCGGTCGCGCGAATGGTGCCGGATGTGCCGATTGCCTCAATACCGGGCGTATCACGAAAAAATGCCTTCACCGGTCTTAACTTCAGACGAACGGCAAGCCGAGCATCGTCGAACGCCCCGCGACTGATCTTGCCATTGCGAAAATATCGCTCGGTCATAACGACGCAACCCATATGCAGACTTTCCAGTGCGCGAGGTTCAAGCGACTTCCCCAGTATTAATTCTGTACTGCCACCACCGATATCCAGCACCAGGCGCGCACCATCGTGCGGCGGTGTGCTGTGAGTGACACCGGCAAAGATGAGCCGCGCCTCTTCAAGACCGGATATGATTTCCAGCGACTGACCCAACGCCTGCCCGGCCTCTTTGCAAAACAGGTGACTGTTCCTGGCGCGACGAAAAGTACTGGTACCGGCTGCACGCACATTCGATGCATGCATATGACGCAGCCGTTCGCCGAAACGTGACAAACATTCAAGTGCACGGTGTCGCGCGGCAGCCGTCAACTCGCCGGTCTCCTCCAGGCCTTCCGATAAACGCACGGTCTCTTTGAGGCGATCGATGATGACGAGCTGGCCGTGGCGAAGCTCGCCAACGATCATGTGAAAACTGTTGGAACCCAGGTCAACGGCTGCGAGGACCTCGGGGACAGCCTCACTGGCGGGCGTGATCGTCGTTTCATCGGCAGGGACGTTGATGATGGTCTATCCCCTGAACGAATCCGACTAGCCTATATCAACTGACTGCCAAGCCAGCAACAGCGAGCCGTCATACTGAAAAAGAGGATCCGCACCCACACGTGGTGGCTGCATTCGGATTACGAATCACGAACTGGGCGCCTTGTAGATCTTCCTTGTAGTCGATCTCGGCGCCCATCAGGTATTGCACGCTCATCGGGTCGACAATCAATGTCACGCCATGGTTTTCAACCTGGCTATCGCCTTCCTCAATTTTCTCATCGAAGGTAAAGCCGTACTGAAAACCCGAGCAGCCGCCGCCGCTGACAAAAACGCGTAACTTCAACTCCGCGTTGTCTTCTTCCCGAATGAGTTCACTCACCTTCTCGGCCGCTGCGTCCGTAAAGACCAGCGGTGGCGGGGCGCCTGTTGAACCAATCGTTGGTGTCGATGTTTGCATGTTGTTTTCCTCGCCTCCTATCCGGTGCCGTGTACCGGAATCGCCGACGTTGCTTTGCCGGATTCCTGCTCAAGTAACGGCACCTGACCCTCTGGTTGATGCACCAGCTTACCGTTAATCTCGGCACCAATCGCCATTTCAATCAAATTGTAGTACACATTTCCTATGACACGCGCTGTGGAGCCCAGTTCCACTCTCTGCGAGGCGACCACATCGCCACGCACAATACCGTTCAATACGACATAAGGAACCGATACGCCACCTTCAACGGATCCATCCTCCGAAATACTCAGTGCGGAGTTTGAATCAGCATCCGCGGTAACGCTACCTTTGACGGCGCCGTCAACGTGGCAACCGCCACTAAAAAACAGATCGCCGCTAACTTTTGAATTCGAACCGACCAGTGTGTCAATCACACTGTGCCGGCGTTGTTTCCGCCCAAACATGCAATTTCTCCTCTAGCTTTGGCCTGTCTGCCAAAGAAAACTCTGTTCAATGCTGGCGATCGACTTGGTTCTCGATTGCACCGCAATATTGATTCGTTCCGGCGCGAAGCCGTCCGGCAACACCAGCGTCCGATCGAAGTCCTGAAAATATCGAAACGAGAATGGCCAGCTGCTGTCCTCATCCGGCGGCACGAGTTGCTGAAAAGTATACGTCGTGGCAACACCATCCTGTTCACCTTCGAGACTGATATTCACGTTACCTTTTACCGCGCGATCGTGCTGCATGACCTGGATCAACACGAGCCGCACTGTAAATGCGTGTTCGCCTTTAGCTTTTTTCAGCTTGAGTTCCTGCACGCGCAGTCCGCGACCACCATCGGCAGGCGAAACGATGCCGCGATAAAATGCAATCGCATCACTCTGCTCCTGGATTTTTCGCTGCAGCCCGGTCAGGTTGACCTCGACATCCTTGTAGGCCTCCCGATCGATATCACGATGCGTCTCAAGCAGCGTTATTTCTTCATCGAGTGCAATGATATGTTCTTCCAGGCCGACAATTTGCGCCTGCAACGCCTGCCGCTCAGCCGTGCTGTCAACAATGCTGTAGTTCGCCTGAATCCGGCCCAACTCGAATATCAGGTAGCCACCGATGACCAACGCCACCAGAATCCCGCCTCTGAGAAGCCAGACCGGAATACCGCTGATGTTTGCGGGTGATCTTGCTGACACCGCACTCGTACCTCAAACCCTGAGAATGCAGTATGGTACGCGGCGGCACGATTAAACAGAAGTGCAGCAGATCACGAAATTGGTTATATATCAGGCTGGCAACAAGCTCGGAGACAAGTCTCAATGCAGTATTCGGCATATCTTTGGTTTAAAGCGTTGCACGTGGCCTTTATGGTGACCTGGTTCGCCGGGCTGTTCTACCTGCCACGCCTGTTTATTTATCATGCAGAGGCCGACGACGAGCTGGGGCGCAGCCGCTTTACGATCATGGAACGACGGCTGTTCGCCATAATGACGCTCGGCGCCGTCCTCACGTTCATCTTCGGGCTGCTGTTGCTGGGGTTGAACTCGGGCCTGATGGGGCAGCTGTGGTTTCAGATCAAGGTGCTGTTTCTCTTCGGCCTCGGCATTTTCCATTTTCACTGCTGGCTCTGGATCGAACAGCTGAAAAACGGCTACGCGACACAAGACACCAGGAGCCTGCGGTGGTTTAACGAAATTCCGGTGGTATTCCTGCTGGTTATCGTAGCGCTGGCCTTCTTGAAGCCGTTCTAGCAGCCTGTTGAAAAACGCCGTTTTTCGACAGGCTGCGTACGGTACAGGGATGTACCGTCATTTTCGATGGCTGCAAGAAGCCATTGAAAATGTGAGCAATTCGAAAACCACGTTTTTGAATTGCGGTGTTGAAAATACCATGGATGGTTTTTTCAACAGACTGCTAGTCCGGGCTGGATTTGCGACCAGTCCCTAGTCTTGCTGCGCCTGGCGTACGTCTTTGTCAAAAGCCGCGCGCCAGCGCTGCGGCCACCAGCGGGGTCGAGGTGGCAGTCCCTGCGGGTGCAGGTGAGGTCCGAGCTCCTGAAGCGCTCGCACATAAACACGCCGTTTGAAATAAATGACCTCGTTGACCGGGCGCCAGAAGTCGACCCACCGCCAGCGATCAAACTCCGGATGTTCGCAGCGATTCAGACAGACCTTGTCGTCCGCGCCCAGCAGGCGCAATAGAAACCAGCGCTGCTTCTGCCCGATACACAGCGGTTTGCTGTTGCGGCGTACGTATTTCCCCGGCAAACGGTATTTGAGCCAGTCCACCGTTGTGCCGAGAATCTCCACATCCGCCTCCGCCAGACCCACCTCTTCGTAGAGCTCACGAAACATCGCCTCCTCGGCGCTCTCGCTGTCCTGGACGCCGCCCTGCGGAAACTGCCAGCCCTTACTGCCCAGCCGACCGGCCAGCAACAAGGCGCCCTTGTGATTGGCGAGAATAATGCCAACATTGGCCCGGAAGCCGTCTGAATCAATCTGATCGGTACTCATAAGTAGTTAATCATTTTGCATGAATCTCACATTGTGTCCAGACGGTACGTGCGCATTTCGATTCGCGCCGCGGGTTCACGCCTGTATGCTGGCGCGATGAATATGCCATCAAAGCGGACTCACCTGGTGCTGGAAAGGACCTGAATCGATGACCCGTCCCACAGCACTTTTTGCCGGCCTGACGGCACTGTCGGCCAGCGTTTTGCTGATCGCCCTGTTGTCCGGCAGTGCTCAAATAAGCACAGGCGACGCTTGGCAAGCCCTGTTTGGTGGCGCAACGGAAAACATTCGCTCACTGGTCTTCGAATTACGGATGCCCAGGGCGCTGACCGCTTATGCAGTCGGCGGCCTGCTCGCGGTGGCGGGCGTTCTGATGCAGGTATTGCTGCGCAATCCGCTTGCCGAGCCTTACATTCTGGGTACCTCGGGCGGTGCCGCCGTCGCCGCCCTGCTGGGCATGATGCTGGGTTGGGGAGCCGCCTGGATTGACGTTGCGGCCTTTTGCGGCGCCATGGCCGCCACGCTGCTGGTATTTTCGATCGCGCAGGGAACGGGCAGCTGGACGCCGACGCGACTTTTATTGACCGGCGTCGTGCTCGCGGCGGGCCTCAGCGCAGCAACCACTCTCCTGCTCGCGCTAAGCCCGGATCAAAACCTGCGTGGCATGTTGTTCTGGTTGATGGGAGACCTGAGTTACTCCCGCGCGCCCCAGCGACTGCTTTGGTTCCTGGCCGTACTCACGCTGACCGGAATTGCCAGCGCCCGCCACCTTGATGTTCTTTCCCGCGGCGACCTTCCGGCCGCGATACTCGGACTGCCCGTGGCACCGGTGCGGCTGGTTATTTTTGCCGCGACGGCACTGGCGACGGCGATATCGGTTACGGCAGTCGGCGTTATCGGTTTTATCGGACTGGTCATTCCTCACCTGATTCGTCTCGTCGCAGGCAGCAAGCATATCGTTCTGATTCCGGCCGCCGCACTGGCTGGCGGCTCCCTGCTGGTAGTCGCGGACACACTGGCCCGAACGGTACTGGCGCCGCGTCAGTTGCCGGTCGGTGCCCTGACCGCGGCGATCGGTGTGCCATTGTTCCTGCTTTTAATGAATCGCGGCAAAAAACCTGCGTGACTTTTCCTGCTGCGCGTCACCGATACCTCGCACGCTCAACGAGGCGAGCGACCTCCGGCAGCCGATATCCCAAGCGCACCGATTCGACAGGACTCACGTCAAACTCCGTCCATGCATCGAACGGCGCCGCGAATTCAATCCGTGGATTGGCCGGATACTCACGAGCCGAATCCACCAGGACCTGCTGACCGGGCGTCGAAGCCAGCCACTCGAGAAACGCGACGGCCTTCGTCGGACTCGCCGCATGACGCGTTACGCCCGCACCCGTCAGATTCAACAGGACGCCCCCGTCAGCCGCCGACGGCCAATGCAAGGCCACGTGTCCTGCGCGCTGCTCTGAGAGGAGACCGGCTATCGCCTCACTGCCGACGATACCGACCTCGCAATCCCCTGACTCGATCGCGAGCAACAAATCCGAACCGTTGGAAAATACCGGACGGGCAAGGTTCTGTCGCCATCGCCTGACGACGAGTTCGGCCTCGCGATCACCGCGAACCGTCATTAAAAATGCGACCAGAGTGCGACTGCTTTCGGCCGTCGAGCTTAGCAAACACAGGCGCTCTGACCACGCCTCATCGGCCAGCGCTGCATAGCCAGTCAGCGTCTCAGGATCGACCGAGCGAGCGTCATACACGATGGCGATGGCGCGCGTGGCCAGTCCGAACCAGTAGTCATCAGGATCGCGCAAGGCAGCAGGGATATTCTTCCTGATGTTTTCCGTCCGTGCGGGGCGAAACGCGTCGCTCTCTACCGCCGCGACCAGCTCGCCGACGTCCGAGATCAGGAGCACATCCGCCGTCGGTCGATGCGCCTTGGTCACGATTTTCTCGATTAGAACGGATTGGGAATCCAGCATGTACTCAATCGCAACGCCGCTTGACTCGGCATAGGCCATGGTGATGGCTCGCACTCTCGTTTCAGGCAATGACGAATAGAGGATCAGTGGCGGCGTGGTTGCCGACGCGGGCACCGATGTCGCTTCGTTCTTGCCGCACGATGTCACGACGAGGAGGGCGAGCATTGATACTCGCCACGCTTTGGGGATCAGGCTTGATTTACACACCGACGGTTCACGCCTGCGCATTAACGGCAAGCCGATCACGCCCGGCGGATTTTGCCGCGTACAGCGCAACGTCCGCTCGCGCAATAAGCGACTCACCCGTGGTTTTCAGGTCCGGGTCGGACTGCGGCGGCGCCGCGCAGGCGATGCCGATCGATACCGTCACCGCCACGCTTTCCTGCTTGCCAATATCGATGGGCATGGAGCCAATCTCCGCCCGGATGCGCTCAGCCAGTAACTCGCCGGACGCCGTATCCGTATTCGGCAATAAAATAACAAATTCTTCACCGCCATATCGCGCCGCCACGTCACTCGCGCGAACCTGCGACTCAATTCGCTGCGCTATTTCCCTGAGAACTTCGTCACCGGCGGCATGGCCACAGGTATCGTTGACCCGTTTGAAATGATCGATATCGAGCATCAAGCAGGTCAATGTCGTGGCATCGCGCCGGGCGCGAGCCAATTCTTCACCGAGCCTTACCTGCAAATAACGGCGATTATTCCATCCCGTCAATACGTCCGTGAAGCCGCTTCTTCGCAACCGGGCACGGTTAACGGCATTTTCCAGCGCGAATGAGGCGATCACGCCGAGATGATCGAAAAAATCGATCGCGTGCGCCGCCGTGAACCGTCCCGTGTCCACGCTGCAGAAATTGATGCTCCCAATCAGCTTCCCCTTGTGCCGCAGCGGAATCATTGCGATGGACGCTTCGCCATCGACTCGCGGCAGGATGAGCTGATGATCCGAGCGCGTAAAGGCGCCGAGCCACGGACGCCGCAGGGCGACGTATTGCGGCGACAAGCCGGCGAGCGCATCAATAAACACAAGCCCGGGGAACTCGCCCATACCCGCTCCACTGGCGAGCAGGAGGTGTCGAATATCATGATCCGGATCGCAAAGAACCACCGTTACTGCGTCCAGCCGATAGCTTTCTTTGAGACCGAAAAGCATTTGCCTGAATAATGCCGCGAGATCGTCCGCGTGCAGCAACGTCAGCTCACGGTGTTGTGAGCGGCGCAAGATCCCGGAATTTTTCTTGACCTCTTCGGTAAGCTGCGTCAACAGGCGTTGCGTACGCGCCAGCTCCGTTGCCAGGTCATCCTGCGAACTCATCGCTTCCTGCCCTGTTCCCCCAATAAGCACCTTTTACCAAAAAACCGCACGCTTTGCCGCCGATTGAGTCGCCCGCGTAGAAAAATTACCGATGATCGTCGAGAAACAATGACTCCGCCTACGCCCTGGTCGCCAGATAGGAATGCCCTTTTTCCATCATGTCGACAAACCCCGCTTCATCGCCGGCGACAACCAGCCGGCGAATATGCTCGGCCGCCTGGCAAAGCGCCTCCAGGGGCTGCAAACCGTATTCATTGAGTTTCTGAATCTCGAAATAGAGGTGCGGGTTGTCGCGCGCCACTGCTGAAGAAACCAGTAGCTGGGCGTCGAAGGTAGTCGACGACAATTTTGCCAACTGCGGCGCCGCCTCTCCGCTTTCGGCCAGCGCGGTAACAAAAGCAAGATTCAATGCATGCGACAAGCCCAATACATAGGCGATGAGACGATCGTGATTGTCGAGCGCCATGTCCAGCTGCTCGACCATCGTCGCGGCAAACAACGCTTTCGCGGCCGCCGTTGCTTCCGGCACGCCGACGTCCACGAATATGAGATGGCGACCGGACAGCAATTTTGCATCGGGGCCATACATTGGATGTAAAGAGGTGACTTGACAGCCGGCATCCGACAGCGCTTTGAGGCCAGCGCGCAAAGGTGTCTTGAGCGAACCGATATCAAATATCAGCCCGGCCGGTTTACGCTCCGCGAGCGCCGACAGGATCTGCGCGGAAATGGCGAGCGGCGTGGCCACCACGATAATGTCGTAGTCCAACGGTGCATCGGCCCAATCGACGAATCGGCCCGGCCCGGACTCGACCCGCCGATCGGCGATATCGGTCACAAACCCCTGCGAACGAAAGAAATCCACGAACCAGCCGCCCATTTTGCCGAGGCCACCGATCACCAGCACCGTACGGCCGTCGCCTTTGCCCTCAGCAACGACCCGGTCACGCTCCTGACGGGTTAACGATGAACGAATCAGCAAACTCATGACATCCTCGGCAACGTTCGGATCGATGCCTTGCTCCTCCGCCTGTTCCCGCGCCAGACTCAGAACGACCTTCTCTCGTTGATAGTCTCTGGTTCCCTGCCCGCTGATTTGTTTGTCGCGACCGATCTCGGCCACCACTCGTTGTCGTTGCGCGATCACCGATATGAGCTCAACGTCCAGTGCCGACAGTTGCTCTCGCAGTATTTCCAAACTCATTGTTGGTCATTCCTTCTGGATGCTTCAGGCGGTGTGTCCCTTGATACGCACGCCGCGAATATCGATCGCGTGTCAGGTCACGCTCCAACAAGTATTCTATCGACAAAAGACCCGGAATCACCATCGTCGCACGATTTTGCGCACCACGATCTGGGACACGTGTCCGTAGCACCGTCACCGCAATCATGCGACTATAAAACCCCAAAAATATCACTCATAACAAAGGCCACAATCGAATGAAAACCCGCGCCGCCGTCGCCTGGGAAGCAGGCAAACCCCTTGAAATAGAAGAAATCGATATTGCCGGACCGAAAGAAGGCGAAGTGCTGCTGCGCGTTGTTGCCACCGGTGTCTGCCATACCGACGCCTTTACGCTGTCCGGCGAAGACCCGGAAGGGATTTTCCCGGCCGTGCTGGGGCACGAAGGTGGCGCAATCGTTGAGGAGATCGGCACGGGTGTCAGCAGCGTGAGCGTCGGCGACCATGTAATACCGCTGTATACGCCGGAATGCGGAGAGTGCAATTTTTGTACGTCGGGGAAAACGAATCTGTGTCAGGCGATTCGCGTTACGCAGGGTCAGGGACTGATGCCGGACGGAACGTCGCGCTTCTCGAAATCCGGCAAGCCGATATACCACTACATGGGCACCTCGACGTTCAGCGAGTTTACGGTGTTACCGGAAATAGCCGTGGCGAAGATCAACCCGGCGGCGCCGCTTGAGAAAGTATGTTTGCTGGGTTGCGGGATCACGACGGGTATTGGCGCCGTGCTGAACACAGCGAAGGTTGAGGCTGGCGCTACGGTTGCCGTATTCGGGCTTGGCGGCGTGGGCCTCAGTGCGATCCAGGGTGCAATGATGGCCAATGCCGGGCGAATTATTGCCATTGATATCAACCCGTCCAAATTTGAACTGGCGACACAAATGGGTGCGACGGACACAGTCAATCCCAGGGACCACAGTGTGCCGATACAGGAGGTCATTGTGGAAATGACGAACGGTGGCGTCGACTACTCGTTCGAATGTATCGGCAATGTCGATTTGATGCGCTCGGCGCTCGAATGTTGTCACAAGGGCTGGGGCGAGTCAGTCATCGTGGGCGTTGCGGGCGCCGGCCGGGAAATCAGCACTCGTCCGTTTCAACTGGTCACAGGAAGGGTGTGGCGAGGAACCGCGTTCGGTGGTTGCAAGGGACGATCGCAGTTGCCGGGCATGGTTGACCAGTACATGGAAGGGAACCTCAAGGTGGACGAATTTGTCACCCATACGATGCCACTCGAGGACATTAATCGTGCCTTTGATTTGATGCACGCAGGCAAGAGCATCCGCACGGTGATTCATTTCTAGCGGCGTGCTGAATAAATTTCGGACTGCCAGACCCGCCGGGGAGCGTGGCACTCAGTGAAAAAGAACTGTTCAGTGGCCGTCGCTACAACGTCGGCGCTGGCCGCCGAGGCAGCGGCGGAGGTCGCCGAGTTGGGTGGCAATGCCGTGGATTGTGCCGTTGCGGCCTCCATGCTGTCCATCAACACACAACCGGGCGTATGCGCGCTGGCGGGCGGCGGTTTCGTGGCCGTGTGGCATCCGGACAAGACACCGCTAACGATCGACGGCAACGTAGCTGTACCCGGCAAGGAGATGAATTCCGGCTACACACCGAATCGTGGGTTGAGCATCGAAATGGAATACGGCGGCGGTATACGGACGGTCGTCGGTGGCGCATCGGTCGCCGTCCCCGGTACGCTCGCGGCACTGGAGCTGGCGAGCAAATCGTACGGGACACTGAGTTGGTCCGATACGCTGGGACCTGTCATCCGGGCCACGAAGCAAGGATTTCCGCTCGCCGAAGCGTGCCGTTATTACCTGAGCTATTCGGGAAAGTCGATATTTTCTCGCAGCCGTGACGGCTTTCGTGCTTTGCACGGCGACGACAACGCACTGCTGAAGACAGGCGACAAAGTAATCGTGCCGCATCTCGCGGACAGCCTGTCGGCCATCGCGACAGAAGGGGCACAAATATTCTACCGGGGCGAACTCGCGGCCAAAATGGCCGATCAGGTACGCGATACGGGCGGCACATTGACGCGTGCGGATCTGGCCGACTACCAACCGGTCGTTCGAAAATCACTTTCTCTCGATTCCAGTGGCTGGCGAATCGCAACGAATCCGCCGCCGGCGATAGGCGGTGCTGTGCTCGCAGCGATGCTGAGTAGTTTCGAGGGGCCCGCGTTGCACGAATGGACCGGGGAAGCCTTTGCACGTCTGGTACGAGTGCAACAATCGGCACTGTCTTACCGTAAGGAACATCTCGATCTCGCAGACAACGTCGCCCTGGCCGTCGACAAACTTCTGCAGTTGGCAAAGACCGGACGGCTTCTCAGTCGCTGGTCGTCGGCATCGACGGTACACACCTCCGCGGTGGACTCCGACGGCCTCGCCTGCGCGATTACCGCCTCCTCGGGTTACGGCTCCGGTGAGATGCCGGAAAACACCGGCCTCTGGCTTAACAATTGTCTTGGCGAACTGGAATTGAATCGGCGCGGTCTCGATGCCGGACCGCCCGGCTCCAGACTGCCATCCAACATGACGCCGGGCATCGCGCGCAATGCGCACGCGGTGCTTGCGTTCGGTTCACCCGGTGCCGATCGCATAACGACCGCATTGCATCAATTCCTGATCAACCACCTGCAACTTGGCGCTTCGCTGCAGGATGCGATCGCCTCGCCACGGCTGCATCTCGACGTCAACGCAACGCGACCGGTGTTATCCATGGAACCCGGGATCGAGGTTTCGGGACTCGACGTGGAAACCATTCGCTATGCGTCGCCGAACATGTACTTCGGCGGCGTCGCCGCTGCCACGAGAGACACAGCAGGACGGTTGATGGCGGCCGCCGACCCTCGCCGTGAAGGCGGCATTTTCGTTTCCGGGGGTGCTCGGCGTGCGACGGTTTGATATTCTCCCGCGCAATCGTTGCCGTGCGTGGTGACGTACCAGCCCCCACGGATAGCGGAGCAAAACGTGACCAATAACTATCTCGCAGATCGTCTCCCCGAGACGCTGCCGGCAGACCCGATGCATTGGGCGGCCGCCTGGTTGGCGTCCGCGACAAACAACAATATTCAACGCAACCCGAATTCAATGACCCTGGTGAGCGTAGGTCCGAACGCCGCGCCATCCGCCAGAATCGTGTTGTGTAAAGCCTTCGAAGCAGACCCCGGCTACGTGGTCATGTACACGAATTACGAGTCGCAGAAATGCCTGGAAATCGAGCAAAACTCCAATGTTTACGTTTTGTTCCATTGGGACAGCATGGGTCGGCAAATCCGCATCGGGGGCACGGCGATACGCTCGCCGGCAACCGAAAGCGACGCGTACTTCGCCTCGCGCGATGGCGGTAGCCAGCTAGGCGCCTGGGGAAGCGATCAAAGTCGGGCGATTGAATCCCACGCAGCACTGGTCAGGCAAATCCGCGACCGAGCAGCCGAACAGGGTGTCGCTTTAGCCGATGCTCACGGCACGAGGGTGGCGGAAGACGCCGCGGCAATTTCACGACCGCCGTATTGGGGCGGAATGAGAATCTGGGCTTCGAGCATCGAACTATGGATCGAGGGCAAGGACCGTATTCACGATCGTGCCCTGTGGACGCGAAAACTGACGCCGAATACTGCGGAAGGATTCGACTTTTCTGCATGGACCGGTACGCGACTGCAACCCTGAGCAGGCAGGCACACGGCGATGAGAGTCTACGAGTAGATGGTGCCGCATAGGATAATTACTTGGCGCAACGTGCTGTGGGTCATACTGATCTTCAGCGTCCAAGCTGTTGCCGGTCAGATAATCGCGACCCAGGGCGACCACCTGGCCGTGGACGTCTCGCGCAAAGACGGCCGCATTGCAATGGATCTTTTGGGCAGCATCTGGATTCTGCCGCCGAAAGGCGGTGCCGCAATAAAACTCACGGAAACCGCGCTGCCCGCCAGGCGACCTCGCTGGTCTCCGGACGGATTGCAGATTCTGTATCAAACGAGGGGCATCGACACCAGCCGGTTATGGCTCGCCGACGTCGCCACGGGGATGAGCATTCAACTCGGTCAGCCGCAGGAACGATATCAGCAAGCCGCATGGCACCCGGACGGCGAGCGCATCGTTTTTTCTTCGTGGCGCCGGGACAGCGGTGTCGACATTTGGGAGATGGACCTGCACACCGGCGTGGAATGGCGGCTCAGTAACCTGCCCGGTGACGAAACCGAAGCCGCCTGGTCGGCGGACGGTCGCGACCTGGTTTACATTCACCACAAGGACGACACCTGGACGCTGGTCCTGCGTCGTTTCGGCGAACCGGACGTTGACCTGATTGTATCCGACACACCCATCGCATCACCATCGTGGCGGCCGGACGGAACGCTGATTACCTTTTTCAGGCCCTCGACCAGCGGCCATACATTGCAGATGGCCATACTGTCCGAACCGGTTGTGGAACGGGAACTCGGCGGCCGTGAAGAATATTTTCTGTCACCCGTGAGCTGGCTCGATCGGAATCGTCTTTACTACACGACCGACGGCCGGATCAAGACCCGCGGTTTCGGCGAGTGGCGTTCGCAGCAGATTCATTTCCGCGCAACTCTAGACACGCCCGATCCACGCCCGGAGATCAGCATTGCCGAACACGCATTGCCGATGATCACGCCGCCGTCGGGAAATCTCGTTATACGATCATCGCGCCTGTTCGACGGCATTGCTCGCGGCTACCGGGACAACATGGACGTGCTCCTTAACGGCGGCCTCATTGAAGCGGTGGTACCACGACAGGATTGGCCGGACGTCACCGTGCTCGATGTGGGCAATGCGACTCTGTTACCCGGTTTCATTGACACCTACTCCGCGATGCCCAATGGCTCGCCGGCACGCAGCGGCGCCGAGTTACTGGCCTACGGCGTGACTACCATAGTGTCCACGAATGAATCGCCCAAGGCGCTGGAGATGTGGGACGACGAACAATATCCGGGACCGCGCGTATTGCGCGCCGCAAACCTCACCGCGACGATGCCCCGGGAGACCGATGAACCCATCTACCTGATCACAGTAACCACGGACAAAAGCGGTGATGTCGAGCAACGCGAACAGGTGCGGCGTTGGCAGGAAAACGGTACACCGGTATTGGCCGAAAACCGGGCGATCGGCCGGCGTGTCGGCGCAAGCCTGCTGCTAGCGGCGGACGCGAACGCACCATCTCTGTCGGCTGCTCGCGACCACTATGGACCGGCTCGTGCCGATCCAATCGCACTAATATCGGCTCTCGCGGATGACGGCACTCCCGGCCTGGCCACACTCTACCGGTCAAGACAGGCATCGCAATTCCGGGGGCGAGTTTCGAATCGCCGCGGCCTGACGTCAATACCGACTATTGATGTTGGCCGTTCGTCGATCGTTGTCGGCAGTAAACCGAATGGCATGCCCGCCGGGCTCGCACTGCACGCTGAGTTGCGGGCATTGTCCGCTGCAGGCCTGAGCGGCGATCAGGTACTCAAGGCGATGGGTCGAAACGCCGCCCGAATTCTTGGCCTGAGCGGAAAAATCGGACAAATTACGCCCGGTGCCCGTGCAGACCTGGTGTTGGTATCCGGCGATCCGCTCATCAACGTCGCGGATACGCTGAATATTATTGCGGTGGTTCGCAACGGGCGTTTTTTCAGCCTGATCAGCCTGCTGGAACGGGCCCAGGCCCGCGAGGGTGTCGAATAATTTGACAAAATACCTGCAGGGAACGCCCTCACCGACATTTCAGGCCGCAATTGAACATAAGACGAAAACCCGGTGGCCTGTGCTTCCTTGTCCGGGCGGAAAACTTTTGCGCTGGAAATCCTGTAGGTTATTGTTTTTAACGATTATTTTAGCCCATCACCAAGAATCGTCGGAGAAATTTACAGATCACCGCACTATGTTGATCGATCGCTGCCGCGATTCTCAGTAACTGCATGATAGTTATTCATTTATGGGACTCTGGCACAGGACTTGCTTTTAAGACCCTGCCCAAGCGAAATGTAACTGGACTTGGTAATTGAATAATCGGTACACAAGGATTTAGACGCCAGAAGAACAAAAACAATAAAAATAATGAGATCCAGATCCAATAATAATAACGATAAGTAAGTATCTGGTTACCGAATCCCCAGTTACCTCTTTTGTGAAAAAGAGATATTAGCCCCGCCGCTTCTGCTGCGGGGCTTTTTATTGGCCAACACCATTTGCCGGCAAGTCCTCATCGGTTTGACGCGACTCTGGCAGCCGTTGTCGCGTAAGATCACAACAGCGAATTGCCTGGAGGACTGCCGCAATGTCGATCAGATCGATAACCCTGTTTGCAGCGCTTGCCATTAGCGGTTGCAACACGCCGGACACTACCGAAACAACAACAACGGCAGTGCCGGCGCAGCCCGCTGTCACCGCGAGTGAAAATATTTATCGGCAAGCGGTCGACCACGCGCAACGATCTGCCGCCGACGTCAGCCGGGTTGGTCGCTCATCGACGGCCCGAATTTGCCGGCCGAGTTGTACAAGGGCATGAAAATCAGCGCCGTACCGGGAATCGTGGACCATAACGCCGCACCGGGTTCTCCCTCGACGACCGGCGGCACGACACACCGTATTGATGTGCATACGGTCGTAAGCGAGGTTGAGGCGGCCGGATTTGTCCTTGACGAACGCAGTGACCTGCTTCGCAACATCGACGATGACTATGAGAAGACCGTGTTCGACCCGACAACGCGCGGCGTGACAGATCGTTTTGTGCTGAGATTCCACAAACCCGAATAACGCCGTCATTGACGCGCATCAATCTGACCGCGCATATACCACCAGCATTGAGGAATCGAAAATCATGTATCGACACATTTTCCTGGCCGGCATCACCAGCATGGTCCTGCTTGCTTGTGCGGTTCAGCCGCGCCCGACAACGACCGACGGTCAATACGATGAATACGACATCGCCATGCTGCAGGAGGCGATGGCGTCCGGCGCACTGACTGCGCGAGAACTGGTTGACTACTACCTGGAGCGTATTGAAGTCATCGATCGTTCCGGCCCCGAACTTCGATCGATCATTGAGATCAATCCGCAGGCACAGTCTATTGCCGATGCGCTCGACGAGGAACGACGTAGCGGTACCATTCGCGGACCGCTACACGGCATCCCGATCGTCTTGAAGGCCAATATAGGCACGGCTGACGCTCTGGCGACCACGGCGGGCTCGCTGGCGCTTGCCGATCACCATGTCACGACCGACGCACATCTCGTCCGTGATCTGCGCGCCGCCGGAGCTATTGTGCTCGCGAAAACAAACCTCAGTGAATGGGCGAATTTTCGCTCAACCCGATCATCCAGTGGCTGGAGCAGCATCGGCGGGCAAACGCGTAACGCCTACGACACAGCCCGAAATCCCTGCGGATCGTCGAGCGGCTCGGCCGTTGCGGTGGCCGCCAATCTCGCCGTACTGGCCGTCGGCACCGAGACGGACGGTTCCGTTATTTGCCCCTCGGGAATCAACGGTATCGTCGGCATTAAACCAACACTGGGCCTCGTCAGTCGCACCGGCATCATTCCGCTCGCGCACAGTCAGGACACGGCCGGCCCGATGGCGCGCACGGTAAGAGATGCAGCGCTCATGCTCGCGGCAATGAGTTCTGCCGACCCGTCAGACCCCGCGATGGCCGGGCGCGAATCGCCGCCGACGGACTACACGGCTAACCTGAGCGCCGATGGCCTCGCCGGCAAACGTATCGGCATCATTCGAAGTTATTCGGGTGCCGGCGACAATCCTTACGTCGATGAAAACTTCGAGCGTGCGATCGAGTTGCTGCGCGCCAACGGCGCCGAAATTGTCGACCCGATCGAGATCGACACAGAGGGGATGGGCACCGCCGAATATGAGGTTTTGTTGTATGAATTCAAAGCGGACCTGAACGACTACCTGGCGGATTCGAACGCAGCACTCAAAACACTCAACGAAATCATTGCGTTCAATACGGCGCATGCGGATACCGTCATGCCGTTTTTTGGTCAGGAAATCATGCTCATGGCTGAGGCGAAAGGACCGCTGACGGAGCCGGCCTATCTCGAAGCGCTGGCGACCAGCAAACGCATCGCGCGAGAAGGTATCGACAAGACTTTGCAGCTTCACAAGCTCGACGCCCTGGTTGCGCCCACCAATGGTCCCGCGTGGATGACTGATCACGTTAATAGCGATCATTTCAGCGTTGGCAGTTCGGCATTGGCCGCCGTTTCGGGATACGCCAGCATCACTGTGCCGTCCGGGTACGTGTTCGGACTGCCGGTGGGCCTATCCATTATCGGTGGCGCATTCAGCGAGGCGCAATTAATCCGGATCGCCTATGCCTATGAACAGGCCAGCAAAGCGCGGCACGCACCTCAGCTTCGATAGCGAAAACTGCGACCCCCACACTGTAGCCGTTGCCCGATCTGGGGCTTAATCGGCGCTTCGCATGCCGATTACATTGATGCTGAGGTCAGCGGGTGTTCAAAGCAATACGCATTGGTATTTTGCTGTTTATCCTGTTCTTCGTGGCCGTGAGCACGCTGCTCACACAAGCGCGAAGCACGGATTGGGACAGCAGTCTGTGGGTAAAGATTTATCCGATCAATGCCGATGGCAGTGAGGTAAGCCGCGGTTATATCGACAAACTCGAGGTTAAGGATTTCAGTGGCATTGAAGCGTTTATCGACCGGGAAATCGCCCGCTACGGACGCGATCTTCGGCGTCCGGTTCGCATTGAACTGGGCCGCGAAATCACCGAGCAACCGCCCGCTCTCGGAGGCGAACCCTCGGCATGGCGCGTAATGTTGTGGAGTCTGAAAATTCGCTGGTGGGCGAGCTCAGTGACCGACGAACAGGACAATCCGGCTCCTGACGTGCGGATTTTCGTTCGCTACCACTCGCCCAGCGATGCTTTTCGTCTCGAGAATTCGGTTGGGCTGCAGAAAGGCATGGTCGGAATTGTGAACGCGTTCGCCAGCCGTGGCCAGAAAGGCAGTAACAACGTCGTCATCGCGCACGAGTTTCTGCACACGCTCGGCGCGACGGACAAATACGATCCAGCCGACGGCAACCCCACGTTTCCCGAGGGCTACGGCGAACCCGATCGAAGCCCTCGGTTTCCACAGCGTTTAGCAGAGATCATGGGCGGACGTATCGCGATATCAGCGCTGGATGCTGAGATACCGAAGAGTTTACGCTACGCCGTGATTGGCGAACAAACCGCCGAAGAAATTCGCTTGCGCTAGTCGCCACGTAAAAATTCCGCATCTTCACATTGGCACCTGCCGATAATCAGGCTAGGCTGTCGCCATGACGCAAGCGATGAAACCCCTGTTTTCTGCCAGCGAATTGACGGTCAGCGTACCGGGTCGCACGCTGGTCCGGAAACTCAATCTGGAACTAAAGCCGGGCGAACTCATCGCCATACTCGGACAAAACGGTGCCGGTAAGTCACTCACACTGCACACACTTGCCAACCTGCGGAAAATAGAAGACGGCGATATCGAACTCGGCGGCCGCCCGATCAGTACGTACTCCCGCAGGGTGATCGCACAACGCATGGCATTGCTGCCACAAAATTCCGACGACATTTTTCCGGCCACGGTATTCGATACCGCGCTCATCGGACGCCATCCCCACATCGAACCATTGCGCTGGGAAAGCACTCAGGACAGACAGTTTGCGACAGAGTGCCTGCGGAAGATGGATCTTGCCGAACTGGCTGATCGAGAGATCGCCACGCTCTCCGGCGGCGAGCGCAGACGGCTGGCAATCGCACAAACACTCGCTCAGAACCCACGGATTTTTTTCCTGGACGAACCGACGAATCATCTCGATCCCCAGCACCAACTGGACGTGCTTGAACTGTTTGTCGAACGGGCGCGAATGGGTGCGACGGTTGTCGCTTGCCTGCACGACGTCAACCTCGCCGCTCGCTTTGCAGACCGCTGCCTGCTGCTCTACGGCGATGGCCGCTGGCATCTTGGCGAAACGCTGGAAGTACTATCAGAAGAGCGTTTGTCAGAACTCTACCAGGTAAGAATGGAGGCGCTTGACTGGCGCGGTCAGAAGCTCTTCATCGCCGCCGGCAGCAGTGCCACCGAACTCAGAAGCAGCATGTATGCGGTGGCGTCAGGCCAGGCAACCCTGTAGTTCATGCAGCAACGTCGCATGCATGGGGGCATTCGCCGCGAGCACCGAGCGAATCTGCAGATCGATGGCGTTACCGTTCAAATCGGTGAAAACGCCACCGGCCTCTTCGACGATCACGGCTAAGGCCGCTACGTCGAGAATGTTGACATCGGATTCAATCACGGCATCGATTTTTCCGGCGGCTAGCAGGTGATAGTGATAAAAATCGCCGTAGCCACGGATACGATCTGCGGCCGCCACGATCTTACCCAGACGCGACCATCCACTTGATTGCGCCAGTGATTTCAGGTTGCCGGTGGAGATCGCACCGCGCGCAGGGTCCGCGATATCGCTGACAGCCAGCCGCGAGCCATTAAGCCACGCACCCTGACCCCGCTCCGCCCACGCAATTTCTTCAAACATCGTTCCGCAGGAGATGCCCAGCACCAACTCACCGTGCCTCATCAATGCGATTTGTGTCGAGAACATCGGGTACTGGCGCACGAACGACTTGGTGCCGTCGATAGGATCGACCAGCCATAAATAGTCCGCATCGATTTTCGTTCGACCGGTTTCCTCGCCGTAAAACCCGTGCTCCGGAAACGCACCCAGAATGATGCGCTTGATCGCCTCCTCGCACGCTACGTCCGCCTGCGTCACCGGCGTCATGTCTTCCTTGGTCGTCACGGTAAAGTTGCCACGGTAAAATTCGCGACTAATTTCGGCGGCCGCAATCGCAGCTTCGAGCGCAACGCGCAATTCTGCGGACGCATTTTGCGGCAAGCTTACGTTCAATTCCATGCTCCCGTGGAAAACGCTCACTATGGCGGCTGACGCAGGTGGAAACAAGCGCGCTGGTTGACAGCTGCGGTTATCAATTCTATTGTCGGCCCAACATCAGGTGAATCTGAAAAGGCATTTTTTCGGATGAACGGGAAGTCGGTGACTGCAAATATTTGCAGGATCCCGACGCTGCCCCCGCAACGGTGATCGAGTTAATCCGTAGCCCCTGACCCGCAAACGCGCGTCAGAGCCACTGCGAAAAACCGGGTTCATACCAACCCGGCCTTCGTGGGAAGGCGCTACGGACCGGAGTTAATCCACTCGTAAGCCCGGAGACCGGCCTGGTGCACACACGATTGTTGCGGTGGGCGACGGGTCGGGAGTGTGAAATTCAATACATCTCCCCACTGCCCCCCCCAACACTCGTATCGGATGACGCAATACGCGCCGACAATTGGATGATGGGCATATGGGCAATCGGCTTAGCAAAATCTACACGCGTACCGGCGACGATGGCACCACCGGCCTGGGAGACGGGCAACGCATCGCCAAAGACGCACCCCGTGTTGAGGCGTTCGGGACCGTCGATGAAGCGAATAGCGCGATCGGTACGATCCTCGCGGTAGCGTCCTTTCCAGAACGCTTTCGGCGCTGCCTGATTACTGTCCAGCATGATCTTTTCGAACTCGGGGGTGAATTATGCATCCCCGGGCACGCGGCCATCGAACAGTCCTTCGTGGATCGCCTCGAAGCAGATCTGGATGCATTCAATGCCGATCTGCCACCGCTGAAAGACTTCATTCTGCCCGGTGGCGGACCCGCAACCGCTGCCTGTCATGTCGCGCGTACGATCGTCCGCCGTGCGGAACGCAGAGTGATTACCTTGCAGGGAAACGAAGATGTACGCGATGAAGTATTGCGCTATCTCAATCGCCTTTCCGATTTGCTGTTCGTGATCGCGCGGCAGGTGGTGCGAGCCGAAAACGGCAAGGAAGTTTTGTGGGATCGAGACCGAACGTAAATTTTATAACCAAAGGAAAAAGAATGAAATCCGAAAAAACGAGTCGCAAAACACTAGCAAGCGGCGTAATTGCCGGCTTTGCTTTTTTGGGTTTTGCCGGCGCCGCCGCCGCTCAGGCCGACAATGACAACGAACGTGACGATCTCGACGAGATTGTTGTTACGTCCAGCAGGATCGAAGTGCCCCGCCGGCAGATCGGCACAGCAGTATCGATTATTGACCAGAAGGAAATCGAATTGCGCGGTTTCTCGACCGTAGTTGATCTCCTGCGCACCCAGCCCGGCATTGGCGTCAGCAGCAATGGCGGAATCGGCACGACCAAGTCCTTGCGCATCCGTGGCGAGGAAGGCTATCGAACGATGGTCATAATCGACGGTGTCAAGATATCGGACCCTACCGGAACCCAGGTCGGACCCAATTTCGCACATTTGATGACCACCAGCGATTTGCAACGCATCGAAATTCTCAGGGGGCCGCAGGGTTTCATGTACGGCGCCGACGCAGGCGGTGTTATTAATATTCTCACGCGCCAGGGACGGGGCGATATCGGCGGTCTGGCCTCCGCCGAATTCGGTGCGTTCTCCACGCAGAAACTCGATGGCAACTTCTCTGCTGGCGGAGATAGTGGCGACTTCTTCGTTTCGGTCACCGATATCAGCGTCGACGGTTTTAACGTGCGCCAGTCGGACACGGTGCTGGCGGATGACGACGGTTACGAGAATACGACCCTGCATACCAAGCTTGGCTGGAACGCCACGAAGAACCTGCGTCTGCAACTGGTTGCCAGAAACGTTGACTCGCGAACGGAATTTGACGGTTGCGGTTTCCCGAGCACGAACGACTGTGTCAGCAATACCGATCAAACGACATACCGGGCTTCGGCCGACTATACCGCTGGAAAATTCACCCACCTGTTCGCTGTCAGCAACATGAGTGTCGAATCCTCGAACTTCGCTGACGGCATCGATTCCTTTTCGACTGACGGCGACCTGTCTCGAGTGGAATACACCGGCAGTGTCAAGCCCACCGACGCAATGACCTTCGTCTACGGCGTGGAATTTCAGCAAGAAGAAATTATCAGTAACGGCGCACGGACGGACCGTGACCAGATCGGCTACTACGCCGAGTATCAGGGCAAGATCAACGATCGATTCTTTATTTCAGCTGGCGCCAGGTTCGACGACAATGATGACTTCGGAAAGCACACCAGCACCCGCGTCTCAGCCGCCTATGTTCAGGATTTACAAGGTGGTGCGACGCTTAAATATCGGGCCAGCATCGGCACGGGGTTTCGCGCACCCAGCCTGTTCGAGGTTGCTTACAATATCGGTCCGTTCGCTTTCCCGCCGGCATCCGGCGTTACACTGACGGAGGAATCGTCATCCGGTTACGACGTTGGGCTTGAATATCGTTCCGCTGAAGGTCTGGCCGTTGAATTGACCTATTTCGACCAGCAAATCGAAGACGAGATCTTTTTCGACCTGTCCGGATTCTCCGGTTACCTGCAAGCGCTGGGCGACAGCCAGTCTCGCGGTGTGGAATTCGCACTTGAAGTTCCGCTCCATGAACGGTGGAATGTGGTGAGCAACCTGACCTATAACGACACCGAGACCACCGACGGTCAGCAGCGTATTAGACGACCCAAATACCTGGCTAATCTGGGTATCCGGTTTCGTTCCAGCAACGAAAAACTTCGACTCCTCGCCAACTACCGGCTGTCACGCGACTCGGTGGACGAGATATTTGGCGTAGGCCGGGTTCCGCTGGAAGACTACGAGGTTCTTGATATCAGTGGGGCATACAACGTCAACGAATCGTTCGAAGTCTACGCGCGCCTTGAAAATGTGCTGGACAAGGACTATCAGGAAGTTGTCGGGTTTAATACGCCTGGCCGTGCCGGGTATGCGGGGGTCCGCTTCCGCTTCTAGGTATCCATCACGTCAAAAAGCGATCAACCCTGTTCGACTGCGGCTGGTCGGTGTTCTGTGCAGCCTGGCAGTGACCACCAGCGCAGTCGGCCAGAATATCGACCTCGTCTACCTGTTTTCCGACGGGCAGATACCGGTTACTTTTCAGGCTTATCGAGCCTTGCTGAACGAGCATCCGGAACTACGCGATCGGGTAACCCTGCAATTCATCACGGAATCTGTCTTTGACGACGTCAACGTGGCGGACGTCCTGGCGGCAGACATCCTGGTGTTCGACATCATGAACGAGCAGATGCTGCAGCGCTTCAACACGGCACATGACGTCGACCTGATTGCAACGATTGGCGAGAATGGGCATGTCTTCGCCGTTGGCGAGGGCCTGCTGCCCGAAGCACACTACACCGATCAGGGCGCGATCTGGGATGCTCGCACGCGCGCGTTCTGGCGCTACTCTGGAGCCGGCAATCACCTCGGACTGATGAAGGCGGTGTTGCAAGAAAGCGGGGTTGACGGGCTGGCCGTTCCGGAGCCTCAAGTCAGCCTCGATTTTGCTTACTACTATCCGGACGGCGGGAATGGCCGTCTGTTCGGGAACTGGGAAGACTTTGACGTCTGGCGACGTCAGGAGAACAAGGTCTCCCCAGGCGCGCCGAGAGTTGCCATTGGTTTTTATAAAGCGAATTACTATGGCGGGGACATGGCCGTTCTTGACGCACTCGTTGCCGAAATCGAACGCCAGGGCGCGGAGGCCATTCCGTTTTTCGGTTATCCCGGAGCTACCGCGTTTGCACGCATGCTGATTGACGAAAACGGCGATCCTCGTGCAGACGTTGCGTTATCGTTTCTGTTTCGCTTCGCCGATTTCCAATCCGCCAGAACGCTCGAGATGCTGGATATTCCGGTGCTGAACCTGATCACGCTGTACGGCAGGTCCGAAGCGCAGTGGCGCAGTTCGTCAACCGGCCTGTCCATTTTTGAAGGCACCTTCCAGGTCGCCGTCCCCGAACTCGCTGGCCTGACCGCGCCTGCCGTTGTCGGTAGCCGGGAGACGGTTATCGACCCGGGTTCAGGGCTGGCGGTGGTACGCACAAAAGCCATCGCGTCACGATTGCCTGTCACCGTCAGACGCGCCCTGAAGTACGCCGCATTGCGGACCAGGGACAATAATGACAAACATATCGCGCTGGTTTACTACAATTATCCACCGGGCAAAGCCGGTATCGGTGCCAGCTATCTCAACGTGGCCGATTCACTCGAAAACATCCTTCGGCGACTAAAGTCCGATGGCTATGACCTCGGTGATGATTCAACGGAGGTCGATCTCGACAGCGAGTCCATACTGAAGAGAATCACCGTTGAGGCGCGCAACGTCGGTAGCTACGCCCCGGGAGAGCTCGATACGATGCTTGGCGCCAGCGACCCGGTTCGCATCGGTATGCAGGACTACACACGGTGGCTTGACGCCCTCGCTCCATCGCTAAAAACAAGAATCGTTGCGGACTGGGGTGCACCCGCCAATAGCGACCTGATGACGGCGCCAAACGCCGATGGCAGCAAGAGCCTCATTGTGCCGCTGGTTCGATTTGGCAACGTCATTGTGTTGCCACAACCCGTCCGCGGCTGGGGTGAAGACAAGGAAAAGTTATACCACGCCAAAGATCTTTCGCCGCATCATCAGTACGTCGCCACTTACGCCTGGCTCAGAAACGAATTTGCCGCCGATGCGGTGGTTCACATTGGCACACACGGCACGCTCGAGTGGCTCGATGGTAAAGATGTCGGGCAGTCAGGTAGCGATGCCAGCGATGCGTTGATTAGTGATATGCCTCATCTCTATATCTACAATGTTGACGTTGTTGGTGAGGGTCTGGTCGCGCGGCGTCGAGGGCTTGCCACGCTGGTTGATCATATGGTCCCTCCGTTTACCACGGCCGGTTTGTATGCGGACCTGGCCATACTGAGTGAACTGATCAGCAACTACCAAAGTAACCTGTCCAAAAACGCGGATCTGGCCGCGGTCTATGCCGCACAAATACGGGAACAGGTGCTTCGACTGGGCATTGCCAAGGACCTGGATCTCGATCCGTCACGCGTGGCCCGCGAGGAAAATTTTGATGACCTTCTGCACGAAATTGAAGACTATGTTCTGGACCTGAAAGGCCAGAATATACCGTTTGGGCTGCATGCATTTGGGCGCCTCCCCGACGACGAAGCGCGCCGAAGTACTGCGGAGGCGATTGCGGCCATCGATCGCAGCAAGTTGCCGCAAGAAAGCGCCGTCATGGCGGACGACATGGAAAATCGCATCGTTCTGTCGGCCAGTCGTGAAATGGACAGTCTGCTCGCCGGCCTGAATGGCAGCTTCGTGCCGACCGGCAGTGGTGGCGAACCGCTACGCAATCCGGATGCATATCCGACCGGCAAGAATTTCTACGGCATCGACCCGGATAAGGTTCCCAAGCCCGCCGCCTGGGAGCTGGGCGTCGCGCTGGCTGAACAGATGCTTGCGCAACACGTGGACGATCACGGGCAGTACCCCGAAAAGGTGTCGTTCGTCATCTGGGGCGATGAAACAATGCGCCACGAGGGTATTCTTGAGTCGCAGATTTTTTACCTGCTGGGAACCCGACCCGTCTGGAACGAACGTGGCAAGCTCGTCGACGTGGACATCATTCCACGCAGCGAATTAAAACGCCCGCGTATCGATATCGTCATAGCCAGCGCGGCAGAAGGCATGTTTAACAACGTCACTTTGCTGATGGACAAGGCGGTGCAGAAGGTCAAGTCGCTCGACGAAGACGAAAACTATGTGCGTGAGCATTATCTCGCCGCCCGCGAGAAACTGATCGATCTGGGTTACACCGAAGAGGACGCAGACCGGCGGGCAGGCGTGCGTATTTTTGATGAGCCACCGGGAACCTATAATCTGAATACCTCCAAGATTGTCGAAGCAAGCGGCTCATGGTCCTCCGACCAGGCGATCGGCGATGACTATCTTCGCAAGATGGGTCACGGTTTTGGTAACGGTTTCTGGGGCGAACCCATGCCCGACGCATTTCGCCTGGCATTGTCCGGCACGGACAAGGTCGTGCACTCGAGTTCTACCATGCTGTATGGCGCACTCGATAACGATGACTTCTATATGTACATGGGTGGCCTCTCGAGCGCGATTCGTAATCTCGACGGTGCCAACCCGGACCTGGTGGTCACCAATACTCGCGATCCCGGCAACCCGAAGATGTCCTCGATCAACGAATTCATCGGCAGTGAGATGCGTTCGCGATACCTGAATCCGAAATGGATAAAGGGCATGCAGGAAGAAGGCTATGCCGGGGCCCTCGAAATGCGTGCGTTTGTCGAAAATCTTTGGGGCTGGGATGCCACCGTCAGCAGCACCGTTGACGATGCGATGTGGCAGGAAGCTTTTTCCACCTACGTGCAGGACAAGCACGAATTGAACATGCAAAAATTCTTCGATGGCAACTCGCCGTTCGCTTTTCAGGATATTTCTGCACGCATGATGGAAACTATCCGCAAGGGATACTGGAAAACGGATGCCGCGACACTCACCACTCTGATGGATCGTTATATCAGCAGTGTTAATGACAACGGTATCGGTTGTTCGGAAAACACCTGTGGAAACCCGCTGCTCATGCAATACGTCATCAATAACGCCACGGCATCTGGTATTCCGGAACCAACCGTCAGGAAGTTTCGTGACGCACTGGAAAGTGCGACCAGGGACACCGTCGAAAACCAGGCGCGTGCGGCAGATGCATTTATTCGGCAGAACGAAAATCACGTTGCGGCCGGGCCGGTGGCGGGACCATCATCGATAACAACTCCCACCCTCGAGTCGCAGGAATTAAGACAGTACCTGGCAAAGGAAAACAACCCTGT
>JAADHU010000064.1 GCA_013151645.1 Gammaproteobacteria bacterium | reverse complement strand
TACCTACGGCGCTGCCGCGAAGGTGACGCAGTCGTTTGACGAAAATGGCTACAAGACAAAAGCGCGGGAGGAATGGGGTGTGAGTGGCGCCCTTGAAGGCGCGGACCCTATTGAATATCTTTGATCTGCGATCAGCGGCGAATCTCAAGGAATTTACGGGCGTTATTTCGAGATTTGGGATGCCCAAAGAGCTGAAAGATCTTGCTCGGTCAGTGGATATTCTCGGGCCTTTCCTGGTGACCAAATGAGGTCTTCTAAAGAAAACCCTTCTTACCTAAAACTGGCGGCTGTATCCGAGTCAATATGAGATTCCAGCGAATCCACAGGTTTCGGACGCCTGATCATGGACGCTGGATTTGATGGAATCATGTATCCGTCCACGAAAGGGTCGAAGAAATGGGTAGCTCTGTTCCCCACAAACTTCGCTGGGTCGGATTTGTATGTTGAAGTCGCCGACACGCCCCCGCCCGGCGCAACAAAATTGAGATTGGACTCTACAAGCTGGAAAGAGATTGCTACTTCGCAGTGTGTTACAAAACCTCGGACAAAACGATAAATTGTCCGAGGTTTTGTAACATCAATATGGCGGCACAAACACAACGAGAGAAGATGATCCAACTACTGGTGGATCGTACGATGGCACGCGCCAGCGAGCTGCAAGTTGCTGGCGTCGCCGCGAGTACGATTGCTCGCGGTGGAAAACGGTGACGTGGTTCGTGCCGGACGTGGACTGTATCAACTCCCGAACAGCGAAATGGACGCCGAAGCGACCCTGGCCGAGGCATCGAAACGCGTGCCGACAGGGACAATCTGCATGATCTCGGCGCTGGCGTATCACGGACTGACCGATCAGATGCCACGAAAAGTCTGGATGGCAATTGGTGCCAAAAACTGGGAGCCCTCCATCGGGTACCCACCACTACGGATCATCCGCTTCCGCTCACCCTATCTGGAGTATGGCATCGAGCGGCACGTAATTTCGGGAGTCGACGTGCCAATCTACTCGGTCCCGAAGTCTCTCGCGGATGCCTTTCGCAATCCAAAGCTTCTTGACCGATCCGTTGCGATCGAATGTCTGCGAAATGCGGTGACCAGACGCAAGGCGACACCGGCAGCGATCGTGGAAGAAGCACCGACTAGGACCACCGACTAGGACAGACCACCGACTAGGACCACCGACTAGGACAGGCACAGATTCCACCGACTAGGACAGGCACAGATTCAGAGCACCGACTAGGACAGGCACAGATTCAGTCAATGCGGAAACTGCAACACTTCATCATGACTCTGATCGTTTGCTAAACTTGGACAAAAAGGAATTTGGTGTGAAGCTGCGCCCGAAAACATCAGACAGCATTTACCCTCAGGTACGCACCTGCTTTCGATTGCTGTTACCGACTCAGGCCGCTGGCGACAAGCGCAGGTATCCACCTCGGTAGTGGTGTCGGAACTCCGTACTCACCTGATGCCACTGCACTTCGGAAAGGACTATTCGCGACAAAATGGTTTCAAGCTCCGGGTCAATGCGTCCGCTCCTACCCTCTACGACCATGCGGCCGGTGGCGTCCACCAGCTTCAAATACTCGGACTGGTACATGGGCAGGCAATCCGTACTGCGCGTGTGCTCTGAAAGTCTTACCCCTGTGTTTGAAAAACGCTTCAGTGGTTTTATCGATCCACTGAAATGAAATAACCCTGCAGACTCAATCATTCGGGAAATTCGTAGCCTGCCGGGGCTACCACGGGCATCTTCGTCAATTCGAGCCTTGATGCTGGTGTACCCAGACTGCGCAGGCGTCTTCGCCATTCTTGCTCGGATTGGGTTGAGATCCACATAGGCCATGGCAGCTATCAAGGCCTGCTCCGAACACAGGGATTCTGAATGAAATCGGGCTTCCCAGAAATGGCCGGTGCAACCATCCTCAGCATTGGCCTTTCGGGCAATGTATTCGTTGAGACATTTCATGAACCAGCTCAAACTTTGTAGGCGGGATCTAAAGACCTTGACCATTGAGCACAGAGTGTCAGCTTCCGCATCCGTCAACGGCTCCCCGGCTCGATACTGCTGCACGATCAGGGGCCCACGGAAAAGGGCGGTCCATCGATTCAACACGTCTTCGTCTGACCAGGAGATTGCCTCGCCGGCATTGATCTTAACGACCAGATGATAGTGATTGCTCATGACGGCATAGGAACAGAGGTCAATGCTGAATAGAGACGATAGGACTCTCATTCGGTCTTCAATCCATGCCCGACGATGTTCGTAACTCTTACCGGTTAGCCTGTCTGAGCCGCACAGAAAGGCCCGCCGCACGCATCGAGATGTAACGTGGTAGTAAGGCGTGTCAGATAGACACACCAGATGTTTGCGGGCTCTAGTCACGTTCTAAAGGTTAAGCAGAGACAGTTCTGGCCGAAAGCCGCATAACTCGTCGCAATACGCCATTTTGTGCCTGTCCTTAATTTTCTATACTTAATTTTCACTTCTTAATTTTCTTAATTTTCAATCCGGAAACGTCCACTCACAGGCAGAGGCTCCCATGGCACAAAACTACAGGGTAGACAGCGCCGCCGAAACCTTTGACTCGATGTCCTCGTCTGCCGCATCGAGTGTGGCGAGTTCGGCGGCGCGCTGTTCAAGCAATTGTCGGGCTTCGGCACGGCGGCCTTGAGCAGATAAACTGTGTGCGTATTCAATCTCCGTGAGCGCCGTCTCGAGCACCGAATTCTTTGCGAGATGGCTGGCAATGGTCAAAGACTGCCGGTACAAAGCATCCGCTGCAGCAAACTCTTGTCGTTCACGGTGCGCATTCGCGGCGACGCGGGCAGCCAGCAAGCGTTGCTTGTGGTTCACCGGAAAGATCTCACGAGCTCCCTCGAGCGCAGTCGTTGCTTCGGCAACAGCGGCGTCCACGTCGGCGCTCTTAAGGAGGTTTTCCGCGAGGCTGATCCGTGCCTTTACCACCCTTGAGTAGTTCGCGCCATGAGATGCGGTCCAGATTTTTATCGCTGCCCGCAGTTCCGGCACTGCTTTCTCCGGCCATCCCATGCGGCCCAAAGCGATACCCCGGTTCCGTTGCGTGAACGCGTACTCGGGATGATCGGTGCCGAAACGCTCACCGAGTATCGCCAGTGACTCGGCGTAGGCGGTTTCTGCTTCCTCGTACCGTCCAAGGTCCGTCATGGTATTGGCCACGTTCTCGAGCAAGTACGCGTAGCGCGGGGCGTCGGTCCCGTAGCCTGTCGCGTAGATGGGAAGGGCCGCCAGGAACAGTTCGACGGCTTCGTCAGCGTCACCCTCGTGCCGTATCAGGGATGCATAATTGACCAGTGCTACGCCGTACGGTACGGCGTCGTCGCCATTGAGCCGCCGTTGCAGCTCGACGTTCTCCTCCATAAAGCGTCTTGCCTGCGCATAATTACCGCGCCGGAAATAGTGATTGCCCAGGTTGTTGAGCACAGCTGCGTAGTCAGGATGCATCTTGCCAACGCGGTGCGCCTGAATGGCCAGGGCTTCCAGCAGCATCGGTTCCTCTTCGTCACTGCGATCAAGCCGGCGGAGCATGCTACCGTAGTCGAGCAGCGTGCTCGCCAGATCATTTGCGGAACTATCGCCGAGGTCGCGAAACAGATCGAGTGCTTCGAGGAACCTGGCCTGCGCCGCATCATAGTTGCCGAGCGTATTCTGGATGACGGCGAGCTGCTTGATTTCCCGCGCTGCCTCGTAGCTATCCGCTCCGTACTTGCCGAGTACCCGTGCAAGATTCTCCGTGTGTATCGGCCTCGCACGTTCTGCCTGGCCGGTGTAGGTCATGACCACGCCGAGCAGAAAGCGCAGGTGGAGTACGTCGGCATTGGTTTTTCCAAGCCTCGCTTCTACGCCGGGGAGGGATGCTTCAAGATAATCGCGAGCCGCGACATTTTCTTCCATGTTTTCGTAGCTCTGCGCGATCGTCACCATCAGAGTTGCCAGCAAGTCCGGTTGGCCGTCGAGTTCCTGGGTGATACGTGCCGCGCCCCGATCCAGCATCTGACGCGCTGTCATCGCTTCGCCGAGATTGTGTGCAGGATCAGCTTCCGCGAATAGTCCGGTGAGAAAGTCGGCGACTTCCTGGGCTCGCCCGGCCTGCAATTGAGCCCGGTCCCGCTCAGCGGCCAGCCGCTGAGTATAGAATACCGTTTGACTTGCGACGGCAACCATCAATAATGCCGTAGCGAATGCGGTCGCCCTGTTTCGCCGCAGGAATTTACCTGCGCGGTACAGACGGCTCTCGCCACGCGCCGTGACCGGCCGGTCGCTCAGGTAGTTGCGCAAGTCGTCCGCGAAATCCTTGACGGTCTCGTAACGGCGATCCGGCTCCTTGCGTAGCGTTTTCAATACGATATTGTCAAGGTCGCCGCTCAATTTGACGGCGATATCGCGTTTGCCACCGGCAAGAGCCGCCTCGCTCGGTGCAGCGGGTTCAGTGTGGCAGATAATCTCGCGAATCTCCGGCGAAGTCCTGGACGAAAAATCGAACGGTGCCGTTTCCGCGAGGAGTTGATACAGCATCAGGCCGAGCCCGTAGATATCGGTAGCGGTGGTCACGGCCGCACCGAGCAATTGCTCGGGACTGGCGTACTCCGGCGTAAGTACCCGGGCGTCGGCACGCGTAAGGGCCGCGTCACTGTCGCCGTCGAGGAGCTTGGCAATACCAAAATCCAGCAACTTCGGGACTCCATCGCGTGCCACCAGTACATTGGACGGCTTGATGTCGCGGTGCACGACCAGCTTGCGGTGTGCATATTGCACGGCATCGCAGATCTGCAGAAATACTTGCAAGCGCCCTTTCGTTGAGAGCTTCTGCGTCTGGGCATAATCCAGAATAGATACCCCATCGACGTATTCCATCACCAGGTACGGCACACCGTTCGGTGTGCGACCGCCGTCCAGCATGCGGGCGATGTTCGGGTGCTCGAGGTTGGCCAGGATTTGCCGTTCGAGGCGGAAGCGCTCGATCATTGACGGCGAAGCACCGGCCCAGTTGACCATCTTGATCGCCACGCGCTGCTCGAATTCCTTATCGGCCCGTTCGGCGAGATAAACATGGCCCATGCCACCCTGGCCGATGATGCTGTGCAGGCGATAAGGTCCGATACGCTCGCCGTTACCAAGCTCACCGCCCAGGGCCGCGGACGCGGCGCCGATGATGTTGTCAATGGAAGATGCACTGCGTGTCGGCACCTCGAGTAACGCGATAATCTCTGCGACAAGATCGGCGTCGCCGTCGCAGGCCTGGTCAACAAATGCGCGGCGCTCTGCGGTCTCGACGTCGAGCGCCTGCTGGTAGATGTTCTTGATGCGCTGCCAGCGATCTGTGTCCACGGCCCGTCCTCAGGAGATTTCTTTGTACAGCCAGGCTTTCGCCAGGTTCATGTCCTTGTTCAGCGTGACGCGCGAGATACACAGAGCATCGGCGGCTTGCTGCGTCGTCAGGCCGCCGAAGTACACAAGTTCGACGGTCTTTGCCAACCTTGCGTCAAACGTCTCCAGTTTGTTAAGCGCCTCGTCGAGATCGACCAGCCGGGGGTCCGCATAATCGGATAATACGATCGACTCATCGAGCGACAACGGCTTAATGCCGGCGTTGCGTTTGATCCTCTTCTTGCCACGCGCATGGTCAACGAGGATGCGGCGCATGATGCGCGCCGCCAGCGCGAGAAAATGGCCACGATTCTCGATTTTCAGCTCGACGTCGACCAGGCGCAGGTAGGCCTCGTTGACCAAACCCGTCGATTGCAGCGTGTGGCCCGCCTGTTCGCCGCGCATGAAATGCGCGGCGAGCTTCCTGAGTTCGTCATGCAGATAGGGCATGACCTCGTCAAGTGCGGTCTCGTCACCGTTCTGCCAGCGATCGAGCAGCTGCGTAATCCGTTCCTGTGACATGGTCCCCTTTAGTTCGACAAATTCGGCCAAAAGAAACAACAACTTACGGTCAATGATAACGAGCAGTTTACAGATTTGCCAGCGCCGCCGCATTGCAGGGTAACAGGGCGAAAAACCCGCTTTATCCCGTGAGGTTCAGAACCATGTTTGCACACATCAATAACCGCTTTCTCGTCACCGTCTGCGCGGTGCTTGTGTCCACCGCCGCGCTCGGGCAATACAACAATGACGATTTGCGCGACCAGATTACGGCATTGGGCGTCGTCCACAACGTTGCCTTTCCGCCGTCACTCGCACCGGAGCCGGTTACGTCGATTATCGCGGGCAGCACAACGTATGCGACGAATCTTGGCCTGAAATACATCCCGCCGGTCCTCATACCGCCCGGAATTGTCGGTGACGTACCAAACTCAGCGGACGGCTGTAGCTACGTGCTATCGATCAACGGCGACGGTACGAAAACACGCCAGGACTTCCTGGGTATCCTGCAAAGTTACGAGGACGATTTTCTCTGGTCGGATTTCCTGAACAAACCGCAGGTGTTCCACGCGAACACGGACGTCGATGTTAGTGTGCATATGGGTGGGACCGGCATGGAGCAGATGCTGAATGACACGGTGAGCCTCCCGGTCGGGACTCACGAACTTCGATGGCACGGACAGACGCTGGTCACGCCGATCCTCGATTTCCCGCCGTGGCACCTGTTGCTTGCGGAAGCCGTCGAGGCTGCGTCCAAACGTGCCGTGGTCGGTCTGAAGACGCCGGCCGCGCGGCGCGCTGCGATGGAGGCCATCATCGAGCTCGCCATCAACCTGAGTATCGAAGGTGCTACATTTGGCATCGATTGGCTGATCCTGGACGGTGTGCCGACGCCGGCCAACGGTTGGGAGGTCGTCAATGACCAGTACCAGACCGTGCGCATATTCGATCGTACAACGCCGGTGTTCGACGTGCGACAGGAACTGTTCACCGTGGAAGCGACCCGTGTCGGCGGTGAGTTCCTGCGCGATCACATCGCCGCAATGCGCGCTGCTTTTGACGTTACGGACACTTGTAATCGCATGCCGATCGTGAATTATTCGGGTCCTCCGTTTCTGCCGGTCGGCGAAACTACCAACATCAACTGGACCGCGCGCGACGCGGGTCCGGTCGACCTGAACGGCGGTTTCAATACGGGCACGTTCACGCAGCAGATTCTTGTGCAGGACACGATGCCGCCGATTCTGCTGCCACCGCCGGGACGTGTTGTCGAAGCCGATGCGGTGACCGCCGTCGACATCGGCAGGCCGGGTGTCTTCGATCTCGCCGATGTGCGACCGGTGGTCACAAACAACGCGCCCGCGACGTTCCAGCCGGATACGCGCACGCGGGTTGAATGGACTGCCACCGACCGCTCGAACAACTCGACCAGCGAGAACCAGTGGATTACGCTCAAAGCGCCGGGTTCGAATACACCGCCGGTCGCCAACCCACAGGCAATTGGTGCGAAAACCTTCGAGCCTGTGGTCATTGAGCTTGACGGCACTGACAATGATTTGCTGTCGGGCCGGTACGACCAGCTCTCGTTCTCTATCACGACAGCGCCGGGGAGGGGCTTTTTCGTGGCGCCGCTGTTCCCGTATTTCATTGAGGATTACCGCGTCGAGAATGAGTTCGGGCTGAACAAATTCGAACTTGCCGATTTCGTCAATGCGCAATGTGCTGCCGATCCGGGAAACTTTGTACCGCCAACAGATTTCGTGACTGATCCCCGTTATATCACTGTGGACGACAACGGCATCGCTTACGTTAGTGACAAGTATTTTCGCTGCAACCGGAGCGGCGGTACGGTCGAACGCCAGGACCGGATTGCACGCTTCACCAAGGACCAGAATGGCGAGCTGCAATTCGAGCTTCAGATCGACACCGGTAGCGCATCACCGGACTCGCTCTCCATTGGCGCGAACGGCTCTATCTACTATCGTGGCATACCCGTGGATTCGTCGACGGAGGTCGTGCGCGGTTGCGATGCGAACCTCAGCGCTTGCGACGTATACCGAATCGCCGTAGACACGTCACTCAACAATCCCGATCGGCTGTTTCCCACCAAACGGTTGACGTCGTTTGTTGCGGACGCCAATGATGTGTTGTACGTGACGGACGGCAGGACCGCGCTTGCGGCTTACGACTTGCGTAACGTCAACAACAATTTTCCCGCCGTGCTCGGCAATATCGCCGGCATCGGTGATTTGCAAAACGGTGGCTTCGATCGTAAGGATCTGGTGATCGATTCCGAGGGCAATCTGTACCTGTCGGACTTTTTCAACGATCGCATATATAAATTCACCGCCAGCACAGTTGTTCGTAACGACGATGGCAGCGTCGATTTTACACCTGGCGAGTTTGTCGGCTGGCTGGGCCGTTGCGAAATCAATCTGACCACGTTTCGTGCCTGTGACGAAGTCGCGAAGACCAGTTTCGGCTACGCGTGTACCGATGAGCGCTGCGGCGTTACGCAAAGCGACGGGACTGCACCCGGGCAGTTCAATCAGCCACAGGGTATCGCCATTGACGCGAACGATGTTTTGTATGTGACGGACCACGAAAATTTCCGGATACAACGTTTTACGCCGCTGGGGTATTTCGCGGGTGAGGCGTCGTCGACCTGCGATGGCAGTTGTTTCGTGCTCGGTGACTTCGGCAGGCCTGAGGATGTGAGCGTGAACCTGCAGTTCTTCTATGTGCTCGACAGGGAGCGCGATCTGCTGCACGTTTTGGAGACTACGCCGATCACCGACTTCGATGACGATACCTTGCAGCCGACGCAGCGCGCGCGAGTGACCTATCAGTCGAAAGAGGGCGTAAAAGGAATGGATACCTTCGCCTTCACGGTCAGCGATGGGCTGGATACGAGTGCTCCGGCCACGGTGACGATTAACGTGACTCGCAACCAGCGGCCGCCGATTGCGACTGAGGGCCAGGTATTCGCCGGTGTTGAAGATGAGGTGCTCGATTTTCGACTGGCGGCGTTCGACCCGGATGCGGACGACCAGCCGATTCTCGCTTATTCGATCGAGCAGCAACCGCAAAACGGCACGATCGCCGGCGTTGGCCCCGATTTCACCTACACGCCGAACGCAGATTTTTTCGGTGCCGATACGTTCGTATTCAGTGTGAGTGATGGCGTCACAACGTCGAATCTTGCGGAGGCGACCATTCAGGTAGCGCCGGTCAATGATCCCGCGCAACTCACGTTCACCAACATGAACGACCGCTACGGGACCGGGTATCCGATCAAGGTCGAAGTGAATCTGAACGATGTCGATCTCAGTGACTTGCACGTCTACGGAATCGACTGGGGTCCTGGCGAGCCGTTCAAGAGCGGCCGTGCATTGCCGCCGGGGCAGGTTGCCGCGGCAGGAGAGCCGACTTTCGTGCAGTCTGCAGCGGGCGTCGCGGTGCTGGTCGACGAGGCTACCTATTTTAGTGAGGGCATGAAGACGATTACCGTCTGTGCCTCGGAAGCTCCCGGTATCTCGCAGCTCGCGAGTTGCAACGACCCGAATGTCACGGCGGTTGCAACGCGTTCCGTGACGATCGTGCCAATGGTACGCAAAGCAATTGTCATCACCGACAACGCACCGACGGAAGTTGACGCCCTCGGCATCGAGTGGCCGGCACCGTTTACGGACGGCGATTTCATCACGGTCTTGTTCACCGTGCACAGTCTTGTGCCCAACGACGTCGGCGTCGTGCTGGATGCAACGAACGTGGCTTTGTCGGTGGTTCTTGAGGAAGGACTCGTGACCGGGCCGGCCGGGATTATCGCCGTTACCGGTGACGCGGTGAATGCAAGTTGTACCCTCAATGCCAGTCAGATCAATTGCAGCGCGGATTCAATACCGCCGGGCGGGCGAATGGGGGTTGCTGTTGAGATAACAGGCAATGGTCGTATCGCGGAGGATACTGAAATACCGGTGGTAGCCATGGTCACGTCTGACGAAGAGGACCACAATGGCATGGTCGGCAACGTCAAGGGTTATCCGGTGCAGGTGAATCCGGACGGTGATGCCGACGGCGACGGCGTGCTGAATCGTAACGATGCGTTCCCCGGCGATCCATCTGAAACAAGCGATTTCGATGCCGACGGCATTGGCGACAATGCCGATCGGGATGATGACAACGATTCGCTCGCCGACACCTGGGAAAGGCGCTTCGGCTATGACCCCTTCAGTGCGGCGGATGCCGTGCTCGATGACGACGCTGACCAGTTGACGAACGCCCAGGAGTACGCACAGGGCACGCGTCCGGACGTTGACGACAGCGATCGCGATGGGATTGGCGACGCGACGGACAATTGCCCGGTTGCCGCTAACCGCAACCAGTATGACCGGGATGCGGACGGTCGGGGCGATGCCTGCGATGCCGACGCAGTTGCCGGCGGCGTGTCACTCGGCGACCTCGGCGGCGATAGTGGGCCGGACTACGCGCTCGTGCGCACCGATGCGGGCCGATACAACGCGTTTATCAAGGATGGCATCACGAACCTGTCGATCGGCGCGGATCGCATTGATCTCGGTGCGACTGCCGATGGCAGGCTGATTGCCGTCGCCCCGGCCGGCGGCGATCTTGCGGCGCTGACGATTGACAACAGTGGCTTGCCCGCGATCAGTGTCATCGACACCGCGAGCGGCGCCATGCTTGCTGAAGCGAGCGTGCTCGATGCCGGCTGGACGCCGGTGGCAATGATTGCCTCCGGTACGGAGCTCTGGATAGCAGCCGGCGATGCGGCCGGCGGCGTTCTTGTGCAGAGAATTGAGGCCGCAAGCGGCACCGATCTGGGCACGGTTGCCTTCGGCTCCGATCTCATGACCCTGGATATCGCAGCGCTCGCTTCCGGCGAGGTAGCGATGCTCGCGGTCAACGAAGCGACCGGTAGTATCGTCACCGAGGTGCGCGCAGCGAGCGACGCGTCGCTGCTGTCGGCGACGGTTGTTGCCGGGCCGGACACGCTGTTCGCACGTATCGCGGCACTCGCCGACGGTTACGCCGTCGTGGCTCAGGATGCGAATGGCGACTCATTCGTGTCGCTCTGGTCGGCCGGTGGCGTGGCGCTTGCGTCGTTTGGTGTTTTCGACCGCGACTGGATCGTACTTGGCATGCAAACACTGCCCAACTGGCCCGGCGCCGGGGATGCACTGGCAATTGCCGCGGTCACGGCCAACGGCGCCTACGAAGTACGCATCTTCGATACCGACTCCGGTGCCGAGGAGTCCGTACACAACTATGCAAGTGCGGCAGATACTTACCGCGCGATTACTGTGGCCCCGGTTGGCAGCACGAGTGAAGTCGGTATGTTGTTCGCGGACGCGGTCAACGCGATTACCCTGGAAATCCAGGATGCCGAAGGTGGCACCGGCAGCACCCGTGCAGTGACGGCACAGTCCTTGGCGCCGCCACCACCACCACCACCGCCGCCGCCGCCACCACCACCGCCTCCCAGCGCGGGTGGTGGTGGCGGCGGGAGCGCCGGATTCATTATGCTTATCATGCTTCTGGCGCGGGTCGTGTCACGAGCCAGGGTCACGGTACGATGCGCGAATGTGGATTAAGGAGAAACCCCGATAGCAATTGTCGGGGTTTTCCTCTGCGCATCGACCAGCAAAACAGGGTCCTTTTCCGTAATCGCTTGATACTGCATGTCGAATTTCTCTGACCTAGAAGGTCATGCATTGCGGTGTTGACTAGTGTCCCGTTCGATTAGTTCGTTTACTTTCATGCGGCGGCATGTTGTTTGGCACGGTTAGTCGCAGCGTCGATGAACCCACCGGACGGCCCGTCTAGGTTTCCGGCTAACCTTTCCACCGATTGATGCATCAAACACTTGATGGCGGCAATAATGAAAATCGGTGGTCGGCCGACGCAAGCAGACTTTCACGAGGCGATCTTGGCGCGGTCGGATCGTTGGTATTCGGCGTGCCTGAAAATTACGCGTAACCCGGACATGGCCGCAGATGCTGTCCAGGACGCGCTTCTCAATGCATGGAACAAGCGCCACCAGTTCGAGCAGAGTGCACGGCTCGATACCTGGATTCACCGCATCGCGATCAATGCGGCCCTGACTCAGATACGCAAGAACAAACCCGGTGTTTTCGAACCGCTTAAGTCCGACGTAGAAAGCGATATCGCGACGCCCCATCGGCACCTGGAGGAACATGAACTGGAGAACGACCTTGCGAAGTCGCTGGCTCGATTGACCGAGGTTGAGCGCGTTTGCTTCGTGCTGAAGCACCTTGAGCAATGGCGTGCCAAAGAAATTTCAGCGGAACTCAATCTTAACGAGGGCCGAATCAAGCAAGCTGTGTTTCGAGCCGTAAGAAAATTACGCGTGAGCATGCAGGAACTGCAGAGAGATGATGATGAAAGACCATAGAGACGATACCGACGACCTCGTCGCCGCACACCGCGCACATGTCCACAAAGCACCTGCTCCTGCCGTGCAGCAGTGGCACGATTCAATAGACCAGGCAGCGGCACTGGAACGTGGGCGCTGCAGCGAAGAACCTCACCGCTGGCATCCGAGCTCTTTCTTTTGGGGAATGGCCGTTAGCGCGGCACTCGCCCTTGGCATAACGATTGCCTTCCTGATGACAGATGCAACCAATGACCCGGAGTCACCGCAGATCGTTGCTATCGACACGCAGGCCGATTTAATCCCTACTGCGTTTACTCGCGGGCTGCAGGTTCACCTTCGTGATAGTCGCGAGCAACTCGCGAATATGGAAACCGCTGACGACACCACATTATTGGTCTTGAGCATTATTGAGCAGAACCGTTTGTTCGAAATCGTTGCCGACAAGAATAATGCTCCAAAACTTGCGCGGGTACTGCGTGCATTCGAACCGATCTTGCTACGAATCGCCGCTACAGACATCGCACCCGAAGATGCCGAGGCGCTGCGAGCACAGCTCACTTTTGAATTGAACGTGATGATAACGAAACTGGCACGTGAATCGTCTGATGAGACACATTCGACATGACACAGGAAATTAAGATGAAAACTCTCGCTAAACTGGTGTTCGTAACGGCGGCATTGTTTTACGCAACCGCGAGTGCGGCGCAGGACAACGCCCGCGATGACTTGGAACAACTAAAGATCGCAGCAATGGAGTCGCTGGTAGCTGCTCCGCCGGAACGTGCACTGCCGCTGGTCAACAAGGTCCTTTCCGGCGACCACAGCAACGAACTCAAAGAGCGAGCGCTCTTTATATTGAGCCAGATCGACGACGATACGGCGCAGGCGACACTGCTCGATTTCGCCAAAGACTCGGACGGCAACCTGCAAAGTGAAGCCATCCGCATGATCGGAATCGGCGGTAACAAAGCCTCACTGGACAATCTCAATTCGATCTACACAACCGGTGCACCGGACGTCCGTGAAGCGGTTCTCGAGGCGTTCCTGATCGCTGATGACAAACGCGCTATTTTTAATATTGCTGTCAATGCGCAAGGAGATGATTTCGAGGAAGCGGTGGAAACGCTCGGTGCTATGGGTGCGCGCGACGAACTGCGTGAACTACTGAGCCAGGCTGGACCTTCAGAGGCGCTCATCAAGGCTTATATGATCTCCGGTGACATTGGAGAACTGCGGCGCACGGCCCTCGATGACAGCAACCCAGCATTGCAGGTCGAGGCGATCGAAGCGATGGGTGTTGTTGGCGGCGAGGAAGTAAACGCTACGCTGGTCCAGATTTATAGAGACGCGGAATCAGACGATATTCGGGACGCCGCGCTGAAAGGTATGATGATCTCCGGGAACGATGCCGGTATTCTTGAGTTGTATCGCGCAACTGACGATGCGGCTGCGAAGAAAGAAATGCTCGAGTATTTGGTGATCATGGACAGCGACGATATCTGGAATATTATCGACGCAGCCCTTGACGGTGATCAGTGATGCAGCTGCCGATACCATTCATGTTGGGCGTCCTGCTCGGCGCCGCAGCCTGGAGCGGCAGTGCGGTTGCCGATGTGCTTCCTGAAGATGCCGACGGCTGGCACAGCTGGCAGGTTGACGAGCCGGGCGCATCGACCGAGATGTGTTGCTTCACCTGGAAAAATGATGCGCGCTCAAGCCAGGGCTGCAACCTTGACGGTCACAGCATCTCTTTTTCGAATAGTGGTGACGGCTCTGCGCCGCCAGGAACTAACCAGGTCTATGTGCATCTGGGCGCTGGCGTTCCCGAAGATATCGTCGTATTGAGTTCCAATTGTCTCGTTTCGGCTGAAACGGCAGTGGTGGACCACGGACTGCTTTCCGCGAGGGAAAATATGCGTTGGTTTCGGTCGGTTATAGAAGACCCTCAACTTGAAGACGACGTGCGTGAAGAGGCTTTATTTGCGCTCGTGAATTCCAACTCGGACGCGGCGTATGCGTACCTGGATAAACTGCTAACAACTCGCTAAGGACGGATTCGGTGCCGGCTTGAAGATGCCCTTGTACTCAAATCCCTGCTCGAGACCTACGCGAGTAAGAGTATCGTCCGCGTGACCAATCTGCTCCCTTAGCCACTCGAAAGCAGCCATGCGAATTGCAGCACTGTTTGAATCTTCCATCGCGAAGGCACATACCTGAGTCAGAACCGATCATACCAGGCGCGCACGCCTCCTTGCCTTGCAAAGCACTGAGTGGGCCCGGATACTGCGTAATCCCAAGTCGCACAGGTGGGTTTCGTGGATTTTCGCAAACTACAACAACAACTCAGACGGTTTGCATCCGAACGTGATTGGGAGCAGTTTCACGCTCCCAAAAACCTGTCCATGGCGCTGTCGGTAGAGGCGGCTGAGCTGTTAGAGCACTTCCAGTGGCTGACTGAGGCAGAATCAAATTCGCTTGATTCAACCAAGCGTGAGGAAGTGGCCACCGAGATCGCGGATATCCAGATCTATCTGGCCATGCTTGCAGACAAACTGGGGATCGATATAGATACCGCTGTAAGCGCCAAGATCGAGTCTAACGCCATCAAATATCCCGCTAGTGGCGCTTCGCCAGGCCGAGGCTAGTCGCGCACTTCATCACATGATTGTTTACTCAGCGTCCCGAGCCGAATTCACGAAGGACGTCTTATCCAATCAGATTGAGAAAAAGATTCTTGACGCGTTCTCCCTGCGTCTCGGACGACGTACGTCGCAATCGAATACCAGGTTCCGCTCACCTCAAAGCGAGTCGATTTCATTCTGTCGGGTGCCGATGGTGATCGTAAGGACACAGCAGTCATTGTCGAGTTAAAGCAATGGTCTGACGTCGCTGAGACCAAGAAAGATGCCATTGTTGAGACCTTTATTGGAGGTGCAATTCGGCAGGTCGCTCATCCGTCCTATCAGGCCTGGACATACGCGGCCCTTATTCGCGATTTCAATGTCGAAGTTCAGGAAGGCAATATTGAGCTTCGACCCTGCGCTTACCTGCATAACTGTGAGGATCACTCCGTCGTCAAGTCGCCGTTTTATGCAGAGCACACGACGCAGGCTCCCGTATTCGTTCGTGATGACGTAAGACAACTCGGTGAGTTTCTAAACAAGCACGTGAAGTACGGCGATAAGTCGCGGATTCTTTACAAGATCGACCACGGCCGTCTACGACCATCAAAAAATCTTGCCGATCATCTCGCGGCTATAAGTCGATGCTTAAGGATAATCCCGATGCCGCGCAAGTATTGGCAGAGCGCGTCATCAAGAATACATACCGGACACTGATGACTCGTGGTCAGAAGGGTTGCTATCTCTTCTGTGTGGACGAGGAAACAAACGAGTATTTCCGACGATTCGTCGATTTTGATGACCAACAAAATGGCCCTGAAATCCGCTGGGCGGAGGCGGCGGAGCCGAATCCGCCGGATGATGACGTTTCAGATAGTCACTGAGTTTGGGTCTTGCAATGGGACGTATGTTGGGTGTTAAGGTTTAGTGAAACCATCTGACATCCGTTGTTATGAAGCTTCACATACTTAGCGACCTGCATACTGAATTCGCTGACTTTTCACCCCCTGAGACGGGGGCTGATGTCGTGATTCTGGCCGGTGACATTGGTGTTGGATTGGGTGGCATCGAATGGGTGGCTCGCCAGTTTTCGAGCGTGCCGGTAATCTATGTGCCGGGAAATCATGAGTTCTATGGCCACGATATTGGATTGACCGAACTATTGAAGAAAGCGGCGTCTGTGGACATCCACATTCTGAATAACGATGCGCTCGAACTCGAAGGGGTTCGGTTTCTGGGCTGTACGCTGTGGACTGACTTTAATCTATACGGCGAAGGAGAGGCTTGGTTCGCCAGGCAACGGGCGAAGCGATTGATCGAAGACTTTGCATCGATCCAAAATGGCGGGCGACGATTTACACCTGAATGTTCCGTTGAGCTACATGAAGCGAGCAAGGCATGGCTTGTGGGTGAATTGAAGAATGAGTGCCGTGGGCCGACAGTCGTGGTCACGCACCACCTCCCGGCATCAGCCTCCATAGCAAAACGATACGCGAACGATTCTTTGAATCCTGCCTTCGCCAGCCGACTGGAAGATGTGATCGAGAAGTATCGGCCCGAATTGTGGGTTCACGGGCATACTCACGTGCCTTGCGATTATGAGTTATTTGATACCAGAATTATCTGCAATCCTGGCGGATATCCTGGGGAGAATCGCCGATCCGGGTTCAGGGACGATTTGGTTGTCAGCATTGGGTAATGCTTTAGTGCAAATCGATAGCGAGATTCAAGGGTGTTTGATACAGAATGACAGATCATTCTCGCTTGTTTATATATAAACACATATCAATTCTTGAATCTCTACCATATTGCCGATATATTTAACCATATCATTCAGGACATAAGATATGTCATTATATATCAAATTGTAGGGCCATGGCATACGCAACCGAGTACATAGCGCATACCTTGAAAGCTGCTCGTCAGAGTAAGCGCTTGAGCCAGCGCGCACTAAGCAAGCTGGCTGGGGTACCGCAGAGTCATATTTCCAAGATCGAGAACGGGGCGGTCGACTTGCGGCTTTCGAGCCTGGTCGAAATTGCCCGCGTGCTGGATCTAGAGGTTACCCTTGTGCCGCGCAAAAGCGTCACGGCGGTTCAATCGATCATCCGCAGCGGCCAGCCGGCAAGAAATACGGCAGCGGTACCGTCTGTAGCCAGGGAGTTCAAGCGGCTGCAACAGAGTCTCAGTATTGCCCTGCACGAGCACCCGGCGATCAAGGAGATTGCACAGCTTCAGAGACAGGTCCGCGAGCTACAGCACTTTCAGTTCCCCGTTCGTGAACTCGATGCGCTGCGTGAAGCGAATAAGGTTGTACAGGCATTCAAGATCAACACCAAAAGCCTGCACGGGATTCGCACGATACTTGCCGACTTTCAAACCCTGCGCAATAGCATTGTTCATTCCACGCCGTCCATAGAACCCGTGAAGCCAGCTTATAGCCTGGAGGACGAGGAGCATGGCTGATGTATCCGTCCTTGAAGTCTTGCTATACGAAGCTCCGATCGGCACGCTCACGCGCGTATCCGGTGACCAGACTTTGTTTGCATTTGATGAAGCCTATATCGCTAATGCAGGACGGCCGGTCCTTAGCTTAGGTTTCAAGGATAAACTCGGTCAGCTAATTACAAGCTTCCGGCCCTACCATACCCGGGTGATGCCGTTCTTTTCGAACCTGCTGCCCGAAGGCCATATGCGTACCTATCTGGCCGAAGGCGTCGGCGTCAATCCGGAGCGCGAGTTTTTTCTGTTATGGGCCCTTGGGGCGGACCTTCCGGGTGCGATCACGATCAGGCCAGCAGATGGCGAAGCGTTGCTGCCTTATGCCGCAGATGACGATCATCATGACGATGTTGGTCGACGCGAGAAAGCGCTGCGATTTTCCCTTGCGGGTGTGCAGCTCAAATTTTCAGCGGTGAACGAAAACACGGGTGGGCTCACAATACCCGCTAAAGGCATCGGTGGATCGTGGATCGTCAAACTTCCTTCGCGCGAGTATGAGGGCGTCCCGGAAAACGAGTTCTCGATGATGACGCTCGCCCGCCTGATCGGCATGGATGTGCCTGCGATCGAGCTTGTCGACGTCAGCTCGATCGATAACCTCCCCGAGGGCCTCGCTGTCGTTGAGGGGCAGGCGCTCGCGATCGAGCGCTTTGACCGGCTGGAAGATGGCAAAGCAGTTCATATCGAAGACTTCGCACAAGTTTTTGGACTCTATCCCAAGGACAAATATTCAAAAGCGAGCTCCATGAATATTGCTTCGGTCATTGCGGCCGAAAGTGATGAAGCAGATATAGCTGAGTTTATACGCCGCCTTACCTTTAACACACTGATTGGCAACGCCGACATGCATGTAAAGAATTGGTCGATGATTTATCCGGACCGCCAAAAGGCAGCGCTCGCACCCGCTTATGATTTTGTCTCGACGATACCCTATGTCCGAGATGAGCAGGCCGGACTAAAGTTTAGCCGAACCAAACGATTCGACGAGTTCACGTTAGACGAGCTTGCGCATCTCGCCGCACGGGCAATGCTGCCGGAAAAGCTCGTACTGGATACAGCGCGGGAAACGGTTGCGCTTTTCCACCAGAATTGGAAGATGGAAAAAGCGAATTTGCCGCTTCACGCTAATGTCATCAAGACGATCGAAGCACACGTAAGAACTATTCCACTGTAGGTGCCGGTAGTGCCCCACATTCGTGCGTGAGCTCGTTGTGCACAGTCGTGCGCGGTGATGCAATTTTGGCAACGGATGCCCCGCGCACTCTTTAGAGCGCTCATCGGCTGCTGATGTCTTTCCGCTGGTCGGTTGAAGCGGTCTGGCGAAATAGACCACCAAAAAACCGCTGTCAAATCCGTTCCTCTGGTTTTCGCACTAGGTAGCAAGTTTGCGTCAGGACTTGTCGTCCGTGTTTAGTTTCTTCAATGCTAAATCGCGGAGTATCGTGCGACCATTATGATCAGAAGAGTGGCAATGACGGTACTTGCAGAAATCGAGTTTGCACGGGGACTAGCGGACACGCTGGGAACCAGAGCTGCCGAAATAATCGGGATATGGAGCATACCAACAACTCCAAATACTGCCTGCTCCGTAAATAGTGGGCCATCAAGCCACATGACGCTCACATAGGCAGCAAACACCGCGGAGAACATTCGGCGAGTTCTTAAGTAATGTGCCTGTAAATCGATCGGGCCCGAATCGGACTGAATCGGAGAGAAGAGCCCGGTCGCAAATGTAATCAGAATAGGGGCTATGAGAATGTAGAGAAATGAACCGTAGTGCCAATCGACATCACGAAAATCCCACAAAGACCACCAGTGATTAATAACAGTTAGGAGCAATGCCAGGGACCACAAAACATACGGCAAGTAGAATATGATTTTCCGATCTGTTCTGGCCAGAAATGATGCATTTCTCAAAAGCTGACCCAGGCAAAGAGCCAAGATCATGGAAACCATGACAGTTACGAATTCGAATAAGCTCATCAGTCGGTAGTCCCATAGAGTCAACGAGGATTGTTTGTGAAACGAGTGTGGGGACAAATACTGGTGTTGTCGAGCGGCAAGTCCTGACCCTTACCTTCGCCTTCGGGCTGAATGGCTGCTTCTCCCAGGGAAGGCATTTCGAGTCGCAGGCGACCCAAACTACGCTCCTCCTGAGTATTTCTACAGCAACAGTTTCAACGATTGGGGTCCACGTCGACTCGCGTCCGATCTTTACCTACTTGGCAGTATGGTTTCGTTCTTCTTCACCGGTATGGGAATGACGGCGCACATCACGAAGCACATGAGCCCGGCATATCAGTTGGAATGATGTACTATCGCGACCATCTTCTGCGTGAAGGAATACGATGAGCGAGCAAGCAAGGCCCTCGTCGGCGGGCAACCAGATGGCGCTGGCCGTTCGCGACCTGCGCATGAGGTACGGCACCAAGGACGTGCTGACCGGGGTGACGTTCAGCGCGCAACGCGGTGAGGTCTTGGGCCTGCTCGGGCCGAACGGTGCCGGCAAGACCACAACGATCGAAATTCTCGAGGGCTTCCGTATGCCGTCGGCCGGAGAGGTGTCGGTCCTCGGGGTCGACCCTGCCCGGGGCGACGAAGCCTGGCGTTCCCGGATCGGCGTCGTGCTGCAGTCGTGGCGCGATCATGGGCAGTGGCGTGTGCGCGAGCTGCTCGACTACCTCGCCCGATTCTACGTCCCGTTCTCGACTCCCGAGGTGCCGCGTCCTTGGGATGTGGATGAGCTCATCGAGGTGGTTGGTTTGAACGAGCTTGCGAACGCCAAGATCATGACTCTGTCCGGCGGCCAGCGGCGCCGCCTCGACGTCGCGATAGGGATCGTCGGGCGACCCGAGGTCGTCTTCCTGGACGAACCTACGGCGGGCTTCGACCCGCACGCTCGTCGCGAGTTTCACGACCTTATGCACCAGCTGTCCGATCTCGAGAACACGACGATCCTGATCACGACCCACGATCTGGACGAGGCCGAGAAGGTGGCCGATCGGATAATCGTGCTCGACGAGGGCCGCATCGTTGCGGATGGCACAGTCGAGCAGTTGGCGCGCCAGTTCGCGGCCGCCGCCGAAGTGCGCTGGACGTCGGGCGGCCGCCGCCAAATGCACGCCGTGCGCAGCGGCGATCCAACCGGTTTCGTCCGAGACCTGCTCGCGAAAGAAGAGGATGTCACCGAGCTCGAGGTACGCCGCGCGAGCCTTGAGGACACCTACATGGCTCTCGTTCAGCGCGCGGAGGCGAGCCCGTCGCGCTTCGCGAGACAGCCCGACGCGGAGCAACAGGAGGGCACAGAGGAAGCCCCGGAGGCGCCGGCATGACCACGAGCGCATTCGAGGCTCGCAGGGAAGCCGTCCTGGCGGGTTTGTCCCGCGGCTGGATCGAGACCCGCCACGCGCTGACCGACACTGCATCGGTCGTCTGGTACTTCGCGCTCCCGGTGATCTTCGCGATTGTGCTGCTTATCATGCGCGGCAAGACCGTTCCCGGCACAGAGTTCGCCCTCGGCGCGATGGTGCTACCTAGCCTCGTCGGCATGTCGATCGCCTTCGGCGGGCTCATGGGGCCCGCCAGCACGATTGCCACCGACCGCGAGGACGGCACTCTGTTGCGAGCGAAAGCAACGCCGAACGGGATGGTCGGCTACCTCGTCGGCAAGATCGTGATGTTCGCGTTGACGACACTCGTTAGCGTCGTCCTGCTCGTCATCCCGGCTTTCGCGGTCGCGGGCGAACTGCAGTTGGGCCCCCGCACGTGGTTGCTGCTCGCGTTGGTCTTCATCGTCGGCATGGTGTCCACCGTGCCCATCAGCGTCGCCCTTGGCTCTCTCGTGAAGTCCGCCGCGCAAACCGGTCTGTTGTTCCTTGCGTCGATACTGCTCATCGTCCCGTCGGGCATCTTCTACCCGATCACCGCTATGCCGACTTGGCTGCAATACGTGGGGCAAGTCTTCCCGTTTTATTGGCTCGGGCTCGGCGCACGCTCCGCGATGCTCCCCGAGGCGATGGCCGCCGTCGAGATCGGCGGCTCGTGGCGCATGATCGAGATGTTCGTCGTGCTCGGAATCTGGGCCGTGATCGGAATGGCGTTAGCACCCATCGTGCTGCGCCGCATGGCGAGGCGCCAGTCAGGGGCTGCGGTGGCAGCGGCGCGCGAACGGATCATGTCGAAGGGGTATTGAGCTGCCGCCGGCGTTAATTCCGAATCAGCCTGATTGGCACAGAATTGCGCCTTGTTGTCTTACGTGCTCGTCGTAACAATGACCGTGAGTTGAGGCCACCGGACGATCCCTGCATGGATAAGCGGAAAGAGGCAACTGACAAGGACCATGAACGCTTCATTGAATGCCATCGCCTGATGCTGCTGCGTTATCTCGACGGAACGGCAGGGAGACCAGACAAAGAACCCGATGCTTCAGGCTATATCGATAGCGTGCTGCAAGAGTGGCAAGAGGCCTTCAGTGGTTCTGAGCTCACAGGCCCAAGCCCGCAGGAGAGAACATTCTGGTTTGCGCTGTACCTGTTAGAAGACCTGGTCGAAAACCCTGGCAGCAACATTGAACCCTATGAAAAGGTGATGATGGAGAATCTAATCCAAGCCAGGGAATTGCTGCGCGGTCGGCAGGCCATCGCCGAGCACGGGCACATGGCGACAAGACCCAATGGGACGTAAAGGACGCACCAACGATAACTACAATAACAATCGAAATTGTGCAGCATCGCGCAACAGTGGCAGACGCTTCACCCGGTATTCGCGACAAAAGCGCTTAGCGGAGACAGGCTCAACCTTCGCCAGACCAAAAAGAACGGCGAAATGCTCCAGCGTGCGCAAGGTATAGCAGTTACGCACTTCTTCCTCGGGAGTAAAGAACGGGTCGTGCGGTAGCTCGTCGAGCACCATGGGAAAGGCAGACAGAAAACTGTTTTCGTAAAACTCGTGGGGCTGCCAGGTATCGCCGTAACGCGTTAGCAAATAAAGAGTGAAGAGGAACGACCTCTGGATAAATTGAAGTTCGGCATAGTTGTCCCAGTAACCCCAATTGAACTGTTCTACATAGGCCTTGAACAAACGAGGATAGAGTGCGGCCGGACCCTGCCCTTTTAGCACGGCGCGACAATCCCGACTGAGAACGAAACCGCCCTTGTATTAGCGAATCAGCCCTGCAAGTTCTGATAACCCGAGCGCGTCAAGGCATGGCAGTGACGCAAATAAGGGGTCGAACTCTTTTCCCTTTCCACCCAACCTTTTTCCGCGACAGCAGCCGTAAGCCGGCGTCATTCAGACGCCGTAGCCGGTGGCCCGTCCGGATGCGGCTCGCACGCGGGAGGTTGTAGCAGGTTGTACTGCAATACGGTGATGCGCCATCCCTCGTCGGTGCGAATCATGTTGAACATGTCAACGCCGCAGTGTGACCATGCACCGTCGACATAAATATCGTAGGGGTACCAGACGATACCGATCGTGCCCGAGACGAGCACGGTCGGATCCCAACCGCGTTCCACGAGGTCAACTTCGATCGCTCGGTCACGCGCATCAGCATAGGTCTGCGTCTGGACATAGTATTTGCCCTCGTGCATGCCGCCAACATAGATCATGGCATCTTCGATCATCAGGTCGGTGAGGCCCGCCGAGTCTTCTGCAGTAATCCTTTCCAGCGCTTCATCGGCCACGGCCAGCATGTCGGTTTTGTCGTCAGCAATGGCGAAAGTAGAAAAGCAAAGCGTTAATGCGGTCAGAATGCGGCTGGGGCTGTGCATGAGGTGCTCCTGTGTGAGTTTATGCGGATTGTAGCGGGTCGCAGGACTTAAGCTGAAAATAAATACGCGTGTGTTGCTTACCAATGTGTCTGCAGAGGTCGGCCACCTTACCGTGTCTTGAGTGATGCTCACCGCGAGCGGAGCGTCGCTGAGTATGAGGGTGACATCAGCTATCTGTAGATGGAGCGTTCGCATTGAACCGGAATGGCTGCGCAGAACTATCAGAAAAGAGCGCGAAGCGATGGCTTTTACCCAGGCCGATTTTGAGCCCATAGTCCAGATTGCGAAGCACCGCTTTTGGAGTTCAGCGGTGTGTCGGCATCAATTGAGGCAACTAATCCCAGACTGTCA
>JAADHU010000028.1 GCA_013151645.1 Gammaproteobacteria bacterium | reverse complement strand
TCCGCGTGGTACGAAAATCCTCCCGCGGGAGCTTTATTGAACGCAGTGGAAAACTTTGTGAAAGAACCGCCGGCGGCCGTTTATTGGCATTAACTCAGCGCCGCAGCCAGCATCTTTCCCCATTTATTTCTCGAGCGTTTCTTTTTTCGCTACCTCCTGGATAGGTCTCTTTCCCCCAGGTACTTCTTCGTTCTGCCGAATTTTGCGCCAAACAAAATTAATACGGCGCTGAAAGTATCGTCGTTCAGTTAACAATGCGAAAACTAGCCAGAAGAAGACGACAGCAAAGAATATAACTATAAATGGTAACCGGTCTTTTTCCCTGTAAGGGATGACAACTGACCCGTATGAGCCTCTTCGGATATTACATGTTGGCAGCAATTCGTCACTGGCAATGAAAACGATCATGTTGTTGTAACGATGAGCGAATTCGGTAGCCAACCTGACGGAATCGGCACCATGTATCAGTTCGTCAGTACTTGGGCGACTGTTCAGGCTTGCAATGTTCCTGCGCTCGTTAACCGGACTCACTTGGTGCTCAATATTCGGACATCTCCAATGTCACCCTTTTCCACGAAGTCCCGCCCGTAACTCCACGCTTCGGTCGTATAAAAAAAGGCAGGAATAAACCGGGTCTTCAAGCACTCTACGCCTATGAGGCCGTCTGTTTGTCTAATCATCCATGGGATCCCGTAAACGATCACAAAATCACCTACCTGGTGCCCACCGAGAACCTCGACTTCGTACGGCGGAAAGAAGCAACGAAAACGACCTTCACCGCGTGGTGAGATGTAGATGAGTTCGTCATTCGTTGTTTCTCGCCAGTCCCAGTAATGGTGCTCTACGATCAGTTCTGCGGCATTGCCACCGAGCATCGGTATGGTCCGGCGCTCAACCACAATTCCGGTCCACCGAACAGGGACACCGACGCCACCTCCCGACAGCACCGCAATAACGTCTCGCGGGTAGATGTCTTGTCGGAACGCCACGAGCGCTTTCGCTTCCGCATCATCGCCCGGTATGTAGGGCACCATCCAAGGCTGGCCAAGCCTGCTTATAATTTCCACCTTGTCGTCAGAAGCCGATGCTGCGATTGAACTGATGCTGCCTAAAATTAGCAGAGCGCATAGGCGAATAACCTGGGAAACAGGCCGTCGTCGCTGGATTGATCCAGTTCTCCCATCCATTTTCCGTCCCGACTGTTCTTCGTATTCAGGGCTGAGGATAGCAATAAACAGCGACCGGCGACTCGCTGACCCCTTGTCTCCGAGCCCTTTATCTCCCATTATTCAATGGAATCAACGAAGATATTGAAGCGATGGAAAATGAGGCTATGAGCTGGCGATTGTCTCAGGTAGTCGACCTGGAAAAATGTCCACTATCCAGCGATGGTTTCCGAACCGCGTGCAGACGGGCATTATCAGAAGATGGCGCTTTGGTCATGCGCGACTTCATGACTACCGCAGCGCTTGACTCGATCCGCAAGGATGCCGTTGAGAACCAGCATTCTGCCTACTACACGGCCAGCAAACACAATCTCTACATCGCCCCGTCCGACCCGGATTTTCCGCCCGATCACCCTCGGAACCGGGAAGTCTTGTCGTCAAAAGGTTGTATCACGACTGACCAGATACCAGCCGATTCGGCGTTGCATTGTCTTTACGATGCCGAGGAATTTCGGCAATTCATCTGCGCCGTTCTCGATGAACCGGAGTTGTATGAATATGCGGACGCATTGTCTTCCATCAACATTCATTACGCGGGCGAAGGGCAGGAGTTAGGCTGGCATTTCGACAACTCTTCGTTCGCGATTACATTGATGATCCAGGAAGCAGAGGAAGGTGGCACCTTCGAGTATGTGAAGGATGTGCGTGACGCCGATAGTGGCGAAATGAACTATGACATGGCGGAGAAAGTTCTGGACGGAGGTATTCCAGCAGATACGTTGTCGGCGAAGGCCGGTACGCTGGTTCTGTTTCGCGGTCGCAATTCGATGCACCGGGTAACACCGGTCGCGGGTCACCGTACGCGGTTGCTGGTGGTGCTCGCGTACAATACCGAGTCGGGAATATCGCTTTCGGAGTCTGCTCGAATGACGTTTTACGGTCGGCTGGGGTAAACGAAAAACGCCGACGTGACGCCGACGTCGTTAGCGTCCGGCGCTGTCAGCGACAAGATCCCAGAATTCTTCGCGGTTGTTGGTGCGCGGAAACGGTTCATCGGGTACTGGCGTGCCGAGGAATTCGCAGAGCGGTTCCCAGCCCTCTTTTACCTCAAAAACAAGCAGCTGACTGGCCGGAATCGTCGCCTTGACCGCTTCGTTGTGCGCGACAAACGCCTTCATCAGGTCTTCGTTATCCGAATCGTCAGGAAAACCCGTATGGGCAATGACGTTTGCAGCCAGTTCGAGCCAGGCTCTCATCTCCGGTGGTGCTCCACTTCTGTCGGTAATTAATTTGTAAATCGTTGAGCCGAAACTTGCCGCCCAACTCTCGGGGCTACGATGGGTTAGTACAAATTTGGCCGACGGGTATTCCTTGAGCAGTTCGCGAAAAAAAGCGGCCGTGGGCCAGTCAACGGCACTTTCAAAGCCGGCGTATATTGCTGGCCAGTCCGTTTTTCCCTTCAGCGCATCCGACCAGAGCGGCACCTGTTCGGTCATGTTCTGAAGTACGTGTTCCATGTGATAACACGGTCCCAGACCCAGTCGATTAATGGCGAGTTTCAATGAATACGTGCCGGTGCGCCCGACACCGGTTCCAATTACATTCATAGTCATAAAATGAGGTTCCTGGAATCTTGAAAATGACGGTCAGCTGTCGCTCGGTTATCGATCACGGTCTTCTATAAGAACATCGGCGTTCCGCTCAAATCCGGCCAACAGAGCATTACCGTTGTCAGCAACGAAGCGTACACTAAACGATTGAAGCGATGATTAGTATACGCGGTTTGCCCGGCGAAGCGCAGAGCAGAGCAGCCGTTCTCCGGTAAGTCGGGTTTCGGTGCCAAACTAAAGGCAGGTTCTCATGGCAATCAGGATTGTTATTATCGGCAACTCCGGTTCGGGCAAGTCGACGTATGCGCGCGAATGGGTGCGGAAGAAGAGCGTGGCGTACCTGGACCTGGATACACTTGCGTGGCAGAAGGACTCGCCGATGTCGAGGCGGCCCGTTGACGAAAGCCTGCAGGATCTGGCCTCATTCATGGACGGAAACAATGCTTGGGTCATCGAAGGCTGTTATTCAAGTTTGCTGGAAGCGGCTATCAGCCGGTGTTCGCAGCTTGTTTTTTTGAACCCCGGCACACAGCAATGTGTTGAAAATTGCAGAGCCCGACCCTGGGAGCCGCATAAATATGCGTCTGCGGAAGCACAGGACGAGAATTTGCAAATGTTGATCGACTGGGTGAAAAGCTACGAATCGCGGGCAGACGAGTTTTCGCTGCAGGCGCACCGCCGCCTTTTTGGCGGCTTTGACGGTGACAAGATCGAGTACGATTCAAACAGGCGGCACGAGCAGTTGCCACGAATATGAAAGTTCTTATCAAGAACATGGTGTGTGATCGCTGTAATTTCGTCGTTCAGAACGTTGTGGACGATCTGTCGCTGGGTCCGGCTAGCGTCACTTTGGGAGAGGTGGATTTCGGAGACGGCGTACTCGATGCCGTTCAACTGGAGCAATTTCGATGCCGGATTGAAGCACTGGGCTTTGAACTGATTAATGACCGGAAAAGCAGGCTGATTGAAAACATCAAGAAGCAGGTGATCGCTTTCGTACAACAGCAGGATACGTCGGTGAAGATGAAAATTTCCGAATTTCTGGGTGATCGCCTGCATCATGACTACGGCTACCTCAGTAATCTTTTTTCGACCGTCGAAGGTGTCACCATTGAGCAGTATTTCATTCGTCAGAAGATCGAAAAGACCAAGGAACTGCTGGTCTACGATGAACTTACATTGACCGAGATAGCCTATCGGCTGGGCTATAGTGGCGTTGCCCATCTGAGTCGGCAATTCAAGAAGGTTACCGGCCTGACACCATCACACTTCAAACGGTTGCGCGACGCGGGGCAGCGAAAATCGATCGATAAAGTGTGAATTGTGCAAATATTTTCCAATAAAATGTAACTCGGTTTCCGTGAGCTGACCCATAGTGTCTCATGGTAGAAATGGCAAAGAACAGGGTGATAGATCATGAGTCAGAATATTCGTTTGTCGATTCCCGGCATGAAGTGCAACGGCTGCGTATCCGCCATCGAAAAGGCATTGAGCGATGACATTGGCGTGACCAGTGCCACGGTCGAACTGGAGACGAAGACGGCGTCAATAGAGACGGACACGGAGCTCCCGGTCTTGCTTGCTGCACTGAAAAATGCCGGATTCGAAGCGACGGAAATGGCGGCCGATCACAGAGACGCGTCTGCATGAGTGAGGCCATTCGCCTATCCATCTCCGGGATGAGTTGTGCGGGCTGCGTATCCTCCGTTGAAGATGCGATAAACGGTGCTGCCGGGGTCACGCTTGCCAACGTCAATTTTGCAGAACATACGGCGACGGTGGAAGGCGATGTTTCGGTCGAGTCGCTCATCAGCGCGATTCAGTCCGCCGGTTACGATGCGGCGCTACTGGTCAGCGCGGAAGACGAATCGGAAAAAGAGGCGGCGGAACTCGCGTACTATCGCGCGCTGTTAAAAAAGGCAGGTGTCGCGGCCATCATCGGATTTCCGCAATTCATTCTCGGCATGGCGGGCTATCTACCGACCTTCGCATCGGGCGGTGGCCGACTCTTTTGGCTCGGTATCGGATTGCTGACGATCGTCGTCCTGGTGTATTCCGGAGGCCACTTCTTCGTCGGTGCCTGGAAGTCCGCCAGGAACCACAATGCCAATATGGATACCCTGATCGCCCTGGGCACCGGTACGGCCTGGTTGTACTCAATGGTTATCATCGCCAAGCCGGATCTCGTGCCGCCGATGGCGCAACACGCTTATTTCGAAGCGGCGGCTATTATTATCGCGCTGATCAACTTCGGTTCTGCAATGGAAATGCGGGCGCGTGGCAAGACCTCGCAAGCCATCAAACGCTTGATCGGACTGCAGCCAAAAACGGCACGTGTGGTGCGCAATGGTATTGAGGAAGATATCCCGATTGAAGACGTCGGTCTCGATGACACGCTGCGGGTGCGTCCCGGGGAGCGCATTGCCGTTGATGGCGTCATTGTCGATGGTCGTTCGACCATCGACGAATCGATGTTGACCGGAGAACCGCTTCCCGTGAAAAAGCAGACGGGTGATGAGGTGGTGACGGGCACTATCAACAAATCCGGTTCATTCCTTTTCCAGGCGAAACGGATTGGTAAAGATACTGCGTTGTCGCAAATTATTGAAATGGTTCGTACCGCGCAGGCGTCGAAGCCGGCGATCGGACGACTGGTGGATAAAGTGGCCGCCGTTTTCGTTCCCAGCGTATTGATTATTGCGATTGTCACATTTCTTGCCTGGGTCAATTTTTCCGGTGGCGATCAGGCAATGACATTCGCCATTGTGACGGCTATGACCGTTCTGATCATTGCCTGTCCCTGTGCGCTCGGTTTGGCGACGCCGATTTCGATCATGGCGGGCGTGGGTAAGGCAGCCGAGTTCGGTGCGCTGATTCGCAACGGCGATGCGCTGCAACAGGCGGGCAAACTGAATACCATTATTCTGGACAAGACGGGAACGGTTACAGAAGGGCGTCCCAGTGTCACGTCGGTGCTGACGCTCGACGACTGGACGGAAGAAAAGCTGCTGGCGTGGAGCGCCAGTATCGAGAAAGGATCGGAACATCCCCTGGCCGAAGCGATCGTAGCGGCGGCGGTTGAGCGCAAAATAGCGTTGTTGCCGATCGATGACTTCTCCGCAATCGCAGGCCACGGTGTTGAAGCCTCGATTGATGGCAGGTCGGTATTGTTGGGCAATCGCAAGTTGATGTGCGATCGTGACGTCGACGTAAGCCCACTGGAGGACGCGGTATCGGAACTGATGCGTCAGGCTCAAACACCTATGTTCATGGCGGTCGATAACAAGGCGGCAGGCATTATCAGCGTATCCGACGCCATCAAACCGGACTCAGGCGAAGCGATTCGTCGCCTGCACGATCTCGGTCTGAAAGTCGTATTGCTGACTGGCGATAACCCGGTGACCGCACAAGCAGTGGCGAAGCAAGTGGGAATCGACGAAGTTATCGCTGAAGTATTGCCGCAGGAAAAGGCCGACAAGGTTGCCGCGTTGCAGGCTCAGGGAGAGTTGGTTGGCATGGTCGGCGACGGCATCAATGACGCCCCCGCGCTGGCACGTGCCGACGTGGGTTTTGCGATTGGTACCGGAACGGATGTGGCTATCGAGAGTGCGGATATCACGCTGATGCGGGGTTCCCTGCTGAGCGTGGTGGACTCCATCGGCATATCGCGGGCAACGGTGCGCAATATCAAGCAAAATCTGTTCGGCGCATTTATCTACAATTCACTTGGAATTCCGATTGCCGCAGGCGCACTTTTCCCGTTTATCGGTGTATTGCTCAACCCGATGATCGCCGGCGCGGCGATGGCTATGTCATCGCTGACGGTCGTAAGCAACGCGAATCGCCTGCGCCTGTTCAAGCCCAGCGATTCATCGAGGTGACTTGGCTATGAATACGCTCATCATAAATATTATAGGGTTGTTTCTGATTGGTTTTATCGTATGGTGGTTCTGGTTGTCCCGATCTAAATAGCCTGTAGGTAGATGGACCTCGATCCGCACACATTTGACGAAGAGTTTCCCTGGCGCCCGGATCAGCACTATCGTCTACTGATTGACGGCGTACAGTTTTTCCCGGCGATGCTGCGCTCGATCGATGCAGCGAGCAGCCATGTCCTGCTCGAAATCTACATCATGGAATCCGGTCTCACTGCCACTCAGTTCATCGATGCGTTCTTGCGGGCGGCGAAACGCGGCGTCAATGTACAGTTGCTGATCGACGGCTTCGGTTCGCGCGGGCTTTCGAAGCCCGATCGTGCGCGACTGCGCGAGGGAGGCGTTCAGTTGGCCGTCTATAACCCGTTGCGCTTCGCGCTTTTCGGTCGGAAACTCAAATACAACCTGTTCCGCACGCACCGCAAATTCCTGGTGATCGACGGTCGTTCCGCGTTTGTTGGTGGCACGGGAATCGCGGATACGTTCGTCGGCGAACAGGCCTGGCACGATTGCATGCTGGAGGTGCGGGGTACCACGGCCGCAGACTGGCAGGCGTTGTTCACGCAGAATGTGCGACGCTGGGCTGACAATGCGAATGCGCCAGAGCCATTGGCGACGGCCCGGCAGGACGGCGAGCCGGGCCGGCTTGTGTACACGAGCGGTGGCGTGCGATTGCAGGTCAAGAAAATCTTGTTAAATCGCATCCGGCACGGACGGCAGCGCGTCTGGCTGGCATCCGCCTATTTTATTCCATCGGGAAAAATTCGCCGTGCCCTACGTCGGGCGGCCTTGCAGGGAAAAGACGTTCGCCTGCTTTTGCCCGGGCCGGTGACCGATCATCCGTCCGTACGTCATGCGAGTCGTCGATACTATGCCCGATTGCTCAGGCACGGCGTGCGTATTTTTGAATATCAGCAACATTTCATGCACGCCAAGGTTGTGCTGGTCGACGATTGGTGCACTGTCGGCTCAAGCAACATGGATCGCTGGAACTTTCGCTGGAATCTGGAAGCTAATCAGGAAGCAGAGGCGCCGGCGTTGGCCGCTGACGTCCGGAAAATGCTCTCGGAAGACTTCGAGCATAGTGAAGAGATCCACTACAAACTCTGGTTGCGTCGCTCCCGATTGCAACATTTTAAGGAATGGCTGTGGGGCACGATCGATCGATGGTTGACGGGGTAGGTCGGATGGCCGCCTGAATCGGCTTTGGGTCGCGCCTCAGGAGACGCTCAGACGGCGTAACAAGATTGTAGGAGCGTCTCCTGAGGCGCGACCGATGGACCACGATTCCGCAACGCAGACTAAACCAACCCCATCTGTTGCAAAACCTGCTGCGAAAGCCATGAGTCGGATTTCGTCAAATCCAGAATGACATCGAAGTGATTTCGGCCAACGATCTCCTTAAAGCTAACAACCTCATCCGCACGTAACAACAGCCCCCGGTAATCATCTGTCTGACGTTTGAACTCTTCCGTCTCGTTGTCGCCATAGGCCAGGATGACGGGACATCGATTACGAATCGCCTGCTGAATCGGGCTGTTGGCTTGCGCTTCCTGGTGATCCAGTCCCAGTAATTCATTTACGTACGACAGGCGAATGGGCTCGAGGTCGTAGATTCCGCTGACGGCGCATACTCCCTTAATCGCATTTTCAGGCAATCCAAAGCGTGTCCAGTCAGTCAACAGCATCATCATGGTGAGGTGAGCGCCGGCGGAGCTGCCGGACAGAAAAATTCTCTCCCGGTCGAAACCCCATTCGTGAGCATGAGTGTATAACCAGGCGATCGCGCGCCGGTTCTGCGCAACGATTTCCGTCAAACGGACGGCCGGCGCAAGACTGTAATTGATTGCGGCGAAGAAACTGCCGTGTTGCTGCAACATCGGCGCCGCAAAGGAGGATTCGTTCTTGCTGAGCGCTTGCCAATAGCCGCCGTGGATGTAGATGTGCAAAGGTGCGCCCGCGGCAGTGTCCGGAAGAAAAAGATCAAGCGTTTCGTCGCTGTTCTCCCCATAGCCCAGGTCGCTCAAACAGGTGCCTTGTCCGACAGCGGCGTCTTTAGCTTTGTGGCTCGCGCGCACGTATTCGTAGATATAAACGTTAATGTCGTCCACGCAACTGCTGGGTGAATACTCGCGGTCAAGCGTTGCCTGGTCAAACGAGGAATAGCGTGGCATGAGCGTCGAGGCTAAAGGTCGGTGCGCAGGTCGAGCAGCTCCGGAAAGAAGCTCGTATCGAGCGCCTTTTTAAGGAAGGGCACACCGGAGGAACCGCCGGTGCCGCGGCGAAGCCCGATAATTCGCTGCACTGTGTACATATGCTTGAAACGCCATTGTTGAAATGCATCCTCGATATCGACCAGTTTTTCCGCCAGTTCATAGAGTTCAAAATACTCGTCCGAATTTTTATAAATCTGCAGCCAGGCTTTCTTGACGGACTGGTTGAGTACGTAAGGTGCCGAAAAATCGCGCTCGAGCAATGCAGCGTCGATGTCGAAGCCCGATGCATGGAGCTTTCGGATCACCTCGTCATACAGACTAGGTTGATTGAGGAGTGTGTTCAGCTCCTCGGCGACGGCCGTATTGCCTTCATGTACCTTGATCAGATCGGCATTCTTGTTGCCGAGCAGGAATTCCAGTCGTCGGTATCCGTAGGACTGAAAACCCGAAGCATTGCCCAGCGATGGTCGAAACTTTATGTAGTCGACAGGCGTCATTGTCGAGAGGATGTCCCAGGAATGCGTCAATTGATTGAGGATCTGTTTGACCCGAGCAACGACTTTGAAAGCCTGTCGAAAATCCGATGCCTTTACATAGTTGATTGCCGCGACGAGTTCATGGCCAGCCAGTTTGAGCCACAACTCGCTGGCCTGGTGAATGACGATGAACAGCATTTCATCGTGCTGCGATGACACGGTTGTTTGCGCGCTCAAAATATCGTCAAGATTCAAATAGTCGCCGTAACTCATGCGACCTTTCATATCGGTATGAATGCTGTCTTCCAGTTCACGGAAATTCTTGTTATCCGTACTCATCGGGCGACTCCCGATGGTTCCTGCACCAGTTTGTGGAGCAGTTCGTAGACTTGAGGTTGTTCCCATTCCGATTCGATGTTCTTCAGTTGCATAATTTTATCCATGATTCGTTTTTGCCGATCGCCGGTTTCCAATGCGACCGAATAGGGCGTTTCCGGTGAGAACGTCACCATTGAATATAACGGGGTCCACAAATCCGGGTACATTTCCTGGAAACGGCCTTCGATCTTTTTTCGCAACAGGAAGTTTTTATCACCGGAAAGATCGCTCATTTCCACGAAATTCCGTTTGGACAATTCAGCGATCGCATCACCGTTAGGCTTTCTAGCCTGTTCGTAGGCGGGGAAAATTCGACCCCAGTCGTGGTCGCAGCTTTCGATCAGATCGTTCAGTTCCCGGCAATCTTCAAAGCCGCAATTCATGCCCTGGCCATAGAACGGCACGATGGCATGCGCGGCATCGCCGATCAGGCCGATTTTGTTGTTAATCGTCCAGGGATAGATGTGCACCAGGAATAGCGGTGCCGCGGTCTTCTGCATGAACTCATCGACGGGGTTTTGCAGATAGGGCATTGCGTCAGGAAAGTAGCTGTTGAAGAATTGTTCCACGTCGGCGCGATCCTGCAGGGCCTCGAACGACGGCGTTCCCTCGAAATTCAGAAACAGGGTGCAGGTGAAGCTGCCGTCCGGGTTTGGCAGGGCGATCAGCATGAACTGTTTGCGCGGCCATATATGCAGTGCATTTTTTTCCAGCTGATGCGTGCCGTCCTCATTGGCCGGGATATTCAGCTCGATATAGCACTGCGGCATGTAGGACTGGCTGTAGCTGAATCGTGGCGTATCGTGTGCCAGTCGCCGAACTTTCGAGTAGGCGCCGTCCGCGCCGAACAGAAAGTCCGATTCAATGTCCACGCGGCTGCCATTGGACTGTTGAAATTCTGCCCGCGCTGTTGCGAAGTCAAGTCCGACCAGTTTGTGTTCGAAAAACAGCTGGACGTTGGCTTCTGCCTCCGCGAGTGTCAGCAGGCGCTCGTTGATACCCCCGCGAGAAACGGACCAGATTGCCTCGCCGTCTCGACCGTAAGGTTGGTAGCTAAGATTGCCTTGCTCGTCGTGGATAACCCGCCGCTTCATGGCGATGGCGTCTTCGCGTATTTCCGCCTCTATGCCGATCGACTCCATGGCCCGCCAGCCGCGGTCCGATAGCGCAATGTTAATCGACTTGCCCTGATAGACACTGGTTTTCCTGGAGTCCGGTCGGGATTCGAAGAGGTCCACTTTGTAGCCGCGCCGACCCAGGACGACGGCCAGCAATGCGCCGACAGGACCGGCACCGGCAATGGTGAAACTAGCGCGGCTATTCACTTCAGTTTGATGCATATGTTGGTTGGCTCGGAATAAAATGCTAATGAATGCTGGCCGCCTTCTCGACCGATACCCGATAGTCGCATGCCGCCAAACGGTGTTCGCAGGTCGCGGAGGTACCAGGTGTTGACCCAGACAATGCCGGTCTCTATTTGTGGCGCAACTCGATGAGCCCGATCCAGATCTTGCGTCCAGATGCAAGCCGCAAGTCCGTAAACGGTATCGTTGACGCGCTCAACGACTTCGGCCTCGGTGTCGAACGGCGATACGTGGCAAACCGGTCCGAATACTTCTTCACGGTTAAACCGGGCTTGATCGCCGAGGTCGCAGAGTATGGTCGGTTCAATGAAGGCCCCCTGATCCCTGTCATCATTGAACGAGGGCACGCCGCCGCCGGTGACGAACGTCGCGCCTTCTTGCCGCGCGATCTCGAAATAAGACATTACTTTTTGCTGATGGCCTTTTGAAACCAGTGGCCCCATGGATACGCCTTCGTCGTACGGTCGGCCAATGCAAAGTGCCTCGGCCTTTTCTTTCAGGCCGGCAACAAAGCGTTCAAATACAGGGCGTTCCACGTAGACTCGTTCAGTGCACAAACAGACCTGGCCGCAGTTGGTGAAGGTCGAACGCGCAACACCCGCAATGGCCTCTTCGAGGTCGCAGTCAGCGAAAACGACCGCGGCGTTTTTTCCACCGAGCTCAAAGGAAATAGGTTTAACGGTTGGCGCAACCGCCTGCATGATTCTCGATCCCGTCCCCGATTCGCCCGTGAAGGTCACGGCGTCTACTTGGTCATGCGAGGTTAGAAACTCGCCAGCAGAGTCGGGGCCGAAGCCATGCACAACGCTGAAAACGCCGGCTGGAACGCCCACCTCATGCATCACTTCCGCGAGCAGTGTAGCCGTTGAGGGTGTCTCCTCGGACGGTTTCAGAATGACCGTATTGCCGCAGGCCAGAGCGGGAGCGATTTTCCAGGTCGACAGCAAGAGCGGCAGATTCCAGGGAGAAATGACCGCGACGACGCCGAGTGGTTTGCTCACCGTGTAGTTAAGCGCGTTCTCGCCCGTGGGTGTGGTGGTCCTGAAGCTCTCTTCCCCCTGATAGCGGACCAGATCCGCAAAAAAGCGAAAATTGGCGGTGCCGCGGGGGATATCGATGGTTTTGACGGTCGCAAGCGGCTTACCGGTATCCGCTATCTCTGCACTGATAAACTCTGCTTCCCGTTCTGCCATGCGGTCAGCGACGCGGTGCAAGAGTGCCGCACGATCCTGCACGCTCATCGCGCCCCATTCCGATTTTAGCGCCACGCGGGCGCTCTTGACGGCCTGATCAACCTGTTCCCTGCTTGCTTCGGAGACTTTGCAGATCAACGAGCCATCGACCGGATTGGTATTGTCGAAATATTTTCCACTGTCCGCGAATTCGCCGTTGATATACGAATTCAGCGTTTGTCCCACATTCATTCAATGACTCCGACTTGCGCGACGGTATCCGGACCGTCGAAAGGCACACTATATATAAGTCAAAGGGGCATTCCGAGCGTTGCTTCGGGACGGTGACTTGCGGATACGCTCCGGCCGGTGTTAAATCCGCCGACTTGGCGCGAATTCTTTATCAGGGGAAATAGACTATGAGTCCAACCACTACCGCCCTATTGGGTTTCATCAGTTTGACATTGGCGTTGCTTGGCACGCTGGGTATATTGCGGGTCGGCCTGACATTGAAAGGTGTCAAAGCGCCAAACAGCTTCGATCCGAGCGGTCAGGATGTCTCGCCATTTGCGGTCCGCCTGTGTCGGACACATGCAAACTGCTATGAAAGTTTTCCGTTTTTTGGCGGGCTGCTGCTGCTCGCTATCGCGATCGATGCGACCGCAATCACCGACGGGCTCGCCTACTACTTTATCGGCGCGCGTGTCCTGCAAGCGGTCATCCACCTGGCGTCAACCAGCAACTTCGCAGTACAGGTTCGGTTCGCGTTTTTCCTGGCGCAGGTCGTGATCGCCGTTATGTGGATTCTGCAGTTTTTCAAAATGTGATTTTGCGGTAGTTCGAGAGCGGGGACTTTGTTTAGTTCGGGGTCGCGCCTCGGGAGACGCTCCTACAGTTGTTCTATTGGCACTCCTGTAGGAGCGTCTCCCGAGGCGCGACCCCAAGCTGACGCTAGCGCTTGTCTCGATCAACTCGAAGGCACGGCATCCGCGACAGCCCAGCTGCGAATCAGCACATCGTAGTCAATCGTCTCACCCGGCGGTTTTTCATCGTTTAACCGTGGTTTCGGCGCGCCGGGGCGACCCAGCCAGTAGGACGGATCGCGTTCATCGCCCAGCTTCGGACCACAGGTCTTCTGCACGCCGGCGCGTTCCAGTCGCATCATGACCCGGTCCTGAGCCTTTGCGAGGGCATCCATCGCTTGCTGTGGCGTTTTCTCGCCGGAGGCCGCATCGGCAACGTTTTGCCACCAGAGCTGGGCCAGTTTCGGGTAGTCCGGCACGTTGGTGCCAGTCGGGGTCCATTGCTCTCTTGCCGGTGAACGATAAAACTCCACCAGGCCGCCGAGTTCCGGCGCACGTTGCGTGAAGGATTCATGGCGAATATCGGACTCCCGAATCGGCGTCAGGCCCACGTGCGTTTTTTTCAAAGAGACGGTTTTCGACACCGTGAATTGTGCGTACAGCCAGGCCGCTTTGCGACGCTCAAGTGGCGTTGACTTGAACAATGTCCACGAACCGGCATCCTGGTAGCCGAGCTTCATTCCGGCTTCCCAGTATGGGCCGTGCGGGGATGGCGCCATGCGCCATTTCGGTGTGCCATCATCGTTCATAACGGCGATGCCGGGTCGGGTCATGTCCGCGGTAAACGCGGTATACCAGAATATCTGTTGCGCGATGTTTCCCTGCGCCGGTACGGGACCCGATTCGGAGAAAGTCATGCCGGCGGCTTCCGGTGGTGCGTAGTCCCGTAACCAGTCGACGTACTTCGTCAGTGCAAAAACAGCAGCGGGTGCATTGACGGCGCCGCCCCGGCTTACACTCGATCCGACCGGCCGACAACCCTCGACACGGATACCCCATTCGTCAACGGGTTTGCCATTGGGCAGCCCTTTGTCTCCGGTACCGGCCATCGATAACCAGGCATCGGTAAAGCGCCATCCGAGTGAAGGGTCTTTCTTGCCGTAGTCCATGTGGCCGTAAACGCGCTTGCCATCGATCTCGCGGACGCGATTAGTGAAAAAATCGGCAATGTCTTCATAGGCCGACCAGTTCACCGGCACACCGAGGTCATAGCCATAGATATCCCTGAAGCGTGTTTTCAGATCGTCTCTTTGAAACCAGTCGTAGCGAAACCAGTAAAGATTGGCAAACTGCTGATCCGGCAGCTGATAAAGTTTGCCATCCGGACCGGTGGTAAACGCCCGGCCTATAAAGTCGTCGATATCCAGCTGTGGATTCGTGACGGATTTACCGTCGCCGGCCATGAAATCGGACAATGGTACGACGTGATCGTAGCGGACGTGGGTACCGATCAGGTCAGAATCGTTGATGTACGCGTCGTAGATGTTTCTTCCCGATAGCATCTGCGTTTGCAGCTTTTCGATGACATCGCCTTCGCCAATGAGATCGTGCATCACTTCAATGCCGGTGATTTCGAAGAACGCTTTTGCCAGCACCTTCGACTCGTATTCGTGTGTGGTGATGGTTTCGGAAACGACGTTTATTTTCATACCGCGATAGGGTTTCGCCGCGTCGGCGAACCAGTGCATTTCTTCGAGTTGCTCGGTCCGGGTCAGCGTCGAGGGTTGAAATTCGTTTTCCACCCAGCTCACGGCGGCATCCGGCAATTCCTGCGCGGCTACGGGCAGGGTGATGAATCCGAAGATACAGACAACATATAGAACATAAATCGGTCGCATTAAAATCTCCAGTCACCATCATCGGGTCGCGCTTCAGGTGACGCTTCTACTGTAGGAGCGTCACCTGAGGCGCGACCACCACGAATCCATGGTTGGTGTATTTGTCAAAGCCCGGGTATTCAGAACCAGCGGAATACCACCCAAGTGTACAGCAGGCACACGCTCGCCGAGACGATGTAGTAATCACCCAGCAAACCGATCCAGCCGAGCTCGATGAATGCACTGCCGAGCAGCGAAACGAAAAACCGGTCACCGCGAGTGGTGCGAATGCCGAAAACGCTTGCGCGCTCGATCGAGGGTGAGAGCAACTGCCAAAGCGTCATTGCCAGCAGACCCAGACCAATACTGGCAAAAAACAAGGCCGTCGGCCCTGTCCAGGCCATCCATGACAAGTCGATCACGTCGCCTACACCCGTCCCATGGCAAAGCCGCGGGCAATATGATTTCGGACGAAGTAAATGACCAGCATCCCCGGAATGATGGTCAGGGTACCGGCAGCGGCGAGCACGCCCCAATCAAGTCCGGAGGCGGAGACCGTGCGTGTCATGATGGCCGAAATAGGTTTCGCGGAGACCGACGTCAAGGTCCTGGCCAGCAGCAACTCGACCCAGGAAAACATGAAGCAAAAGAAAGCGGTGACACCAATGCCCGAGGCGATCATTGGTGCGAATATTTTCGTAAAGAAGCGCGGAAATGAGTAGCCGTCGATTTGTGCCGTTTCGTCGATTTCCCTGGGCACGGAAGACATGAATCCCTCCAGAATCCAGACGGCCAACGGCACGTTGAACAGAGTGTGTGCCAGCGCGACGGCAAGATGTGTGTCGAATAAGCCGATTGACGAATAGAGTTGGAAAAACGGCAAGGCGAAGACAGCCGGCGGCGCCATGCGGTTGGATAGCAGCCAGAAAAACAGGTGCTTGTCGCCCAGGAAACGGTAGCGGGAAAAAGCATAGGCAGCGGGCAGTGCGATGCTTACCGAAATGACGGTATTAAGAAGAACGTAAATCAGCGAATTGATGTAACCGGAGTACCAACTCGGATCGGTGAGAATGGTCGCGTAATTTTCCAGCGTGAAATCCTGCGGCCAGAGGCTGAGCGTCGACAAGATCTCCTGATTGCTCTTGAACGACATATTGACCAGCCAGTAAACCGGCAGGAGAATAAAAATAACGTGGGCCCGAGGAAGGATTTTCCTGAATTTCATATCGCGATCACTGCCGGGTATCGGGCTGGCTGTCGCCCACGGACATGATTGTGTAGAACAACCAGCACACGAGAAGAACGATCAGGAAATAGATGAGTGACATGGCTGCCGCCTGCCCAAGGTCGAATTGACCGAGTGCGAGTTTGACGAGATCGATCGACAAGAACGTGGTTGCGTTCCCAGGGCCTCCGCCGGTGACTACAAAGGGCTCCGTGTAGATCATAAAGCTGTCCATGAATCTCAGCAGGAAAGCGATGATCAGCACCTGCCGTAATCGTGGTAGTTGCACGTAGCGAAAAATTGCCCAGCGGGATGCACCGTCGATCGCGGCCGCCTGGTAGTACACTTCCGGTACGGACTTGAGTCCGGAATAACACAGCAGTGCGACGAGCGAGGTCCAGTGCCAGACATCCATGGCGATGACCGTGATCCAGGCATCAAGCGCGTCTTGCGTGTAATTGTAGTCGATGCCCACGGCGTTGATGGCGGAACCCGCCAGACCGATATCAACGCGGCCGAAAATCTGCCAAATGGTGCCGACGACGTTCCATGGAATCAACAACGGCAGCGCGAGCAGCATCATGTACGAGGAGGCCCGCCAACCGCTTTTCGGCAGGCCGAGCGCAATCATCAGACCGAGCGGTATCTCGATCAGCAGCACCAGGGTGGTGAAAAGCAACTGGCGTCCCAGGGCATCGCCGAAACGCCCGGAACGCAACACTTCCTCGAACCATTCAAGCCCGACCCAGAAAAACTGATTGTTGCCGAAGGTATCCTGGACGGAATAATTAACGACAGTCATCAGCGGAATCACGGCATTGAATGCCACCATCAGTACAACCGGCAATACCAGCAGCCACGCTTTCGGGTAATTGCGTTTAGCCACGCTCACCGGCTTTCTTCCACGAGTCGGTCCGCCGAATACAGCAACGCTCGTTGCGGGTCGATTCGAATTCGGTGACTGTCTGCCGGTATATCCTGGTCGGCCGGTAGAGACACGCAGATGCTGGAACCTGCTGCGTCCAGGTAGGCGATTTTACGCCGGCTTGTGCAATCGACATTGATCAGTTGTGCGGCAATGCCGCTTCCATCACGGGAAAACGTACAACTTTCCGGGCGAAAACCCAGCTCGCAGGAATGATCGTCAATGTCCGCGCTGTAAGACTTCTGTAACGGTATCGACTGATCGCCGATGATCGCGGCATTGCCATCGAACTGACAGCGAAGAAAATTCATGCCGGGAGAACCGATAAACCGACCCACGAACGTGTGTTCGGGCCGCTCGAACAGTTCGCTCGGCGATCCGGACTGCAGGATGCGACCGTTGTGCATGACCATAACAGTATCGGCGAACGTGAGTGCCTCCGTCTGGTCGTGAGTGACGTAAACCATGGTCAAGGCGAATTGCCGGTGCAGTTGTTTTAATCGCGTGCGTAAGTGCCATTTTTCCTGTGGATCGATAACGGTCAGGGGTTCGTCGAAAAGAATGGCGTTCACATCCGTTCGAACCAGGCCGCGGCCCAGGGAAACAAGTTGCCGGGCGCCGGCCGATAACGCCGCAGACTTCAGGGTAAGTTGTTCTGTCAGATCCAGTAGCCGGGCAACATCGGCGACGCGTTCTGCTATCGCTTCCCGGTCCAGTCCACGATTACGGAGCGGGAAGGCAAGGTTGTCAAACACACTCATGGTCTCGTAGACCACCGGAAACTGAAAAACCTCGGCGACATGGCGCTGCCGGGCGTCCAGATGCGTGACATCCTTTCCGTCGAAGTGAATGCGTCCTTGCGTAGGCTGGAGCAGGCCGGAGATTATTCGCAGCAGTGTCGATTTTCCACAACCTGACGGTCCAAGCAATGCATATGCGTGGCCGTCGAGTAAATTCAGGTCGAGTTTCTTGAGTACGAAGTCCTGCGGATAGCCGGGTTGCGGCTGATAGGAGTGGGAGAGACCTGTTGTTTCGATTTGCGCCACTAGCGTTGCGCCGAACGGGTTGGCGAGGCGACGGTTTGACCGCTGCTGTCGAACATGAAAAGACCGCCTGGATCCAGGTACATCGTAATTTGTTCGCCCGCTCTCAAAGAACTTGTGCCCTCGACGACGGCGACACAAGGTCGATTGGCCATATCCAGATGTACGATGGTTTCGTTGCCGGTGATCTCGGTTACCGCCACCTTGGCCGCGCACGCAACCGAGGACTGTGTGCGTGCTTCAAAAGCCAGTTGTTCGGCACGAAACCCCAGTGTGTAGTCGCCCTCTGACAGTGACCGCATATGTGTCGGCAGTGGGAAAGTGAGCTTGTTCCCCACGACGCAGCTTGAGTTTCTGATGTTGGCGTCCAGAAGATTGATCGGGAACTCGGATAAAATGCTCGCGGCTGACAGATTGTCGGGTGCTCTGAAAACAGATGCGGCCGGACCTACCTGCCGAATCCGACCCTGGTCGATTACGACGGTATTGCCATCAAGCAGAAATGCTTCATTGGGGTCGGTTGCCGCGTAGACGACGATTTTCCCTTTGCCGGCAAACAGTCGGGGCAGTTCACGGCGCAGTGCCTCGCGTAATTTGTAGTCCAGGTTGGCCAATGGCTCATCGAGCAGAATGACCTCGGCATCTTTGGCAAGTGCTCTTGCGATGGCCACCCGTTGCTGCTGCCCGCCGGATAGCGACGGTGGGTGACGGTCCAGTACACCACCAATGCCCAGCAACTCCGCAAGCTCATGCACCGTGCGCTCAATCGTCTGCCGGCCTTCCGAGCGCACGCGCATTGGTGAGGCGATGTTTTCGAATACGCTCAGCGTGGGGTAGTTGACGAACTCCTGATAAACAAACGAGACATCGCGTTTGCGAACGCCATGCCTGGTTATATCCGCACCGTGCAGTAGCATGCGGCCGCTGTCGGGCGGGTCGAGACCTGCAATCTGGCGCAGCAAACTGGTTTTCCCCGCCCTTGCGGGACCGAGCAGAATGTTGAACGAATTCGGATCAAACCGTAGCGAAATATCCTGCAAATGTACGATGCCATTGACCGCGCTGCACAGTTGCTCGATTTGTAAAGACACAACCTTCGCCGTTACTCGCTGACCATATTGCGTGCGCCGGCCACGAACTTTTCCTTTTCCTCGGAATTGTCATTCGCCAGCAGCTTATTGACATCCTCAGGAATCACAACGCCACGCTGACAGGCCGGTCGCGCTGCCAGCGTCTCCAGCCAGCGTTGCAAATTTGTGAGGTCCGTGATGTCAACGCCAGACCAAACATGCGTGCGCGCCCAACACCAGTTGGCGATGTCGGCGATGCTGTAGTCCCCGGCAAGATATTCGTTGTCGGCCAGGCGCGTGTCCAGCACCGTCAGGAGTCGTTTCGACTCATTCTGGTAACGGTCGATGGCAGATTGAATTTTCGTTTCGGAGTATCGAAAGTAGACGTTCGCCTGTCCCATCATGGGGCCAACACCCGCCATCTGAAACATGAGCCACTGAGTCACAAGCGAGGCGCCCTTGGCATCCGATGGCATGAGGCGACCCGTTTTTCGCGCCAGGTACAAGAGGATGGCGCCGGACTCGAAAACGGCGAAGTCGTCGGCATCGTGATCGACGATGGCCGGAATTCGGCCATTGGGATTGATCGCCAGGAACTCCGGCTTACGTTGCTCACCCTCCAGAATTCGCACCTGTTTGACCTCATAGGCTAACTCCATTTCTTCAAGAACCACCGAAGCTTTCCATCCATTGGGGGTCGCTGCTGTGTAGAGATCAATCATGCATTTTCCTCGTTACCCGAAATGTCCGGTGGACAGTATACGAATTTATTCCAAGCGATCCTCCCCAATTCCCTTGAATCGAGTAAGATGACGGCCATTCTGAAATAACCGCTGAATATCGTATCGTCGCCAAGTTGGCGATTTTGTCTGGCGTCAAAAAGGAATCCTATGCAATCCACGCACGTACATGAACAGTTTTCCTCGCGCGCAGGATTCCTGCTCGCGGCGATCGGAGCGGCGGTCGGTCTGGGCAATATCTGGAAGTTTCCGTACATGCTGGGCAGCAACGGCGGCGCTGCGTTCGTCCTGGTCTATTTGTTTGCCATCGTGCTCATCGCCACACCGGTGATGATCGGCGAAATGATGCTCGGTCGTCACGGCCGATTGAGTGCACCGAATACTTTCAAGAAAGTCGCTGAGGAAATAAAGGCGAGCCCGGCCTGGAAGTATGTTGGCTGGCTGGGCATCGTCACGATGTTCCTTGTCCTGAGTTTCTTTAGTGTTATTGCAGGCTGGTCGATTGCTTATATTATCAAGACCGCCAGTGGCGCGTTTACCGGCCTGACGCCGACAGAGGTTGGCAACGTATTTGACGATTTTCTGCATCGGCCGATGGTGCTTATCGGCTGGCACGCCCTGTTTATGACTGCAACGGTCGCCATCGTTGCCCGTGGCATCAAGGGTGGCATCGAAAAATCGGTCACGATCATGATGCCGGCATTGTTCGTCATGCTGGTCGGCCTGGTGATATACGGCATGTTTGCGGGCGATTTTTCGCAGGCTGTGTCTTTTCTCTTCCAGCCGGATTTTTCGAAGATTACGCCAGAGGTCACGCTGTCAGCGTTTGGGCAGGCGTTTTTCTCTGTAAACGTCGGCATTGGCGCGCTGCTGACTTATGCGGCGTATCTGCCCGATGATGTGGATATCGTGAAATCATCGATCATTATTGCGGTCGGCGATACACTGGTCGCGTTACTTTCCGGGCTCATGATTTTTCCAATTGTCTTCGCCTACGATCTCGATCCTGCACAGGGACCTGGCCTGATATTTGTGACGCTCTCAACGGCGTTCGGATCCATGCCCGGCGGTGCGATTGTTGGCACGATATTTTTCACACTGGTTTTCTTTGCCGCATTATCTTCTTCGCTTTCGATGCTTGAGGTTTGCGTCAGTCGATTCGTCGAAGGTAACGACGACAATCGCCCGAAAATGGCCATCATTACCGGCATCGCGATATTCTTCGTCGGCTTTCTGACGCTCTTGTCATTCAACGTGTTCGAAGATTCGAGACCACTGGGGTTCGTTCATCGCTTTAGCGAAATGACCCCGTTTGATTTACTCGATTTCGCGATTACCAACGTATTGATGCCCGCCGGTGCGATGTTGTATGCCATATTTATCGGCTGGTTCTTGTCGAGAGACATGACCATGAAATCGCTGCACCTGCAGGATACGAGACTCTTTCGTGTGTGGCGTTTCCTGATGCGGTACGTGGTACCGCTGGGAATAATGGCAATCTTTATTTCGAATCTTCTACCCTGATACGTTTGATCCGACAAATAGACAATTCGACAGTCTCTTGAACAGAGCTCGCAGGAATTTTTCATGACAAAAATACTCCGTTGTTTCGCTTCGCTGGTGCTGGCGGCAATCGCCCTGACCATCAGTACCGTTTCCATCGCCCAGGAAGCGGAAGATTCGGGACCGCAACCGGCCTGGGTTGATCTGAGCGCCAAAGAGCGAAAAGAAGTTCTGGCCTTCGCGGAGGACTACAAGGCATTCATGAGTCGCGCGAAGACGGAGGTGAGCTTTGTAAGCGAGGCGGTCAAGATCGCACGTAAGGCCGGTTTCAGGGAGTTGACAGGCAAAAGCGATCTGCAGCCGGGCGCCCGGTTCTACGATATCAATCGGGACCGCTCGATCACCCTTATCGTTATTGGTTCCGGCGATTTCATGGACGGATTCCGTGTGGTTGGCGCACACATCGATTCTCCACGGCTGGAACTGAAGGGTCGTCCGCTCTACGAAAAAGAAGGTTTCGCACTTTTCCAGACCTATCGACACGGTGGTATCAAGAACTACCAATGGGTCAATCTGCCGCTGGCGCTGGTCGGACACGTTGACAAGAAAGACGGCTCGCGGGTGCAGATATCCGTGGGTCTCGATCCCGATGATCCGGTCATGATCATTCCCGATCTGTCACCGCACGTAGATCAGGATTTTCGTGAGCGTCTTAATCGAGACGTCATCGGCGGCGAAGAACTCGATCCTATCGTTGCTTCGTTGCCGGATGAAACACATTCTGTTTCCAACGCGGTGATGACTTATCTGCAGACGGAGTACGGTATCGAGGAAGATGATCTCGTTTCAGCGGAGTTGGCGCTGGTGCCAGCGATGGCACCCCGCGACGTCGGTCTCGATCGCAGTCTGATGGCCATTTACGGCCAGGATGACAAGCTGTCGTCATACGCTGCATTGCGCGCGATCATCGAACAAGGCACGCCGCAACGTACGGTATTCGCGTTTCTGGTCGACAATGAAGAAGTTGGCAACGTGAACAATACGGGCGCGAAGTCGACCTACCTCGTCGATCTCATGAGTGAGTTGATCTATCGTCGACTAGGTGACGCTTATAGCGATCACGACTTGCGACGAGCGCTACGAAACACGAAGGTCGTATCGTCGGATATCAACCCGGGCATTCATCCCACCTGGCCGGAAGTATGGGAAGCGGGTAACGCACCACGCCTCGGTCACGGCGTCAATTTCAAGTTGTACGGCGGCGGGTTTAACGCCAACTCCGAATTTATCGCCTGGACGCGCGCTTATCTCGATGATGCGGGCGTCGCGTGGCAAACGGCGACTTACAAAGGCAGGGCCTCGGGTGGCACGATCGGCAATTCATTGTCGAAAGACAATATGGAAGTCATCGACTACGGCGTACCGGTGTTGTCGATTCATTCCACCTATGCGGTGAGTTCCAAAGTGGACGTGCACCTGCTATATCGCGCGATGAAGGCGTTTTACCAGTACGAGAATTAAGAGGGTCGAGGCTGGCCGTCGGCGGGACACTGTTGGTCCGGATCACGCCTCAGGAGACGCTCCTACAGGAGTGCCAACGAAAAAACCTGTAGGAGCGTCTCCTGAGGCGCGACTGATGAACGTAAAACCGGCACTATGTACCTAAGCCAGGACTACCTTCCAGCGCCCTGACGTCCATCCCGGACGGCTTCTGATAAACGCGCAGACCGAACTCCGGAATAATTGCCAGTAGATGGTCAAAGATATCAGCCTGAATATTTTCATAGGCAACCCATTCCGTCGTATTCGAAAAAATATAGATCTCAATGGGTAGTCCATTGGCGCCGGGCGGCAATTGCCGCACGAGAAATGTCATGGACTCACTGATGTCAGTCCGATTGCTCAGGTAATTTACGACGTAGGCCCGAAAGGTACCGATATTCGTCAATCTGCGCAGGTTGACGTTAGCACCCTCAGTATTGTCCAGTGCGGCGTTAACGACGGACAACTCCTGTTGCTTCGTCTCGATGTAGTCCTTGAGTAAGGCAAATCGTTTGAATTTCGCCGTTTCGTCATCGGTCAGAAAGCGAATACTGTTTTGATCCAGCAACAGCGAGCGTTTGATTCGCCTGCCCCCGGATTCGCTCATGCCGCGCCAGTTGCGGAAGGATTCCGATATCAATTTGTACGTCGGAATGGTGGTAATCGTCTTGTCCCAGTTCTGCACCTTGATGGTGTGCAACGCAACGTCGATCACATCCCCGTCGGCGTTGGACTCCGGCATTTCGATCCAGTCGCCAACGCGCACCATGTCATTGCCGATCAACTGAATACTCGCTACCAGCGAGAGAATCGTGTCGCGAAAAACCAGCATCAACACCGCGGTTAGTGCACCGAAGCCGCTAAGCAGCAGCAACGGTGAGCGGCCGAGCAGCGCGGAGATGACAAGAATCGCACCGACGATATAGAGAACGATCTTTGCGACCTGGAGATAGCCCTTGATCGGCTGATCTTTGGCAACCGGGTATTGTTCGTAAATACTGTTGGCCGCATTCATCAGGGCGCCGAGCGCTAGCATGATCATCAGCGCCATGTAGGCCAGTGCGACGTTTTCGATGACCTGCAGGATTCCGTCCGAGAGACCCGGAATCCATTTCGCGCCAAACATCACGATGACCGCCGGCACGATCTTGGCGAAGCGACTGAAGACCCGTTGACCGATGAGAGCATCATCCCAGGTGCTGCGTGTTCGCTTTGCCAGGCCGCGCAAGAGACGGACCAGTTGACGTTTGGCAATGAAATCGGCAATCAATGCGACGATTGCAAGGAGAATGACACCGATCAGCGTTGCGATCAGCGGATAGTCAGCCAGACGACTCGATACGATATCCAGCAGGTTCTTAAGTGGGTCCATAGGGTGATTGTTCTTGTAAAGGAAAATTGGCTAAGCTTGCCAATGATACAGAAAACACACCGACAACGAGGGGCGACCGGAATGAGATCATTTATCGAGGGAATGCCGAAAGCTGAGTTGCACGTGCACCTTGAAGGCACGCTGGAGCCGGAGCACATTTTTTCGCTGGCGCAGCGCAATGGCATCGAGCTCGACTACAAAACCCCGCAGGACGTGATCGATGCCTACAATTTTCACGATCTGCCATCATTCCTGAGCATTTATTACGCGGCCATGGGCGTTTTGCGTGAGGAGCAGGACTTTTACGAACTGGCCTATCAGTATTTCGAGAAAGTGGCGACCGAAAACGTGCTGTACGTTGAGCTCTTTTTCGACCCTCAGGCGCACACGAGCCGGGGCGTGGCGTTCGCGACGGTGATCGATGGCATTCATCGTGCTCAATTGGATGCGGAGAAAAATCTTGGCATCCAGTCCCGTCTGATTATGTGCTTCTTGCGTGATTTGAGCGCCGAGTCGGCCATGGAGCATCTGGAAATGGCGCGACCCTATCTTGAGCGGATCGTGGGTGTCGGTCTGGATTCCGATGAAAAGGACAACCCCCCGCTGAAATTTGCAGAGGTTTTCAAACGTGCTCGCGAGCTTGGGTTAAAGCTCACCATGCACTGCGATGTCAACCAAAAAGACATCGTTGCTCACCTGTGGCAGTGCCTGAATGACATTCAGGTCGATCGCATCGACCACGGTGTCAATGCGCTTGAGGATGAGGCGATGTGCGACGAGATAGCGCAACGCGGTCTTGGGTTAACAGTGTGTCCGGTATCGAATCGTTTTGTGGTGCAGTCGCTGACGGCGACTGAAATTCGCACGATGCTGCAAAAGGGCATGAAAGCCACGGTAAATTCAGATGATCCGGCGTATTTCCGGGCTTACATGAACGATAATTTCATCGCGTTGCAGGAAGAGGGTGATTTTACCCGAGATGAAATCGTGCAGCTAAGTCGCAATGCGTTTGAAGTGGCGTGGATTGACGACGTGCAGAGAAAACGATTTTTACAAGCGCTGGATAGTTATGCAGCGGATACGGCCTGATCGAGGTTCTCCGCATTCTCCCGCAAAGCTTTCACACCGCTATTCATTAACGTTTCGGCACGGACAACGTCGCTATGCAATGCGCGCAGGAAGGCAGAATCATTCTGTTTCCTCAAGCAAGCCGGTAAGATCTAACGGCGGACTGACGTTAAGCGGAAGCGGCCACACCTTAACATCTATAAACGTTTTCTTCGTCCTGTCTTTCGGCCAGCGACGAGCAGGTAGTGGCTTCGGCAGCAACGAACTTGAGCGCTTGCAATGCCTCACGTAAGCTGAGTTACCGGCCTGTTCAGTCACTGACGCCTTTTGACCGGAAATCGGTATTGGCGAATGTTCTGTGCGACTTTTTTCGAGATCGGGGCATCCCTGGCTAGAGCCTCAGTCTGTATTGGGCAGATGAGGAACATCCATCGGCTATTCCAGCATGAATCGAAAGCGCCGCTCCGAAATCAAACGATTTGCGTCCTCAGCGGCGATCGCGCTGCCGGTGACAATCGCATTATTGTACCTGATGACACGGCTGATTCTGCCGGGGGAACATGACCGTATCGTCACTCGCATGATTCAGGCTATCGAGTTGCGCCGCGATATTCGCCCGCCGGAACCGGCGGATACTCTGGTCCCGGAAGTACCGGAAGTTGTCGAAAAAAAGCCACCGCCCGTTGCAGCGGACGTAGTCGCTGAAGGGCCCGAACTGGCTTCGGACGATGATGCGCCTGCCGATGCGGATTCCAAAAAAGAAGAACGCACTCAGGGTATCGACTGGTTGGCTGAGGCACGTAAGCTGACGGAAGAGTCCGACAAGAAGGCACTGAAACGCTGGTTGCTGGAGCAAGGGTACGAACGCTATGTGTCAAGCATGCAGGGCGACCTGCCGATAACCAATGGCGTGCGTGCGCGGTTGCCGCCAACGCAGGAGGACGTTACCGGTTACGTGAATAATTTCGGCGATCTGGAATACAAAATCAGTGAAAACTGTGTTGCAACCACGCAGGTCGCGGCTCGCCTCGACAATTCCGACTTTGCCAGGGCATTGCCGATGATCATTAGCTGCAAACGTCGTAAAAAGCAGGTCTATTCGTTCGATCGTGATGCTCCCGAATAGTGGCGTGTTGCCCAGTCGCCATTATCGCCGTGACGAATCCGGATGGTCCGGACTGGTGAATCCTATATCGACCGTATCAGCTGAGCCAGGCAATTAATTCACGTGAGTTATACGGCGGTCGCGGTGTAACCACACGTGTTTATCTGTAGAAGCTGTAGTTTCGTTGTCCATCTATCCTCTGCGGTGACCATCCGGTTTCTTGATATACTGCTGTTATTGCAGCGCGTTAGCTCGCGGCTGCTGCCTTTACAGTCTGCGTAACAGACGATTAATATCAAGCTAACAACAATATAGGAGAGATTTATGGCTAAGGGTAAGGATGCAAAAAAGGCAGCAAAAAAGAAGCCTGAAAAAACTTTGAAAGAAAAGCGAAATGAGAAAAAGGAAAAAAGGGCCAATAAACGATAGCTCTAGGTCCTGAATACAGAGGGTGCTGAAATGGACGAGAATCCGGAAGTAACTGAAATCCGCATTCTAAAACATAACAAGTTGAGGCAGACGGATGCCAAACCCGCTGCGCGGCCCTGGCGCCGCTATTCAAGGCGTTACGTGTCTTTCAAGTACCAATAGCGCTCATGATCTATCCAGACCTAATTCGCAGTCTTCCACCATTTGACGGTCCGTTCGATGTTTACCGACTAAAGGCGGAGAATTGCGAAGTTCTGTTTGCTTCGTATCCGCCAGGCACCAGAATTTTTCCTCACGCACACGAAACAAACAACGTTGGCATTATCACGCGAGGCGAGCTAATTTTGACCATCTTTGGAAAAACAGAGAGATTTACGGTCGGAGATTGGTATCAAGTGCCAGCAAGTATTGAGTATTCTGTCGAATTTGAAGTAGAGACGTCAGAAATAGAGTTTGGTTTAGTGCAAGTAACACACGACCAGTGTGAGCAGTGCGCACCTGCTACACAGGTGCCGGACGGCCAACAAGTTGGCCGTCGCTGTCACAGGCGTTAGGCCGAAGAAAATCGAGTTTCATGTCTGAACCCGACCTAGCGAGAATCATGACCTTTGCAACGCCGAAAGGTCTCGGCCGGTGGCTCAAGGTGAATCACGCCACCGAAAGTGAGCTGTGGGTGAAGATATTCAAGAAAAAGACTGGTATTCCAAGCGTGACTTGGGACGATGTCGTGATTGAGTCACTGTCCTGTGTGGCAAGTGAAATGAAAGTGCCAGCGGATTTCCTGGTAGCACTGGAGAACAAGCCGAAGGCGAAACAGTTTTTTGAAACGCTCAACAAATCAAATCGTTATGCGCCTTACTAAATGGTGCTTCTAACCATCTACAAAGTAGCCAAACTTGACCGAGGGACACTCTCTGCCATGGCAAAAGCTGTGGCTGTGAGTGGATAGAGGATGAGTTTAGCGGTCTTGGAACACTAAGAGTCAACCATGTGGCTGGGTCGAATTTATGATTCGAAGTTTCACATAGGCAGAGCAACAGGGTTCGATGCAACATGGATGAAAATCGACTGGACAAAGCACTGGAAGAGAGTTTTAGCGACACAAGGGCGGTATTCACTGAACATGTAAATGATCCGGCTAAATATATTGAAGATGCGATAAGATCCATTCGAAAATGTAAATGTGAACCCTTTGTTATCAAGGCAACAGTGCTCGAGCCCGGTCTTGAAGGAAAAACGCCAGGTGATACTATTCAAGGTTATTGTGTCGCGAAATCGAATGGATACTGGCTGGTTTACGAGCCGAAAGAAGGGACCTTTTATTGTTTTCGGGGTACGTCAGTAGAAAACCTCGGAGTTCGCGGAATTGTTGGTGGGGCATTAGAATGTTGGTTGGCATAAAGGCATCTAATCAGCGCATGCGGTTCGCGCAATATGCCGCGCCGGACTGGCCTGCGGCCGCCCGCTGACGCAGGTCGTCGGGCAGCAATCTTGAAGAAACACCAATGAGTTACGGCCATGTCCTGGACGGCGTCCGCTATATTTCTCGTCGGCCGTCAAAACGTGCAATGGCATCATGGTCTGATGATACCAATATCATTGACACAGACTCTGGCAAGATTCGGGTCAAAGATACCGGAGGTAATAAACCAGCTTTAGTCATGGTTCCCGATGGGCCATGTGTCATCGAGCATTTCGAGCGTTTGATCACTGAACTGTCACCTCATTTCAGGGTGGTATGTTTCGATATGCCCGGTCTCGGTTTTTCGTACCCTGAACTGGACTACGATTTCGGCCTTGAGCACGGTACGAGGATTGTAAAATCGGTGTTTGATGCGCTTGATATCGAGAGAGCAACCCTGTCGTTTTCCTGTTCGAATAGCTATATCGCAATTTCAATGGCGAGACATTATCCGGAGCGGGTTTCCAGGTTAGTGCTCGCGCAGACACCCTCGTTGCATGAAATGAGAAGTCAATGGATAGATCGCAACATTCCAAAAATGCTACGTATTCCATTTATCGGTCAAGCTATTGGCGCCGCTATGTCGAACCAGTTAGCCTCCAGATGGTTCGACATGTCGCTACCGAAAAACACGCCCCAAAAAGACGAGTTTGTGAAGCACGCATTGTCGGCTCTTCATTCGGGGGGCTGCTTTTGCCTGGCGAGCATCGTACAGGGCATGCGTAATGTTGGTAACAGTGACTTGAGTGATATAGAAGTACCAACGACGATGGTTTGGGGAAATAAGGACTGGTCTCACAGGAATACCAGTTTTGAGAGCTTGCGTGTGCATGTGCCGCACTGTGAAATACATGAGTTTGCGGGCTGCGGTCATTTTCCGAATTTGGAGCAGCCCAGAGAATTTGCTGCCCTCATAAGGGAGACTGGGTAGTCGCCTGGCAAGCGTCCCCAATTTCATGGCAATCAGCGAATTCGAAACGAAGCGATGCGAGCAACTGGTCAAACGGTACATCGATAAACGCAGACCACCGCCTGATATTCGACCGGAGTTGGATCTGGGCTATCGAATACAAGGTCAGAGCGTAGAAATATTCGAAATTCGGCCGGTATGGCGAGGAGCTCCTGGCGAAAAAATGGAACAACCTGTCGCGAAAACGACGTTCGTCAAGAGTCGTGGAGTCTGGAAAGTCTTTTGGCAACGGGCCGATTTAAAGTGGCACAGTTACCAACCGGCGTCGGAAGTACGAAGAATTGAGGACTTTCTTGAATTGGTTGATCGGGATGAATTCGGCTGTTTCTACGGCTAGTTAGCGGGTCCTCACCGGTCAATGAACCAGTCCGGGATGAACGGCTGCTTCAAGCGCCTAATGTAATGCTGCTGAGTCGGATATTCATTCGCCACTGCTATAGCGTTAAACTTGGCGTGCATCGGGTTGTACTTTGTTGGACTAAAGGCGGTAAAGTGCCACCCCGCGCATGGTCAAGGTTGTTGTGTGACTGAATAGACGGCTCAGCTTGTTCAGATCATCGTCCGAACGGTGCGCTCGCGTCGTCATTCATTCTCCTGGAGGAAGTCGTGCCAACGTCGCCATCTCGCCGCAGAATCAAGTCCGAATTTCTCCAGCCACGGAGATACCCGCGTCAGCAAAGGGCGCAAATTCGTAGCCGACAGATACTCCACGTCACAGCGAAATTGCTGGAAGAGGTTGGTATCGACAGTCTCACGACGTTGATGATTGCCAAGGAGTTGAATATTTCCGTTGGTTCGCTGTATCACTATTTTCCGAACAAACATGCCATTTTGAATCGTCTCGGAACGATGTGGCTGGAGGAAATGACGGGGGCCGTTGAGGAAATCGAAAATATGGATATCGGCAACATGACGTTGTCAGAATTCGTCGATCGAACGGTTGAGCGGCTTCTGGTTGTGTACCGAAATCAGCGCGCCGTACTGCCATTGGCACTGGCGTTGAGCGCTATTCCGGAGCTGCGTCACCTGGATGCGGAACATGACAACCTGATAATCTCCAAGATGATGGCGATGCTCAAGCGATTGGGATTCCAGGCGAGCGACAACGAGTTGAATCGTCTGGGTCGTGCCTATCTGGAGCTCAGTCACACATTACTGATTGTCATTGTGTCGCAGCGACAAATACGAGCCGAACGGACACTGGCGGATCTCAAGCGCATGATTCTTGCCTTGTTCGAGCCGCATCGTGCTGAAAATCAGGAAATGACCAAAGCCGTAGAAGCCCCGTAGTATCGCTCAGCCCGCATAAAAGCTGGCTGATGGCACTGATTTCTTTCAGCCCGGTAAAAATATTGAATAATCATTCGGTTTATGCTGGAATCTGACCTAACGATGACGAACGCATGGCGAGCGTCGCGTAACCGCTGAATAAATATGTGGGGACAGGGGGGGGCAAGATGTCGAAACGAATAAGGAACAGCAAACCCAAACACCAGAAAGCGCGTCGAATCCGACGAAAACCAGCAAAGTCTGCACGCAATACCGGTGGTTTTGCCGCCGTTGCTGCGATGAGTGCGCTTGGCGTGCAATCCGGGCCGGCGTTCGCCCAGGAGGCTCTGGACGAAATTATCGTGACCGCGACCCGGCGCGCGAAATCCATTCAGGACATTCCCTATAACATCAGTGCCGTGTCGGCCGATGACCTTGAACGGGCCGGCGTCGCTGATCTCGGTGATTTATTGCGCCTGGTGCCTGGTGTCGCCTACCTCGATCAGGGTGCGAGGGTTGGCGGCAACAATCCGAACATTATCCTCCGCGGCATAAATGCCAATGCAATGATCGGTTCGTTTGATTTTCCGAATGTTGCTGTCGCCCCGATTTCAACCTATCTGAACGAAACGCCGGTTTTCTTTCCGCTGAAATTTAACGATATCGAACGCGTCGAAGTTTTGCGCGGACCACAAGGCACAATTTACGGTTCCGGTTCCATGGGAGGCACGTTAAAGATTCTCACCAACCGGCCGGACAACGAGGCCTTCTCCGCGAGTTTGCGCGGTGGGACTTTCTGGACGAGCGAATCAGACGAGCAGAGTTACGATATCAGCGGTACGCTGAATATCCCCTTAAGTGATCAGTGGGCGCTGCGTATCAACGCCGGTATCGAGACAATCGGCGGTTTTATTGATGCGAACGGGCGTTATCAACTCGACGCATCCGGTGCAGCGCTGCCGGCGGACCCGACTGATCTCGTAAACTCCGCGCCGATCATCCAGTCGGTTAAAGATATCAACGACAACGACAGCCGTTACGGTCGGGTAGCAATACGCTACCAGCCGAACGATGCAGTCGACGTTGTGATGACTTATATGTTTCAAAGCGATGAGTCTGACGGGCGCCAGATACAAAATCCGTTTTCGGGCAGTGGCGCCGACTATGTTGAATATCATGCAACGCCGGAACCCTACGAGCGTGATGTCAATGTTGGTTCTCTGGAGGTCGGTATTGACTTCGGATTCGCTACGCTGACGTCTGCGACGTCCTACTACAGCAACGAATCGGACCAGAGCATTGACTACACGGATTTCTGGGCTGTCAACGTAGAACCTTACTACTATTCTGCATTTCCGCGGGTCGTGGCACCCGAACAAAGCATTACCGACGACAGCGGCCTGATTCAGGAGTTTCGGCTTGTATCAAACAGTGACGGAAAGGTTGACTGGCTGATAGGCGCTTTTTACTCCGACGTTCAAACTAAAGTTCTGTCTCTCTACAATGTGCCCGGCGCGCCGGAATGGAATAATCTCCCGCGGCTCCCTGGCGATCCGCCTGCTTATTTTTTCGCTAACAATACGGAGGTCAATGCAATATTCGATCGCAAGATTGATGTGCGGGACCTGGCCGTTTTTGGTGAACTATCGTACCAATTCAATGACGATTGGCAGGTAACACTGGGTGCCCGTGTATTTTCGTCAGAGTTTGAACAGGATCTGGTCGAATTTCTGCCGCAGTGTGGTTACTACTGCGCATCCGATGGCGTCGACCCGAACGGCGCCATACTTCTCAATGTCCAGCAAGACGATGATGATGTTATTTTCAAGTTGAATACTTCTTACAACATTAATGATGACACGATGATTTACGGCACCTGGGTCGAAGGGTATCGTCGCGGCGGCGCTAATATTGCACTACTGAATCACCCTTTCTTTCCCGATCCGCCCGAGCTACTGACTTTTCAGCCCGATAGTGCGCAAAATTGGGAGGCGGGAATCAAAGGCAACCTGAATGACCGCATGCAATACACGGTTGCCGGCTTTTTCATCGACTGGGAAAATCCGCAGATTGATACATTTACTCCCTTCGGCAATCCTGCCGTGGTTAACGGAGCAGGTGCGCGCACCATGGGATTCGAACTGGAGGCCTACGGTACACTTGGCGAAAAGCTGAGATATACCTTTGGCTATGCCTATACAAGCGCAGAATTGACTGCCGATTTTGCGGCTCCTGACGGTAGTATAGGGAGTGACGGCGATTCATTGCCCGGCGTGCCTAAAAACATGGCAAGCTTGACGCTCGATTACAGCCAGCCAATGACAGGTGGACCATTTTCCAGTGTTAACTATCACCTCAACGGTTTCTATCGCAGTAAGGCAGATTCAAGCTTTCAGGGAATCCGCTTCTTCGAAATCGATGGTTTCTCGATCTGGGATGCATCGGCAACGTTCTATGCATCCTCGGAATCATGGTCAGTTACCGGTTTTGTCGATAACGTCTTCAATGAATTGGGCGTGACGGGTGGCATTCCAGCGGCACGAAACGGTCCTGTCGGTCAGTTCTATTTTGTCACACGTCCGCGTAGCTATGGAATTCGATTTACGTATCACACGCAATGATTTCGAAGCACAGGGTCGTGTCTTTAAACGGATAAAACGCGTCGCCAAAGGTCACAAACGATGGTTAACGGCGAGCTGACCAGAGTTGCCGATTGCAATGCCCGCGCATCGTCGACTTACGCCGATGCCACACGCGAGTTGCAATCCGGAAACCTCGGCAATGCACGAGATTTGGCTGCCGCGCTGGCGGACCGTTTTCCGGAGTCGGCTGCTGCTTGGTCACTGAGAGCCGCTGTTGCCACTACCGCGAACGACTTCAAGCAAGCTCTCGTATATATAGAAATCGCAGAACGACTCGATACCAACAGTGCTGGTATTCTTGCTCACAAGGCCAATACACTGGCTGTTCTCCGGATGTATGAGGAAGCAAGGTCCTGTGCCGACAAGGCGCTGCGCCTCCATCCGGTGAGTGTCGATATTATGGCAACGCTCGGGACTGCGTACACCAAAACAGGCGACTTCGACAAATCATTGGCATGTTTCCAGAGTGCGGTACACCAAGCGCCGGATAGCGCCACGCACCAATACAATCTTGGCACCGCGCTCAGGTTTTCCGGGGAGTTTCAGGCTGCGGAAAAGTGTTTTGACCGCACTATCAAATATCGTCCCCGAGACTACGAAACATACTACGCCCGCAGTGGTTTACGAACCCAGACAGCAGACAACAACCATGTTGAGGAAATGGAAGCCTTGCTCCATGCCGGCTCGTTTGGCTGGCGAGATGAAATGCTGCTTTGTTATGCGCTTGCCAAAGAACTTGAAGATCTGCAGCAGTGGGATCGGTCTTTCAATTATCTGAAACGCGGTGCGAACTGTCGGCGGAAAAATATGCGCTATGACGTTGAGCGGGACTGCCACAAGATGCAGGTGATCGCCGACGCGATTGGCTCGAAACACCTGTTGTCGAAGACTAACGGCTACCACTCTTCGGAACCGATCTTTGTTCTGGGTCTTCCACGTGCCGGTTCAACGTTGGTCGAACGAATTCTGAGTAGTCACAGCGGTATTTCGTCTGCCGGCGAGTTGCAAAATTTCGCGATCGAACTCATGCGACCAATCTATGCGAAAGCCGGGACGATACAGATTCCGATCGAAGAACTCGTTACTGCAACGCTGGATTCGGACTTCACGGCCCTTGGAAAAGCCTACCTGGAAAGTACGGCTCATCTGTCCGGTAAGACAGCGCACTTTACGGACAAGATGCCGCAAAACTTCCTGTACGTGGGATTGATTCACATGGCTCTACCGCATTCAAAGATAATTCACGTTTATCGGCATCCTATGGATGCCTGTTATTCGATGTACAAAATGATTTTCAAGGCAGCCTATCCGTTTTCTTACGATCTCGATGACCTGAGTCGCTACTATGTTGCTTACGACCGCCTGATGAAACACTGGAATGAAGTTCTTCCTGGCCGAATTCTGAATATCTGCTATGAAGACCTGGTTCACGATCAGGAAACGGAGACAAGAAAGCTACTGGCCTACTGCGACCTGGAATGGGAAGATCAATGCATGTCCTTTCACGAGCTCAATACGGTCGCCACTACCGCCAGCGCTGTTGAGGTTCGCAGTCCGATTTACAGTTCGTCTATCCACAAGTGGAAAAACTACAGCAAGCAGCTTGACCGCGTTAAGCAAGTTCTTGGCCGGCAGGGAATCGTCGCGTAAGACTTTGCCAGTGCTTCGCTGCGGATGACGTTCTTTCGCAAAGTGCTGGAAGACAGCTACAATGGCAGAAAACGAACGGGCTGCGACTATGAAATTCAAACCGATTTTTCTCTTTCTCATTTTCACCACTAACGTATCGTCAGCGCAGGAAGTTCTGCGGCCCGATGTACCGGTCGCAATTGTTGGCGGCATGCTGCTCGACGGCTACGAGGCGGAGCCCATTCATCACTCTGTCGTCGTCTTCGAAAACGGGCGGATAACGGCTGTTGGCCAGAAGCACAATACGGTGATTCCCGATAACGCCGTGATCATCGATGCCGGCGGCAAAACGGTCATGCCGGGGCTCATCGACGCGCATATGCATATCGATCTCACTGGCCACGGATCTTACGAACGGTATTACGAGTTCATGGGTGGCATGGAACGTATTGACGAGTTCATGACGATCGCAGCGAAACAGATGATGCGTGCCGGCGTAACCAGCGGACTCGATCTCGGCGCACCGTTTCAGATTCTCGAGTTTCGCGAACGTATTCGGCGCGGTGAGATTCCGGGGCCGCGACTGACGGTATCAGGCCCGTGGATTACACGTCTCGACTATGACACCGTTCCGGATGAATATGAAATCATCATCAAGTCTCCCCGTGAGGCCGCACAACGAACGAGAGAGCTGATCGAGCGCGGTTCCGATGTCATCAAGGTCTGGGTTGGACTGACTAAAGAAGACTATGTTGCGGTAGTGAATGAAGCGCACAAAACCGGTGTCAAAGTGCATGCGCATTTATACGATCCCGTCGCAATTCGTTATGCCATCGACGCCGGTGTGGATGTCTTTCAGCACGTCGGGTCGGCACGTAATCCGCCCTACGACGATGCGTTGCTGTCGGAAATAGCGCACAAGAACATTCCTGTCGTGCAAACCATTGCACATCGGATCTGGGTCTACCCGGCGACCGTTGCGTTTCCCGAGCGCCTGTATGATCCGGTTTACAAAAAGGATATGCCGGCAGACATCTACAAAGAATTCATCTCATCATTCGAAAATTTTCACCGCTTGTCCTACATGCACGGCATTGGTCAGGAAACACGCAATGCCGAAAAATCAGCCAGCCAGTTCATCGAAGCCGGTGCATACATGGGTGTTGGCACCGATGCGGCGAGTCCGTTGAACATGCACACCGAAGCGATGTGGCGTGAAATGTCCGCACTGGTCGACAGTGGCATGACGCCAATCCAGGTGATTTCAGCGGCGACAAAGACCAATGCGGAAATTCTCGGTCAGTTCGATGAACTGGGAACAATCGAGCCCGGCAAGCTGGCCGACATCATCATTGTCGATGGCAACCCGTTGCGTAACATCGAAGTGCTGGACTACGTCGATATCGTCATCAAGGACGGCGGTGTCTGGTATGCGGAACGGGCGGCCTACGGACCGGTCACTGAAATCGGCCACGCTTTCTAGCAGCCTGCGAAGAGGGTGCGGCTCTAGTCCGAAATTGCCAACAGCGAATCGGCCGTGTCGATTGCCGTTTGAATCCCTTCCATGATTCTGTTTTCCTCACGCAAAAGACGGACACCCAGGAATCGGACATCGTCGGAATCCGGGGCCAGTTCGCTGAGTTCGGCCGCGCGTGCGATACCGGGGAATCTTGGTATCAATTCATTGCTGTCCTGGTCGTATGGGCCGGATGTACTGTAGTAGACGGAGTTCAATGCGCGGCCAATGCGAAGCAAGCCCGTGTTCCACGCTATCGGGTCCGATACTGCACTTTCATTGACCTTCGTGAGACGCAGGGCTCTCGTGCGAAAACTCCTGACGGCGGCAACCAGCCTGCTGGTGTCATACTTTTCGATCGCGTGGAGTTTTTCGAGCATCTCGTCAGCCGTATCGGCGTAGTCATAGGGAATGATCGCAGGCGATGCTAGTCGGTTCACCATCGCTACCAGCAGCTCGACGTCTTTCATTAACAGGTTGGTGTCGGCTTTGTCGCGGCTGTCAGTGCGTGCATGCCACCACCAGGACCCGCCGCTTCCATCCGCGGTGCCCCGATCAGAGGAACCGGCCGGAATTGCCTTTGACATGCGCATGCTCGACACGCCTATGCCAACAAATGCTTCGTCGGCTGTTTTTCCCGGCCTGCCGGTTCTCTCCAGTTCCTGGCCTGTCATTGCTTTAATTACTGCAAGATTGACGTCTTCCAGCTCCGCCATGTTAGTTCCGCGGTAAAGCGTGCCGCTTCGGGTCCCGGGCGAATCGACGTTGACATAGGCCACCGCACCACGGCTCAGGTCCGCGTAGAAATGATCCGCGTACCAGCTCGATCCGGCATAACGTCCCGGTGAATGTCCCGTCCACCAGGCGAGGCGCACACTGCGGCGCAGCTTGCCACGATGTTGCTGGAGCAAGCGCGCCATTTCCAGCATTGCCGCATTGCCGGTTGCGTTGTCTGTTACGCCCTCGTGCCACGAATCCAGATGTCCGCCGACGAGTACGAATTTATCCGGCTCGTCCGTTCCCTCGATCCGTGCGACGACCAGCTCTGTGGGCACCCAGCGCGTATCGACCTGTCCTGTCACTCGTACGTGAATTTTCTCGCCGGATTGCAACCGCTCTCTCAGCCCATCGCCGTCCGGCCGCTTCAACGCAACGATCGGGTTATTCGGTATCCGGTGCCTGGTTTCCGGTGTCGGAGCACCCCACACCGTCGTCACCGTCATATTGTGCAGCTGGTTGTCGGGATTTATGAAAATCTGCGCGAGCGCGCCAGCCTGCTCAGTTGCCCATGCGCGATACGGTGCCGGGTAACCGTCGTCCAGCACGATCTTGCCACGCACGTCGATCTCTTCGTAGTCAATTAACGGCGCATCGAATGGGTCGGCGGTCATGTTCCGGCCGATATAGATGAGTTCACCCTCGACCCCTTCGACGGGTGTCGAACGTGAGAACGCATGATTGATCGCATCAAACACACGGCTGTCCGGTCCGAGCACCTGGACGCCCGCATCGATTGGCCGGCTCAGGAAAAGCTCGATGTCGTAGGAGTCGAAAGCGACACCGTACTCACTGAGCTTGCGGCGAAGATAGGCATTGGCAGTTCGTTCGTCCTCGCCACCGGAAATACGATCAAGCGTCGCAAACAGATCCAGCGTTTCGTTAATCTCTTCCCGCGAAGTCTCCTGGGCACACACGGAATCGGCCGTGATGGACAATAAGGATGCGAGCAGGAATACCGTGCCTGTTTTGCTATTCATTCTTGTTACCTCACCACTGCTTGAAGACTTCTCCGCCCTTCATCACAAATCGAACATCCTCGAGTTCGCGGATGTCTTCGAGTGGATTTCCCCGTACCGCGATCAGGTCCGCGTACGAGCCGGACTCGATTGCGCCGACATCACCGGGCCAGCCGAGCAGTTCCGCGGCATTCACCGTTGCCGCCTGGATGGCCTCCATCGGGGTCATACCGTACTGCACCATGTAAGCAAACTGTTTGCCGTTGTTGCCGTGCGGATAAACGCCAGCATCGGTTCCGAACGCCATGCGAACACCGGCCGCATGCGCTTTCCGGAAATTATTTCTCTGTGCCTGGCCCACCTGTCGCTCCTTTTCGAGCGATTCCGGCAGAAAACCGGCCGCCTCACCCATTTCGAGAATGTAGGTGTCGACGTAGACATCCATCACCAGAAACGTACCGTTGGCTTTTGCGAGGCGAATGCCTTCATCATCGATCAGGCTTGCGTGCTCGACGGAGTCTACGCCGGCCCGAATGGCCGCGATGATGCCTTCCGTGCCATGCGCATGGGCGGCGACTTTTCGGTCGCGCTGATGGGACTCACTAACAATCGCTATCATTTCTTCGAGTGTGTACTGCTGCGCACCGACGGTAGTACCTTTGGAGAGCACGCCGCCGGTGGCGCAAAATTTAGTCAGGTCTGCGCCATACTTGACGTTCTCCCTGACTTTCTTGCGAATCTCCCAAGGCCCGTCGGCGACGCCGCCGGAGGACACAGCGTATTCGGCAGGCAGGAAATTGTTGTCGCAATGACCGCCGGTGATGCCGAGTGAATGCGCAGCGACCCGCATACGCGGTCCCACCACGTCACCGTTGTTGATCGCATCGCGTAACGCCACGTCCGCGTAGCCGCCAGCGCCGACATTGCGTACCGTCGTAAAGCCCGCGTTCATTGTTCGGCGGCCATTGGCAGCTCCGTACAGCGCATTGCGGGGTACTGAAGCGGCCAGGTTTGCGTAGCCCTGGGCGTCAGGATCTCCGGTCAGGTGCACGTGCATATCAATGAGACCCGGGAGCACCGTTGCATTGCCGAGATCAATGACACGAGCACCCGCTGGAATGTCAATACTGGATGTCGAAGCGACTCGCTCAATACGGTCGCCTCGAATCACGATTGTCTGATCGGCGCGCATTTTGCCGTCGACGACATCGACCATATGGCCTGCCTTAACGTAAACGAGGCCCTGCGCTGTCGCGGCAGTGCTGACAAGCAAACATAAGGCGATGGCCAAGGTTCTGTTCTTCATGAGAATCCTCAATTTCGTATTCGGCAAAGGGGTGTAGATACGCGCCGGTACTTGCCGGATTGTGCCTGTAGCGCGACGATTGGCAGAGGTGGAATGTAGCTCCGGGGAGGGCAATGATCAATAGCAAAAAAATTGCCGTGCCGCCTGCGCGATCCGTTCGATTAGGATGGGCGTAAATGACCGCTTGCGACCGTTGGCACCGCATTCGTGTTGCGCACCCTTACTATCCGTCGAAAAGCACCCTATGCTAGGGCCGGCAATGGACCTCCTTAACGCAATCGCCAGCTGGACATCCGAGAAAGAATCGCTTCTGCGTGGGATGGCAGCGATCATGCAAATGCGGCGTTCATGGAAGTGGATGGTGTAGATCACGGCGACCTGTCGCAGTCAGTAGAGGTGATTGAATGGACCAGGAAATTTTGTGCAGACATCGAGCGTCGCGAATATGCCGCCGTTGCTGCGACATGAATTCCCGATATCATGAGAATCTTGCTTATCAATTCGGCTAGTGCTTTTCCAGCCGATCCGGGTGATGGCATTGTCTGGCATCCGCTGATGTAGAGGATATACCTGCAATCAGGCCTTGTTGACTCTCGAGTATCAGTGATGCCAGATTCACCGCAGCAAGTCAGCTACAAAAAAATCAATTCGTTGACCAAAGGAAACCGAACATGACTACAGTCGATTATCCCACCTGCCTCCGCGATTTGATCGAAAGCGAGATATTCGGCGAGGCAGTATCTCTGGCTCTGCTAGAGGTGGCAAAAACGGACCGCGACCGTTACCACCTGGCGACACTGCTGCAACTTGAAACGGAAACCAAGGCGAGGTTGCGGCCGCTGCTCTATAAGTACGGCGTGTCGCTGTCCGAAAAGATGCCGCTGGAACACGTCGGTGGCATCGTTCAAGGCTACCTCGATGGCAGCTGGGAGGACTTTGCAACGGCTAATATAGAAGTAGTCAACGGATTTCTCAGCCGGTTCCGTGAGATCGCTGCGGCAGGGCCCGATGAAGATCGCGATATTCTGGAGTCGATGGTCCGTCACGAAAGCGCCATCTTGCGGTGGTTTGAAATGGAAAGCCAGGGCGATACAAAAGGCTCACTTGACGAAATTCTCGCCGAGTTGCAATACCCGATACGTGAGAAAGTCTAACGTGGGTTGTCCAATGGGTGTCGCTTGTTTACTCGACGTCAACTTCGAATCCTTTTCCGTGTGACTCAATGACACCATCCCCACCGTTTCCGAGGATGTATTTGAACCGGTCTCTGCGAGCTCTACTCGCTATTGTGAGGATAGTATACTGATCTGATCGGGTAGACTGTCTTCACACTTTGTTGAGAATTGCATATGCAGCTGTACTACTCTTCGTTCGCGAAATTGGTGACGGTCGTGTTTATGTTGTAGCTGGCGTTCTTCAATTCGGATATCGCGATTGCCGCTGACGATACTGGTAGCCAGGTTTTCGCACGCTACGCCCGGTACGGGGCCGATATCTGATTGGAGCGGACAACAACGCAAATTTGGTGCGAGCGCACGAGTGGATCGAAAAACGACTTGCCAATCCGTATCCCGCCGAGCCCAGGAATAATCGGCACGAAAGTTCGGAGGAAGAGTTTCCGCAATTTCGAAACAACATCTACACCAATGCGGGGCACATGTGGGCATTCCTGGCGAAGACCGTGCTTGAAGACGGAAAACCGCCCTGGTCATCGCCGAGAATGAGATCGGATAGCCGCGATTGAAATGTTACGCTGGCGATATTCGTCGACCATATATTCCACTACGGCAAAGGATCAAATGCATGAACAGATGGCAGTTAGCTCAGCTCAATGTCGCGCGACTCGACGCACCAATAGATTCCCCGCAGCTCGCGGGATTTGTTGAACAGCTGGATGCCGTCAATGCATTAGCGGACGCGGCACCGGGTTTCGTTTGGCGACTGATGTCTGAAGCCGGCGATGCGATTGCCGTCGAGCATCCTTTTGATTCGGACATGATTGTGAATATGTCCGTTTGGGAGAATGTTGATGCTCTGCACGCTTATGTATACAGAACGGCTCATAGCAAGGTAATGGCGAGGCGAAAAGAATGGTTTGATCGAATCCCCGCCGCCTACACGGTACTGTGGTGGGTACCGGAGGGTCATCGACCGACCGCCGACGAGGGTAAACGAAAACTGGCGCTGCTGGACGCTAACGGACCCACTTCTGAAGCGTTTACGTTCAAGCGCGTATTCGCAATGCCCGCATCCTCCGAAGCAGAAGGTTGCCAGGTATCATCGTTTGACGATACGTGTCCCGCCCAATAGATTGCGGATTGAAACTTCAACTCGAGTAGTTTATCACCATGATTCTTGCCGTTCTTCGTCGATGCGAATATCAGCGAACAGACTCCTGGATTAGTTGAGCAAGCCAGCGGAAATTATGACGTCGATGAAAGAAATCATCGGAAACTACCAAGCGTTCTTTTCGCTTCAACTTGACCGTTTAAACGAACGTCAAATTGATATCGGCGGATGTGAAATAAGTCACCTGGCATGCAGGACTGAGACCGGTCAGGAATACTTACGGACGAGAGAAAGAATCGAACGGTTCTGTACGTCCAACATAGAGAATGTCTGGAATGGTCGCCCGATATCGATCATGCAACTCGAAGCGCCGTTGGTCTTGGCGGCCGGATTCGAGGTTCGAACAATTGAGCTGATTCCCCCCGTGCATCGACGCGTCTACAAGATGGGAATGGAGCATTTCGGTGTGGTGATCGGCGACTCTGTTGATGAGTTCTCCCGCAAGCATCGCGCCGCGCTTACCGGTCAGCAGTTTCAAAGCGAAGAATGCGAGCCGTACTACATTACGTTTTTTGATGACTTCAGCACGGTGAAGTTCTATCGCTCCTCGTTGCTGCAGATTTGCGAAAGTCAGCACCGTCGAGTGTATGAAGGGTTTTCTCATGTGGAAGACTGGAACTTCACAATCTAGCCGCTTTTACCGCCACCAATTGGCACCCACGCTATCGCCGCTCGGAAGAACTGGGCCAGGAAATCACCGAACCGGGCGGAATAGGATGTTTCCGCGGAAACATCGAGAAGACTGTGTTGTGACGCCGGGGTCAGTGTTCTCAGTGAGGACGAACACGGCGACGCGCTCAATATCGGCCGCAAAACACGAATTATCTCGCAGGCGATGCGACGGGCCCTAAAAGCCAGGGACCAAGGCTGCCGTTTCCGGGCTTGCACGCACAAACACTACATCGACGGTCACCATATTGAACACTGGAGCCGGGGTGGCGAGACGAGTCTGGCCAACCTGGTGCAGCTTTGCCGCCGTCACTGGATCTCACGGAACGCATGCGCAATCGTTACGAAGACCTGTTCATCGATGCCAATACTTGTGTCACTCATTATGACGGCAGTCCCATGGACTGGAATCTGGCGGTGGGGGCTTTGTTTCAGTAGGTGCGCCACGGTCGGGTGTGCGTTAAATTATTCATTTTCGTACAGGGAAGAGCCGTGTATCGGTGAACGCTGGCGCGCGCGAAGGAAATAACAGTGCGAGACAAATTGTCATACCGATAACCGTGGCGGTACCGAGCGTGGCGACATTCCAGTGATCGACAATGGCGCCGGCACTGATCGCGGCCCAGGCGAAGCCGCTCACCAGTAACGGCGTGGCGATGGCGGCCCATTGTCCGTCTGAGTCCAGCGATCCGCACAACGCCAGCAGGATCGGAAAATTGAACTGTAACGAAAAGATCGCCGGCACCAGGGCGACCATGAACAGGAGTTGGCTGTTGGCGTTGATTGCGACATACCAGCCAAGGCCGCAGGTAACGAATGCGCCCGCCAATGGTCGCAAAGGCCCGAACCGGCCACTGCACCAACCGCCGAGTTGGCAGGCCAAAGCAGAGACGAGGACCAGGATGCCAATGAAGGAGCCGGCCGATGCGTATTGCATGCCAAGATTCAATGCGACTGTGAACATGTAGGCAAAGCCCATACCGCTGGAAGTTACGAAGAGCACGCCCATGAGAACAACGGCGATGGGTCGCACACCGAGTTTCAGTGGCGCAAGCCGGTTTTCTTTCGTCGCTTTCTTGCTCGAAGGCTCCTGGTAGCGGGTCATGAACGCGGTGAACAGCGTTGCGATTGCGGCGGCGAAAAGGTAGCCACCTTGTAAACCGTACAGGCCTACTGACAGGCCGATACCTGCAATCATGAATGACATGAGAAAGACGGCCATCATGTCGACGAAACCGAAGATTTCATCCGGGACCGATGTGGTGGCGATGATTCTTGAGGTTGCTCCCATAAGTACGCCTACAGAGATTCCACCCGCGAGCTGTGCGGGCAATAGCCAGCTTCTGTACTGAAAGTAAAACGCACTGAGCAATTCTGCAGCGATTAAAATTGCGCCGAAAATCCAGACCAGCTTTCGCAAGGTCAGGTGACCGAACACATATCGGAGTAACAGCGAGGCGAAAGCGATGCCGACGAATGGCATGGCAACGGCCAGGCCGGCCTGCGACTGGGTGAATTCAGCTTGTTCCACGAAACGCGTGAGCAAAATGGGCTTCATCGCACTAAACAGGGTCGACATGCTGTATGCGGCAGCACCTGCTACAAGCAGACCGGTATGCTGAAAGATGCGCGGCAGTTTCACGGACGAAGGGCGGCTAGTTCGAAGGCTTGGCGCCGTGAGTTGCCAGTATTTTTTGCTGCAAGTGTTCGCCTGCCGTAACCGGGTCATACATGGCCGGTTTGTCGGTAGTGATGCAGCTGTCCAGCACTGAGACCGGGGTTGCGCTGTCGGGATCAACGAAGATGGCGATGGAAAATCGCTCGTGTTGACCGATTTTGGGTTTCACTCGATGCCAGGTTGAACGGTACCGGCCGTTCGTCCAGCGTTCCAGCAAGTCTCCGGAATTCACGATGATGGCGGACTCGACGTAATCTACGGCTTGCCACTGTTCGTCTGCGTCGCGAACCTCAAGTCCGCCAACGTCGTCCTGGAAAAGCAGCGTCAAGAGGCCATAGTCGGTGTGTTCGCCCGCACCCAGTTGTGTATCGGCCACTTCATCCGCGCAAGTGTCCGGGTAATACAGCAAGCGGAGCGTAATGTTCTCGCCGTTGTGGTATTGCACGAAGAAGTCGGGATCAACGCCCAGCGCATCTGCGAGAACGCGTTGCACTTTATGTGCGCCGTCAATACAGGCCCGATAAAACGTCTGCATGAGATCCCGAAATTCCAGTGAAGGCCAGCGATCGTCATCCAGCGCATGGTGCACCACGTTGCGCATTGTAAAGGTCTCTTTGAGATCGGCCGGTTTCAACGGATCCAGGTGTTCTTCGCACAAACCCTGATAACCGAAGTTTTCACTGGCCGATCGGTAGGCGTAAGCCGATTTCGTGGTGAGGTCGCTGTGGAAAAATTCCTCGCTCGCCGCGAATACCCGGCGCAGCAGTTCTGGTTCGATTCCAAGGTTTGTCAGGGACATGAAGCCGATCCTCGATAAGGCTGAATCCACTTCTGCGCTCAGCGCTGCCTGTATTCCGGGGTCGCCAGTGCCGTATTGGTCGAAATCGATTACCGGTACTTTCACAGTTTATCCTCAGTAGCGCGGGTCTTCTGAATGCTAGTATCCGCATTGCCCAAGCCCGTAGCAATTCGTATTTCAATTATACTTGGTTGAGAGAAGGTCGGGCGCACTACAGTCGAACGGTGTTGCTCGACTCGCGTTGAGCGTTATATGGATGAATGAAATTACAGAAACGAAGCGAAGAAGGATTTTCCAACGGCCGATTTTCGCGTTGGGTTTTCGTCCTTTCTATTTGCTGGCGATCGTTTTCGCGGCAATAGCATTGCCGGTATGGATGAGCGTTTATTTCGGCGTTCTCCCTGGCACGGGCTATTTGAACGGTATTGCGTGGCATAGCCACGAAATGCTGTTCGGCTTCGCCGTCGCGGTTATTGCCGGATTTCTGCTGACCGCCGTGCGTAACTGGACGGGTCAGCCGACGCCGACGGGTCTGGTACTGAGCGTATTGGTCGGCATTTGGTTGCTCGCCCGCGTCCTGATGTGGACCGGACCGGCGGCGCTCGCGGCAGTGGTTGACCTGGCATTCCTGCCGGTATTGGGCATTGCTATCGCGATTCCGGTCGCGCGCAGTCGGAACACGAGAAATTTCAAAGTCCTGCTAATACTCGCCGGCCTTGGCTGTGCCAATCTTGCGTTTCATCTGACCAATCTGGGCGTGTTGCCGGTGGGTGTCGATCGGCTGTCGATTGCAGCAGCGCTCGATATCGTCATGATCTTGATGGCGGTTATGGCCGGTCGTGTTGTGCCGGCATTTACGGCCAATGCGGTACCGGGATCGAATCCCCGACGACTACTGGGCGTCGAAATACTGGCGCTGGGATCGCTTGTCGCGATACTCGTCGCGGAAATCGGCAGTTTCTGGTTTCCGGTCGATGCGGATTTCTGGGCTGTACTTTTTGTCGTCGCCGCCGTAGCACATGTCGTCAGACTGTACTTTTGGCAGCCGTTTCGGACCCGGCATAACCCATTGTTGTGGATGCTCCCGGTCGCGTATGCGTGGATCCCGATTGCTCTGTTATTTCGGGCGGCGGCCATGCGGCCATGGGGTGTCTCCGAGACAGTCGCTTTCCACGCACTGACCATCGGTGCTATGTCCGCCCTGATGGTCGCCATGATGACGCGCAGTGCGTTGGGCCACACGGGTCGCGAGCTCAAGGCGGGCGGCATCGAGATCAGTGTGTTTCTTTTGCTACAGGCAGCGGCGATTGTCCGAATCGTTCCGGGCCTCATTTGGCCGCAGCAGTATCCAGGCTTCCTGATCGCCTCGGCGACATTGTGGTCATTCGCCTTCGTCGTTTTCCTGCGCGGCTACGGGCTCATTCTGTGCCAACCGAGGATCGACGGAAAACCGGGCTGAACTCCGCCAAGTCCATTCTCGTGCGGCACCGATTGAATTCGACGGTTTCAATTGTGACAAAAGGTATCGCCTAAGCCGCTTGACCCGGCGACCAATCTGCTACTAGACTGGCACCAACTCATCGAGACCGGCTGAGGGATAGGCCCATTGAAGCCGGGGCAACCTGCAGGACTTACCATCCTGAAAAGGTGCCAACTCCTACGGAACAGCAAGACTGTTTCCGAAAGATGATTGTCAGTGCAACGCGCCGTCGTACGACGGCTTTGCGAAGGGCACGACACTCTCTCTTGCGGTTTTCGCGGGATTCCGATGAGCAACAGGCGACACAAGTCGCTTATCTGGAATCAACGTGGAGACTGGCTCATGACCTTCCGACCCGACCCGGCAACGCTTGCCGTTCGTGCGTCCCTTGAATCCGACACACAGCACGGTGCAGTCATACCGCCGTTGCATCTGTCGTCCAACTACACCTTCGCGGGGCTGGGGCAAAAGCGCCAATACGACTATTCTCGCAGCGGCAATCCGACGCGGGATGCTTTGGCCGAGGCGCTAACGTCTCTCGAGGGCGGTGCATCGGCGGTGGTGACTGCATCGGGCATGGCCGCGCTGACGCTCGTCCTGCAACTTCTTGAGCCTGGCGATCTGCTGGTCGCGCCGCACGATTGTTATGGCGGCAGCTATCGCCTCTTTGACAGCCTCGCGAAAAAAGGACATTTCAGGGTCCGGTTCGTCGACCAGACCGATGCGGTTGCGCTGGAAAAAGCCTTCGCCCAAAGGCCACGCCTGCTTCTGGTCGAGACGCCGTCGAATCCTCTGCTGCGCATTGTCGATATCGCCGATATATCCGAACGGGCGAAATCCTGTGGGGCGCTCCTGGCGGTCGACAACACCTTCCTGTCTCCGGTTCTGCAACAACCGATCGCACTCGGCGCCGATATTGTCATTCACTCAACCACGAAGTATCTGAATGGTCACAGCGATGTCGTCGGTGGCGCCGTTGTGGCCGCGTCGGATGAGTTGGGTGAAAAACTGGCGTGGTGGGCGAATTGTCTTGGTATTACGGGTGCTCCGTTTGACAGTTACCTGACCTTAAGAGGGATTCGGACCCTGCATACACGCATGCGTCAACATCAGGAAACGGCCCAGGCTCTGGCCGACATTCTCGATCAGCATGCCGGTGTGGATCGAGTCTATTACCCCGGCCTCACAACGCACGACGGGCACGATATTGCCTGCCGGCAGCAATCGGGTTTCGGTGGGATGCTCAGCTTTGATTTACATGGTGGCGATGCCGCGGTACGCGCCTTTGTCGAGCATCTGCAGTTTTTTTCGCTGGCTGAATCGCTGGGCGGTATCGAGAGCCTCGTTTGCCACCCGCCGACAATGACGCATGCGCCAGTTGGTGAAGCGGCGCTGACCGCGGCCGGGATTGGGCAAAACCTGATTCGCCTTTCTGTCGGCTTGGAGGGTAAATACGATCTGGTACAGGATGTGCTGGCCGCGCTGGAGGCGGCGTCACACGCCGTCAACTTACAGAGGGTAGGTAACGGAAACTGATGCGGGTCTCGATCCGTGTACACTATCGATCAGGTATGAAAACACTGTGAGGGTTCCATGAGTTTGCAATTGAAAGATCAATCCTTGTTACGGAGCCAGGCGTATATTGATGGTGCCTGGGTTGACGCAGACTCGGGCGAGACGTTGCCGGTTACCGATCCGGCCACCTGCAAGACCATTGCCGAGGTTGCCAGGTGCGGGACGGACGAAACCCGTCGTGCGATTGCGGCTGCGGAGGTCGCGCAGATCGATTGGCGCCGGAATACCGTCAAGGAGCGTGCGAAATTTCTGCGTCGCTGGTTCGATCTGCTGATGGAACACCAGGAAGATCTCGCGCAGATTCTGACGGCGGAACAAGGCAAGCCGCTGGCGGAAGCTCGTGGTGAAATTGCTTACGGGGCGAACTACATCGAATGGTTCGCGGAAGAGGCGAAGCGAATCTACGGTGACACGATCGCGCCGCCCGCCAACGACAAGAGAATCGTCTGCATCAAACAACCGGTTGGTGTTGTCGCCTGTATTACACCCTGGAATTTCCCCAATGCCATGCTGACGCGCAAGATCGCTCCGGCGCTTGCGGCTGGCTGTACGGTGGTTTGTAAACCGGCGAATGCGACGCCGCTGTCGGCGTACGCCCTCGCGGAACTGGCGGAACGTGCCGGAATTCCGCCAGGTGTCATCAACATGGTCACCGGAAAAACGGCAGAGATCGGCAAGGAGCTGACGTCGAACCCGACCGTGCGGAAACTCACGTTTACCGGTTCGACGCCCGTGGGCAAGCAACTCATGGCGGAGTGCGCTGCAACGGTCAAGCGAACGTCGATGGAACTGGGTGGCAATGCGCCGTTCATTATTTTTGACGATGCTGATCTGGACGTCGTCGTCGACGGTGCGATGATCAGCAAGTTCCGCAATGCCGGGCAAACCTGTGTTTGCACCAATCGGTTCCTCGTGCAGGACAGCATCTACGACGCGTTCGTGGAAAGAATGGTCACGGCGGTGGCCACGTTGCGGGTCGGCGCCGGTACTGACGCCGACGTGAACATTGGCCCATTGATCAACGACACGGCGGCGAATGACGTACTGGGATTCATTGCTGACGCAAAGGATAAGGGGGCGAAGGTCGTCGCCGGTGGTGGTCGATCGGCGCTCGGCGGTTGTTTCATAGAACCGACTATACTGATCGATGTCACACGCGACATGCGTGTGTTTCGTGAAGAGATTTTCGGACCTGTTGCTGCAATTTCGAAATTCAGTAGTGAGCAAGAGGCCGTTTCGATGGCAAACGATACGCAGGTGGGCCTGGCCTGTTATTTCTACACGCGGGATATCGGTCGAATCTGGCGTGTCGCTGAGGGTCTCGAATACGGTATCGTCGGCATCAATGAAGGGCTGATTTCAAACGAAATGGCTCCGTTCGGGGGGGTGAAAGAATCCGGACAGGGTCGCGAGGGCTCGAAATACGGGCTGGATGACTATCTCGAAATTAAATATATGTGTATGGGCGGTATTGATCGCTAAAGGCCACTAAAAACAGGAGCATAAATCCGATGTTGACTCGACGAGAATGTCTGCGCTACCTGAGCGTCACCGGCGCGGCCCTGACGCTTCCGCCCGGCCTGGCGCAGGCGATAGAAAGTGGCCGTTTGATCACGCGGGCAATTCCGTCGAGCGGCGAGAAACTGCCGATCATCGGTCTCGGCAGCGCGGCAACGTTCTCTTCCGCTGCACGCGGCGAGGACATCAGCGCGCTGCGCGACGTCTTGAAAGTCTTGCTGGACAACGGCGGCACCGTTTTCGATACCGCGCCTGCCTACGGCGCTTCTGAGAAAGTTGCCGGCAGAATTATTCAGGAACTCGACGCCCGGGAGAAAGTTTTCTGGGCAACGAAACTGAATGTTGCAGGGCGCCGTGGAGGCGCCGCGGATCCGGCTGCAGCGCGGGCTCAACTCGAGCGGTCATTCCGCTACGTAGGCAAAGATCCGATCGACCTGATCCAGGTGCATAATCTCGCCGACATCCCCGTACAAATGGGCCTTCTGAAAGACCTCAAAGCAGAGGGCCGGGTACGCTATATCGGTGTTACCTCGACTCGGGCAAACCGCTATGCAGATCTGGCGAAGGTTATGCGTGACGAACCGATTGATTTTATCGGCGTAGATTACGCTGTGGATAATCGTGAGTCGGCAAAGACCATTCTTCCGTTAGCCCAGGATCTCGGTATCGCCACATTGATCTACATCCCCTTCGGACGCACGCGTTTGTGGCGCCGGGTTTCCGGGCTGGACGTGCCGCATTGGGCGCAGGAGTTCGGCGCCCATTCCTGGGCACAGTTTTTTCTCAAGTACGCTGCGGCGCATCCCGCCGTTACCAGCGTCACTCCGGCCACCAGCAAGGCGATGAACATGCTGGACGATCTCGGTGCGGCCATCGGTGAACTTCCCGACCCGGCGACGCAGCGGCGTATGGTCGAATTTGTCGAGGCACTGCCATCTGCCTGACGCACATCGGTGCGATGAGAACGGCTAATCTTTCTGATTGCGCCCGGCGTCCTTGGCGGACGTGTGCCGCTGAAGCGGCCAACGAAGTTGCGGGTGCCAATCCGGCTTGCTGAGATCTATTTTCCCAGTGCGTGACGAAGCGACCGAATTTGCTCGTCGGACTTCTGTAGTACACCGATCAAATCCGTCATTTCGATTTCCAGTCGATGCCACGCAGAGACATGTTCCAATGACACGTCGCCATCTTCATCCGCAGTGACGAATCGATGCAGCAAGTACGCCAGAATCAGAATGTCGGCAAAATCGATATCACCCTCGTGTTCCCTGTCCGCTTCCTGGAACTGACCGACGGCCGAACAAACGTGATCGGCGAAGCCCCAGCTTTCGAGGATTGAGCTGCCAATGGGAGCGCTCCATTTTTCGATGATTTCCCCCATGGTTTGCTTGTCCGAAAACAAAATCGGATGACTGTCGGCACGCACCACGATGTACATTTCACCAATGCCGTGCATTAATCCAATGAACAGCGCCTCATCGGCGTTCAGTTTGGTATATCGCTTGGTCAGCACGTAACTGAGGGCGGCAACGTGAGCCGAACGTTGCCACAATGTCTCCAGGTGTTCGCGGACTGAATCGAGCTTCTGAGCCGAACGCAGCTGAGCAAGTGCGAATGCCATCGCGGTGGATCGAATCAAGCTGCGCCCGATACGATTCACGGCCATATTGAGATCGGTAATCGAGTCGCCGCCAGGTTTGAGCGCGGCCGAGTTGGCAAGCGTTAGCAAACGCGCCGCGAGTACCGGTTCGGCGCTGATGATCTTAACCAGGTCCTGCGTGGAGCTATCTTCGTTCTCGAGCGCTTGTCGCACACGAATAACCACATCGGGAAACGATGGCAATTCGATATTTCCGGCAGACAGGTCGGCGGCGAGGTGTTTGACGAATTCGAACTTCCGGTCAACGGGCGGCGTGGCGGTCTGCGCTGTAGTTTCACTCATATTTCAATATCTCTTCCTGGAGACAAGCGTTAATCCGCCTGTTTGACGTGCAGCAATGTGCAAGCTCTTCGACACCGGTTCCGTTCTCGTGAGTACGGCGGACGAATACGATGTCTCGGGCTTGCGCCAACCGATGACACTCATGGTGCAAGGCATCGGCCGATTTCACTGTTTCTTTAGTCGCCCGAGGTCAAAGTAAACACCAGCGACATTAAATATGGCCGTCCGCAGGCGACAGGGGGAAAAGGGAACCGGCAACACGTTGCCACTTTCAATTCGGCGGTGGCGATGAATTGCCACCAATTGCTGCTGAAACGAACTGTATTCGCCGTCAATTTGCGACCTGCGTCACGGGTGTCGGCTTGTAGCTCCCTAAATCCGCCCGGCCTATAAAGATTTCGCCATACCAGCCGACGTAGAGTTTGTGGTTTGCGCGGTTTTGGCATGACCTTTGCATTTTGAATTTGAACGACGTCATCAGCAGAGCAATCAGGAGAAGGGTTTGAAACAGCGTGTCTTGGCAGTAGACGATTCCGCCTCCATTCGAAGTCTCGTCAACTACGTACTCGGTCGAGCGGGGTTCGAAGTGGTTCTTGCAGAAGATGGCCAGGAAGCACTCGATTACGCTCAGCAGAACACGGTCGATATCGTTCTCACCGACATCAATATGCCAAACCTCGATGGCATCGGCTTGATCAAGGGATTGCGTGAGTTGCCTACCTACAAGTACGTACCGCTACTCGTCTTGACTACAGAGTCAGGCACCGACAAGAAAATGGAAGGGAAAGCGGCCGGAGCTACCGGTTGGATCGTCAAACCCTTTGATCCGGTTCAGCTGGTGTCAACTGTTGAGAAGGTTCTGGCATGAGCGTGTTTAGCTCTATCGACAAAGGTCTGCCGCGCAGAGGTGTTGAATGTCTATCGATGTGAATATGGCGGAGATAGCGCAACTCTTCATCGAGGAAAGCCTGGAAGGCCTGGATATTATGGAGTCCGGGCTCCTGAATCTCGATCTTGGGGCGGCCGACCCGGAAACGATGAACTCCATTTTTCGGGCGGCACATTCAATAAAGGGCGGCGGAGCCACATTCGGTTTTACTGAAATATCCGAATTCGCCCATCATGTCGAGACACTGCTGGATGAGATGCGTCAGGGCCAACGGGCCGTAACACGAGAAGGTGTCGATTTGATGCTGCAGTCCGTCGACTGTATACGGGAAATGATCGCTGGACTGGCGGACGGCACAATCGATACGACACGATCGGCCGAGCTAGAGGTCGAGCTCGCGAAGATGCTGGGGGAGGTCGAACCGGCAGTGTCGTTGCAAGATGAAGTGCTAACGGCGAGTTCCGGTGGCTCCGCGCCGAACGATCCACAGACCGTTGAACACCGTGTGTGGGCGATACGATTCGAACCGTTGCCGAAAATCTTTAAATCCTGTAACGATCCGCTACGGATGTTTCGAGAACTACAGTCGCTCGGCGATCTTGAGGTGCATGCGCAAGGGGTCGACGAACTGGATTTCGAACAACTCGACCCGGAGGAGTGCCACCTCAACTGGACGCTCGAATTTCAAGGTAAGGTAAGTCGGGAGCAGCTGGAGGAAATTTTCGCCTGGGTGCTCGACGAATGCGAACTCTCTATTGAGCCGCTCGCGCTCGAGGCAGAGATTGATGCGGATGACTTGAAACGAACGGACCGGGTACCGGCGGAATCGCCTGAACCGGTCGCGAAGGTATCGGTGCCCAAAGCGGTGTCAAAAAAGCCGGCCGTCAAGAGTGTTGTGTCTACTCACGAAAATACCTCCATTCGCGTCAATATCGACAAAGTTGATGCGCTGATCAATCTGGTTGGTGAATTGGTTATTACCCAGTCGATGTTGAGTCGGTTCAGTGGCGATTTCGACTTCACTCAACTCGAGGGCCTGCGAGAGGGCCTTAACCAACTGTCCCGGAATACCCGCGACATCCAGGAGAGCGTCCTGGGTATTCGCATGTTGCCGATGAGTTTCGCATTCAGTCGATTTCCCCGACTCGTCCGCGATACGGGACATGCACTTGGCAAGAAGGTCGAGCTGCGACTGGTTGGAGAGAACACCGAGCTGGACAAAACAGTGCTTGAAAAGATCGGCGACCCACTCGTACACCTGGTCAGAAACTCCCTGGATCACGGACTGGAGACACCGGAGCAAAGAGTCGCTGCCGGAAAACCGGAAACGGGAGTTCTCGAGCTGAATGCCTATCATGAAGGTGGCAACATCGTGATCGAGGTTATCGATGACGGCGCCGGAATAAACAAGGATAAGGTACTTTCCAAGGCTCGTGAAAGCGGTCTGGTGGGGCCCGATGAGCAGCTATCCGACGAGCAGATCAATAACCTCATTTTCAGGGCCGGATTCTCGACAGTCGATCAGGTCAGCGATCTGTCGGGACGCGGTGTCGGTATGGACGTCGTACGCCGGAACATTTCGGATCTCGGTGGCAACGTCAGTTTGACCTCGGAATCCGGTGTGGGCAGCAAGTTCACAATAAGGCTTCCATTGACGCTTGCCATACTCGATGGGCAACTGGTCCGCGTTGGTAAGGAGTCCTACATCATCTCTCTGGTTTCCATTGTGGAAACCATTCAGACGTCAGCCGAAAAAGTCAGCGAAATAGCCGGACAATCGGAAGTCTTCAGGCTTCGTGATGAATACCTGCCAATCCTGCGTTTGCACGATCTATTCGATGTCCCGGCAGACAGCGACGAGATCGCTGATGGACTGCTGGTCGTTGCTGAAGCAAACGGCCAGCGCGTTGGCATATTCGTCGATGATTTGCAGGAACAACAGCAGGTCGTCATCAAGAGTCTTGAGGCCAACTTCCGGCAAATGCAGGGCATATCCGGTGCCACGATACTCGGCGACGGTCGCATCGCGTTAATCCTGGATGTCCAGGGTCTAATCCAGATGTTTCACGAAAAGACCGGGCAGGTCCCGGTGTTACCGGCAGTGACCGCGTGAAACTTCGCCAACGAATCAGGACGAGGAGACAAAAATGACAGCTGTCCAGGCGACGGTCGAAGAGTTTTCCCAAGGGGCCGAGAGTGGCAACGCGGGAGGCCAGTATTTGACGTTTATGCTCGCCGGTGAAGAGTACGGCATAGAAATTCTGAAGGTGCAGGAAATCAAAGGATGGAGTTCCGCGACACCTATTCCGAATACGCCAGAGCATGTTCTCGGTGTATTGAATCTCCGCGGTGCCGTTGTACCGATTGTCGATCTTAGGAAACGATTCGAACTCGAGAGTATCGAGTATTGCGAGACAACGGTGGTCATCGTCGTGAAAATGCAGCAGTCAGACCAGGAACGCACGGTTGGCCTGGTGGTGGACGCGGTTGCCGACGTTTACCGCCTCGAAAGCAGCGACATTCAACCGCCGCCGGATATGGGGACAGCCGTACATACCGAGTTCGTACGCGGTCTCGCGACTGTGAATGAAAAGATGGTCATTCTGCTTGACGTCAACCATCTCATTGATTTTGAAACAGTAGGTCCGGTGGGTGAAAACTCGGCCGAACAATGCGCTGCGCAAGCAGCAGATCACTAAATAATTTCGTAAAGGACGCAGTGACATGAGAATCAATACACCGACTACTAACAACGAAGTGATGATGGGCGATGGTCAGACGATCATCACGGAAACCAATCTGAAGGGCGTCATTACCGAGGCGAACCGGGATTTCGTTGAGATCAGCGGCTTTAGCCGCGCCGAGTTGGTGAAACATAATCACAACCTCGTAAGACATCCCGACATGCCGGCGGAAGCCTTTCAGGATCTCTGGGACACGATCAAAAGCGGTGAGCCCTGGGTTGGCATCGTGAAAAACAGGTGTAAAAACGGTGACTTTTACTGGGTCGAAGCAAATGTAACGCCGACGTTCTCAAATGGCCGCGCGATCGGCTACTTGTCCGTTCGTCGCAAACCCACGCGTGAGCAGATCAAAGCGGCCGAGGAACTGTATGCCGAAATCAGGAATGGCACCAAGAGCATGTCCAGCGAGTCCCGGATACCCGGCCTCAATAAGTGGCGCCAGTCGAAACTGAGCACGCGAATGGCAGCCCAGGTCGCAGGCCTGCTCGCGATGATAGGAACCATGGCCGTTGTTGCGTTTCCGGAAATGGCCACGGATTTCGGCAAGAATCTGCTGATGTCCGGATTGCTTGGGTCGACGATTCTGTCGCTTGGCTTGTTGCGTTGGTTTCATGTCGCGGTTGAGAAACCGCAACGTGAGATCAGTGGCCATCTGCGCGAGTTGGCGGAGAGCAAATTCGATGGATCGATCGATGTGAATCGCCCGGATGATATCGGCGACCTGATGCGTCGACTGAAGTGCATGCAAGTCAAGATCGGCTATGACGTTGAGTCGGCGAAGGTCCGTGAAGAAATTATGAGTCGAGTCCAGCAGGCGTTACAGAACGTGAATGGTAACGTCATGATCGCAGATACCGATTTGAATATCGTGTATATGAATGACGCCGTAACGGAATTGTTCACCTCTGTAGAGGATGATATTCGCAACGACCTGCCAAACTTCGATGCCAGCCAGCTGATGGGTACGTGCATCGACTTTTTTCACAAGAATCCGACTCACCAGCGAAACTTGCTGGGCGCATTGAATTCAGAACATCTTGCGGACCTGCAGATTGGCGGGCGGACCATGACTATCGTGGCTAACCCGGTCTTTAGCGAAGATGGTGAGCGGCTGGGGGTAGTAGTGGAATGGGGGGATCGGACACAGGAAGTGGCGATCGAACAGGAAGTACAAAACGTAGTCGACAGCGCGCTTCGTGGCGATTTAACCAATCGCATCGAGTTGGCCGGGAAAAGCGGCTTTTTCGAGCGTTTGTCGGCTAGCGTCAATGAGCTGGTTGGTGTATTTGAAACCGTCGTCGGCGAAACGGCACGAGTACTCGGTGCCATGGCGGACGGCAAGTTGACGGAGACCATTGAAGGCGACTACCAGGGTAGCTTCGGACTCCTCAAGGACGACACCAATGCCACCGTTGGCAAGCTGACTGAAGTGGTCAGCAAAATCAAAACAGCATCCTCATCGGTAAAAGGCGGCGCGGATGAGATATCGCAGGGGAACGCGGATCTAAGCCAGCGCACCGAAGAACAAGCATCGAGTCTGGAGGAAACGGCATCGAGTATGGAAGAAATGACCAGCACGGTGAAACAGAACGCGGACAATGCCGGCGAAGCAAATCAACTCGCTCTCGCCGCTCGTGAGCAGGCCGAGAAGGGCGGTGAAGTGGTCAGCCAGGCCGTCGACGCAATGAGCGAAATTAACGCATCAAGCAAAAAAATAGCGGACATTATCGGCGTTATCGACGAGATCGCGTTTCAGACAAACTTGCTGGCCCTGAATGCCTCAGTTGAGGCCGCGAGAGCCGGTGATCAGGGCCGCGGTTTTGCGGTAGTGGCCAGTGAAGTTCGCAATCTAGCCGGCCGAAGTGCGACTGCGGCAAAAGAAATTAAGGAGCTCATCGTCGATAGCGGCAACAAAGTCGACGACGGCTCACGTCTTGTAAACGATACGGGTGAAGTGCTCGAACAGATCGTCAACGGCGTTAAGAAGGTGACTGACATCGTCGGCGAAATTGCAGCTGCGAGCCGGGAGCAGTCGGCAGGCATAGATGAAGTCGGCAAGGCGATTGTGCAGCTCGATGAGTTGACTCAGCAGAACGCGGCGTTGGTGGAACAGGCGGCCGCCGCCAGTGAGTCGATGGGCGAGCAGGCGGACGATCTGAACCAGATGATGGCTTTCTTTACGATTGGGGACGATGAGGGCAACGCCGCATCGGCTGTGGCGGCAACGTCCCAGGCAGCGGCGGATCGCCGATCTTCCGGTCGACCGTGGAACGCCGCAGCGGATGCCAATTCAGATCAGGAGTACGTGCCCAATGTACCTTTGCGACAAGCAGCCGGCAATGGCGGCGATCAGGAGTGGGAAGAATTTTGAGCTTGGCTGACGAGGGTAACAATCGGACGCATGTCGATGTGAGTGGCCGGCTAGGGAGAACACTGTGGTGAGAAAAACAACAAAAAAAAGCGCTCGCAAGCCGGCGAAACGTGGAGGCCGGTCCGTCCGCGATGCGAAAAAAATCGTCACGGCACCGAAAGCCGAGAAGGGAGCGGTCGTTCTGCAGAGTCGACCGTGCATTAAAACCATAGCCGAGCTCCGGGACAACTTGAGCGCGGCCATGAGCGAAAGCGACGACGTCGTTATCGACGCTGAGAGTGTGGAATCGATCGATATGGCCGTACTGCAACTGTTGACAGCGTTTACTCTCTCGATGCGTCGGCATTCGGGGTCTGTTTCGTGGCAGAGGCCGTCCAGCGAATTTCGTGAGCTGGCGAGTCTGGCGGGTCTCGGAAAGCACTTGAAGCTGGATGCAGAAATCGACGATGCCGACGACACCCTGTGTCCCGTGTTTTGAGCGGTGAAAACCATTGTGTATTCCGGACGAGGATAATGTACCGCAGGTGGGGCCGGCAACCGATAGTATCGCCGCCCGGCTTGCGGATCTCTGTGCCCGTCAGATTGAGGCAGCAGGCGACGAGGCTTTTGTCGACGTCGATGCATTGTCGACCTTGTTCCTGACCGTTATGCGCCGTGCTGATGCAATTGCAGATGCGATGGGCGGAGACGACGTTAGCCCAGGCACCGCCCGGCCTGGCCATGAACTCGAAGAAATAAAGAAAGTGCTGCAGGATATTCTGGTGAAACTTCAGTTCGCTGACCGCCTGAATCAGCGCCTTACCAACGTATCGAAAAATCTTGCGGCCTGGGCCGGGTTAATGCGTCCGCGTACCGCCGCAACAGGCGCTGCCGACTGGAGCATTTTCTTAAGGCAGGTTCGAGCGACATATACCGTTGAGCAGGAACGGCAGATGTTCGACGCGACATTCTCGAGTACGCAGACTGCGTCGGTGCAGCGCCGTCTGGAGGGTTCAGCGCGCCCGGAACGAGCAGACAGGAATATTCGTTATGAGACGTGATGCAGCGATTCGTTCAGCGCCCCATGGCGGCTCGGTCGGTGACGTGCGGCAGGCTGCACCGATCACCCTCAGTGACCAGGAATTTCACGAGATCCGCGTCGTCATCAAGGAACTGACCGGCATCAGCATGAGCGACACGAAGCGGCACCTGATTTGCCGGCGACTGGCCGCTCGACTCCAGGCAACCAACGTGAGTACATTTCGGGAATACATGCACTATCTGAAGAAAAGAGACCCGAAGGAGATAGATGCCTTCTCCAATGCAGTGACTACGAATCTAACGTCGTTCTTTCGCGAGCGGCACCATTTCGATTTTCTGGTGAAAACGATTATTCCGGAAATTATTGCGAAAAAAGGTGCATCGAACAAACGATTGAGAATCTGGTCTGCGGGCTGCTCGACTGGCGAAGAGCCCTATTCTATCGCCATTACGCTCAAGGAGTCGTTCCAGGATCTGGCACTCTGGGATGCGAAAATCCTCTGCACCGATCTGGACTCCGATGTCCTGAAAACCTGCAGGGCGGGTGCCTATTCGGAGCAACGTGTAGAGAAAATACCGGACCGGCTGCGGCGACGCTGGTTTGGCAGTGAACATGCACAAACTGATGCGCAAGTTCGGGTTGGCCCGCAACTGCAGACGATGACCGTATTCAAGCAATTGAACTTGATGAACGACTGGCCAATGAAAGGACGCTTCGATGTCATTTTTTGCCGCAATGTCATTATTTATTTTGACAAGCCGACTCAACGGGTGTTGATCGATCGATTTGCGGATATCCTCGAAGATGGCGGCTACCTGATTCTGGGACATTCAGAGAGCCTGTACAACGTTTCGGATCGATTCTCGCTCCTTGGCCAAACCGTTTACAGAAAAGAAATCTGATGTCGTCAAATGCTCAGGAAACTCGCGACTGGCCTTCGCTATTGGCGGGCTTCGATCACATAGCACGTATTTGGGACAGGGACGAAGATCTCTGTGCGTCGAGAATTCTGCCGGGCGAATACTACGTGACGCGTCACGAGGAAGTTATTACGACCGTGCTGGGATCGTGTGTGTCTGCCTGTATTCGGGACCCTGCCATTGGTGTCGGTGGGATGAACCACTTCATGTTGCCCGGAAGCACTGGCAGAACGCTGGAGAAATGGGGCGGTGAGGATTGCCTGGCGACTCGTTACGGTATTGCGGCCATGGAGAATCTAATTAACGACATCTTGAAACAAGGAGGGCGCAAGAACCGCCTTGAACTCAAGCTGTTCGGCGGTGGCAAGGTAATGGCCATGGATATAAACAACGTCGGGGAACGTAACATTCAGTTTGCGAAGCAGTTCACCTCCTCAGAAGGGCTCGTCGCCCTGGTTCAGGATTTTGGCGGCCCCTATCCGCGCAAGATCAAGTACTTCCCCAAAAGCGGGAAAGTTATGGTCAGACGGCTACGTTCCATTCAAAAGAAGACCGTTGCTAGCCTGGAACGGCGTTACGAGGCAACGCTTGACAGCAAGGAGGTCACAGGTGACATCGAGCTATTCGACTAGCAGTCTGTTGAAAAAACCATCCATGGTATTTTCAACACCGCAATTCGAAAAACGTCGTTTTCGAATTGTTCACATTTTCAATGGCTTGCAGCCATCGAAAATGACGGTACCTCCCTGTACCGTTCGCAGCCCGCCGAAAAACGGTGTTTTTCAACAGGCTGCTAGACAATTCTATAGGGAATATCGTGAACTTCCGGCTGCGTTCGACCGGCGTGTCGGGACGTGAGCAAGATTCGGGTGCTTGTCGTCGACGACTCGGCGTTGATGCGTACTATTCTTTCGGAACTGTTGAACTCGGATCCGGAAATCGAGGTTGTGGGCACCGCAATGGACGCCTATGCGGCGCGAGATAAAATCAAGGCATTGAATCCTGATGTTCTGACACTGGACATTGAAATGCCCAAAATGGATGGCTTGAGTTTTCTTAGTAACCTGATGCGCTTGCGTCCCATGCCCGTGGTTATGGTGTCGTCGCTCACGGAAAAAGGCGCGGCGGTAACCATGCAGGCACTCAATCTCGGAGCCGTCGACTTCGTGAGCAAACCCAAGATCGATCTGGCGCATTCAATCGAAGACTATGCACTGGAGATAACGGATAAAGTGAAAGCAGCGGCGGTGGCCCGAATCGGCACGCTGCTGCGAAACGGGCAACGCCCCGACGGGCTTCACAAATCGGTTAGTGCAAACCATCCGAAGGCCGTCCCTGCCGCCGGGCGAAAATACAGCACTACGGATAAAATCATCGCGATCGGTGCGTCGACCGGCGGTACGGAAGCGATCAAGGAGGTGCTTGTGGCGATGCAACCGGATTGTCCCGGCGTCGTGATCACACAACACATCCCGCCAGTATTCAGCCGATCTTTCGCGAAACGTATGAACCAGTGTTCGAGCCTGATTGTCTGCGAGGCCGAAGACGGACAGGCTATTCGCCCCGGTCATGCTTTCGTCGCACCCGGTGACCGGCATTTATTGGTCGTCAGCGATGGTGCGCACTATCGTTGCAAACTGGACGATGGCCCACTCGTCAATCGTCACAAACCAGCCGTCGATGTTTTGTTCGACTCCGTTGCAGAAAACGTCGCGGGCGACGCAGTGGGTATCATACTGACGGGCATGGGTCGCGATGGCGCGAAAGGACTCCGACGAATGCACGAGTCAGGTGCCGAAACGATCGCCCAGGACGAGCAAAGCAGTGTCGTTTGGGGTATGCCGAAAGCCGCCGTAGAAGAAGGAGGCGTTGATCGAATATTGCCACTGGAGCAGATCGCGGAGAATATCATGGAGACCGTCAGGAGACAGTCTCGTTAGCGTATGGGTCGCATCGACAGTTCGGCCTCGCAACGGTACCGCAGGGTTTCTAGTGGACGAATACGCGCAATAATTCATCGACCGAATCGCGGGACTCCGCGATGACATCCCAAACGACAGATGGCTTGATGCCAAGGTTCTCCAATGCACGTTCTTCGATCGGTGGTGCATCGCCAAAATTCTGGCTGTCAAGTTCTGCCAGGACCGCCAGACTATTGGCGACGTGTACGACGAGCGCGGCGTCGCTCGCCGTGTCGCTTGCGAATGGATCATGGTGAAAACCGATACATTCTCTGAGGATATTGGGCAGACGCCATTGGCGCGCCAATTCAGCACCAACCGCCATATGGTCGAAGCCGAATATCTTTCGCTCTGATAAGTAGGGCGACAAGCCGTCGTTCTCTTCGAGAGACAGCACTAAAGCATCACTGGAAAGTTCCGGCGCCTGATTGAACATCACCAAATGGCCGATGTCGTGCAGCAGGCCCGCCGTAAAAAGAGATTCACCGGCGCATACCTGAGCTCGTCGTCCCAGGATCTGTGAGGCAACGGCGCAGAACAAACTGTGCTTCCAGAAATCCTCAACCGTAATCAGTTCGTTGGAAATTCCCTTGAAAGTCTCGCTCACACAAATTGCGAACGCGAGATCCCGGACTTCTCGTAGTCCGACCACCGTAACCGCCCGCTCGACATTGCTAATCGTTCCGCCGACGCTGTAAGTCGCGCTGTTTGCGATACGCAGGAGCGCGGCATTCAAGGCTGGATCTGGCTCGATCAACGCGCCAATCTCCGCGGCGCCGCTGTTCTGGTCGGAGACCATCTCGCTGATTCGTACCGCGATGTCCGGGAAAGACGTTAGCTGGGTAATATTTCGCACGAGGTTTTCCGCTGAATTAGTCACAGCCTAAGCCCTCACTCTTGGAAAAAAAAGAATATCAATAACTATATCGGCAGGTTGCCCGGAACCCTTAATGGATGATACCCGGTACTCGCTGATGCACTGCAAGCACCCGTTCTAAAGAATTCCCCTGATTTGTCGATACGATGGATATGACTGCCTGGTGCGGTAGCGGTGGTGTATCGACGCGGCGAGTCAGTGTGATCAGGTTTTTGCCTAGAGGGCTCCAGATGAAGATATTGGTAGTTGACGACAGCTCTGCTATGAGAATGATGGTGATTCGTACGCTACGCCAGGCAGGATTTGGTGGCAACGACGTCGAGCAGGCGGAAGACGGTAGTGTGGCGCTCGAAGCGATCAGGAATAGTCTGCCTGATCTGGTACTGGCTGATTGGAATATGCCCAACATGACAGGCATCGAATTGCTCAGCGCACTTCGCGCGGAGAGTATTGATGTGACCTTCGGGTTTATAACGACGGAATCAACGTCGGAAATGAGGAAGAGAGCGACGGAAGCCGGGGCCAATTTTATGATATCGAAACCCTTCACTGTCGAATCATTCCAAAGAGCGCTCAGCGCAGTAATGAGCTGAACCGCAAATTCACACTATCCAGGACCTGTCCATGTCAAGAGACTTTATTACTCCAGATCGGCAAGCGATATCTGCACTATTGATGATGTTTTTCGGTGAAGATATGGGAGTTACCGAGATCGATGCATCCGACCTGTCGGATCGGCATGTCGCTACGTTTATCAGCGACGACGACAAACTCGTTGCACTGTGCGCCTGCGATCGATCGTTCGCGGTGTATGCCGGTGCGGCGCTGTCGATGATCCCGTCAGATATTGCCAATGAGATGATCGCGGCCGGTGAACCGAGCGAGACTATTCTGGGCAACTACCGCGAAGTAATGAACATCTGTTCCAAGTTATTGATGTCGGATAGTAGCGCACACTTGCGACTCGGCGAGACACTTCATCCCGGGCAATCGGCCGACGTGATTACGCAACTGGAGGAGAGTGCTGCTCAGATAGCGTCGTTCCAGGTTGATATTCCGGGATACGGCGAGGGTTCGCTTGTTTTTCTCAATACCTGAAGAGACGACCCCCGTCCAATCACCCTGATTCGGGCTTCAGACCGGCGCCGGTGGCCGGCAGGTCGACCGGCGCCGGTCAGATTGATAGCATATGCAAACTTTACCGATTGGTTCTGCGATCATGCAACACTACAAAATCGTGCTGCCCGAGCATTTGAATGACTACGGCTTCCTGTTTGGCGGGAGTTTGTTGAAATGGGTGGACGAGATAGCCTACATTCGTGTCAGTCTGGATCTTCCCGAACAAAAGTTCGTTACTGTCGGGCTCGACGAGGTGATATTCCGGCATCAGATTTCGAAGGGCCAGATACTGCGTTTTCAATGTGAACGGACACGTATAGGGAAGACGTCGGTGACTTATCACGTTCAGGTATTTGGCGAGCGCTATCGGCGCAGCGAAGACAGGGTTCTGTTTGAAACCCGAATCACTTTCGTCTGTGTTGACGACGATGGTAACAAAGCAACCATACAGGGCGACTAAGAGCGCACGGAAATCCGAAATCTGTCGATGAACAGTCGTAAACTCGCTGTGAACCATTCCTGTGCACGGTGCACTTAACGGTTCTTGTCTTTCCTCGGCGCGGCCGGCTGATAGAATACGTTCGATAAATTTTCCCTCGGCGCGAGAAATTGATGCAAGCAAGACCTGTTCTGTTCTGGTCACACCTGGTCGCCGGCGTATTGGCCGGACTCATCATCCTCATGATGTCTGTAACGGGCGTCATACTGACCTACGAACGCCAGATTGTCGGCTGGGCGGAACAGAGCCACGCGCAGGCGACGGCGAAAGGCCGCGCAGCTTTATCGGCAGATGAGTTACTGGCTATCGCCAGGGAAACGGAACCGCAGGGGAAGCGCGTAACACTTACGTACCGTAAAGATTCGGATTCGTTCGTCAAAATCGTTGTCGATAGAAATCCGCAGTTACTTGTCGATCCATACACTGGATCCATACTCTATACCGGTGAAACCGGGGCGGAAGGGTTCCTCGATACGGTGATGTACGTGCACCGTTGGTTCGCGTTGAGCGGTGATTCCAGAGCAACCGGTCGAGCTGTTACAGGATTCGCCAATCTGATGTTTCTTTTTCTCTTAGTCAGTGGAATTTACCTGTGGTTACCGAGAATCTGGAATCGGGCGATTCTAAAAACCAGAATGGTGTTTAACCCCAGGGCCAAGACCGGTAAAGCGCGTGACTACAATTGGCATCATGTTTTCGCGTTTTGGTCGTTCATTCCTCTTTTCTTTATCATTACAACGGCGTCGGTTTTCTACTATCCATGGGCCAATGAACTGGTTTTCGGCGTATACGGCGAAGAAGTGCAGTCACGGCGCCGCGGTTCGGACGATCTCGCGGCACCGGTAGCAGCACCGTCCTTTCGATCACAACAGGAATTACTGTCGTTGGCCAAAGCAGCGTTGATCGCACGCGGTGTCGGCGACTGGGAGAGTATATCAATGCAAACTACCGGCGCGCCCGGTGCCCCGGTTGTTTTCCGCGCCGATCGGAGCATCGGCGGTCAGCCATCGAAAGCGTTCAATCTTAAGCTGGATGGTATCGATGGCAGCGTTTTGGAGTGGGGAACGTTCGCCGACAATTCACCGGGCCGCCGAGCGCGAATCAATATTCGTTTCCTGCATACCGGCGAGGTGTTGGGTTTCGTCGGGCAGACAGTTGCGGGACTGGCTTCTTTGGCGGCATGTTTGATGGTTTGGACGGGCCTGGCGCTGGCCTGGCGACGTTTGATTCGACCATTATTCAGGCGCGGTCGGACAGTCGCCGGCACGGAATCGTAGCGGGTGGAAAATTTTTCCGTGCGATGAAGAGCGTGTCCAGGACAACAAGCGGTGTTGGTTTCCCGTTCGGGAAACCATAGTATTGTTCACGATCCGTGGAGAAGAACAAAATGGACGCGTCCGCAGAAAACAGGTTTCGCCCGAATCGTCTTGTTGGTATGGGCCTGATCCTGGCGACCTTGATTGTGCCATTGACAGGTACCTTTGCAGAGCTTGACGGTTTTTGCGAGCGCCTTCCTCGTGCTGCTTACCGTAGTTTCGAGAAGAGTCAGCTCAGTACGGACTGGTTTGAAGTCTATGAGGTTGAGCCTGACGTCTGGGCAATCTACGAACCCTTTCAATGGCAGGAAGTGATCTCGTACCTGATCGTTGGCAGTGAATCCGCCTTGCTCTTCGATACTGGCAATGGACTAGGCGATGTCAGGGCAATCGTCGATCAGTTAACGGATAAACCCGTTCAGGTTCTCAACTCCCACAGTCATTTCGATCATATTGGCGGCAACTACCAGTTCGGCAAGATATTGTCTCCCTCGACAGATTTCTCCATTGCGAACAGCCGGGGTAACGATAGTCGACAAATCCAGCAGGAAGCGTCGCCAGCAGCGTTGTGCAAAGGTCTCCCCGATGGTGTCACAGCGGAAAACCATCGCATCAATTCTTATTCAATAGCCGCCCAGGTATTCGACGGAGATATTATCGACCTTGGAAGCAGGACGCTTGAGGTGCTTCTTGTTCCCGGGCACACAGATGACTCGCTGGCGCTTTTAGACCGGGAATCGGGGCTGTTGTGGACAGGTGACAGTTTCTATGAAGGCCCCATTTGGCTGTTCGCTCCGGAAACCGATCTTGCCGCTTACGAAAAGTCGCTGGCTCGGCTGGTGGCGCTGGTTCCTCAGTTGACCGCACTCTTGCCCGCGCACAATACGCCAAGCGTTGCTCCCGAGATGCTGGTCAGAACGCAGGAAGCGTTGCAAATCGTTTTTCGCGGCGAGGCCAGATCCGTACCGACATGGGACGGCGTAGTAAGCTTCGAGTTTAAGGGTTTCGGCTTCCTGATGCGGGAAGACTATACGAAGATTGCAGACTGAATCGTCCACGGTCGAATCAGCGAACGAAGGGCGGATGTTTTGATTCTGGCGATTTCTCCTGCCGTTGCGTATATTCGGTGGCACTCACGCGACGTCGTCGGCAGCAGTAGTAATATCGTGTTAAATCAAGATGAACCTGGCGCAACATACCCGGAAAAAGAGCGCAAAGGCTACCTTTACGCCGCGATAACGGCGCTTATTTGTCCCTGTCATTTGCCGTTGATCGGAATATTTCTCGGTACTGGCGCCGCAGGAGCACTGTTCGCGCAATATTTTGTATTGCTTGCGATCATTACGGGCGTTCTGACATTAATTTCTTTCATCGCGGCGGCTCGCATTCTGCTCTAACGGTTTATCGAATACGGATACCTTCGCACGGCTACCAAAAACCTGTGCCTACCGTTCAACCGTTCCCGGACGTTCATAGTGAATAGCATAATCGGGGGTGGCAATACCCTCGGGAAGGTCGGCTGACGGAACGGGTTCTCCATAGGCGCTGTGCACAGGTATCACACCCGCCCAGTACGGAAGCGTCAGGTCTTCTTCGTCATCGACCGGTCCGCCCGTGCGAATCTTGCACGCACTTTCAGCGAGGGGAATGGCGAACAGGGACGTGGCTTTGAGTTCTTTCTGCAAGTGCTCACGGTAGTCTCCTTCCGATCCGGGAATAATTCGGTGGACAACCTGATAGAGCAGTTCCGCTTTTTCGGTTGCCGTTATTTCCGTTCCGCAACCGTGAATGACAACAGACCGGTAGTTGGCGGAACAATGCATTCCTGAGCGAGCGACGACGATGCCGTCCAGATGGGTGACGCAAATACACACCTCAGCACCCGTTCTTAAATGCTTCATTAAACGGGACGTCTTCAGTCCGTGCAGGTAGATCGTATCTTCAATTCGGGCAATCGCCATGGGTAGAACAAACGGTTCGTTATCCACCGAAATGGCAACGGTCGCGATGATGCTCTGGTCCACGATGCCGTAAATAGTGTGTGTGTCATAGCGGGCTCTGTCGGGAGTTTGCCGTATTGCTGACCGTTTGCTGGGTGGCGGATTTGTGTCTGTTCTCATTTTCGTAAAACCCTGTGAATGTGTTCCCTAGCTTAAGAAGTTCTGGTTTAATTGAAAGACCCATAATGACCATAGAACAAGACCATAAAATGCCCATACAGGTCGAGAACATTCAGCTGAATCGGCAGCATCCCATCCCTTTGTCCCGCCAGTTGTACGTGCAATTGCATCAACAGGTTCTCCACGGGCAAATTACGTTTAAGGAGCGCTTGCCACCCACCCGCTCATTGGCGACCCAGCTCAGGTTATCGCGCGGGGTGGTCGTGGAAAGTTATGACATGCTCAAAGGCGACGGGCTGGTGGCGGGATTCGGCAAGGGCGGTACACGCGTTTGCTACCGTGGCCGGCAACGGCGAACGAGGAGTCGGTCCATCGTCTCCAGCCTGCCGCTTGCAAGGAGAGGAGATGAAATAGCCGTTGCGCGTCACTATCCGGACATCGCGCATGAACCGCTCGCGCTCACCCCCGGCGTACCCGACTTCGGACTGTTCCCCTTGTCCAGGTGGCAGAGTTTCAGCAAGCAGGCCATGAGCAATGCACCGACCTGGTATGTACGCGATGGCGGTCTCCCGCTACTGAAAAATGCACTGCGGGACTATCTGGCTCAGTACCGGGGCATCGTCGTCAATGATAGCCACTGTCTCCTGATTACCAGCGGATCCCAGGCGAGCTTGAGTTTGCTGGCTCGAATGCTGGCGGAGCCCGGTGAACCGGCTTTGCTTGAGAGGCCTTGCTGGCCTGGTGCAGAAGCAGCAATACGACAGGCTGAACTGAACGTTACTTACACCGGGGTTGCTGCAGATGAAGGTGGTTCGGATAACAAATGGAGCGGGGCCATTCAACGGCATCGCCCTCGATTCGTCATCGTGACACCGGGCATGCAATTTCCCACCGGGCGACCGATGAGCATGCAGGAGCGCGAGGCACTCTTGAAGTCTACCGCCAGGCATCGATGCTGGCTGATTGAGGATGACTACGCCGCGGAGTACAGCTATGCGCAGCACCCTGCACCCTCAATCATGGCGCACAGTGAAACCGGTCATGTAATTCACGTAGGCACAATGAGTAAATTGCTCTTCCCGGGGTTGCGTATCGGCTGGATGGTGGTGCCGAAACATATCGCAACGGGCGTGAACAATGCACTAAACACCTGCGGGATTCTGCCGCCCAATATGTTGCAACAACAACTTGGCTTGTTCATGCAATACGGTCACCTGAGCGCGCATCTGGCGCACAGTCGGGCAATCTACAACGAACGTCGGGACAGGTGTAGCCGATACATCGCCGAATACGCCCGGGAACTGTTAGTGCCAACGGATTCTGTCAGTGGTATGAACCTGTATTTCAGGATAAACCACAAGGCGGTAGACGTTTCAAACCTGCAGGATCGCCTTGTGCGGGCCGGTCTTGGCTGCGGTCTCTACATCCAGCGGGTTGCCGGCAAGGATGAAAATTTTCTGCTGCTCGGGCACACCTGTCTTTCACGAGACGTGGTAGCCGCTCATCTGGGGCGGCTGGTCGCCACGCTTTCCGAGCGCTAGCATCGACTGTTTCGATTCGATGTTTCCGGCTTGTCGAGGCCGCTGGTTTCATTCCGAAAACCTGCATTTCAGCGATCTGCCTCGACGGGGCGTCCTGCGCACACAGTACGGCGATCGGTCTTTGCTGAATCAGGCGGAGGGTGAAGCGACCGTATTGCCATGCTAGTGTCACCGGACGCGGGCTAAAGGACAAGAACAATGAATTATCGACTGGTTCTGGCATTCACGCTGATTATTGTTGCCGGGAACGCCATCGGGGACGCCAAAGTTCTGCCGCTACAGGAACGAGCTGCAGTCATCGACCGGTGGTTGAGTACGCGCGTGCAGACCGTTTTGCCGGGGCTGATGGAGCGTGTGGACATCGACATGTGGGTCATCATTTCGCGTGAATATAATGAAGACCCGGTTATTCGCACTATGATTCCGGCCACGTGGCACTCGGCACGTCGGCGAACCATTCTTCTGATTTTCAATCCCGGCGGCGGTCAGCCGCTGGAAACCCTGGCTGTAGCGCGATACGCGGTAGGCGATATGTTTGAAAAGGCCTGGGACAAAGAACTTCACGGCGACCAGTGGGCCCGGCTCGCTGAAATCATCAAAGAAAGAAACCCTCGCCGGATAGGCTTGAACTATTCAGAGACCTTCGCGCTTGCAGACGGCATCTCACAGACCGAATACAGACTGTTCCATGCGGCGCTGGATCCGGCTTTGCACGACCGGGTCGTTTCCGCAGAAAAACTTGCCATCGGCTGGCTTGAAACGCGCACTGCCGATGAAATGGTGACTTACCAGAACATCGTTCGTATCGCACACGAAATTCTTGCCGAGGGAATGTCTGAAAAAGTCGTCCAACCCGGCGTCACCACGACCGGCGACGTCATGTGGTGGTATCGCGATCGTATTCGCGAACTCAAGCTGACGACCTGGTTTCATCCGTCCGTTTCTGTCGATCGTGCCGCACAGCCGGAAGTCAACATGAAAGCGGCGATCTCCGCTCGACATGATGACGAAATCATAATGCCAGGCGATCTCTTGCATGTGGATTTTGGTATTAGCTATCTGCGGTTGAATACGGATACACAGCAACATGCCTACGTATTGAAGCCAGGAGAGACGGAGGCGCCACAGGATTTGCGCGCCGCACTTGTGAGGGGGAACAGGCTGCAGGATATTCTGACGGATCAATTCGTAGCCGGTCGGACCGGTAACGAAATACTCGCCAGCGCGCTTGCCGTCGCGAAAGACGAGGGTATTGTCGCATCAATATATACGCACCCCATTGGCTATCACGGTCACGCTGCCGGACCGACCATCGGTCTGTGGGATCAACAGGACGGTGTGCCGGGTCGTGGCGATTACCCGTTGTTCCCCAACACGGCACACTCCATCGAGCTATATGCCGAGACTGATGTCGAGAGCTGGGGCAAAGCCGTGCGTATAAGCCTCGAGGAAGACGCGTTTTTCGATGGCGAAAAAACCCACTACATCGACGGGCGGCAAAAAGAGTTCCTGCTCATCCCGCGCGTCGCGCCAGTGCAGTAAATTGTTAAACTCGATGGAGTGGAATCACAGTCGCGCCTCTGCAGATGGCAGACTTTATCTGCAACGGTAAAGAACTCAATATTTTCCCACTGACCCGAATGAGCCGATCTTCTCGTCAGGACGTATAGGAGGTTTGAGTTCCGGGACGGGTGACGGAGTCCGTGGCTCGGGCCATGCCGAGCTGTACAGAAGCGATGTCATCGAGCCCGCTGGCGAGACCGTAGGCGAAGGCACCCACAAAGGCATCACCCGCACCCGTCGTATCGACAGCCGTCACGGTATCGGCGGGAAACCGCTCTACTGTGGATGCCGGGGTCACCATGGCAACGCCCTGCTTGCCGAGCGTGACCGCTAGCCGGGTGCCGGTGCGTTTCCAGAAATCGAGAATCGCCGCATCGCCCGGTGGATGGCCCGCCAGCAGCGCAAACTCTGTTTCGTTGAGAATCAACCAGTCGGTATTGGCGAGGAGTTTCTCATCAAGAGCATCGGCAGGCGCTGGATTCAAAATGGTGGTGGTACCGCGCTGACGCGCCGCGGCGAAGGCGGCGGTCGTGACGGCCTGCGGAATTTCGAATTGACCCATGACGACATTGAGGTGATCGAGCGAGCATATTGCATCGGCTGCTTGCTCGACCGTCAACGCGTGATTTGCGCCGGGGATGATAACGATGCGATTGCTGCCATCCGCCTCGACCCATATCGAAGCGACTCCGCTGGCACCGGGGACAGTCCGCACATGGCGGGTGTCTATATCGAATCGGGCAAAATTTTCACGGTACATTTTGCCGTAGGAATCGTCGCCCAGGCAGTTGACCATGGTCACGCTGGCACCGAGCAGGCTTGCCATGACCGCCTGATTTGCTCCCTTACCGCCAAACCCCATCTGGAAACTGTCGCCGACCAGTGTCTCGCCGGAAGTTGGCACCTGTTGGACGTAAGTCACCAGGTCGATCATGGTTGAGCCAACCACTGCGATGGAGGGTCGTCGGGTGTCGGTCATTTGCTTGCCTCGTCAGTTACACATTCGTTACACCTTATTATGGCATCATGGACGATCATCGACACAAAATACGGAAGCAAGAATGAGAACCGGCAGTAAATGGCAACGACCTATCCTTAAATCGGTGTTGCCCGTGATAGAGAGTTCCCGACATGTGTCGACGTCGGAGGACGCTATCACGTCAGTCGCTCGCTGGATGGCCTACGAACAGTTTTCGATTCCGGACGATTCGGGAACCGGACCATTCGACATGGGAAATAACCCGGACCGATTGTTCGACGTCAATCTGTTCGTTGCCGCGCTGAACTTTGCATTCACCGATTTCGATACCAGCATCAAGTTTTCCTGCGACTATCAAGGCGGCGTATGGTCGGATAGTGAGGCAATGTTCGCCCGCATTCATGAGGCCATCAACGCCGGGACCGACCTGTTCAGCGGAGCATTCCTGGCGACTGTTACGCGACAGGATCTGGCCCGTATTTTCGCCGGCAACATTGAACTTCCCATGCTCGAAGAGCGCGTGCAGATTCTTAATGAGGTCGGCGCTACGCTCGTCGATCAGTATGACGGAGCCTTTCACAATTTCGTGCGTTCCTGTGCGCCGTCGATGTACGCACAGGGCGATGGACTGATGGAACGACTGGTCAGCGAATTCCCCCGTTTCAATGACGTGAGTTACTACCACGGCCAGGAGGTACAGTTTCACAAGTTGCCGCAGTTGGCGTTGTGGTCACTGCACCGTGCGTTGCACCGGACCGGTCACTGGAGACTGGCTGATCTTGAGGATATGACCGCCTTCGCCGACTACATTGTCCCGGTCGCCCTACGTTTGATGGGAGTTCTCGTGTACACGCCGATACTGGAGGCCAGCATCGCTGCGGGTGAAATGATCGCGCGTGACAGCGACGAGGAAATTGAAATTCGTGCGCACACGATTTACGCGACAGCGCTGCTGACCGATGCGATCAACGAGATTCGGCCGACGGATGCGCAGGTGGTGGTTCCGCAGATCGACTTTCGACTCTGGAATGCGTATCACGCCACATCCTGGCCGCACCACCTGACCCGTACGGTGATGTACTGACCGGCACAGTGTTTTTTCGGTAGACTCCGGGGGTCGAAAAAACTCTTTCGGAGTTGAGAATGAGATTCTGTAGCCTCGTATTCATTTTTCTCGCGGCCGCATCGAGCGGTCATGCGGCGACGATTACGGTCAGGAATGAAAGCGGAAACGCACTCGCGCAGGTGATGGTCAGCCGCAGCCCGGTTGAAAAAATTGCATTGGATCTGTCGGACGATGGTTACCCACCGAATGCGGTCAGCAATCAGGCCGCTACAACGGTGACCCGATTCACCGATACCGAAGGTGTGGTCAGATTCAACGATGTGCCGGAGCCGGTTGTATACCGGGCACGGGCGCAGGGCTACGTCGATGTCACGTTTACCCGGGCCGATGACGATGTTGTTCTGAAAAAGATGACGGATGATCAACTCGTCGCCAGTTATCCCTCCAATGTGTGGCTTTCACAAATGACATTCGGCGGTGACCTCGAGTTGAAAAAGCGCTTCGAGCTCAATTGTGCTTTTTGTCACCAACAGGCTTCTCTGTTCATGCGCAATGAGCGCACGGTGGAACAGTGGCTCGGTGTCTTTGAACGCATGAACGGCTACGGCGCCCGGTTGCCCGTTGACGATCAGGAAAAAATTGCGGAGCTTTTGCAAGAGGAGTACCGGTCCCTGCGCGAACATCCGCAGGAAGTGCCGCCGCCACGTCAGTGGGAGACGCATCTTGCGGATATCGAAATGACAGAATGGCCGATCGGCGATGGTTTCTCGCAAATGCATGATTTTCTGTTGCACCCCAACGGCAACGTTTACGTTGGCGATAACCTGTTCGATCGCATTTACGAAGTGAACCCTGATACCGGCCAATACACCGTCTATAAAGTGCCGCATCCGGAGGACGCCAGGGTCGGTGGTATTCTGGGTAATCGGTTTACTGTCTTTCCGAAAATGAACAACTACATGGGCGTTCACTCGTTCGCGTATTCCCGGAAGGATGGGCATATTTTTGTAACTCCCTCCATGCAGCAGGCCCTGGTTGAATTCGATCCGGATACAAAGGAGTTCAGCACGCACTGGATGCCCGAGGGTTTCTATCCGCATACGATTCGAATCGACGACAAGGATCGAGTCTGGTTCACGCTGGCCGTTTCATCGCAGGTGGTTATGTTTGATCGCAGCGAGAAAGAGTTTCATTTCTATGACTTGCCGGGACGCAGTTTCAAAGAGCGTTTTATCATCAACTCGTTGCCGATGATTTTCTGGATGGACCCCGAGAATCGACCCATTCCGGACCCTGACCGGAAGGGCACCGGTCTGCCAATGCCCTACGGAATAGACATTGCATCCGACGGAATCGTTTGGGCGACACGCCTCTACGCAAACGATATCGCCCGCATCGACCCGGAAAAAAACGAGGTCACCATGATTGATTTCCCGTATCAGGGGCCGCGACGGTTGCGCGTCGATGCGGATGACAATGTGTGGATTGTTGCATTTCAGGATTCATTGCTGGTGAAATACGAACCGGACAGGAGGCAATTCACTGCGTACGAGTTGCCCGTCATCAATGAGATCCCCTATTCACTCAACGTCGACAAAAAACGCGGTAGGGTGTGGGTCACCGGTAACCAGTCCGACACACTGCTTTCGTTCGATATCGCAACGGAGAACTGGAAGGTTTATCCGTTACCGAGACAGCGATTTTTCACCCGCGATATTGAAATTGCCGAGAGTGACGGTGCGGTCTATACGACCAACTCACATTTTCCAACGTGGCAATCGGAAGGTGGCCAGCCGACATTGTTGCGCATCGCACCGATCGAGGTAGAAGTCCCCGTCGAAACCGAACACTAGATCATGTGGCATCGTTGCTGGCTGATTTTGACGGGCATTATTTTCGCAGGTTCCGCTGCCGCGGATGACGGCTGGCGGTACTACGGTGGCGATCAGGGCGGGCGCCATTACTCCGATGTGTCACAGATTGATCGGGAGAACATCTCGGAGCTGGAGGTCGCCTGGATTTTTCGCAGTGGTGACGTCGAGGCGTTCGGCGATGTGATGGAAAACACGTCCGGCCAAAGTACACCGATCCTGTTACCTGAAGCGGCCGGTGAATCGCTGGTGTATTGCACACCCTTCAATCGAATTATTGCATTGAACCCGGACTCGGGTACGCTGCGCTGGCAATTTGATCCGGAAATCGATCGCGGGGGAGACCGGCCGTTTCGTTGTCGCGGCGTAAGCTACGCTGAGGAACTTCGTGTCGCCACCGGCAGTCACTGCCGGCACCGGATTTATTCGGCAACGCACGATCGACACTTGTGGGCGGTGGATGCGGTGGACGGTACTCCCTGCGCCGGTTTTGGTGAAAAAGGTTCCGTGCCGCTATTCGGAGAGGAAGGTTATGTGCCGGGAGACGTTAGTACAAGCTCGGCACCGGTTGTGGCCAACGGCGTTATTGTGGTGGGCTCATCCGTCGTGGACTTTGCTCGTCTAAAGACTCCGCGTGGAACGGTCAACGCGTATGACAGCTTCAGTGGCGCGTTGCTCTGGCAGTTCGATCCACTGCCCGGCATTTCGAGCAGTGGTGGTGCCAACGTCTGGGCACCCATGTCGGTCGATGAAAAGCATGGTCTGGTCTATTTGCCGACCAGCGCGCCGTCACCGGATTACTACGGGGTTCGTCGTCCCGGCGACAATCTCTATGCCAATAGCGTCGTGGCGGTGGAACTGGCCAGTGGAAAAGTTCGCTGGCATTTTCAGCATGTCAGGCACGACCTTTGGGACTACGATTCGCCGGCACAGCCGATATTGTTTAACTGGACGCGAGAGGGTGAGGACGTTCCCGCGCTGGCGCAGCTCACCAAACAGGGTTTCGTTTTCGTGTTTAATCGACTCACCGGTGAGCCCCTGTGGGAAATCACGGAACAACCCGTACCGCCATCGCTGATCGACGGTGAGCAGACCGCGGCAACACAGCCCAAACCCGTCGCGCCACCGCAATTGCTGGATCCGAATCTGACGCCGGCGCAAGCCTGGGGTCTTACCGCCTGGGATAGAAACGATTGCGCCCGCCAGATCCGCGAGCTCGTGAACCTCGGCAATTTTACACCGTTGAGTGAGCAACTCACTTTGATGTTCCCGGGCAGTCTGGGCGGAGCGAACTGGGGTGGTGGCGCCTTGCTTGGAGACACGGGCATATTGCTCGTTAACGTTAACAACGTACCGTTTAGTGGCCGGTTAATACCGGTACGCGACGATGTTTCGTCTGCGCAAGAGAAACAGGAACATCCGGGTGCGGGCCAGCGTATGCGGGTCACGATGCAGGGAAGCGGCTACGCGGTGGACATCGGTGCGCTGCAATCGCCGCTGGGTATTCCGTGCAATAAGCCCCCCTGGGGCAAGGTGGTGGCCGTCGATCTGTTCCGGGGAACGATCGACTGGGAGGCGCCATTGGGTTCCGTGCACGAACTCGGGCCGATGAATTCTCCGTTTCAGATCAATCTGGGCACGCCAAACCTGGGCGGTGGTATTGCCACGGCCGGGGGGCTGTTTTTTATCGGCGCCACGATGGACCGTCTCGTTCGTGCATACGATACCGCCAGTGGCGAGGTCGTTTGGGATTTCGAGTTACCGGTTGATGCGACAGCGACACCGATGACCTATGTCTACAAGGGGCGCCAGTATGTCATTATCAATGCAGGTGGCCACCAAATGTTCAAGCGGGGTTACGGTGACTATCTCTTCGCCTTTGCTCTTGCGGATAAGAAGTAGACGTCAGTGAAGAAGTTTCTGTTCATCAGTGCGACCTTGCTGGTATTGGCGTTCGTCGCCACCAGCGAGCACCTGCCGGTCCGGGAAAAACTCGCCAGGAGCATTCAGTCGTTCGCGATGCGCCATGCGGATCAATTGCCGCTGGCACGCGTGGGCTCCTACCTGTTCGACAGGAATTGTGCATCTTGCCACGACAACCCGGTGATGAAGGCACCGACTCGTGATGCGTTGTCGCAACAATCGCGGGAAAGCCTGATGATCACGATGGAATTCGGCAAGATGCAGCCGATGGCGGCCCACCTGAGCAAACAGCAACGCGGGTTGATCGCACTTTACCTGGGTGGCGACGGGGAAGAACAATACGACTGGATTGCGCCAATGCAATGTCAGCAAGCGGCGAATGATGCACAGCAACCCTGGGTCAGCAACTGGGGATTGGGCCTTGAGAATCGGCGCTACATCGATTCTTCATCGGCCGGAATCAATCGTGACAACGTTGCCTCGCTGGAACTTGTGTGGAGTTATGCATTTCCCAGGGTAACCGATATGCGCTCGCAGCCAGCCATTCTGGGCGATACGCTTTTCATTGGTGACAAAGCCGGCCGGTTATACGCGCTGGACCGATTTACCGGCTGCATACGCGCACATACCAAGGTGCTCAGTGGCATTCGCTCTGCACTGACCCTGGCGACGCTGCGTAATGGCAAGACCTTGCTGATTTTCGCAGATTCAATGGCAACCCTGTTTGCAGTGGATCCCGACACGCTGGATATCGTCTGGCAGAAGCCGGTCGGGATTTCGGATTACTCGGTGATATCCGGATCGATCAGCTTTTATCAGGACCGCCTGTTTGTGCCGATTTCATCGTACGAAAGTGCGGCGGCCGGAAGCCAAAAACACGCGTGTTGCACGTCGCACGGCGCAGTGCTGGCGGTGGACGCCGTTAACGGTGATATTGAGTGGACCTGGCACGCAACGGAAGAGGCCCGTCTTCAAGGTATCAATAGTGGCGGCAACGAACAGTATGGGCCGTCAGGCGCGTCGGTCTGGACGACGCCGGCCATTGACTCGAAACGCAACCGTCTCTATTTCGGTACGGGTAATAATTTTTCACACCCCGCTTCAGGCACCAGCGATGCAATCATTGCGCTGGATATCGATACGGGCGGCCTGGTGTGGAAATTCCAGGCGGTTCAAGGCGACGTTTGGAACGGAGCCTGCCTGAACGACGGTGCGAATTGTCCGGAGAACGCCGGCGAAGATTTCGATTTCGGCAGTTCGGTGATCATCGCGGAGCTGCCGGATGACCGGCAATTGCTGCTGGCCGGTCGCAAGTCCGGCGAAGTGTTCGCGCTGGACCCCGATCCGGAGGGAGCACAGGGCAGCGTGTTATGGCGCAATCGGATCAGCCAGGGTACGTCCAATGGCGGCATCCACTGGGGCATGGCGCTGGCGGGCGATTCCCTGTTTGTGCCGGTTTCCGATCCGGAACGGGATACGCCGGGTTACACACCCCATCCGGGACTCTCCGCGATCGATATCCGCAACGGCGAGCGCTTTTGGGAGCAGCCGCTTGAACGCGAATGCGACTATGACTATTCCAGCAAGCCGTTGATCGGGTTGGAGAATACCCGCTCGGGTAATCGCCAGGACGGCCCCGAACAATACGCGTGTTCTTTCTATTTCGGTTTGTCGGCCGCCGCGACCGCAACCTCCGAGCTGGTCTTCAGTGGAGGACTGGACGGGACCATCCGCGCCTACGACGCGGCGACCGGCGAGATACTTTGGCAGGCGAAAACCGCCGTACCCTACGATGCGACAAACGGCATTCAGGGCCACGGTGGTGCCATCGATGTTGCCGGCCCGGTGCTGGCAAACGGCTGGCTCTACGTATTGTCCGGCTACAGCATGTTTGGGCAGCTTCCCGGTAACATGTTACTGGCCTACAAAATTCAAAGGTAGTGTGAGCTGCATCGCGTTTATCGAGCGAACGCTTTGATATTGTTTCCATAATATTGGCGCATTACGCGAGAGCGGCGGCTGGCCGGCAGCGGACATGGAATCAAAACTCAGAAAGATCGACGTCGATGGCCTGCGAATTGGCATGTACGTGTCGCGGCTCGATCGCCCCTGGCTCGAAACGCCGTTCCTTTTTCAGGGTTTCTACATCCGCAATACGAGCGACATCGAAGAGCTGCAACGCTATTGCGATTACGTGGAAATCGATATTGAGGAATCGGATGCCAAGTTGATGGAATCCCTGTCTGCGGACGCCCCGGCAGCCCGCTCGACCCGCACCGGAACGACCGCACACGCGGGTGGTTCGCTCTGGCAACGCCTGATACGTTTCCTTTTCGGCCGAAAAACCAAAGCGCCCGGGCAGTGTCTGCCCGGTGAGTACTACGAAGATACGGCGAGTACAGCCGACGAACTCGTTGTTGCCAAGAGTGTGCATTCGGGGGCACTCAAGCAGCTGATGAACGTTCTCGACCTGATTCGGCGAGGCGAGACAATCGCCATGCCGGATCTTGAGGTGGTTACGGGCGCAATGGTCGACAGCGTCTTGCGAAACAGTACCGCCATGTCACTACTGGTTCGTATGCAGGAAAAAGACAATTACACGAGTTCGCATTCACTTTCGTCTTCCATCTGGGGGCTCGTGTTCGGCCGGCATCTTGGGCTGGACCGGGAATCGCTTGCCGCCGTCGGCCTCGGCGGATTGCTGCTGGACGTTGGCAAGACGAAACTTCCGGATCAGCTATTGAACAAGAAAGGTGCGCTTACGGAGGCAGAACGAGCGCAAATGAACACCCACGTCGAACTCGGCCTGAAACTCATTCGCGAGGCAGGAAATGTCGACAGTCGGGTGCTGGACATGGTGGCAACACATCATGAGCGATATGACGGCACCGGGTATCCAAATGGCTGGAAGGGAAACCAGATTCCGGTCTTTGGCAGAATCGGCGGGATCGTCGATTCGTATTCGGCCATGACCAGTGACAGATCTTATGCCCGGGCCATGTCCTCATACGACGTAATGCGCGAGTTCAAAGCGTTATCCGACAAACACTATCAGGCCGAGATGGTCGAGCAGTTTATCCAGGCTATCGGCATATTCCCCGCCGGGACACTCGTGGAATTGAACACCGGCGAGATTGGCGTGGTCTTGAAGGAGCACCAGGCTACTCGGTTACGGCCTGAAGTTGCCATTATTCTCGATGCAAACAAGCAGCCGAAGGGAGACTATGAGGTGATCGACCTGAGAGAGCAGCGAGACGAGTCACCGACAGTCTGGATCGAGCGTGGCATTGAACCTGGTGTATACAACATCGATCCCAAAGATTTTTTCCTGTAGCAATCCAGTGCAAATTCAGGAACTCAATCTAACAGATGCGGCCGCTTATGAACGTGAAGTCCAGAGACGGCTCGCAGAACCGGGCGCACAACTTTCTGTTTTCGTCGTCGACATGGGTGGTATCAGCAAGATTTTCGCTCGCTCGGGGCAGGAGGCCGCTACATCGTTTTTGAAAGTCGTCGCCAGGTTGCTGGTGAGGGTTTGCAGGCAAGACGACAAGGTTTGTCGAATAGGTGACAGTGCGTTCGGTATTATCCTGCAGGATGTTACATCACCGGTACTCTTGCAGCTCGCGGCGGAGAAGATCAATCGGCTTTATAGTGCGGCCATTAGCGAAATGGATGTTTCGTTTCAGGCAAAAGTCTGCATCGGAATAGCGAGTTATCCGGACCACGCGAACGATGCGAAGGAATTGCTGCACAACGCAAGACTGGCGGCCGAAGCGGCTGATTCGAAGGGCGAACCGTACCTGTTTTATTCGCCTGAGTCCGTCGCAACCTTATCGATGAAGTGGGATATTCAGGCCGATCTGGCGTCGGCCATTGAAAGCAACGCATTAGCGCTTTTTTACCAGCCGAAAGTGTCGATAGCGACGGGCCGGGTGATTGGTGCAGAGGCGCTTTTGCGCTGGGACAACGGTGAATACGGACCTGTTCCGCCCGATGTCTTTATTCCTGTCGCCTGTGACATTGGCATGATCAACGAGCTGTCCCAGTATGTGTTGACGACGGCGCTCCGCAATGCCGCGGAGTGGCCAAAAACCGGCGAACGACAAAGCATATCCATAAACCTGGAATCGGAAACTCTGCAGGATACCGAGGTCGATGAAATCATCTCGAGCAGTTTGTCCATTTGGGGTTCCGACCACATTGATTTGTTGCTCGAAATTACGGAATCGGCTCTCGTTGCCGATTCAAAATCCAATTTTCGTCGTCTCCAGTCTCTGCGATCAATGGGGGTTGGTATTTCCATTGACGATTTTGGTACCGGCTACTCGTCTTTATCCTATTTTACAAATATTCCGGCGACTGAGCTTAAGATTGACAAGTCATTCATCAATGACATGCTGGAGTGCGGCCGGAGTCGAAGCCTCGTTGAAACAATCATCAATCTGGCGCACCGATTCGATCTGGTGGTCGTGGCAGAGGGTGTTGAGCACCCGGAAGAGCTCAGCGTACTGGCGGAAATGAACTGCGATGTCGCGCAAGGCTTCCACATAGCAGAGGCTATGTCGCACGATGACTATTGTCATTGGCTGAAGAAACAGTGAGCCAGGAGACTCAGGTCGGCCGCTTTTTGTCGACAAGCGGCGCGCTCAAACGCCCAGGTATTGTGCAATGCTTGCGGCGGCCTCACGGCCTTCGAAAACAGCAGTAACCACCAGGTCCGATCCCCGGACCATGTCACCACCGGCGAATATCATCGGATTCATCGTCTGCAAGGGCAAGCGATCGCTACCGCCTACTTTGACCAGGCCATTGGATCGCAGGCCGATGTCGAAATCAGCAAACCAGTTTGCCGGGCTCGCACTGAATCCAAACGCAACAATGACGGCGTCGGTCGGCAGGATTTTCTCGGTGCCCACAACGTTCTCCGGCCGTCGCCGACCGTCCGTTCCGGCCGAACCCAGTCGGGTTTGAATGACTTTGACACCGGAGACTCGATCACGACCGATGATTTCCAACGGTTGCTGGTTGAAAAGAAATCGGACACCTTCTTCCTTGCTGTTTTCTACCTCGCGACGCGAGCCGGGCATATTAGCCTCATCGCGGCGATAGACGCAGCTGACGCTGCTGGCGCCCTGGCGAATGGCCGTTCTGACGCAGTCCATGCCGGTATCGCCGCCACCGAGCACGATCACCCGTTTGTCAGCCAGGTCAACGTACGGAAATGGAGGAAGGCTTGCGTTCAATTCCCTGCAGTTATTCGCGATCAAATAGGGAAGCGCTTCGTGCACGCCTGGGAGGTTCTCGCCGGGAAAGCCGCCTTTAATATAGTTGTAGGTGCCCATGCCCAGGAAAACGGCGTCAAATTCATCGAGTAGCGACAGAAACGATTTGTTTTCACCGATGTGTGTGTTCAGTACAAACTCGACACCCATGCCCTGCAATATTTCGCGCCGTGTCCTGACCACCTTTTTTTCCAGTTTGAAGGAGGGAATGCCGTAGGTCAGTAGTCCGCCGATCTCGCCGTGAGCGTCAAAGACGACAGAGCGAATACCCTTGCGGGCAAGTACATCGGCCGCTGCCAGTCCGGCCGGGCCCGCGCCGACGATGCCGACCCGCTTGCCGGTATCGACGATGCGCGATAGATCAGGGCGCCATCCGAGTTTCAACGCTTCGTCGGTGATGTATTTTTCGATACTGCCGATGCTGACGGCGCCATTGGCATCGTCCAGCGTGCAGGCACCTTCGCACAGGCGGTCTTGCGGGCATATACGGCCACATATTTCCGGTAGTGAATTGGTCTGGTGCGATAACTCGGCGGCCTGAAACAGGTCGCCCTCCTCAATCAGTTTCAGCCAGTCCGGGATGTAGTTGTGGACCGGACACTTCCACTCGCAATAGGGATTGCCGCAGTCGAGGCATCGACCGGCCTGGCTGCCCGCGTCAGCGGCGTCGAATGAGCCGTAAATTTCGTCGTAATGAAGGATGCGCACGTCTGCGGCGTCCTTTTCCGGATCGCGACGTGGCACTTCGAGAAATTGCAGTGGATGTTTCGACATGAAGGTCAGGCGGCCGCCCGCAGCGATTCAATCAACGAATCGAGATCGGCGACTTTCGGTTTGACAACCCAGAATTTCGGCAGGTAGGTTCTGAAATCGTCAAGCAGTTCGTTACCCCAGGCGCTCCCGGTGTGCCGGACATGCTCTTCGATCAATGACCGGAGGTGGTGCAAATGTGCCTCCATGCTCTCCGGATTGATGCGATGAATATCGATCAAACCGTGGTGATAGCGATCAACAAATGCGCGGTCGAGGTCGAGGACATAGGCGAATCCACCGGTCATTCCGGCACCAAAGTTGATGCCGCTGCGCCCGAGGACAACGACACAACCCTCCGTCATGTATTCACAACAGTGGTCGCCGGCACCCTCCACGACGGTCGTCGCACCGGAATTGCGGACCGCAAATCGTTCGCCCGCCTGTCCTGCAGCAAAGAGTTGTCCACCGGTCGCGCCGTACAAACAGGTGTTGCCGATGATTACGGCGTCTTTCGTTTCAAACCGGCTTCCCGTCGGTGGTTTGATGACGATACGGCCGGCCGCCATGCCCTTGCCGACATAGTCATTGGCATCGCCTTCAAGTTCCAGGTTGACGCCGGCAACGTTCCACGCACCAAAACTTTGTCCGGCGGTGCCAAAAAGACGAATCGTCATCGGTGCATCCGCCATTCCGTGGTTGCCGTAACGGCGCGCGATCTCGCCCGAGAGTCGCGCGCCGATCGAACGGTTGTCATTACGAATATCGAAGCGGAACTCGCCACCGCGCTTCGCTTCAATGGCCGGCAGCACTTCCTCCAGGATAGTCTCAGCAAGCTCGCCCTTGTCAAAAGGGTTGTTGTGCGGGTCACTGCAAAACTGTGCCTGGCTATCGTCGATGCCACAGTCCGAGATAATGGCCTGTAAATCGAGTCGTCCGTGCCGACGGGTCTCTCCAGGCAGCTGTTCCATCATGCTAACGCGACCGATGATGTCTTCGAGTTTCCTGACACCGAGTTCTGCCATGAGTATGCGTACTTCTTCGGCGACGAAGCGGAAGTAGTGCATGACCATTTCGGGCAAGCCGATGAAATAGTCGCTGCGCAAAAGATCGTTCTGTGTGGCGACGCCGGTTGCACAATTATTCAGATGGCAAATTCGCAGGTATTTACAACCCAGCGCAACCATCGGGCCGGTGCCAAAGCCATAACTCTCGGCGCCGAGAATGGCCGCTTTGATGACGTCCAGCCCTGTCTTGAGACCGCCGTCGGTTTGCAAGCGAACCTTGTGTCGCAGGTCGTTTGCACGCAATACCTGGTGTGCTTCGGACAGGCCGAGTTCCCACGGGCTACCGGCATACTTGACTGACGTCAACGGGCTCGCTCCCGTACCACCGTCATACCCTGAGATCGTAATCAGGTCGGCATACGCTTTGACGACGCCTGCGGCAATCGTGCCGACGCCAGGTTCCGAGACCAGTTTTACGGAGACCAGCGCGGCAGGGTTTACCTGCTTCAAATCGAATATCAACTGAGCAAGGTCTTCGATGGAATATATATCGTGGTGGGGCGGGGGCGATATCAACGCGACGCCGGGCTTCGCGTAGCGAAGCTTCGCGATCATTTCAGTCACCTTGTGGCCCGGCAACTGCCCACCTTCGCCCGGTTTCGCGCCCTGCGCGATCTTGATCTGGATGACTTCTGCATTGACGAGGTACTCCGCCGTAACGCCGAACCGACCAGAGGCGACCTGTTTTATTTTCGATACTCGTTCACTGTTGTAGCGAGCCGGGTCTTCTCCACCTTCGCCGGAATTCGATCGGGCGCCCAGACGGTTCATGGCGATGGCGAGTGCCTCGTGGGCTTCAGGCGAGAGCGCACCCAGAGACATTCCGGCACTGTCGAAACGCGGCAGTATATTTTCGATCGGTTCAACTTCGTCCAGAGGTACGGCGGGTCCGACAGGGTTCGCTCGCAGGAGGTCGCGCAGCGTCGCGATGGGCCGTTGATTAACCAGGCTCGCGTATCGCTCGTAGTGCGCGTAGTCGCCGGATCGGACGGCCGTTTGCAACGCAGCGATGACATCGGGGTTGTAGCAATGGTATTCACCGTCGTGGACGTATCGAATCAGGCCACCTTGCCGGACCGGCTCGCGAGGTTCCCACATCCTTTGCCAGCGAAAGTTGATCGTCATGCAGATCGTCCAGCTTTGCTCCCTGGATGCGGCTGACGGTGCCTGTAAAGCAGCGATCAACTATCTCGTCGTGCAGCCCGATGATTTCAAACAGGTGCGCGCCACGATAACTGGAAATCGACGAGATACCCATCTTGGACATGATCTTGAAGAGGCCTTTGCGTATCCCGCGCCGGTAACTGCGACCCAGTTGCAGACCCTTGTTGACCGCTCCTTTGCGACTGAGGTCGTGCAACGTCTGATACGCAAGATACGGATAAACAGCCGTTGCGCCATAACCGATTAAAACAGCGAAATGATGAGAATCCCGGGCGACGCCTGTTTCGACCAGGATATTTGCAGCGCAACGCAAGCCGTTGTTAACAAGGTGTTGATGGACCGCGCCGGTTGCGAGCAGCGCGTGTACGGGAACGTAGCCCGGTTTGAGGTAGCGGTCACTCAGCATCAGCAATAATTTGCCGTCACGGACTGCCTGTTCTGCCTCGTTGCAAATAGCCGTCAACGCGTCCCCCAGTTCGACATCTTCCGCGTAGTTCAGATCAATGAAGGCATTGCTGTCGGCGAACATCTCGTCGCTCAACAACTGGCGCAGCTTGCGTTGCGATAGCACCGGGGAATTGACGATAACCTGTCTCGCGTGCTCCGGCCCGATATCGAACAGGCTGCTCTCGCGACCAATATTCGTCTGCAAAGACATGACCAGCCGTTCGCGAAGAGAGTCGATGGGCGGATTGGTCACCTGCGCAAACTGCTGACGGAAACTGTCGAACAACGAGCGGACCCGGGTTGAAAGCACCGGCATCGGCGTGTCGTCGCCCATGGAACCGACGGCTTCCAGTTCCGCCTCGGCCAGTACGCGAACGATTTCATTGCGCTCTTCAGTCGACAGGTTGAACATCTTTTGATAGCTGCGCAGTGTCTCCGCTTCCATCGGCTCAGCCGCGGTATGCATGTCGATCAGTTCTGAGTCGAGGTAGCGGACGCCCTGCTTCAACCATTTCTTATACGGGAAACGCGACTTGAGCTCGTCGTGAATCTGCTCGTTGGTGAGTAGTTGGCCGTTTCTGAGATCGACGGCCAGCATCTCGCCCGGACCAAGCCGCCCTTTGCTGACGACGTCTTCGGGGGCGTAGTCATAGACGCCGATTTCGGACGCGATCGTAATATGCCGGTCGCGGGTAATGACGTAACGTGCCGGACGCAAGCCATTGCGGTCGAGGCAGCAGGCGGCATAGCGTCCGTCTGTGAGGACAATGCCGGCCGGGCCATCCCAGGGCTCGGTCTGACAATCGAAAAACTCGTAGAACGCACGTACATCCGGATCGAGTGAATCCATTGCCTGCCAGGCAGGAGGGATGAGGATGCGCATCGACTGCAGAACATCCATGCCTGCGGCACGCATGACTTCCAGCATGTTGTCGAGACTGGAGGAATCGGATCCTTCGAGCGACACGATCGGGTCGAGGTCCGAAAGGTCGGGCATCTTGTCGGAACGAAAGTTATTCGCCCGCGCCAACGCCCAGTTTCGATTACCCTGGATGGTGTTGATTTCGCCGTTGTGTGCGAGGAATCGAAACGGCTGCGCCAATCGCCATTCCGGCAGGGTATTGGTCGAGAATCTCTGGTGAAACAGGCAGACAGACGTTTCAAGTCCCGGCTCGCCAAGATCGGGATAAAAGTCCGCCAGGACTTCGGGCAATACCATGCCTTTGTAACTGATCGTTGCGGATGACAGGCTCGCAACATAAGCACTGGCATCAATTGCCGCGAATCGTTTTTCTGCGCGTCGTCTGGCGAAAAACAATCGCCGATTAAACGTGCCCCGTTGCATTCGGGCAGGTGCATTCACAAACACCTGTTCAATACGCGGCAAGGTTCGCAGGGCGAATTCTCCGCAGACGTCAGTGTTGATCGGTACTTTTCGCCAACCCGCTACCTCGAGGCCGCTGTTGACAATGGCGTCGTCGATCGCGTTTTTGACGCGCTCGGCGAGGGCAGAGTCCGGGCTGACGAATACCATGCCGACCGCAAACCTTTCATTCAGGTTGATATTGATGTTGGCGGCGACAGCCCGAAAAAACGCTTCAGGAATCTTAATCAGTAACCCGCAACCGTCACCGGTCTTTCCATCAGCCGCAACCGCGCCGCGATGCGTAAGTCTTGTAAGTGCTGCGATAGCGGTATTGATGACCCAGTGACTCGGTTCGTCATCGATATTGGCGATGAGCCCAAAGCCACAACTATCGTGCTCAAAAGCGGGATCGTAGAGTCCGTTAGCGAATTTCTGCGTCATCAGTACCCCGGAAGTCCCGCTAACCTGGCGGGTTCCTGTCGTTGTCGGAATCAGAAGTGACGCCATGCTGGCGTCTGCCTGGGTTGCTCTGTGACCGCAAATCGCGATTAAGAAGGTATGTTCATCCGGAGTAGCAACCCGTGGCTCAAAGTATACGGCATGCCATGCAATCCTGGCTAATTGTCCTTACAAATGAAACTGTTACACCGGAATCTTCTTACCCCGTTCGTTGCTGACAGTAGCGCCAGCGATGGCTGTCTCGCCAGCGGCTGGTTCGGACTTGGCAAGCGTGCGCATATGTGAGAGAAATAGAGGATCGCGCCATAAAGGCGCACTAACGGAGAACGGGGAAATTAATTCCTGTATCTATCCGTAAAAAAACGGGGGAGACAACATGCTGGATTTTCTTGATAACAAATACACGATGGCCGTCGGCCGGATATTGCTTGTAATGATTTTTTTCATCGGCGGGTTTGCGTTGCTCAAAGGTAGCGTGCCGATTGGATACGCGGCCGCGAAAGGCGTGCCGGGAGCGCTCGTATGGGCGGCATTCGCACTCAAACTTTTTGGCGGCTTCGCGATAATCATCGGCTACCAAACGCGCATTGCGGCGGTATTGCTCATCATTTTCACCATTAGTACCGCATTTATATTCCATCCCTATTGGGTGGAAGGACAATGGAATACCTTCTGGAAAGAAATTTCGATGATTGGTGGCCTGCTCATTCTCGTTGTCGCGGGTCCCGGTGAACTCAGCGTTGAGGGTGCCAAAAAGACTGCTTAAGCCTGACTCGGCTGGAAATGATCCGCTACCCGTCTTTAGGTTAGCGGATATTTTCAGGCCGACGCTGCAAGAATCTTGCTGAATTTGAACTGGACGGAGGTCGGTTCCCAGTCAGCGCGAACCGTAATGCCTATCGGTCGACTGGTACCTGGCAAAGGCTGACCCAATACAGCCAGCGTGTTCGTTACAAGATCGCCGCGTATCTGCACGGGCGACAATAACGCGGCGCGGTCGCTGTTGTGCAGCAGGCCACGCGTTGCGGCAAGCGAGTTGCACTCAATGATTCGTCGCGGTGTCGCGACGCCGTCACGGGTAAAAAAAGACTGGAACAGATCGCGCGTCGGCGTGTGTTTCGCGGGCGCAATCCACTCGAGGTTTGCCAACGTCGCGGCATCGGGTGCGGGCTTGTCCAGCAACGGATGCCCGGATCGAACGACGATGGACAGCGGTTCTTCGAACAGGTGTCGTTGCACGATATCGGTGGTCGGCGGGGGGCATCGCAGCGCGCCGATGATCCAGTCTATCTGGCCGCAGCGCAGCGCGTGCAGTTGTTCTCCGTAAGGGCCGTCAAGAATACTGACCCTGGCATCGGGGTAGATATTCAGTAGCTGGTTAATCGCCTTGGGCAATAATTCGGCTCTCGCCAGGGGCAGGCAGCCAACGGCGACGCGACTCATCATATTGCCGAGAAGCTCGCTGACTTCCTCAAAACCCTGTCGAATTTCGGCAAAAGCGAGTTCAGCATAACGAGCGAGCAAGCGCCCGGGTTTGCGAGTGTCAACGCCTTTGGCGGATCGCCGAAAGAGCGCCACACCGATGCGTGCTTCAAGGTCTTTGGCGGCGCGATACACGGTCGGTTGCGCGAGATCCAGTTCGCGTGCCGCGAGGCTATAGCCTCCCGTTTTGACGACCGCAATGAGTGCCCTCAGCTGGCTTGCAGTGATCGGCCGATGTGAGCCTCCGTGAACCGCGCCGGTCATTTCCCGCTGGCGTATTTCGCGTTCAGCCCTGGCCAACAACGCCGATGCTCGCGTCGATCGATTGATGAGCAGACGGCCGGCATCGGTTGGTGTGACGCCGCCGCCGGCGCGATCGAAGAGCGCCGCACCTGCCGTTATTTCAATTTTTCGCAGTGCCTGAGTCAACGCGGATTGCGATAAATGCGCGCGTTCTGCGGCGGCGCTGATGCGGCCGGTCTCGGCGATAGCCGTCAGCGAAAACAGATGCCGCAGATTGATGTTCAGCACGTCGATTCCCGGCGCAGGTGTTTATACATTATAGGCAAAACTTATGACATTGAATACGATTGTGTCGAAAAAATCGAATATTAAGTGCAATAATGAACCCCTTTATGCTGTTCTGAATATTGTCGATAAATTATCTATAGAGAAAACGCCGTGCCCATCGTAGTCACCAGTGTCCGTAGAGTCGCACCATCAATTGCCCGGGAGCTCGGTGCATTCGGTGTGGCCACCGTCCATGAAGCACAAGGCCGAAAAGGTTTGCTGGGGGCCGCCTTGCGTCCTGTTTATCGACCGATACTGGCGTCGGGAAGTGCCGTTACCTGCGAGGTTGCGCCCGGCGATAACTGGATGATTCATGTTGCGGTCGAGCAGTGTCAGCCGGGGGATGTATTGGTTGTCACACCGACCAGTCCGTGCACTGACGGCTTTTTCGGTGATTTGCTGGCAACTTCTTTGCAGGCGAGGGGCGTGCAGGGCCTGGTGATCGATGCCGGCGTTCGTGATATCGCTACGTTGACTGAAATGAAGTTTCCGGTCTGGTCCAGTGCTGTTTGCGCGCAGGGTACGGTGAAGGAGACGCTGGCGAATGTGAATACGCCGATTGTTTGCGCCGGGGCCTGCATTAATCCGGGGGATCTCATTGTCGCCGATGACGATGGCGTTGTTGTCGTCAAGCGGGAGGAGGTTGACGCGGTGCTGGATAAAGCAAAAGCGCGGGCGGCGAACGAGGAAGAGAAACGGCAACAATTTGCGCGCGGTGAATTGGGGCTCGATGTTTATAACATGCGTCAGCGTCTCGCCGAGAAAGGGCTTCGTTACGTGGATTCGGACGACGACGCCTGACGATGCAGACAGCCATTCGGACCGTCCTGATGCGCGGTGGCACCTCCCGGGGGCTGTATTTTGACGGCAGAGATTTGCCGGCCGATCGAAAACAGAGAGATCGCATATTGCTTGCGGCGATGGGGTCGCCGGATGCCCGGCAGATTGACGGCGTGGGCGGTGCGCACCCGTTGACGAGCAAAGTAGCCATTGTTTGTCCCTCGGTTGTCGATGACGTCGACGTGGATTACCTCTTTTTACAAGTTTCGGTGGATCGAGCGACGGTCAGCGACGGACAGAATTGCGGCAACATTCTTGCGGGCGTTGGGCCGTTCGCCATCGAAAGTGACATGCTGCCGGCAAATGACGGGGAGACGGAGGTTCGTATCCGCATGTTGAATTCCGCCGGTACCGCCGTTGCACGGGTGCAGACACCCCATCGACAGGTCGTGTACGCAGGCGATGCTCGCATCGATGGCGTGCCGGGTACCGCAGCGCCCATCATGCTGGACTTTCAGGGCGTGGCCGGGTCGAACTGCGGAGCGTTGTTGCCGACCGGTAATGTTGTGGATGTGATTGAGGGTGTTCGACTGACCTGCGTCGATAACGGCATGCCCGTCGTCATCATGCAGGCGGCCGAGTTTGGCAAAACAGGCTATGAGAGTCCCGCCGAGCTTGAAGCGGATGTCAGCCTGAAGGAAAAAATAGAGTCCCTCCGCCGGCAAGTGGGTCCGATGATGAATCTGGGTGACGTCGGTGAGAAAACCGTGCCCAAAATGGCGCTGGTCGCCGCGGCAATGCACGGCGGTACGATTTCGACCCGGATGTTTATTCCTCACAGGGTGCACGAGGCGATTGGTGTCCTGGGTGCCACGAGTGTCGCGGCCGCCTGCAGGGCGCCTGGCTCGGTGGCCGCTGAGATGTCGAAGCTGTCGGCAATGTCCGCTTCGCAGCGCCTGGAAATTGAGCACCCGTCAGGCTCGTTTGTCGTGGATATGGACGTGTTCGTGGACGGAGATAAGCTCGATGTTCGACGTTCCGCCTTGCTTCGTACGGCGCGTAAACTGATGCAGGGTTCGGTATTCGTACCTGCATCGATTTTATCGGCTGACCGGTAGACCGATTTTCATTTCGTCAACACAGACCCGCAAAACCCACAACGCGCGAAAGGCGGATAAAACAATGATCATAGATTGCCATGGCCACTACACCACCGCGCCGGAAGCACACCAGACCTTTCGGCAGCAGCAGCTCGCCCATTTCAATGATCCGTCATTGCCTGCTCCACGGGCGGTTCGGATCAGCGACGATGAGCTAAGAGAGAGCATTGAGAACAATCAGCTAAAACTGCAGCGAGAACGCGGCGCGGATCTAACGATTTTTTCTCCACGCGCTTCTGCCATGGCGCATCATCTGGGCGATAAAAAGGTTTCTCAGGTGTGGTCTGAGCACTGCAATAACCTCATCGCGCGAGTCACCGAATTGTATCCGGACAATTTTGTGGGTGTATGCCAGTTGCCGCAATCGCCGGATGTAGCGATCTCGCACTCCATCGCTGAACTGGAACGTTGCGTCAACGAACTCGGCTTTGTGGGCTGTAACCTCAATCCGGATCCGTCCGGTGGTCACTGGACGTCGAAGCCGCTGATTCACAAGGACTGGTATCCGCTATACGAGAAAATGGTGGAGCTCGATGTGCCGGCAATGGTGCATGTATCGAGTTCGTGCAACGTGAATTTTCACGCGACCGGCGCGCATTATATGAACGCGGATACCACAGCCTTCATGCAGTTCATCCAGGGTGATTTGTTTACGGATTTTCCTGATCTTAGGTTCATCATCCCGCATGGTGGTGGTGCTGTACCGTATCACTGGGGACGCTATCGTGGACTTGCTGATATGCTGAAGCGTCCGCTGCTCGCCACTCATGTTATGAAAAACGTCTACTTCGATACCTGTGTCTATCATCAACCCGGCATCGATCTGTTGTTTGAGGTGATCGATATCGACAACATCCTGTTTGGATCGGAAATGGTCGGCGCCGTACGCGGTATCGACCCGGAAACCGGCCACTATTTTGACGACACCCGGCGTTACATTGATGCACTGGCTATCAGTGACTCGGACAAACACAAGGTATTCGAAATGAACGCCCGCCGCGTTTACCCGCGTTTGGACAAAATGCTGGCAGAAAAAGGACGATCGACTTGAAAGCGCGAGCGGCATTTGAAATGGATGAGGATTGGCGGGTTTTCCATCCGAATCCTTCGAAGCCCGCTTTTATCCTGCCGGCCGGGTCGGTCGATGCGCACTGCCACGTATTCGGTCCCGGGAATCGATTTCCGTTTTCGGCGCAGCGAAAATACACGCCTTGCGATGCGCCGAAGGAAACATTGTGGGAGCTGCGCGATTTTCTCGGGATTGAGCGTAATGTCATCGTGCAGGCATCGTGTCACGGGACTGACAACGCGGCGTTGGTCGATGCGCTCGAAGATGCGGGAGGTCGAGCGCGTGGCGTGGCATTTTTGGACCGTGATGTTAGTGCCGCAGAACTTGATGCGCTGCATGCCGCCGGCGTGCGAGCCGTTCGATTCAATTTTGTCAAACGACTGGTTGACGGCCTTCCTCGGGATGCGCTGCTAGAGATTGTTAGGAAAATTCAACGACTTGGCTGGCATATCGTTATCTATTTCGAAGCTGCGGACCTGCCGGACTTGTACGAGTTTTTCGCGTCGCTGCCGACCATTGTAGTAGTGGATCATGTCGGGCGACCGGACGTGACAGGCAGCGTGGGGGGGCGGGAGTTCGATTTGTTTGTGCGGTTGATGCGGGAAAACGAAAATATCTGGTGCAAAGTGACTTGCCCGGACCGGCTATCACAGAGCGGTCCTCCCGGATATGACGATGTTATTCCGTTTGCGAAGCGCATCGTCGAAGCCTTTCCAGATCGGGTCCTTTGGGGTACTGACTGGCCACACCCGAATTTGAAGTCGCACATGCCAGACGATGGTCAGCTCGTCGATTTTATTCCGAAGATTGCGGAAACTTCCGAATTGCAACGAAAACTGCTTGTCGATAATCCACTCAGGCTCTATTGGCCGGAGGAAAGCGGGGCCGCCACAATGAACAATGAGGGACAGCAATGAAAGTCATACTCGCCGGTGTGGGTGCGTTCGGTATCAAGCACCTTGATGGTATCGAGAACATCGACGGCGTTGAGGTGGTTGGCTTGGTGGGAAGGAGGCCGGAACCGACGCAGGCGGCCGCTGAGAAATACGGGATTGAACATTCCTTCACGGAGCTGTCGGCCGCACTGGCGTTGCCGGGTGTCGAGGCCGTCATCCTTTGCACGCCGACCCAGATGCATGCAGGGCAGGCCATTGAGTGTATGAACGCCGGGAAACACGTGCAGGTTGAAATTCCGCTGGCGGATTCCTACCAGGACGCGCAGGAAGTCGATCGTGTGCAACAGGCGACGGGACTGGTTTGCATGGTCGGGCACACGCGGCGCTTTAATCCTCCTCATCAATGGGTACGCCGACGCATTCAGCGGGGCGAAATCAGGATTCAGCAGATGGACGTGCAGACCTATTTTTTTCGTCGCAAGAACATCAATGCGGCCGGTGGTGCGCGATCATGGACCGATCACCTGTTGTGGCATCATGCGGCGCATACTGTTGATCTGTTCCAATACCAGACCGGCGAAAAGGTCGTCGCCGTGAACGGGCTGCAAGGGCCGCATCATCCGCAGCTGGGTATCGCGATGGATATGTCCATCCAGATGAAGACGGACAGCGGAACACTGTTGACGCTCTCACTGTCCTTCAACAACGATGGTCCGCTGGGTACGTATTTCCGTTATATTTGTGACAACGGCACCTACATTGCGCGCTATGACGACTTGCTCGACGGCAACGAAGAACCAATAGATGTTTCATCGATTGACGTTTCGATGAACGGTATTGAATTGCAGGACCGGGAGTTTTTCGCGGCAATCGAGGAAGGTCGTGAACCCAGATCGTCGGTAGCGCAGGTGCTGGACTGCTACCGCGTGCTGCACGAAGTCGAGCAGCAGTTTTGAGATCGTGTCAGCCTGGAGATTCCACCGAGGAGCATGAATGGACAAGGGACTGAAAGATTACAAAGTCCTGACTTTCGATTGCTACGGGACGCTCATTGACTGGGAGACCGGAATCTGGGACGCGTTACAACCCCTGGTTATGGCGAACGGGCGCGCTGACATCACGCGCGCGAAGGCTCTGGATGCGTATTCGGTTTTCGAAAATCGGCTCGAAACCGAAACACCGAACAGCTTGTATACCGATGTGCTGAGCCAGGTGCATTGCCTGCTCGCGGCAGAGTTTGGCCTGCAGACCAGCAATCAGCTCGATGCAGATTTTGCCCATTCGATATCGCAGTGGCCCTCATTCCCGGACACGGCCGACGCCTTGCGATTCCTGCAGACTCACTACAAACTCGTCATCCTGTCGAATGTCAGTCGTGAAGGATTTGCGGCATCAAATCGCAAACTGGGCGTCGAGTTCGATGCGGTTTATACCGCGGAGGATATCGGTTCCTATAAACCGTCCGCGGCGAATTTCGAATACTTGTTCGAACATTTGCAACAAGACCTTGGCTTGGAACGTGCGGATATTCTACACACGGCTCAAAGTCTCTTTCACGATCACGTACCGGCGAAGGAATTCGGGCTCGCCAATGCGTGGATTGATCGGCAGCGTTTGTCGGAGTCCGGGAACTGGGGCGCGACGGCGAAAGTGAGCGAGCGACCGGCGGTCGATTTCCTGTTCTTCTCCATGGGTGAAATGGCTGAGGCGGTCAGCGCGAGTTAGTCGGCCGTTAACCGTTCTCCAGTACGGACCTGCGAATATTGTCTATTTCCGAGCCGAGCCTGCGCATGGTTTTTCCCAGGCAAGGTTTTGTGCGCGGACAGCTCGAACTACGTGGGCAAATAATGGTTGCGTCCTTTTCGGCACCAGCAGCGATCCAGCCGATATTCAGTATCTTGCCAATGCTCTCGAGCTGACGGCGAGCCTCGACAGGAATGGGTGCGGACCCGCCGCCGTTATTGCAGCTCTTCTCAATCAGTTCGATCGTTTTTCGGGCATCGAAGTTCTGCGCTTCCAGAGCGGGAGCCAGATCAACGCCCGCACAAAGAACGTGCGGATTGCCTGCCGCATCTTTGCTCCGAATCGATTCGCAGCAATACAGTCGTTTGTTTTCACCGGCACCAAGGATCGAAATCTGCGCCGAGGGTTTCGTCGAGCGTGTATTGAGCATTCGGAAAACGGCCCAGTGCTGACATGGATCCGAGATCGTCGTCATATTTCCCCAGGGCAGGGGGATACCGTTGCCTCGATAAACAGCTCGAAGGTTTCCGGGTGGGTAGGCATCGAAGTAGTGCCAGTGCGGATAGGGCGATACGCTGGACATACGTCGCATAACAAGCGTCGTCGTCAAATCGAGCTTGTGACCGATGTCGATTGAATAAGAGTGTCGGGCAAGGAACTGCCGGAAGACCGTCTTTGGACCCAGCAAGGCGGCGGCGAAATAACTGCATTCGAAGTCACGCCAGGCAAACAGAACGTCTTTGGCATCCATGTTGGGGGACTCGGCATCATGTCTCCTGCCGGATACTCGTCCGCCCGAAACCTGTGGTGCTCGAGCGCCATCGCCATCGTGCAGGATCTTGTGGGCAACATGATTGGCCAGATCGTATTTCAGACGGGCGGGTGCCGCTTCGAGGGCGCGATTGAGATAGATGACGTCGGGTGCATCGAAAAACGAGCGCACGAGTGTATCGAGCGGCCGGTCAGTGTCGCCATGATCCCTGAAGGTTTCTTTCTCAAACCAGCGAACCTTAAGGCCGAGTGATTTGGCAATGTCGAATAAATCCTGGAGGCTCAACGGGAAACGCTTTTTTCCAATGGATTCCGCTGCTCGCTCAAGGTCCGGGAAGCGGTTCTGGTTGGATTCCTGATGCGCGCGAATTAAAAGATGGGCGAATTGCCGTCCCGTCGTGCCCGTTTGGGCGAGCAGCTCCGGAATGGCCAGTTCCAGGACGCTGTCTGAAAAAAGAAATCCCGGTTCCAGCGGCATACCCGTGACGGCGGAGGTTTTCGGGGCCGGATCGATGGCGACAGAATCCAGTGTTTCGTCGTAGAACCAGCTGACTTCGCGTTGAAAAATGTCAGCAATTATCTGCACAAGGCGTATTGAGGGTACGCGTTTGCCATTTTCTATCATCGACAGGTAAGAGACGGATGGACCGGCCTCAGCGTCGATTTGTACGCAGCGAACCGATAAATCCTCAAGCGTCAAGTGGTTACGCTTGCGTAGCGAGCGGATTTTCGTGCCCAGAAAGTGTGTTTTACGTAAGAGTCCATGCTGCCCGGCCATTTTTGCTCCGTTGTAAAATTAACAGTGTGAAGTTTTTATTGTGAAAATTCCCAGAGACTAGCCGTACTATACCGACTGACGACGAGGCTTTCACTTATTTCGCTCGGACTGTCACGACACACAGGAGTTAGTCATGACGCGTAAGCAACAGATTGCCAAGCTAACATCGGACTGGGCTAAGAGTCCGCGCTGGAAAGGGACACGGCGTGAATACACCGCCGAAGAGGTGGTGAAATTGCGCGGTTCCGTGATTGTAGAACACACACTGGCGCGTCTTGGCGCCGAGAAATTGTGGCGTCGGGTGCAACAGGAGAAACCGTTGTGCGGTCTTGGTGCACTCACCGGTAACCAGGCTATCCAGGAAGTGGAGGCCGGACTCAAGGCGATCTATTGCTCCGGCTGGCAGGTGGCGGGCGACGGCAACAGCGCCGGAGAAATGTATCCCGACCAAAGCCTGTATCCGGTCGATTCGGTGCCAAAAATGGTCGAGCGAATCAACAACGCCTTGATGCGGACGGATGAAATTCACGCGCTCAACGGTGACTACGACACCGATTGGTTGCCGCCCATTGTCGCGGACGCCGAAGCAGGTTTCGGCGGCACCCTCAATGCGTTCGAGTTGATGAAGAGCATGATTCGCGCCGGTGCGGCCGGGGTGCATTTCGAGGATCAATTGTCGTCGGCAAAAAAATGCGGCCATATGGGCGGCAAGGTACTGGTCCCGACCCAGGAAGCGATCGCCAAGCTGACCGCCGCACGTCTTGCGGCAGACGTACTTGACGTGCCCACTGTCCTGGTTGCTCGTACCGACGCCGATGCCGCGAACCTGATTACCTCCGACGCCGACGAACGTGACCGGCCATTCATTACCGGCGAGCGAACGGCGGAAGGGTTTTACCGAACGAACGCGGGCCTTGAGCAGGCGATTGCACGCGGTCTTGCCTACGCGCCTTATGCCGACTTGCTCTGGTGCGAAACGTCAAAGCCGGACCTTGCGCAGGCACAGCGATTTGCCGATGCCATTCATGCGGAATTCCCGGATCAGTTATTGGCCTACAACTGCTCACCGTCATTCAACTGGAAGTCCAACCTGGACGACAAGACGATGAAGAGTTTCCGCGAGGATCTCGGCGAGATGGGCTACAAGTTTCAGTTCATCACGCTGGCAGGCTGGCATGCACTGAACTCGAGCATGTTTCGGCTAAGTCGCGCTTACCGGGAAGAAGGCATGTACGCCTATTCGAAACTGCAGGAGCAGGAGTTCGCGGACGAACAGCATGGATTCCGCGCGGCGAAGCATCAATCGTTCGTCGGCGCCGGCTATTTTGATGCGGTCCAGAACACCATCATGTCCGGTGCCTCTTCGACGACGGCCATGGATGGAAGTACCGAAGAAGAGCAATTCGTCGCGTGAGCGCCAACGAGAGAAGAACCAGCAACGGAGCATAACGATGTCTACATTGAACAGCGCTGAGCCGATCGGAAATTTGAGTATTGAACCCGCTTTTTTCAACTCCTTCGAAATGGAAATGATGCCGGCACAAGATGGTGACTCTTCCAGCTTCTGGGGTGGTCTCGAAGACATCGTCAGGTACGATTCGGTGCGGCGAGTGTCCGTCAAGAAGTGTGCGATCAGTTTCCTGGATCGTCTGCTTCCGCTGGACGGAGCCAGTCACGCCGACGTTACGCGTTACACGGTGGAGATTCCAACGCGCTATGCAAGGTGTTTCGGCGTGCTGGAAAACGGCCGTAAAGTACCGCTTGTCGAACAGCGCAAGTTTATTGGCTGGTCCGGCCGAACAAGCGAGCGCTCTTTGTTATTCTGCAATAACGGGCTTCACATCGAGATTCAAACTGATTCTGAAGGCCAGGCTCCACAGGGGTCGTCTGCATACGTACGTGATGTCACTCTTGCGTCCGCAACCAGCAGCGAGCAGGGTTGCGATCGGAGATTTACCGCTATCGATGGTAGCCGAATGTTGCTGCCGGTCTGAGATCAGGCGTCGACGCGCGGACCAGGTCGGGCTGCGCCCGCGGTCACAGTTCCGCAGGAGTATCTGCGCCGACGATCACGGCTGGTTGTACGGCCAGTCTCTAGCGGCGTCGCCGATCCAGTTGCCGGGCAACGTCGACGATGCCGAGGTCTTGATGACGTAGCAGCACCAGCACATGGTAAAGCAGGTCTGCGACCTCGCTGACTATTTCCTCGCGATTGCCGGCGACCGCGGCCAGTGCAACTTCGACGCCTTCTTCACCGATCTTTTGTGCGATACGCTGTATACCCGCGTTGACAAGTCGCGTCGTGTAGCTGTCATCACGCGGTGTTTTCAGTCGGTCGGCAATCGTCGCCTCAAGCTGACCGATAAAACCGAAGCCTGGCTTTTCTTCTGCTTTGTCGAAACAACTCGATGTGCCAAGGTGACAAGTGGGTCCGTGTGGCGTTGCATTGACCAGCAGCGTATCGCCGTCACAGTCAATTTCGATGCCAACAAGGTGCAGCTTGTTGCCGGATGTCTCGCCCTTGGTCCACAGGCACCGCCGGGATCGGCTAAAAAACGTGACGTACTCACTCGTCAGGGTTCTCTGTAACGCTGCGACGTTCATATAGCCAAGCATCAGAACACGCCCACTGATTGCGTCTTGCACAATGGCCGGTACGAGACCGTCACCCTTTTCCCAGTTCACCTGTTCCGGAAGTGAGCTCACAGACGCACCTCGATTCCCGAGCGTCTCAGGAAATATTTTAAATCAGGAATAGTGATGTCTCCACTGTGAAATACGCTGGCGGCAAGCGCAGCAGAGACACCGGTTCGCTCGAATACTTCGGCAAAGTCCTGCTTACAGCCGGCGCCGCCGGATGCAACCAACGGCACTGTGCAGTTTGTCCGAATACCGGCGAGCTGCTCAATGTCATAACCGTTACGTACTCCGTCAGAGTTCATGCAGTTGAGTACAATTTCTCCCGCGCCACGTTGCTGAGCTTCCACTATCCATTCCTTCGTCAGGCGGTCAGTTGCTGCAATACGCTGTATATCACCGGTATATTGGTACACTTTCCAGGTCTCATCGATGCGACGGCTGTCGACGCCCAAGACGACGCACTGCGATCCAAATCGTTTTGCGAGTTCTGAAATCAAGGGTGGATTTTCCAATGCGGGCGAATTGATCGAAATTTTGTCCGCGCCTCTGCGCAGGATGTCCTCGGCCGCTTCGACAGTGCGAATACCGCCGGCAACACAAAAAGGAATATCAATCAGCGCCGCGACACGACTGACCCAGCTTCTGTCGACCGTGCGATCATCGGGGCTCGCTGAAATATCATAGAACACCAATTCGTCGGCACCGGCCTGACAATAGTTCTCGGCGAGTTCGAGTATGTCGCCGACCACGCGATGATCGCGAAACTGCACGCCTTTGACGACCTGGCCATCGCGAACGTCGAGACAGGGGATTATGCGGCGCGCAGGAATGTCGCGACCTCCTCGGTTGTTATCTTTCCATCGAGCAGTGCGCGACCGGTGATTGCACCCCGAGCGCCGGTCTGCCGGAGTACCATGAGGTCATTGATGCTGCGAACACCGCCCGATGCCTGCAAGCCAATCTCCGGGTAGCGACGGATCAGCTCCCGGTACAAGTCAAGATTCGGTCCCGTCATGGCGCCATCGCGACTGATATCCGTGCAAAGCACGTGCTTAAGACCGATCGCCAGGTAATCCTCGATACATTGCCACAATGCCATTGCCCCGCCTCGCTGCCAGCCGTGGGTCGCAATCCGGGGCACGCCGCTTGTATCTACGTTTACATCCAGCGCGAGCACGATTCTCTCGGCTCCGAAATCGGCCAGCCAGCCAGCCACCCGGCCCGGTTCGGTAATCGCGAGACTGCCGATGACGACTCGTGCGAGCCCGGCACTCAACCAGCGATCGACCTGTGAATCCGAGCGTAGTCCGCCGCCGAGCTGGACGGTCAGACCGGTCGTTTCGACAATATCGCAGACGATTTCCTGATTTTTCGGTTGCCCGGTTCGGGCACCATCGAGGTCGACAATGTGCAAGGTATCAAACCCCATCGTCTCGTATTGATGCGCGAGTTCGACTGGCTCGTGCGTATAGCCTGTTTGTCGACCAAAGTCGCCCTGAAATAACCGGACGCACTGTCCGTCGCGCAGGTCGATGGCCGGAATTACCTTCACCGCCGGATCCTCAGAAAATTACGGAGCAGTCTGGCGCCTGCCGCCGCGGATCGCTCCGGGTGAAACTGCGTTGCGAAAAAATTGTTCCGGGCGAGCACCGCCGTAAACGGCGCCGCATGGTCGGCCGTTGCCAGGGTATAGCCACCTTCCGCCAGCACAAAGCTGTGTACAAAATAGAAATAGCTGCCGTCATCAATTTCCGCAAAAAGCTCATGGTTCTGGTGCTGATGTACCTTGCACCAGCCCATATTGGGCACGGGCATGTCCAGACTCGCCGGCAATCTTTGGGCGACCGCCGGGACGATGCCGAGACACGTCGACTGATCTTCCGCAGATGCTTCGGCTAACAACTGCATACCCAGACAAATACCAAGAACCGGTTGACTAAGGTTCGCGATAACTTCAATTAACCGATGGCTGGCGAGCTTCTGCATCGCATCGGCGGCCGCACCGACACCCGGCAGAATGACGTGCTGCGCATTCCTGATGATGGCGGCGTCATGCGTTAATACACTGACAGCACCCAGCCGATCGAGGGCATTGCTCAATGACGCGAGATTGGCGCCACCGCAGTCAACGATTGCTACACGGGTATCCGGCATGTCAGCTCAACGTACCTTTCGTCGACGGGAGATCGTTGCTCTCGATCCGGATAGCCTGGCGCAACGCACGCCCGAGTGCTTTGAAGCACGCTTCAACCATGTGGTGTGTATTGCTGCCTGTTACGGAGATATGCAGCGTGGCGTGCAATGCATCGGCGAAAGATCGAAAGAAGTGCGGTACGAGTTCGGTCGGCATCTCGCCTACACGGTCACGTGGAAACGATCCGTCGAATAGCAGATAAGGTCGGCCGGAAAGGTCGAGAGAAACGCGTGCTTCGCTTTCATCCATGGGAAGCTGGAAGCCGAAACGGGCAATGCCCCGTTTTTCGCCCAGCGCCGTTCGCAATGCTTTGCCGATGGTGAGGGCGGTGTCTTCAATAGTGTGGTGTTCGTCGACGCGCAGATCCCCGTCACAGCGCACGTCGATGCTGAAGCCGGCGTGTTTCGCGATCTGTTCGAGCATGTGGTCGTAAAAAGCGATGCCTGTATCGATTTCTACCGGCGCGCTCGAGTCCAGATTTACTTTTACCCGGATCGCCGTTTCCCGCGTGTTCCTTTCGGCGCAGCCTGTGCGGGCCGAGGGCGTCAGCGCAACGCAAATGTCGCGCCACGTGAGCGCGGAATCGCCGTTCCCGATCAGCAGTCCGCGTACACCGAGTCGCTCGGCAAGCAACAGGTCCGTTTCGCGATCGCCAATGACGGCACTGGCCGCGGTATCGAGGTGGGTGTTGGCGAGGTAACGCGTCAGCAGGCCGGCTTTCGGTTTGCGGCAGTCGCAATCATCGTCCGGCATGTGCGGGCAGATAAAGACCTCATCGAAGTGAATTCCCTGCGAGCTAAACAACGCAAGCACATGCTCCTGACATATATCGAAGTTCGCTTGCGGAAACGACGGGGTACCCAGTCCATCCTGATTACTGACCATGACCAGCCCATAGCCGAGTGTCTGCAATGTTTGCAAGGCATTGATCACGTCGGGTAGCAGGCGAATCTTGTGCAACGCATCGACCTGCTGATCGGCAGGTTCCTCGATGAGCGTACCATCGCGATCGATGAACAGAATCTTCTTCATTTCAGGCGACGCTCCTGATGGCCTCGACAAGCCGTTCGTTATCGTGCGCCAGCGACACAGTGATTCTCGCGCAGTTTTTCATCGGGGAGTCATCGGCGTAGGTGCGAATGGCTATTCCAGCTGCTGCAAGGCGACGGCTTACCGCATCGAGAGAGGTAAAACGTACGCACAGGAAATTCGCCTGGCTTGGCCAAATGTGCTCTACCGCCTTACAGGTAGCCAGCTCCCGGAAGAGGTGTTCACGCGCATCAATGGTCTGGTCGATGGCGGCCTTCGAAAGGGCAAGTTGTGTCCCGGAAAGTGCGACTTCGGCGCTCGCGATCGCCGGAGAGGAGAGTGCGTAGGGCGCCAGCACGCTATCGAGAAGTCTTATGAGCCCCGCTGACGCAATGACGGCACCGCAGCGGGCGCCGGCCAGTGCCAGGCCCTTGGACAAGGTGCGCAGCACCACGAGGTTATCGTATTCGAGGACAAGCGACGCGAGGGAATCCGTGTCGGAGTATTCGATGTAGGCTTCATCGAGAATGACGACAGACTGGCTCGCACGCTCGCCCAGGATTCGCAGGATTTCGTTCTTCGGCACTACCGTACCGAGTGGATTATTGGGTGAACAAAGAAAAATCAGTTTGCTGAAATCATCGCAAGCGCGCAGCAGCGCGCACGTGTCGACAGCGAAATTGTCTTCAGCCATGAGTGGCACATAGACGGTGCTCACGCCCTGTACAGCCGCATAGACCTGGTACAGATCAAAAACGGGCGGCGTGAGCAACACGTTATCTTGCCCGGCCGTGCAAAACGTACGGATCAGGAGATCGATGCCTTCGCTGCTGCCCCGTGTGACCAGAACGTTTTCCGGCGCGACGCCGTAGTGAGCCGCCATGGTCCGCGTTAGTCGGGCTGGTCGGCGATCCGGGTAGCGATTGAGTCCTTTCCTGTTTTGTGTGCCAGTGGCAACAGGGGACTCGTTCGCATTGAGTTTGAGGCCGTGATCACAGGCCGCCGCACTTTGATAGGCACGAAGATTGCGAATTTCCGCTCGGGCAAGCGCCGCGATGCTCATTATGTTGCACCTCGTTCGCCGGAATCGTTAAACCGCAAGCGGACCGCCTGTGCATGCGCATCAAGTCCTTCCAGCCCGGCAAGTTCGATCGTGGTTGGCGCCAGTGAGCGTAGTCCTTCTCTGGTCAGTTCCTGCACGCTCATCCAGCGCATGAATTGCTCTACACCAAGTCCACTGTAACTTTTAGCGTTGCCATAAGTTGGCAATACGTGATTGGTGCCGCTGCAATAGTCCCCAACGGATTCCGGTGTCCAGCGGCCAAGAAATACCGATCCCGCATTGCGAACCTGAGCGAGAACGTCCCGGGGTCGCCTGGTTTGCAGTATCAGGTGCTCAGGTGCGTAGTCGTTATTGATAGCCACTGCCGTGGGGATATCCTTCGTCAAAATGACTCGGCCGTGGCATAACGCCGAGCGGGCAATGTTCCGGCGTGCTAACGCTGCGATTTGTTGGTCGATCTGGAGAATGGTTTTTTCGGCGACTTCACGACTGTCGGTGATCAGCACGACCTGGGAGTCTTCTCCGTGTTCCGCCTGGGACAAAAGATCAGCCGCAATGAAGACGGGATTGGCCGTGTCGTCCGCGATTATCAACACCTCGGATGGACCCGCTGGCATATCAATCGAGGCGCCCGCCGGATCGCTGGCGACAATGCTCTTCGCGGCGGTTACCCAGGCATTGCCGGGACCGAATATTCTGGCTACTTCAGGTACGGTCGCCGTGCCGTAGGCCATCGCTGCAATTGCCTGGGCACCGCCAATTTTGAATACGTCGGTAACGCCACTGCGTTGCGCGGCGACCAATGTCGCCGCGTTGACTTTGTTATCCTGGTTCGCCGGTGTACACATGACCCGCTCCGGACAACCGGCAATGGCGGCTGGAACGGTCAGCATAATTGCAGCGGACGGGAGTGGTGCGGTGCCCGCCGGCACATAGAGACCGACCGAATCGATCGCTTGTCGAAGGCGTTGACAGCGCACGCCGGGGATAACCTGAATGTCGGTTTCGGTCGGCAACTGAGATTCGTGGAAGCGCCTGACATTGCTTATCGCTGTGTCAATGGCCTCTTTTGCGGCACGGGACAAGGCAGATTCGGCGGCGGCGAATTCGCGCCTGGATACTTTCAGTGCGTCAAGCTCCCGGCCTTCAAACTGTCTTGAAAAATCAAACAATGCCGCATCGCCGCGCTGGCGGACGGTGTCAACGATCTGTGCGGTGCGCGCACTGATATTTCGATTGTCGAGATTGGCAGGACGCTGAAGAAGAGCGTCCTTCTCGCCGGACGACAGTTCGGACCAGATGGTGATGTTAATCAGCATTGTACTAGGCCAGCATTTTCTCGACGGGCAATACGAGGAGCGAACTGGCTCCGGCACCCTGCAGGTTTTCCAGCGTTTCCCAAAAGACGTTCTCGCGGCATACGGCGTGCACCGCCACTTTGTCGTCGCTGCCTTCAAGCGGAATGACGGTCGGCGACTCGGCGCCCGGCAGGAGTGCGACAATTCGATCGAGTGCGGATCGTGGCGCATGCAGCATGACGTACTTGCTTTCCCGGACCTGCAGTACGCCGTCCAGTCTCTGCAGTATGCGGTTGACCCACGCCTGTTTCGCGGCGGACAGCGTCTGGCTTGTTTGAATGATGACCGCTTCGCTTTCCATGACCGTCTGGACTTCGCACAATTGATTGGCCAGCAGTGTGGCGCCGCTGGAAACGAGGTCGCAGATGTAGTCGGCCCGGCCCAGTTGGGGCGCGATTTCTACCGCGCCCGATAAATAGACGATTTCGGCCTGGATATCGTGTACCTGCAGAAAGTCTCTCAGGGTCGCGACGTAACTGGTGGCGATGCGGCTATCGTGCAGACTTTCCGGTCCCGCATAGTCAGCACCTTCAGGTGCCGCAATGGCCAGCCTGCAGTGTCCGAAATCAAGCGCATAGATCTGCTCGAAGCGGGCGGTCTTGCCCTGCTGTCGCATTTCAAGGCGCTTTTCCTGTACAACATTCAGGCCGGCGATGCCGAGATCGCATACATCATCACTGACCAGACCCGGTATGTCATCGTCGCGTACCAGTAGCAGGTCGACCGGCATATTCTCGCCGTAGCAAAACAGCTTGTCTTTACTGCGCGTGAACATCAGACCACAGCGAGCCAACAGATCGAGTGAGTGATCCGTCAGACGGCCAGATTTCTGCAGCGCAATTTTGATGCGCTGCTCGGAAGTTTTCATGGGGTGACCCTCAGTGAGACGTGTTTTTCTTGGTGGCAGGGTGTTGAGCGTCGGCGCTTTCAATGGCGGCGGCATAGCCGCCAAATCCGTCGCTCAGGAAGCGCGCTACCCGGCCGATTGTGGTAACGCTGACGCCGGTCATATCGTGGATGCGGCGATAGGGCAGGTTTTTCTGCAGGAGGCCCACTACCTGCCATCGGTCTACCAGTGCCTGTAGCTCTGCCGGCGTGCATAAGTCTTTGAAAAAATTACGGCATTCACGCGCATCACTAAGACGATCAATGGCTTCGAATAGCGCGTCTTCATTGCGCTTTTGCTGGCTGGCGGTATCCGTTCGGTTGGGTTTCATGGTGTCTGCTGCGTGTGGTAATGTATTAATGTACTAACACGTTAATACATTGATGCAAGCAGCGCAAGGCGTATTTTCAGTTTTACTAAAATGACTGAGAGCGAGCGGTGTTGATTGGCGTATCGGCGCGGGAACGAGCGCCCACGAGACCGGTTACGACGGTGATCGACTTTCCGGCGGTGCCACAGTTGTGGCCAATCGCACCATCAAGTCTACAAGCTCCGACCCTTTGCGCTGCCAACCAGTTTGGCGGCGTTCATGTCGTAGACAGCGCACACGACTTCGCGGTCGTCCTGAATCCAGCTATCCGTCGATGGATACATCGTAAATACGTCCAGCGCCGATGACTCATAGTCCTTGCCCACAAATGCTTCAAATCGTTCTATGCAAGAGGTGTTCGCGAGTTCCCCCATAGCATCCTCGCCAGGGTAGGCGGCAACGGAGACATCGAACACCGCGAACGCTTCGTTGTCGTGCGGGTCTGAACAGGGAACACCCGGGAGGCTGCTGATTTCGTCGAAAGAGCTGGAATCGTTAAAACAATCGCCTACCTGTACCTGGAACGCGTCGACACTGCCTTCGCCGACAATGGCGCCGGAGCTATCGCGATCGGCTTCCGTGATCGCATTGTAGGCGACGAATCCCAGCGCGACTAACAGGTAAATACCCCAACTCTTCATGATCTCTCCCTGGCTTGATCCATTCTGCCGACCGCACAGTATGTATTCTGGTCGAGCGGAAACAAGGGCACAGGTCTCGAATTGACCGCTTCAATGAATCGATGCGGGCCGGCTAGTTTCCGTCGAGAAACTGAACAAACTTCAGCCGCCATGCGGTCGATGGTTTGTCGGCCTGGGTGTTGGCGAGCGCCCCGTGCTCGAAGGGCAATACGCCCGGGATTTGCTCCAGCATGACTTTGTCTTCGGCACCGATCATGCGGTCAAAATGTACCGTATCTTCGGAAGAGACACTGAAATCGTCGTTTCGCCAGACGACGAACGTGAAGTAGGCCGTGACATCGTCGATCGGGGTGGTGACTAACAACAGTATGTGCTCGAGCCCGGTTTCCCATTTGATCGTGCTTCGAACCGCGAAGGGTAAACAAAAACCCGTCGTCATCATCCTGTTCACCTCGGCGCCCGACTGTCCGGAGGACAATTCCGCGGAAGGGGGGTTCTCGGCGACCACAGCGTATTCATAACCGTGAAAACCGTCGGGCAGGTCATGCAAATCGATTTTTTGTACCAGCGTTCTCTGGCTGTTGCCGAAGGTGCCGGTGTGCACCCACGGGAAATGGGCAATGTCCAGGAAGTTATCCGTCATTCGTGTCGCCGAGACTTTCCAGACAGCCACAGGATTGTTGATACGGCGAAACGCGGTATCGGAGTCCTGGACAATCTCGGGTATATCAGCCACGGGCTTGCCGAGGCAAACCCACACGAGTCCGTAGCGAACCTGAGTCAGATAGCAGGGCAGATGGCTGTTCTTCGGGATCGGGAAGTCCGGATCTGCCGAAGGAATAGAGACACACTTTCCCTCTTCACCAAAACTCCAGCCGTGATAACAGCACACCAGCTTGCCATCGACGACCGAACCGGCGGACAGGGGCGCCTCGCGATGTGGACACCGGTCGGGGGCCGCAATAACCTGGCCGGATGAATCTTTGTACAGCACTAAATCTGTGCCGAGCAAGCGGCGGCTTATCACGCCATCGGTTACTTCTATATCACTGGCGACAGCATGCCAGCAGTTTCGTAAATTCGGGTTGTCGGAGAATTGGCTCACGTTCAGTCCTGCTTCGAGTTCGATACTCAACTTATTCTACGTGGTCACCCAACGCCGGTGTCACTTTTTCTCGCCCGCATTCCTTGCACGCGCTAGTGACCGGCTCGTATGGCAATACAGTGCGCCCGGCACGGGCGCTCCAGCGACCGTGCTCATTTTGAAAATTGCAGCATTCGCGGGAGGTGCGGAGGGCGGGAATTTCGCCTAGTATCCGCTGCTTGCGACAGCGAAAACCGGGAGAGATGCTCGATGATTGACGGGGAGCCTGACGGAGAACAAGGTGCCGGGACGCGAGCGGAGATCGTGCATGTGGGTGCTGTGGACTACGAGTCGGTGGCGGACGACTATCTTGAAAAGCGTCAGCTAAACAAGGGCGCCGCCGGCTGGGTTTTGCTGGCGGGCCTGGGTGTTTCCTACGTGATTTCCGGAGATTTCGCGGGCTGGAATTTCGGCCTGGAGCAGGGTGGTTTTGGTGGTCTGTTGATCGCCACTGTCTTGATGGCGATCATGTATACCTTCATGGTGTTGGGTGTGGCTGAACTCTCATCGGCTATTCCGACGGCCGGCGGTGGCTACGGCTTCGCGCGCCGGGCGATGGGCCCGCTGGGCGGTTTTTTGACCGGCACGGCCATTCTACTTGAGTACGCCATCGCGCCCGTGGCGATCGCCATTTTTATCGGTGCGTATGTGGGTGAATTGATCGGGCTCGATGGGCCGTTGGTCTACGCGGCATTTTACATCGTATTTATCGGCATTCATCTCGTGGGTGTCGGCGAAGCATTGAAAATCATGCTGGCAATTACGGCTGTTGCCGCGACGGCGTTACTGGTGTTCGTTCTGGGCATGATTCCGTACTTCGACTTCGCCAATCTGACGGACATTGCCGTGAATCGATCGGCTACCGGTGCGAGCGCATTCCTGCCTGAAGGCTATGTCGGAATATGGGCTGCGATTCCCTTTGCCATGTGGTTTTTTCTCGCCATTGAGGGTGTGCCATTGGCGGCGGAGGAAACCAAGAATCCAGCGCGGGATATGCCGCGCGGAATCATCACAGCGATGATGATTCTGCTGGTCTTCGGCGGGCTGATACTGGTTCTCGCGCCGGGCGGTTCCAGTGCCGAGTTGATGAAGAATCACGGTGCACCGCTGGTAGGTGCATTGCAACACGTCTACGGACAGAGCGCGGTCATTGTCACGTTTGTAAACGTTGTTGGTCTGGCGGGTCTCATCGCCAGTTTTTTCTCGATTATTTTTGCGTATTCCCGCCAGGTGTTTGCATTGTCGCGTGCCGGCTATCTGCCAAAATGGTTGTCAGTCACCGGTAAACACAAAGTACCTGCCATGGCCTTGGTCGTACCCGGTCTCCTCGGTTTTCTACTGTCTCTCACCGGTGAAGGTGACTTGATGATCACCATCGCCGTGTTCGGTGCTACGATTTCCTACGCCATGATGATGCTGTCGCACATTATCTTGCGCAAGAAGGAACCGGAGATGGAGCGTCCGTACCGAACACCGGGCGGTGTGCTGACCAGCGGTATTGCCATGCTGCTGGCATTAGGTGCTCTGGCAAGCACGTTTGTCGTTAGTCAGGAAGCGGCCATGTGGTCGGCGGTATTTTATGCCGTAATGGTCGCGTACTTCGTATTCTACAGTCGCCACCACCTGGTCGCCGGGGCACCAGAGGAAGAGTTTGCAGCGATTGCCAGCGCGGAAGCAGAATTGAAATAGAGGGCCGACCCAACCAGGGGCAAAATGTTATGAACCCAAGAGACGTCAAAACTGTCGCTGATGCCGTCAACATCGTCAAGGCACGCAAGCTCACCCACGTGAAAGTCGGCCTGTTCGACAATGACGGCATCATGCGCGGGAAGTACATGAACACGGAAAAATTCATTTCGGCGATCAACAATGGATTTTCGTTTTGCGACGTGGTCCTGGGTTGGGATTCGCACGATCAGCTGTATGAAAATGTAGACGTCAAATACACCGGCTGGCACACCGGCTTTCCGGATGCGCCGGTGAGGGTGTTGCCGGCCAGCTGCCGTGAGATTCCGTTCGAAGACGGCATGTTGTTATTCTTGTGCGAGTTTGACGGTGATGCGGCGCGGATATGTCCGCGCAATCTATTGACCAGAGTACTGGACCGGGCAAGCGCCCTGGGCTTTGATGCTTATGCTGCATTCGAGTACGAGTTTTTCCTGTTTAATGAAACGCCGCACTCGATTCGGGCAAAGCACTATCGCAACCTGGAGCCGATCACACCCGGCTTCTTCGGTTACTCAATGTTGCGCAATGGCGTGCATTCCGAGCTGTACCACGATCTGCTGGAACTTTGCGAACAGATGGACTTTCCGATTGAAAGTCTGCACACCGAAACAGGTCCGGGCGTGCTTGAGGCGGCATTGAGCGTTTGTGATGCGCGCGAGGCGGCGGACAAAGCGGCGTTGTTCAGGACGTTCACCAAGATCTGGGCGCAGCGCAACGAGATGATGGCAACGTTCATGGCCAAATGGTCCAACGACTACCCCGGTCAGTCGGGACATATTCATCTTTCATTGCGCCACAAGGAGGATGCCCGCTCGGCTTTCTACGATCCGGATCAGCCAATGAACATGAGTGACCTGCAACGTCACTTCCTGGCCGGCCAGCAAAAGCTGATGCCGGAGATGCTGGCGATGCTGGCACAAACAGTCAATGCTTACTCGCGACTGGTGCCCGGCTTCTGGGCGCCGACCGATGCCACCTGGGGCTGCGAGAACAGAACGACGGCGTTGCGCGTCATTCCCGGCAGTGAAAAATCGCAAAGGATCGAGTATCGGTTGGGATCCGCCGATGCGAACCCCTATATTGCGCTGGCTGCTTCACTGGGAGCGGGCTTGTACGGCATCGAGCACAAACTGGAGCCGACGGAGAGGGTGACCGGCAATGCGTATGACCAACAGCACCCGCCGCAGCTGGCGCTACCACGGACGCTGAGCGACGCGGCTTCAGCACTGCGCGGATCGGATGCGGCGCGTGAGCTGTGCGGCGATGAGTTTGTGGAACATTATGCGGCCAGCCGCGAGTGGGAAGATCGCGCGTTTCGTCAGCGCGTCACCGACTGGGAACTCGAGCGTTACTTTGAGATTATCTAGCAGTCTGTTGAAACAACCATCCATGGTATTTTCAACGGGCGGCCAGGATTAGCGGTTCAGCGCGAGATATCGGACATGCATGAAATTAACGTCGACTGGAATTACCCGACCCATATTCGTGTTGGCAGCGGACGGATTCGGGAGCTGGCCGAGGCGTGCCAGCAACAGGGTATGCGGTCACCCCTGTTGATTACCGACCCTGGCCTGGCCGGCTTACCCATGGTCGAAAACGCGCTGGCAAACTGCCGCGAAACAGGCCTGGAATGCGGGCTCTTCGCCGATATTCAGAACAACCCTGCTGGCAGCGACGTCGCAAAAGGAATCGCTGCGTTCAGAGCCGGTGATCACGATGGTGTGATTGCTTTCGGCGGTGGGTCGGCGCTTGATGCGGCAAAAGCCGTGGCGCTGATGGTGGGACAAGACCGGCCGATGTGGGATTTTGAGGATGCCGACGACAATTGGACGCGCGTCAATGCAGCGGGTGTCGCGCCGATCGTGGCCGTGCCGACGACCGCGGGTACGGGTTCGGAAGTCGGTCGGGCGGCCGTGATCGTCGACGAAGACAAGCGCCTGAAGAAAATCATTTTCCACCCGAAGATGTTACCGGGAGTCGTTATTCTCGATCCGCAACTGACGGTGGGCCTGCCATCGCACCTCACCGCGGCAACTGGCATGGACGCGCTCTCGCATAGCCTGGAAGCACTGTGTTCGCCTTTTTACCATCCGATGGCGGAAGGTATCGCCATGGAGGGTATTCGGCTGGTGCAACACTATTTGCCACGAGCGGTGGCGAACGGGAATGACATCGAGGCCAGGGCGCAGATGCTGGTGGCGGCCTGTATGGGTGCCACAGCCTTCCAGAAGGGGCTGGGGGGCATGCATGCGTTAGCTCATCCGCTGGGGGCGCTCTATAACGCACACCACGGTCTGCTCAATGCCATCCTGATGCCTTATGTACTGAAGGCGAATCGCAGCGCGATCGAAGTCCGTGTTGAACGGCTCGCCCGCTATCTGGATCTCGAGGATCCGGGATTCGACGGTTTTCTCCGTTGGGTCCTGGAATTACGCGAGCAGATCGCCATACCGCACAGTCTCGCAACGATCGCCATCGATGATAGCGATGCGCACACGGTCGGCACGCTGGCGGCGGAAGATCCTTCCGCCGGCGGAAATCCGATTCCCTTTAGCGCCGGGGAGTACCGGCAGTTGTTCATCCAGGCCGTTCGAGGCGAGTTGTGAGAATCGGCATTCTTCAGTGTGACGATGTTGCAGCGGACCTGCAGCCGGCGTTCGGCAATTACCCGGCGATGTTCGAGGCGATGCTGGGCGAGATTGCAGCGGACCTTCAGTTCACGACGTATCGCGTCGTTGGCGGTGAATTTCCGCATTCCGTGCACGACTGCGATGGCTACATCACCACGGGAAGTCGCTACGGTGTCAACGACGATTTCCCGTGGATCGATACGCTTGAGGAATTTGTTGCCGCTGTTGATCGGGAGAAGATAAAGTTTGTCGGCATTTGTTTCGGCCATCAAATGCTGGCAAAGGCCCTCGGAGGCGCCGTGTCGGAATCGGATCGTGGTTGGGCCGTCGGAGTTTCCATCAACCGAATCGACGTTCAGAAAGACTGGATGAGTCCTGCGCAGAAAACACTAAACCTTATCGTGAGTCATCATGACCAGGTATCGAGATTGCCAGCGGGAATTGAAGTGTTAGCCAGCAGTGATTTTTGTCCTCACTACATGTTTCAGCATGAGGACCATATGATGAGCGTGCAGGGGCACCCGGAGTTCAGCAAGGCCTATTCCGACGCGTTGATGGACAAGCGCGCGAACCTGATACCGGCCACGAGGATTCGTCAGGGGAAAGCATCACTGGCCGAGGAAGTGAATGATGAATTGATGATGCGCTGGATTGTTAATTTCCTTGTTAACGCATGAAAAAGAGCCGACCGCGACCCAATGGTGTGGTCCACACAGCGTATTGCCGTTAAGTTCGATGGTGTACTTCAGAAAACACCACGAATTGCCGATAACGTTTCAAATGGTCTGCATTACGGGGCACCATCGTGGTTCCTGAATAAATGAAACGTCGTCGCACCTATTACCAGGTTCTGTTCGTGCGTGCCGATGCGCCGCAGGAAATCATCAAATCGAGCTATCGAACCTTGATGCAGCAGCTCAATGCACACCCGGATCGCGGTGGTGACGCTGACGAGGCCGCGTTAATCAACCGAGCCTACGCGGTCTTGACCGATGCCGGGAAACGCGAGGCCTATGACCGGGAGCTTCGCAGCCAATATGAGGCCGCGGTAGCCGCGCGCGAGCAAACCCGTACGGCGGCGCCTTTGCCACAGGTTGGCACAACCTGTCCGTTTTGTTCAAGCACCCATCCCCACAAAAAAGGCATACCGGCCGACGCTGTCTGTGTGACTTGCGAAAGCCCATTGAGCCTGGCAGGGCGGGAGCATGTCGACGTAACCGGCTTGCGAAAAACCCGGCGTATCGATAAACGCAGCAAGTTGTTGTTTTACGTTCGATGGCCACAAACACGGCCAGGTACCGGCTTCACGTCGGATATCTCGCCGCGTGGGATAATGTTTGAAACGGTAACGGAGTTGCCGGTGGGCAGCATTCTCAAGATAGAATGTTCCCGGTTCAGTGCCATTGCGCACGTTGTCAATTGTCGCGATGCCGGAAAATTCCTGCGACCCAACTGGAAGATCGGCGTTCAGTTCGTGACATTGAGATTCAAGTCGTCACGTGGAACCTTTGTAAGCGACTTAGCCTGATTCGATCGGTCTATTGATAGCCGCGTGCCTGCAGATTAAACAGGTGCGCGTACTGGCCGTCTTGTGCGAGCAGACTTTCATGATTGCCTCGTTCCAGAATCTCACCGCCTTGTATGACAATGATTTGCCGTGCCGCTCGAACCGTGGAGAAGCGGTGCGAAATCAGAATTGTCATCTTGTTATGGCTCTCCTCTCTGAAATGATCGAATATTGCGGCTTCGGACTCTGCATCCATTGCGGCGGTAGGCTCGTCGAGTACCAGTATGTCGGCGTCGCTGCGCATGAATGCACGCGACAGCGCAATTTTTTGCCATTGCCCCCCCGATAATTCGCGCCCGTCTTTGAACCACCGGCCGAGCTGCGTTTGATAGCCCTGCGGCATTTCTTCAATAAACGATGCGGCCATGCCGGTTTTCGCTGCCGCAGCCCAGCGGTCGGCATCGTTAAAGTAACGCTCGTCTCCCGTGCCGATATTCTCGCCCGCAGAAAATTGATAGCGGCCGAAGTCCTGAAATATAACGCCAATGCGTTGGCGAAGAATGTCGATATCCCACTCCTGCAGGTCAAGGCCGTCGAGCAAGATACGGCCACCGGTGGGTTCGTAAAGTCGAGTGAGCAGTTTGATCAGCGTGGTCTTTCCCGAGCCATTTTCACCGACAAGCGCAAGGCTTTCACCGGGGCGGATTGTCAGGCTGACGTCGTGCAACGCGTCACTCGTGGTACCGGGATAACGAAAAGAAACGTGTTCGAATTCAACCCCGCGTTTAGGATCAGGGCCTTTATTCTTCGCACCGTTGCGCATCGACACGGACTGCCCAAGATAGTCGTACAGGTTTGAGAGATACAAATTGTCTTCATACATCCCGCTGACGGCAGACAAGCTCGCGGCAACCGCCGATTGTCCTTGTCGGAAAAGCACGAGGTACATGGTCATCGCACCCAGCGTAATCTGGCCGTTTATTGTTGTTATGACGATCCAGGCATAGGCACCGTAGAACGCGGCCGTGGATATGAGGCCCAATACGAAACCCCAACCGTCCCGTCGCAGCGTAAGACGCCGGTCTTCAACAAAGAGTTTTTCGAAAATATCGCGGTAACGCTGCAAAAGTCGGGGGCCGAGCTGAAAGAGTTTTACCTCCTTGATGCTGTCCTCACGGGCGATGACGGTTTCCAGGTACATTTGCATGCGCGTTTCAGGGGATCGCCAACGGAAAAGTCGAAAAGCATCTCCCGAGAATTTTGCCTCCGCGAAAAACGACGGCAAGCCGGCACCAATCAGTATGACCACGGCCCAGGGCGAGAATGCAAACAGCAGCACGGCATAGCTGACCAGCGAAATGCCGTTTTGTACGAGAGCGAACGTCCGGTTAACCAGACTCAGCGGCCGCCGTGATGCTTCCCGCCTGGCTTGCGTCAGCTTGTCGTAAAACTCGGAGTCTTCAAAGTCTTCCAGTTGCAGTGTCAACGCCTTTTCCAGGATCATGACATTCACTCGCTGGCCGAGCAGCGCACGCAGCAGGGACTGGCTTGCGGAGAGTCCGCGTTGACTGGCCGCGATCAGAATGACGACGACCGCTTCCATCAAGACCAGCCATAACACGGTGCGAACTTCATGTCCCGGGGAGTTCATTGCGGTAACGACGCCGTCGACGATCAGTTGGCCGATATAGGCGACCACGGCCGGCAGTACGCCCGCGACCAGTGTTAAAAGTGCGAGAGCAAGCGTTAGCTTTCGGCTGGTGGTCCAAACGAGATCCAAAGCTCGGCGGCTGTAACCGAACACACCGTGGGCGCGTTTCAGGAAGCCGGCAGTTGCGGTCTTGTCAGTGGGCATTAAGGCCTTCCAGCCTTTGCTGAAGAACGTCCTGGTAGGCGAAGAGCGCGGGCGATCCGCCGGTATGAACGAACATCATGGCCGTGTTTTTACTCGCGGACCCGGCACGGGCGATCATGGCGGCGAACGCCTTGCCGGTATAGACCGGGTCCAGCATGAGCCCTTCGGTTTGAGCGCCGAGAACGATTGCATCGAGTGTCGCCGGATTCGGTACGCCGTATCCCGGTGCGAGAAATTCGTCGACCAGGAAGATGTCGTCATTTGATACCCGGGACTCGATCTCCAACAGTGCAGCGATTCCTTCGCATGTCGCGCTGATGCGCGCGCGCTGGAGTTCCGCGTCCCGTCGTACGCAAACGCCGGTTACGGCAATGGCGGAGCCCAGTGCACGGAAACCAAATAATAATCCCGCGTGAGTCGCACCCGAACCGGAGCCGACAATGATCTCGCCGACATTGAGTCGCATTTCGTCAAACTGGCCCAGTAACTCATGGGCCGCCACGACATAGCCGAGCGCCCCCAACGGAGGATGGCCCGGCGCGAGCGGGATGATGTAGGGTATTTTCCCTGCAGCGCGCAACTGTGCAGAAATTTGTGTGAGCTGGCGATCGGCCCCGGTTTCATCTTCGCCGTCGGGGTAGGAATGCAGGGTAGCACCCAGTAGTTTGCTAACAAGAACATTGCCGGACTGCCGGTAGTGCGGGCTCTCTGTCGCAACGCGCTCTTCCTGCTGAATATGACATTCCATGCCGAGCCGGCGTGCACCTGCGGCCGCCATGCGGACGAAATTCGATTGCACCGCGCCGGTGATCAAAATGGTGTCGGCGCGCTGCGCGCATGCTTCGCCCAGATAAAATTCCAGCTGGCGCGTCTTGTTGCCGCCGAAAGCCAGGCCGGTACAGTCGTCTCGTTTTACAAACAAGCGCGCGCCGGCACAATGTTCGGTCAGTATGGGCATCGACTCTACAGGCATCTTACCGGCAAAGAGTCTTGTCCGTGGAATCGAGTCCAGGCGGCCCAATGCGGCGGGAAAGGTCGTACCGGTTGAAGTCGTCATGTGGTGATCACCCGATGGTGGCGAAAAGAATCAGGCCGGTCGTGCCGAGAACGATCATCAACAACCAACGGAACGTTTGTTCTGAAATTCGTGAGCTCAATACTCGGCCTGACAGTACTCCGGCAATCGTTGCAGGTGCGTATACGATGCAGAGCCATAGTGTGTTTCCGTCAATGCCGGCGAGACTGTACTGGAGAACCAGGGCGATAGCGTAGGCGAATACAAACATGAGCAATATCGTGGCGCGTATGGTTTCTTTGCGATAGCCGGTGGCCGACATCCATGCGGCCGGAACAGGACCCGGCATGGCCAGGCTACCGCCCATTACGCCTGCAATCGCGCCAATGGAGAGCTGCGCGAATTTTCCGGTAGCGGGCTCGGCCGTGGGCAAAACGGCGCGCCGGCCGCGAACGACGAAGATGAGGGTGAAAATGACGACGATGCCGGCGAACGCCTTGAGCATGCCGATATCCATCGACAGGTAAATCAGTAATCCCAGCGGAGAGCCAATGGCCGCGCCTTTCAAAAGTCGTGAGAGCAGACGGCGGTCCGCGCTTTGTCGCAACGATGGCGCCAGCAACAGGGCGATAAGAAGGTTGAGAAAAATACTGACCTGGATCGCTGCGTTGTCATTCAGGACGACCAGCAGGACGGGGCCGGCAATGACACCGAATCCGATGCCTGTGGCCGCTTGCAGCGTGGCAGCGCCAAAGACCGCGAGACTGAGCAGTAGAAACTCATATTCCATGTCAGATTAGCACGGCTCCGACAGGGCTGGAAAAGTTGGCACCGTCATTGCACCTGGCATGACTACGGACAGCCCCATTTAGGGATGTGATGCGTTCCCATCGATATACAGATGTTTTTTACTTCTGCGAAGGTTTCCAGGCTGAATTTTCCGCCCTCTCGGCCGACACCGGACATCTTTGTACCACCGAACGGCTGACGCAGGTCCCGCACATTCTGACTGTTGACGAACACCATGCCGGCATCGAGTTGCCGCGACAAACGATGGACGCGGCTATTGTCGCTGGTCCATAAATACGCCGTCAGTCCGTACATGTTGTCATTCGCCATGCTCAGTGCGTGCGCTTCGTCTTTGAACGGTATCAGGCAAGCGACGGGACCAAATATTTCTTCCTGGGCACAGCGCATCTTGTTGTCCACATCGGCCAGTACCGTGGGACTCAGAAAATGGCCGTTGACCAGGTGGTCGGCGAGATCGTCGGGCCGGCTTCCGCCAGCCAGGACGCGAGCGCCTTCGTCCCTCGCAATATCAACATACCCGGATACCTTGGCAAAGTGATCTTTGCTGATGAGCGCGCCCACTTCAGTCTTTTCGTCCATCGGATCGCCGACCCGGATGTTGGCCGCCCGCGCCGCAAAATCTTCGACGAACTTGTCGTAGATTGATTCCTGCACGAAAATTCGTGATCCGGCGGTGCAACGCTCGCCGTTAATCGAGAAAATAGTAAACAGCGATGAATCCAGAGCGCGGTCCAGATCCGCGTCCTCAAACACGAGTACGGGTGACTTGCCGCCCAGTTCCATCGACAGCCTTTTGAGTCCTGCATTGCGAGTGATGGTCTCACCGGTCTTCGTGCCGCCGGTAAAAGAGATCACTCGTACGTCGGGATGCTTGACGAGCGCATCTCCCGCCGTGTGGCCCCAACCCTGAATGACGTTGAGAACGCCTGGCGGAATGCCGACGTCCACTGCGATTTCGCCCAGCCGGTTCGCGGTAAGCGGCGACAACTCTGACATCTTGAGTACAGCGGTGTTGCCGAGCGCGATGGCCGGCGCCACTTTCCAGGTGCCGGTCATGAACGGCACGTTCCACGGAGAGATGAGTCCACAGACGCCCACCGGTTGGTAAAGCGTGTAATTCAGCATCTGGTCATCGACCGGATAGGTGTCGCCATTTATGCGCTGCGACATTTCGGCAAAATAGTAAAAGTTATCGGCGGCGCGAGGGATGAGCTGCTTTCGGGTGACGGAGATCGTCAGACCGGTATCGCGACTTTCCATTGCGGAGATTTCATCCACGCTGGCGGCAATGGCATCGCCCAGTTTTTCGACTAACTTTGCGCGTTTCTTGACGGGCATATTGGCCCATGCGGGAAAAGCATCTTTCGCGGCTCTTACGGCATCGTGTACCTGCGCCTCGGAGGCGGCAGAAACCACATCCAGTACCTCTCCTGTCGCCGGATTGAAGTTTTCAAACGTCTCTTCGCTTTCGACCCATTCGCCGTTGATCAAGTGCCGGATCATTCAGTTGCCTCCCAGGTATTCTGTGGATTATTGTGTTCTGCCGTTTCAGCTGCGCTATTGTATCGTGTTAGCCCATCCGAAAAGTCACTACGCAGGTCATTCGTGAAAAAAGTAATTTTCGATACGGACATTGGTATCGACGACGCCATGGCGTTGCTGTTTCTGCACTATGCACCGGATGTCGATCTGCGTGCGATCATCAGCGGGTTCGGCAATGCGAGTATCGAAAATACGACTCGCAACGCGCTGTACATCAAGGAAAAATTCGATATCGGCGCCGCGGTATATCGGGGTGCCGCCCAGCCGATGCGACAGGAGTTCCTGCACGACTATCCTGATTTCGTGCACGGTAACAACGGACTCGGTGACATCGAAATTGTTTCACCCCGCGGAACAGAGGAGGCATTGTCCGGCGCGCAAGCCATGGTCGCGCTGGCGCGGCAACACCCGGGGGAGTTGTCCATCGTTGCGGTGGGGCGGATGACGAATCTGGCGCAGGCATTGGCGCTATGTCCTGAGTTACCCGAACTGTTGCACGAAGTGGTTGTGATGGGTGGCGCCTTCGGCTTTAACGGGCATACGGGCAACGTGACGGCGGTTGCCGAGGCCAATATCGCCGGGGATGCATGGGCGGCTGACATCGTTTTTAACAGTGGTATGCCGCTCACCATCGTCGGTCTGGACGTTACTCACGAGACGGTCGCGGATCAGGAATTCTTTGACGATCTTCGGGATCGAGCGGGCGAGGCGGGCACGTTCATTCATCGCATAAGCCGTTGTTACCTGGATTTTCACGAACGCGTGCACGGAAAATACGAGTGTCCGATACACGATGCAAGTGCCGTTTCCTACCTTCTGAATCCGGAGTCCTACGTCACCCGGGAAGGACCGGTTCGTGTGGTGACGGAAGGCGACAACAGAGGTCAGACGATTCTGGATGCCGCGCGGATTGATAGCGCCGGCAATGAGCTCAAGGCCTGTAAAATTTGCACGGCGGTGGATCCGGTGGCCGTGCGTGACTTGTTTGCGTCGACTCTGAGATTAGCAGCCGATTAACTGCAAGCGCTCGCGAAGATAGCGGCCGGCGGTGTAACGGGCCGAGAGCACAAAATCCAGCCGCGGCGCCAGGAAAAAGGGAATCGACAGCCGCGAGACGTTGCCGGTTGCATCCGGCGGATTGACGACGCGATGGGTTGTCGAGGGGAAATAACCATCGGTCGCTTCCCGTAACATATCCCCGGCATTCACAATCAGGTCACCCTGTTGACTGGCGACGTCGATCCACTCGCCATCGAAGCCTTTTACCTGCAGTCCGGGTTGGTCCGCGACGGGCAGGATGGTCAGGAAGTTGATGTCTTCATGAGGAGCGGCCCGTTCGGCGAGCGGTTCTTCTCGGCCGGTGAGGGGAGGGTAGTGCAGGATTCGCAACAAGCTCATCGTTGACGACAGCGCCGCGGGTAACGGCTGCGACAAACCGGCGCTAATCTCCCGGGGCATTTCGCGTTGCAACCACTCAAAAAGACCTGCGCCGATTCGCATCACCCGTTCACGGTAGGCAAGAATATCGACGCGCAGAGCGGTTGGTATTCGGCCATCGGGAACCAGGTGAAAAAATTCCTTGATGTCTTTTGTGGAGTGACCGATGGCCGTTTCCGACAGGTATTGAGGGTGGAAACCCGGCTGGTTGGTGTCTTCGTCCCGGGGGTCGTAAAGGTACTGATGTTTGTCCTCGCTGTTGAAGAATTGATACCAGCCCGCGTAAATAGCATCGAGTAATGTAGCCGGAATCGGGTGATTCGTGAGAACGGCGAAACCGCTTTCGTGCAACGAGCGAACGAATTGCGGCCCAGCATTGTTACTTTCGTAGTCAATGGTTCGTATATTCAATGGAGGCTAACCTTGTTGCGGGGAAAACTCACGAGCCACTTTCCCGTTGTTGATTCGAATAGCCGCTATCAGGAGGATCGTCAGCAGGATGTAGCAACCGGTGCTGAATTGCAGCACGAAATGATTGTCTGTCGCGGCAACGATCTTGCTCGTAACCCACGGGCTAACAGCGGTCCCGATGCTGCCACCGAGTAGCAACGTTGATATCAGGCGGGCGGTCGGTACGCGAAGCATTTGCGTCGCGAAAGAGAGAACGATCTTTAGCAAGCCCATATTCGCGAAGCCCCATATAGTGGTCAATAGGATCAGCCCATCGATGTCGCCGTAGATCCACAGCGGAACCGACGACACACTCGATCCAATCGCGGCGACCAGCACAAGGCGACGAACACCCACTTTTAACACCCACCAAGCAACAAATATCTGCGCGACGAACATACCGGTCCAGAACTGGCTGACCAGTTGTCCCGCTTGATCGCGCGGTGCTCCCAACTGAGTTTCGGCATAGTTCGGCAACCACCAGAGCATGGAATACTGGCCCAGCGTATAAAGAAAGAGCGCGGCGACACACAGCCATACAGAAACCGGCCACGGCTCCCGGGTGCTGGCTTTTTTAGTGTCTGCCGTTGTGTTTGGAAATGTTGAGAATGCCGCTAACAGCAAAACGATACCGGCAATCAGTGCGACAAACTGGTAGGCGCCTGACCAGTGCACGCCCCGGGCAATCAAGAGCACGGCAACCCACGAGCAAACAATTCCGGCAACACTAAACGAACTGTCGGTGATCACCAGCATCGAAGCGCGTCGATCCGTTGTGTAGATTCTGGAAATGGTTAATGCGGCGCCGGCCAGGCCGATGCCACAACAGATTCCCACGAGTCCGAGTGCCGGCCAGATCAGAGCAACGTCATCATGCAGGTAAAATGAAACCAGGCACAACAGAATCAGGCCATACAAACCGCTCATGAGTTTTCTGAGAGGGACCCAGTCGAACACCAACAAAGCGATGACGGACCCGGCAAGAATGCCAAACGTGAGCCAGCTGAAATGAGCGGTAATTTCGGTGATGGGCAGGCCAAAATATTCGGCCATGGGCCCGGAGATGATGCCAATGGGCGCCAGCATGCCGGACATAACGAAATAGGCCAGGAAGCTGACGAGCGTGATACGTTGCTGGTTGCTCAAGGTCGTCCACAGTCGGCCGAGACAGGCCGCAATTCCGCCGCTGCCAATGTCCCACCCTCTTGTGTGCTGATCGGCATTCTCCCGTTGCCGAAACCAGCGATGAATTCTATCGATTGTCGATATTTCACCATCGCCATTCCGTGCGTCAGTATAAACAACATGCTGTCCCGCTTCTACGGAGCCCAATACCCCGTCATCGTTGCCGTTAAAAGCCGGCAACGGCCGCAAAGACCGCGATGATCTGACCGCTTGCTATGAATAAGCGTGAGTCGAGGGCGCTCACTCATTGACTCCCGCGCGAAACGTGTCTAGCGTTGAATCATCTGCAAACGCCAAGCGCACTGACAAAAGCGAAGCAACAACTTGCACAAGGACCTTTACGATCTGGAGGTAACCTGCTCCGGCAGCGCCGCAATGCAGGCGTACCTGGCTGGAATTGAATGCGCATTGCGTTTTGATTCACCAGGCATCGTGGAACTCACCGAAGCGGTCACGCTAGACGATGATTTTGCACTGGCGCACGTGGCACTGGCACGGCAACTGCTGATTCATGGATTCAGGGCAGAGTCGGCCCGCCACATGCGAAAGGCTGTTGCTCTCACAAATGAGGTATCGGCAAGAGAGCGAGCCGCGATCGATGTCGTGGCGAGGGCTTGCCGGGCCGATCCACAGGCAATCAAATTGGCGCGGCAGCATGTGGATGAATATCCCCGGGACGTTTTTGTCCTGTCGCACCTGTTGGGACCCTTTGGCTTGTTGGCGTTTTCCGGAGAGCATGACTGGGCGGCTCAAAATATCGCATTGTTAACGCAGACAAGGACGGCCTATCCGGCAGACGACTGGTGGCACCTGACGACCAGCGGGTTTTTCGCGGCCGAAACCGGGGACTTTGCACCGGCACGTATCGATTGTGAGCGGGCATGGTCGATTAGTGAAAACGGCAATTGTGCCCACAGTCTCGCGCATTTGCATTTCGAAGTCGGCGGGCTTGATGAAGGCAAGGACTTTATTAATGGCTGGCTGCCGGTCTATGGAAGCCAGTCCGATATGCGCCACCACATGATATGGCACCTGGCATTCCTCAATCTCGAGAGCGGCATTGATATCGATGAAATATTCGACGTTTACGATCGTGATCTGGATCCGGTGGTCAGTGACCCCATGCCATTGACCACACTGAGCGACAATGCGGCTTTCTTGTGGCGATGCCTGCTGGCGGGTAAAACGGCTGCAGAGGAAACCAACCGGGAATTGCTGGCGTATGCAGAGCGGCGTTATATGAATTACGGTTTTTATTTTGCGGATATCCACCGGGCAATGGCAACGGCGCTTCAAACCGATGCGGCACCGCATGAGGAACTGGTGGCCAGGTTGCAGGCCATAGCAGAGAAACGGGGGAGCCGGGTTGCCGCCAGTCTGGAAACATTCGCGCGGGCGTTCGGTGCCTTCAGAAATCAGGCCTACGAGGAGGTGGTCGCCTTGCTGGAACCCGTGTTGCCGGATAGTGTGTTGCTAGGCGGCAGCAATCCGCAACGCCGCATCGTTGAAGACACCTACCTCGAAGCGTGTATGCGTTCGGAACACTACGATAAAGCACGCTCGATCCTGCAATATCGAAACCGGCCGGCTTCGGTATTCGACCAAAAACTGCTGCAAGTCGCGGGCGCCTGAGGTGTCTGTAAGCTGATGGTGTCCGTTGGCGGCAGGCTCGGCCTTGAAGGTGAATTCGTCGAAGCGGATTTGCCGCTATTGGTTAGACGTGCCGGTATGGCGGAATGGCAAGATGATCGGGTTCGTATTCTCGATCGACGTGCGTTGCCGCTCGTGGAGCAATACCTCGAATGCAGGAGCGCCGAAGAAGTTGCGGTTGCTATCGAGGATATGGTGATACAAGGGGCATTTTCGTTGTCCATTGCCGCGGGCTACGGATTGGCACTGGCCGCCATGAACGGGCCGGGTAATCTTAAGAGCATTCGTTCAGCGGCGGACCGATTACTCAAAACCCGTCCGACCGGACTCGCACTAAAACGCATGATTGAAGCTTGTGTGCAGCGGGCCGGGGCCGCCATTCAGTCGGGTCGCCGCCCGGCAGAAGCGATCATCTCAACGGTGGATGAGGCTGCAGCGACGCTGGCGCGACAGGGATGGAAAACGGGTCAGCGCGCTGCCGCTCTGCTCGAAGACGGCAGCAGTGTCCTTACCCACTGTTTTCCGGATCGCTCGTATGTCTATATGTTGATGGAGGCATCGCGTGCGGGCAAACGCCTGAACATTATTTGCAGTGAGACGCGGCCGTACATGCAAGGCGCTCGCCTGACGTCGCTGTGCGCGCAGCAGGCGGGTTTCGATGCAACGGTTATCACCGACGGTATGGGCGGGTTCCTGATGCGTCGTGGTGATATTGGTGCCTTCGTGACGGCCGCCGACCGGGTCTGCATGGACGGCACGGTGTGCAATAAAATCGGCACTTACCAATATGCTTTGGCCGCCAGCGCCAATGACGTACCCTATTTCACATTGCGTCAAAGCGGGCCGGATCGGGAGAGCGCGGATGAGAACGATATAGAAGTTGAGTTACGCCCTGGCGATGCGCTGTTGTATTGCGGTAAAGAGCGTACGGCACCGCCGGGTGTGCAGGGACTGTATCCGGCCTTCGATATTACGCCTGCGGACCTGGTGACGGCAATCGTGACTGATCGTGGCGTTTTCGAGCCGTCAAGAATAAATACCTATTTCGATGCAAATTCTTTTGTAGCGGATGCGATATTATGAATACTGAAAAAGCCTGAAGGTAATTAACTATGACAGCAGTATGGCCGGATCGATCCGCGTTGCCTGACCCCAATGATCCTGCGCGTGCCGCATTTCGCGCGATCAGATGCCTGCCCGATGAAATTGCTCCGAACGTTCTCGTACCCGGTGACCCGGCGCGGGCGCGGCGTATCGCCAATGAGTGGCTGACGGATGCGAAACTGGTGATGGTTCAGCGGGAATTTCATTCCTATACCGGGAGCTATCAGGGCGTGCCGGTTTCCGTAATTTCGACCGGTGTCGGCAGCCCGGGTGCGGCCATGGTGATTCAGGATCTTGGCAAGATGGGCTGTAACGTCGTTATACGCGTAGGAACCGCGGGTTCCTGCGTCAAGGCGGTCAAGCCGGGTGACAACGTGATTGGCACGGCGGCCGTGAGGGATGAGGGACTGACACAGAAATTCGTGCCGACGATGTACCCGGCGGTTGCAAACCTCGAAGTGACCAACGCGATTCTTGCTGCGACCGCGGACAAAACCGCAGACGTTCATACCGGCGTGGTGCATACGTCGGATTCGTTTCGCAGCCCCGCGCTGGAAAGGGATATCGAGATATCGATCTACGCCGGTGTACTGGCATTTGAAATGGAAGCGGCCACCGTTCTTACCATTGCGGCGATTCATGGCATCAAAGCCGGTTGCATTTTCAGTATTGACGGCTATGTGAGTAACGTTGCCGGTGGTAACGTGGTCCCGGATACTGAAGCGCGCAATCGCGGCATCAAGTGCGCCATTCACGCCTCTCTGGATGCGCTCGTGAGCCTGGCGAAGACATGACTATGATGCTGGAACAGGAACGTCTGCAAGTGGCCAAGACCGCACTCGCCATGTTGCAGACCGGGCTGGTCGTCAATACCTCGGGCAATGTCAGTATTCGTGTCGACGACAGGATCGCGATTACCCCAAGTGGCCTGCCGTACGAGAGTCTTGAAGCACGGGATATTCCGGTGGTGGATATGCAGGGAAACCCGCTCAGTGGAGATCTCTTGCCCTCTTCGGAAACGCCGTTACACGTATCCGTGTATGCCGCCAATCCGTCGGTTAAGGCGATTGTGCATACCCATTCGGTGTACGCGACGGCGGTATCGACCTTGGTGAAGGAATTGCCGGCCATTCATTACCAGGTCGTCGATCTCGGTGGCCCCGTGCCGGTCGCGCCGTACCAGACCTTCGGCTCAGCTGAGCTGGCGAAATCGGTCACCGATACCATGCGCGGCCGGACGGCCACACTGATGCAAAATCACGGTTCGCTGACCGTCGGGGAAAACGTTGATCAAGCGCTGGCGAGGACCATCACGCTTGAATGGTTGTGCCGGGTTTACTTGATCGCAGTGCAGTCCGGGACACCGTCTCTTATTGACGATGAAGAACTCGATCGGGTGCTGCAGCAGCAAATTCGTTTGGGTGAAGAACGTCAGCGGCGGCTGAACGCGAGGGGTCGTCGCGCTTAACAGGTTCTGGCGTGGCGTCATGCTCCCAGTCGCGCCAAGGGAGATGCTCCAGTAACTTTTCGATGGGCGCTTCTGTAGGAGCGTCTCCCGAGGCGCGACCCCGAGCTGACGCTTGTGCGCCTCAATCCGTTTGACGCGTACCAGGAAAGAGTCGCATATCCACCAGCGATTGTCGCAGAGCCCGCAGGAACGAAATCTCGTCCAGTCGGTAGTATTCGATTTTCATCGCGAGGGCGCAGCCGAAAACAATACTGATTAACGTTAACAGGGATCCCAGCGCCAGCGTTGACATACCCGTCAGTCCCTGGCCAACGGTACAACCCAGTGCTACTACGCCACCGAAACCCATCAGAATTCCACCCTGCATGTGGCGAATCATATCGCTACGATCGGTGAAGGTTTCCAGTCGAAATCGACCGGTCAGAATAACGTAGAGGAACGAGCCGCCAATGATGCCGAAAATGGCGGCGACACCGAAACTGATCGTTGACCCTGTATACGTCATCAGGTACATGAAACTTTCCGCCGTTGGCGCAATGATAGTGTAAGACTGAAGACGCACAGGGTCGAAATCGTCAAAACCGACCACACCGGTGATATACCAGCCGGCCGGAATGATCAGGCCGGTGATGATGCCCGCGAGGATGTTGTTGAAGCTTCCTCTGAAGGTTTTCGCCGCAAACGCGTAAACAATCAAACCGCCACCGAGAACGGCGGCGATCATTCGATTCAGGAGGGCGAGATTCTCCACGCCGAATGCCGCTCCGAGCAGAGTGCCCATGCCCTGATTCGACAGGCCGGATTCGGCCAGATTGATGTTGGTCACTTCGATCGCGTTGACACGAACCAGCGACAGAATGCCGCGCATGGTCATGTAGGCTGTCAGGCCCACGAACATCAGGACGACCAAAGACTTAAGGTTGCCACCGCCTACGCGGACCAGTATGCGTTGCCCGCAGCCCGACGAAAGTGTCATACCGATGCCAAACAGAATACCGCCCAGAATGTGACCGAGCCAGCCGAAATTTGCCGTCAGCTGCGCTGCCTCACGAATGTCGATTACACCCCTCGCGTCCATTGTTTGCGTCACTACGATGGCAATACCAATTGCCAGCAGCCAGGCCCGAAGGCGATCCTTGCTGCCGGTGTTAACCCAGTCACTAATGGCCCCCATGGTGCAGAAGTTCGTCTTGTTCGTGACGGCACCAAACAGAATGCCGACCAATAAACCCAGCAGTGCGACTCTGTAAACCGGTTCCCATTCCATCATGTGGATTCTCCTGAAGATGTGTGCTGCGATTTTGTGCGAACGAATGCGACGAAACGTTCAACCCAGGGGTTAGCCGCCGTATTGCGATGGTGGGCGAAGCCGGCCAAGAGATTTTCAACAAGCAGGCCGTCATGACGACCGTCGATGCCGTGGCCACGCTGGACGCGATACGCAAATTCGCGATTGTCCGGCAAATTTTCCAGGCGGGCGTAGTGGAATTCGTGCGCAGGAATGCGCTGATTTCGAGCACGCTCCTTTGTCGTGGCGACGGGCCACGGGTCACTGCCCGAACGTTCCAAAAGCACGTATCCTCTTCCTTGCGGTCGATCATCTACAATGACATCGCCGGGGACGACGCCTGCCATCGCGTATTCCCCATTGTGCCATTGGATGCTACGCGCGAGATACATTAATCCTCCACACTCCGCATAGGCAGGCATGCCGGCCGATAGCACCTGGCGGATATTTGCGAGCAGCGTGCGATTTTCGGCAAGCTTCACCAGGTGAGTTTCCGGAAAGCCTCCGCCAATAAACAAACCATCCACTGCGGGTAAATGAGCGTCGCTGAGTGTATCGAAAGGAACAAGTTCGGCGCCAGCGAGTGCAAATGCATCGAGGTCATCGGGGTAATAAAAGCCAAAAGCGGCATCGCGGGCGATGCCGATCCGGACGTCAGCGGCCGGTAGTGAATCGCGGACTGGTGCGGTCGCTGTTGCCGGAGCGGCGTTCGCAATTTCGACAATACGATCAAGCTCAACCTGGGAAGTTACCGCCTTCGCAAGTTTCGCGATAATCGTATCGGTCGCGTTTGTCTCATTGGCCGGGACGAGGCCCAGATGACGTTCCGGAATTTCAAGTGAGGAATCGCGTCCGATGGCACCGAGTACGTCGATGTCCGTATAACGCTCCAGAGCGGCCCTGAGCTTTCCTTCATGGCGCGTCCCGCCTGTCTTGTTAAGAATCACACCGGCGATGTTGACGTCCGGATCGAACCCCAGGTAGCCACGGATCAACGGTGCAATGCCACGCGTCATGCCGGAGGAGTCGATCACAAGGACAACCGGTGCAGCCAGCATTTTCGCCAGTGCCGCATTGCTGTCGGAACCTGCCACATCGACACCATCGAAGAGGCCTTTATTGCCCTCAATCAGGCTGATGCCGGCCGTGGTCGCATGGCCGGCAAAAGTAGCCGCAATCTCGTCGTGAGACTGGGTAAAGAAGTCGAGGTTGTAGCAGGCATTGCCGGCGGCACGCCCGAGCCACAAAGGGTCGATATAGTCCGGTCCTTTCTTGAACGGTTGAAGCGCCATTCCTCGTCCCGTCAGTGCGGCCGTAAGGCCGACGGAAACGGACGTCTTGCCGGAGGATTTGTGTGCACCTGCTATGAATATGTGAGCCAAGACCGCTTGCGCTGAATAACGCGCCCTTTACGACTTGTCTGCTGAAGAAACGAAATTCGGATCGATGGCGGAATCGGCCAGTGTCGTCGGCAGGAAGCGAAGTATCCGGATGCCGAATAAAACGATCAGGCCGGTTAGTGCAACACCGCCGAGTCCGAGGCCGAGTTCCGGCAGGCTGGGCGAATAGTTCGATATCACGCCATCGTAGAAACTGGAGGATACCTCCCTGTCGGGGAACAGGTTGAGTGGCCATGCCTGGCCGCCGATCACGATGACGTAGACCTGGGCGAAACCACCGGCAACGATGGCCAGACAGGCAATCACCAGGCCACGCGCTGAAACCACTGAGTTCACGGGCGGTGATCGGAACAGGAGCAGGAGTGGCAACAGGCCACCGACGGTAACCTGTACGCCCCAGAACAAGACAGTAAAGATGCCCCCATCCAGCAGAATGAAACGCTCCACGCCCAGGTGTTCGGCCGCGTAAAGGTTGGTCAGATGCTGGACGGCCGTAAAATAGAGCACGACGGCGACAAAAACTCCCAGTAGCCGGCCCAGTCGGCGCAGTACGGCATCGCCGATTTCGCGGCCACTACCGTGGCAGGCGGCCAGCAGCACGAGGACATAAATTGCGAGGCCGAAGGAAAAGGACATTGCGATAAAAAGCGGCGCCATGATCGCCGAGTCATACGCTTCACGAGCGACAAGGAAGCCGAAAATAGAACCGGTGCCGGTCGTCAGCACGAGACGCCAGAGGAACGCCAGCATACCGGCGGCCCTGGCATAGCGGTTCATACGACGTTCCATTTGCATCCAGAGATACACGGCCACAACGCCGATGAAGCCCACATAAAGATAAATATTCCACGCAAAAATCGACGTGAAGTTGTAGGTGGTCATCGCGACGATCAGGCGATCCGGCCGGCCCAGATCGAGCACCAGCACTGTGAGGCCACCGAGCAACAGCGCCAGCGCCAGCAGGCCCGAGAATCGTCCCAGTGGTTTGTAAATTCTCTTACCGAATACCGTACCAATCGATGCCACGTTCAGCGCACCGGAGGCGGCGACGATCAGGAATATGGCGAAAACGTGCGGCAGGCCCCAGACGATCTGGTTATTCATGCCGGTGATGTAGTGACCGTAATGTTCCATGTAAAGGGCCGCCACGAAACCGGACAGCGTGAGGGCCGCGAGCACCGCGGCCAGCAGGTAAAAACGTCCGCTTTTTCCGTCGATCTCGCTGTAGATAGTCCGTTTCACGATGCTGCTCACAGATTCCGGTAGCGAACGGCGGGATTGAGTCCCAGATCTGCGCGGATTTGCTGCGATGCGTATTGTGCGACGCGGCGCGCGATTTCGCTGTCGGGATTGTTCAGGTCACCGAATAACATTGCCCCGCCGCCGGTATCGCTGCATGCTTCCACGCAAGCGGGTTGCCGGTCGTCGTCGATACGATGTACGCACAAGGTGCAACTCTCGACTGTGCCTTTGCCTCTCGGCGCGTACGACTTTTGATCCTCCAGCGTTTCATGTACAAACGATCGTGCTTTATAGGGACAGGCGCTGATGCAATAGCGGCAACCGATACAGGTGTGCTTGTTGACCAGGACAATGCCGTCGGCGCGCTTGAACGATGCACCGGTCGGGCAGACATCGACGCAGGGAGGCTCGTCGCAGTGCTGGCACATAACCGGCAGCGATTGTTCGCGTCCGGTGTTCGGGTCACGCAGGTCGATTTTTCGAATCCACTGAGGATCGGTTGCCGGTCGGCCATGTCCCTGCAGGCCGTTTTCCGTCACGCACGCGCTGACACAGTCGTTGCAACCGCTGTCGCAGCGATTGACATCGATTAACATTCCCCAACGCACCTCGCTGGAGGCCGCTTCGTCGAGTGCGCGTGCCTCGGCCGACCTGGATGCGCCGACGCTATAGAGGAATATTCCCGGTGCCAATGCCACGCCGGCGGTGGCGGCGGTACCGGCCAGGAAGCTCCGCCGGCCCGGATCAAACGGCATCGCAGTGGCCGGTTTGTCAGCTTTTCGATTCATTCTTTCAGCATCTCCGCGATCAGGCCATCGTGCGGGCTGGCGGCATCAATCTCGGGTCGCGATGAATGGCATTCAAAACAATCTATTTTGACGGCGGCATAGTCATGGCAGGCGCGACAAAAATGTTTCGGATCTGACACGCTAACCGCGCTTTCGTCCTTTCCCTGGACGGCATGGCAGTTAACGCATTCCTTGAGACTGTATTGTTTAGTGCGTATTCCCTGCAACATCGTGTCATCGCGTTGGTGCATGAGAAGTGTCATGTGGTTGCGGCGCATGAAATCGGTGTCCTCGACACAGCGCTCCCCCTGCCCCTGCGGGATGGCCGGTACCGGCACCTCACTCATCGTACGATCGTTTTTCTCAGCCGCGGTCACCACAACCGCGAGACTGGCGAACAATGCCAGTGCGACAGCGATTGTGATCATGGCGCTGCGGTTCAAACGCATGCTCTACTCTCCGAGCCCCATGCGAATATATCCGGACGGACAGACATCCTCGCAAATGTGGCAGCCGATGCACCTTGTATAGTCGGTATCTACATAGCGTCCCATCGTAGAGTCTGTTTTCTTGACCCGGAAAATGGCGATCTGCGGACAATAGATAACGCAGTTATCGCATTCGAAGCACATGCCGCAGCTCATGCAGCGATCGGCTTCCGCTATGGCCTGTTCTTCCAACAGGCCTTGTATTCGCTCGCCGAACGAGCCCAAAACAGATTCCGACGTAATATCATTTTCTTTGCGAACATGCCGTGGCTCATACTTGAAGTGACCCAGGAACAGCTCATCGGCCGGCACAATTTCGACGGCCGAACGGTCCTCGTAGTTATGAACGGCAAAATCGGCATGATCCGTTCCGCGCGTTTGCGAGTGATCGTAAGGCCCCGGTTCATGATGAGTTTCCCGCAATTTTTCCAGCAAACTGTAACGGTGCACGTCGACCTTGGGTCGTTTTGACAAATCGTGACCCGCCAGGAACGAGTCGATGCCTTCCGCTGCGATCGATGCCTGGCCGATCGCCGTCGTCAACAAATGGGGTTTGACGATATCGCCACCGACAAACAAATCCGGGTGGTCCTTGACGCGATAAAATCCGTCGGCATCAATGAGGCCGCGACCGTTGTCGAGGCTTTCAAAACCGGCGAGGTCGCCTCGCTGGCCAATCGCAGCGACGATAAGATCGCACTCTATGTCGAATTCCGTGCCCTCTTTGACAACAGACTTGCCCGAAGCCCAGTCAACCTCGGTCAGTCGCAGCGCCGTGGCGCGACCTTCGTCATCGGTGATGACTTTTACCGGTAGCACGGAACCCATGATTTTAACGCCTTCCTGGGTGACATGGTGTACTTCCATTTTTGTGGCCGGCATTCTTTCGAGCGATTCCCACGAAACGAGTGTGACGTCCGCTCCCTGGCGGTGAGCAACGGTGGCCGCATCGTGTGCCACGTGTCCGAGGATAATGTCCTCTGGTCTGTCGTGTTCGCGCTCTTGCGTGATGTGGCCAAGGCGACGGGCCACCGCCGCAACGTCCATTGACGTATCGCCACCGCCGACGACCAATACGCGTGCGGAGGTATGTTTCAGTCGCCCATCGTTAAATGCCTGCAGAAACGCAACACCGCTGATGCAGTTTGCTGCATCGCCGCCAGGTACCGGCAATGCGGCGCCGGTCTGGGCTCCCAGTCCGATGAAAACGGCATCGAATTCTTCTTGCAGTTCCTCAAGCGAAATATCGACGCCGACTTTGGTGTTTGTCCGCACGTCGACACCGAGGTCGAGGATGCGCTGGATCTCTCCGTCAAGCACCTCATTCGGAACCCGGTATCCCGGAATGCCATAACGCATCATGCCGCCGAGTTCTTCGTGTGCCTCGATAACGGTGCAGGCATGCCCCATGCGGCGCAGGTGATAAGCGCAGGCAAGCCCGGCAACACCGCTGCCAACGATAGCAACCTTTTTACCGGAGTCTTGCGCGACTTTTTTGAGTTTCAGCTTGTGTTCCAGCGCATAGTCACCGATGAATTGTTCAACCGCGTTAATACCGACATGATCCTCGACCTCGTTGCGATTGCAGCCATCTTCACAGGGAGCGGGACAGACCCTGCCCATGATGGCGGGGAACGGATTGGCATCAGTGACCCGATTGAAGGCGTATTCCTGCCAGGCCATATCGCCAGGCGCTTTCTCAATACCCCGTGCGATATTCAACCAGCCACGAATGTCCTCGCCGGAGGGGCAGCTGCCCTGGCAAGGTGGCGTGCGATTCACATAGGTCGGACATTTGTGAGAGGCATCAGCCGTAAAAATTTCTTCCTGCCAGGGCCGATGTGCATCGTCACCGTCTTTGAAGCGGCGCTTGGTGAGTCGTTTTTCAGTCATCGTTTCTCTTCTTGCACTTGCGATTTATCGTCGGTCACTCAGGCGGTGGCAATGTCACCGTTCGAGTCTGTATTTTTTGCCGTTGTCACAACGTCATTTTCGGCATCGTCAACGACCTGGCCATCGAGGACAATGGCATTCGATACCAGCTGATGTACGCTGACGATCTGGTCCATGCTGAATCCGTAACTCGGCATGACTTTGGAAAATTGGGACTTGCAGATGGCGCATATGGCCGCCATATGAGTGACGCCTTGTTCCTCCACCACTTCTTTTAATGCCCGCATACGCGGTGACGCGCCCTTGGTCCTGATCTCGATCAGGTCGTCGGTGAGCAATCCGCCACCGCCGCCACAACAAAATGTGCCCTCTTTGATGGTATCGGCGGCCATATCGACGAAATTGTTACAGCAGGCTTTGATGATCGCGCGTGGAATTTCGAACTGTCCGCCGGGTTTGTTGCCCATGCGAGAACCGCGCGCCACGTTGCAAGAGTCATGGAACGTCAGCGTCATGTGATCGTTGGCAGACTTGTCCAGTGTCAATGCACCGGCCTCGATCAGGTCATAAGTGAACTCACAAATATGTTGTGGTACCGGATAATCCGGGTCGAGAAAGTCGAAAGGACCGACCAGGGTATTCATGAAACTGTAGGCGACTCGCCACGCATGCCCGCATTCGCCAAAAACGATTCGTTTGACGCCGAGGTCCTGGGCGGCTTTGCGAATTCGTTCCGCAACGAGTGTCATCTGCTCAACCGAGCCGATAAACATCGCGAAATTGGCCGCTTCCGATGCGTACGAACTGATGGTCCAGCTGACGCCCGCCTGATGAAATACTTTGGCGTACCCAATCAAGCCGTCAACATGAGGCTCCGCGAAAAAATCGGCACTCGGAGTGACCAGCAGGATATCGACGCCTTTCTGATTCAGCGGCAATTTCACGGTGACGCCCGTTTCATCCTCGATATCTTCTTCGAGATCCTCCAGCGTGTGCGCCAGTGCCTTTTCCGGGAGTCCTAGGTTATTGCCAATCACGTGCACTTTGCCGAGGATTTCGTTGCAGTACTTCTGGCCCTTGCCGATGTGGTCCATGATCTCGCGCGCCGCCATGGATATTTCGGCCGTATCGATTCCGTAGGGACAGTAGACCGAACATCGCCGGCATTGGGAACACTGGTGAAAATACGTGTACCAGTCATCCAGCACTTCTTCAGTGAGATCTTCGGCGCCGACCAGCCACGGTACAAGTTTGCCCGCCAGGGTAAAGTTGCGACGATACACTTTGCGCATCAGGTCCTGGCGCGCAACCGGCATATTCTTTGGATCGCCGGTGCCGAGGAAATAGTGACATTTGTCCGTACAGGCACCGCATTTGACACAGCTGTCCATGTACACCTGCAGCGCGCGAGACTTGCTGAGCAATTCGCCGAATTTATCGATGGCTTTGGATTGCCAATCGTCCACCAGTTCACCCGGAAAACCGAGCGCTTCCTGATGCTTGGGCGCAGCGATAAACGGTGACGAATGTTTCATCGCGTCACGATTCAGGGTCGGGATCTCAATCGGAACCGAGATCGACGGGATTTCGAAATCAGCCATCGCCGGAATGCTCCCCGCCGTCCGGTCGTCCGGCATTAACGGGCGTTGGCCATGATGCGATGTAGCGTTTTTCGCGGGGATTATCGACCTGGTTGCGACCGGGGCTGAAGAATACACCGGGCGCATGCAGGAGTTTCGAGAACGGAAATACGATGGCCAGAAGCAAAACCAGTCCGAGATGAATCAACAGCACCGGGTCGGCGGGAAGAGGTTGCCAGTGGAAGTACATCAATCCCAGAATAAAGGTCTTGAGACCGACAATGTCGGTGTGAGCGACGTATTTCATCATCAAGCCACTGGTGCCGATGCCCACTAACAGCAACAACATCAAGTGATCGGATGGCGAGGAAATATAACGGACACGCTCGACTACGAAACGTCTAAGCCACAACCCGCTCAGGCCGGCAACCATGGCAAAGCCGGCGTACAGACCGAAAGGCTGAGCCCAGGTAACCCATATCCAGACAGGCTCGGTGAAATAGCGCAGATGTCGTAGTACGACTAATAGTAATGCGGCATGGAAGACCCAACCGAAAAGCCAGGTCCATTTGTTCGCTTTGAAGAGACTCTCAAAAAATACGACTTCTTTCGCCATGCGGACGACGACACCGCGACGTGTCGTGGGCGCCGGCGTTGTCGGAATTTTCAGCGGCGCGGGCGTTCGCGCATAGAGCCAGATTCTGTACGCGAGGCCGAACGCAAAAACAGCCGCCGCGAAATAAAACAGTACTGCATAGATCGTGCTCAGTACCAAGCCCTTTGCCTTTTGTTATCTGAAATCATCCGTCTTGCGCCCACTCACAGCGATTCTTGATGAGGCCTCCAACCCAATCCTGGGTCGCGCCTCAGCGCTCCTACAATAATTCTATTGGCACACCTGTAGGAGCGCCTCCTGAGGCGCGACCTCAAGCCTTAAGCTGTGCACGCATCAAAACCACCCAACCGAAGCGTTAAACGCAGCCCGTCGGTTTCGGCAAGCCCGCAATCTTGCAGGCCTGTTTCGCCGGACCGTAAGGGAACAACTCGTACAGGTATTTGCTGTTGCCTTTCTCAGGTCCTAACGATTTTTTGATCGCTTTGGTTAAGACACGCACCGCCGGTGCGATTTGATATTCCTCGTAATAGTTTCGTAGAAAATTGACCACTTCCCAGGAATCATCGTCCATCTCGATGTTCTCGCCCTCGGCAATCAACACCGCCAGTTCCGGGTTCCACAGGCTGATATCAGTGATATATCCTTCCTCATCGGCCTCAACCGTCGTGCCGTTAATTTCGTAAGCCATGACTCACCCTCTCATCTCATTCAAAATCAATTTCAAAATACGGACAGGCACCCCGGTCTATAACCAGGATTGCGTCGCGCCATGTTCGGCCACCAAATCCACGAACCCTTCATAATCAACGACCTGTATGCCATCAATCAAAGATATGTCACTCAATCCTCGAGCGGCGATGTCCGGACCCAGCGCGTAAAAGGAGCAATCGCCCATCCGGCCGGTAATTTTATCAGCTTGGGCCGCTTTCGCCACTGCCGCGTATACGCCATCCTCGATTAACAGGATTGCACTGCCGCTCCCGGCCAGTCGCAGGCAGCTATCCAGCGCGTTTCTGTCGAATGGAGACTTGTTGACAATGTGCAGCATGCTACTCATGAACTGATCACCACATCTTGCTGCGCCATGATGACCTGCAATTGTGCCGCCGCCACGACCTCAACCGGAATGACGAGGTCATCGACTGTCAGGCCACGCGCTTCCAGCGATTCTTTCTCGACATAAATTTTCTCAACATCGTAGTCATCGAGTGCGCCGTATGTCCGGGAGAAATTCTTCATGCCTATTTCCGTTGTGTCCTGGTTTTTTTTCAGCTGGCAGACGCCGTCATCGACAAAGACCACGCTGACATCCTGATCGAATGCGGCGGCAACCAGGACAACCTCGAGGCACTCGAGCGCGTATATTGTGCCGTAAGGTGCTCGCCGATTCACGTACATGAAACGTTTGATAATCTCCGGCCCGTCGTCGTCAAAATCTTCCATTTCACACTATTCCCTAATCACCAAATACGACCATTCGGTCCGCTTGAATGCCGGCTTCAACCAATTGGCCCAGCCCGGAAATACGAAACCCGTCCTTCAGGACTTCGTCTTTGATTCCCCGGCGCAGTGCGGCAGCAACACACACGACCAGATCGAGACTGTGTTCTTCGGCCAGTGCTGACCACAGCGCAACCAGATTCCGATCGTCCGTCTGTGGCTCAGACAGTTTGTTTGCGTTATAGACGCCGTCGTTATAAAAAAATACACGATAGATTTCATGCCCTTTCGCAAGCGCCGCCACGACGAACCGATAGGCGCTGTCCGACGCCTGGTGGGTAAAAGGGCCCTCATTGATCAGGATGCCGAATTTCATCAGAAGTGAATGTGGGTCGATGCGTTCAAACTACTACGCCCGCCACGCCAGTCTTCGATTTGATGTTTGGTGAAGGCCAGTCCCGTTAAGTCGAAAAAGCGTGGCCAGCCGATACGATCAATCCATTCTCCCATTCGTTCCCAGGCTCGCGCATCGTCCTTGTAGGCATACAAAATAGTTTTGACGACTTCAGTGACTTCGGGCCACCGCGGTGGGTTATTCGGCAGATTGGCGACAACCAGTTTATGGAATGTCGGTTTCGTGCGTGCATTCGAGTGTTTGCCGCCGACCCAGATCGCCAACTTGGTCGATTCCGGACTGTTGATCTGCATTGGCGGGCAGGGCGGGTAGCACGCACCGCAGCAAATGCACTTTTTCTCGTCGACTTCGAGTGACGGCTTGCCGTTGACCATCGCGGGTCGAATGGCGGCCACCGGGCAGCGGGCGACAACCGCCGGGCGCTCGCAAACATTCGCTACGAGATCGTGATTGATTTTCGGGGGCTTCGTGTACTGCACATTAATCGCAATATCGCCCTGGCCGCCACAATTGATCTGACAGCATGAGGTTGTCATGCGCACGCGGTTCGGCATTTCTTCGTGGGTAAATTCGTGGTGCAGTTCATCCATCAGGGATTTGACGACGCCTGACGCATCAGTTCCGGGTATATCGCAATGCAGCCATCCCTGCGTATGGGAGATCATCGACATCGAGTTGCCCGTGCCGCCCACTGGAAATCCGGCGGCGGTCAGCGTCTCAATGAGAGGTTCTGTTTTGTCTTCCGAACTGCACATGAACTCCGCATTGCTGCGCGTGGTGAAGCGGATATGCCCGTCCGCGAACTTGTCGGCGATATCACAGAGCTCACGTATCGTATGCACGTCCATTTGCCGCTGCGTTCCAGCGCGAACGGTCCACACCTCGTCACCACCTTTGGCGACATGGTGCAGTACGCCGGGCCGGGGACGATCATGCCAATCCCAATTGCCATAGTTTTTCCTGAGCAACGGGTGCATGTACGGAAAAGGATCCGGAACGCCGTGTTCTTCCGCTCTGCGGGGTGTTTCCGCGTTTTTCATGAATTACTCCTGACGATGGCTCTGATTTAATTCCACGTGCGGTTTCGACTTAGCCGGCCTTCGCGTCTTTTCGTTCATGCCATTTTCTGGCTTCTTCGTCCCAGTCATCCGTGCGGACGTAGGAACTTGTGCGCGGATGGTTCACCATGTTCGGGTCGGCATCGACCTCGATTGCGTCGAGGAAATTGGCGAGCCCAATGCGATCGATGGTCTCACCGATGCGCTCGTGCTCGAGCGCATTTTCGGCGAAAAAGTCGACCACCGTTTCGGCCAGCTCATTCAATGCCTCAAAATCCTCATCAGACTCGAGCTTCATGAACGGTACGATGACGGTGCCCATCGTGTCGCCGATTTTCAGTGAGCGTTTGCCGCCCATCAGGACTGAAACACCGCGATCCTCGCCCGGTGACAACGCCTTGGTCATGACATTGATGCAGTGCATGCAGCGAACGCAGCTTTTGTTATCGACATCCAGCGTATCGTCGTCGTTCAGGCTGAGCGCGCGGGTCGGGCAGTTGGAGATTACGGTATCGATCATCTGCTTGCGGCCTACCCGGGCCACGTGCTTTTTGACTTCTTCCTGATTGACCTGCATATCATCGCGCCAGGTGCCTATCACGGCAAAGTCCGAGCGATGGATTGAGTTGACGCAGTCATTGGGACAGCCGGAAAACTTGAATTTAAACTTATACGGCAAAGCCGGCCGATGCATTTCGTCAATCAGGCCGTTAAGAATCATGCGGTGCGCACGTACTTCGTCATAGCACGATTGTTCGCAGCGTGCATGACCGACGCAGCTCATGGAGGTGCGCAAAGCGGGTCCCGCGCCACCCATATCGAGGCCGATTTTGTTCAGTTCGTCAAAAGCGGGCTGCACCTTTTCCGTTTTGCAGCCCTGGAACATAATGTCTCCGGATTGACCGTGCAGGGCAATCAGGCCCGAACCGTGTTCCTCCCAGATATCGCACATATTCCGCAACAGCTCGGTCGAATAATGAAACCCTGCGGGCGGTTGCACGCGCAGCGTATGAAATTCTTTCGATTCCGGGTATTCCTCCGCAACCTCGGAGAAGCGCGGAATGACACCACCGCCGTAGCCATAGACGCTGACCGTGCCGCCCTTCCAGTAACCGGTGCGGGTTTCATAGGAGTGCTCGAGCTGGCCCATCAGGTCTTTCATCATGTTGGCATGGGGCTTGTCGCCGTCATCGGCCAAACGCTTGAGGCCGGTAACAAAACTCGGCCATGGGCCGTCTTCCAGTTCATCCAGCATGGGGGTTTCGTGTATTTTCTTGGACATGAATATCACCACCAAATTTACGTTGTTATGCTTCGCCTGTTAGCGCAAATTTCAATCGATGCAGACTAACAACTGCCGGCCCGGGGACGTACATAATTTTGTATATTATGATTTTATCATATACGGTTTCGATTTCTAGTTCCAGCGGGCGTCCGGCGCAGGCTGGATTGGACATCTTACCGCTTTTGAGACCGAAAAATGTTCACTTCCGGTGAAAATGACTATCGCGAATGGCGCGCGGAGCGGCTCGCGCTCTATCCCGGCTCCGTGCGCGAGCTGCTGGTCGATATCGGCGGTCTGAAGGACGTTAGCGCGCGTAGCAAGGCGGCGATACTGGCAAGCTGTCGTCACGCCAACATGGCAATTTACACCTGTCGGGACCGGACCGCGGACCGCGCAGCGGTGCGTGCATTCGGCGAAATATTCGGTCTGCGGCAACTGGATCATCATTTGTGCACGAACGACGATGGCGTTTCAGAGTTGGCGGTCAGCACCGGCGGGCAGAAAGGTGAGTATGTGCCGTACTCGAACCGGGGCCTCAGCTGGCACACTGATGGTTATTACAATCACGCCCAGGAGCAGATACATGCGGTCATACTGCATTGTGCGCAGGATTCGGTAAGCGGCGGAGAATCCGCTGTGCTCGATCCACGCATCGCGTATATCAGAATGCGCGACGTCAATCCGGCCTTTATCACGGCTTTCGAACACCCCGACTGTATGGAGATTCCGGCTAATATCGGCGAACAGGGCGAAATTCGTCCGCCGGTACGTGGACCGGTTTTCTCCTATAGTGATGCCGGCACAACGCTGCATATGCGCTATACCACTCGCAAGAAAAACGTTCGTTGGCGCGATGACGCGACGACAACCGCCGCGAGAGAATGTCTGGCCGACCTGCTCGAGGACGAGGCGGGCCCGGTGCTGCGTTTTCGCCTTGCACCGGGGCAGGGAATTATCTCCAACAATGTACTGCACAATCGCGCGCCATTCGAAGACGATTCGCTGCAGCAACGGCTGCTCTACCGCGCTCGCTATTTCGAACGCATTGACTCAAGCTAATGTCTCGAGCAAACGTAACGGCAGGCTAAGAGAAGTGGACACAATCGAGGTCAATATCAGCGATATTATTATCCAGCACCCGGAAATAAACTCGTTCAGTGAATTGCTTGATGCGGTTCGCGGTATCACGTCAGACAACATGCTGTTCCTGAATTTTGATGTAAAACCGGACTATCGCGATACGCCACGCGACTGGCAATGGCAATTGGAAGGCGCTTTCGTTGGTGGCAAGCGATGAGCGAGGAAACCGTCAGGGCGATCGAAGAGATTGCGGCGCCCTATGGACGCAAAGTCACGCTGGAAGAGGTGGTGCACGAGAGTGGGCTGCGTGTGTTACGCGTTCGCATCCGTGAAGGAACTCGTTTCACCGTGCTGGACGTGGACGAAGACACGGCGACACGTTGGGGCACGGTGATGAGTAGCTGGGCCTGTAACGCTCGTAAGTAACGGTAATTCAACGGTTTTAAATTTACGGAATCCCGCATTTTGGATCATTTACCCATATTTCTGAATCTACAGGGCAAGCGTGCACTGGTCGTCGGTGGTGGCACGATGGCCGCGCGCAAAGCCGATTTATTGCTGCGGGCCGGCAGTCACCTTACTGTGGTTGCCGCCACGCTGGAGGATGATTTCGCGCGCCTGATCGACGAGCACTCCATCGACCACCGCAAGCGTGACCTGGAAGCCGCGGATCTGGACGGTTGTGTAATCGCGTTTGGCGCTTCATCGGACGATGCAAGCAATGAAAATCTGTACACTTTGGCCACAGCCGCGCATGTACCGGTCAATGTCAGCGACCGGCCGGAATATTGCGACTTCGTCATGCCGGCACTGGTCGATCGCTCGCCTCTGCTGATTGCGATTGGTAGCGGTGGCACCACGCCTTTGTTAACGCGCATGCTCAAGGCGCGCTTTGAGACGAGTATTCCCGCCTCCTATGGTCGCCTCGCCGAATTCGCGGGTCGCTATCGTGATCGGGTGAAGGCATCCGTTCCCGACTTGACAAGGCGGCGTCGATTTTGGGAAACGATGATCGACGGTCCCATCGCCGAGCACCTGTTTTCCGGTCAGGAGGAACTGGCGACTGCTTTGATGAACAAGTCGCTCAAAGAGGCGGCAACGGAGGGTGATCAGCCGCCGCACGGCGAGGTGTACCTGGTGGGGACCGGGCCCGGCGATCCGGATTTGTTGACCTTTCGTGCGTTGCGCCTGATGCAGCAGGCCGACGTGGTGTTATATGACCGCTTGATTGGTGACGGCATTCTCAATCTTGTGCGACGGGACGCCGAACGAATTTATGTCGGCAAGATGAAGAAGGACCACAGCGTACCCCAGCAAGATATTAGTAACATGCTGATTCGTCTGGCCCGCGAGGGCAAGCGTGTTTTGCGCCTGAAAGGCGGCGATCCGTTTGTATTCGGGCGAGGTGGCGAAGAAATCGCGACGCTCGCGGACCACGGTATCGCTTTTCAGGTCATACCGGGCATTACCGCGGCCAATGGTTGTGCGGCCTATGCGGGTATTCCGCTAACGCATCGTGACCACGCTCAAGGCTATGTCGTTGTCACCGGGCACGAGAAAGACGGCGAACTCAAGCTGAATTGGCACAGCCTGATTCAGCCCCGGCAGACGGTCGTGGTGTACATGGGGCTGACGTCGTTAGGTACCATCGCCCGGGGATTCGTCAGCAATGGTGCCGATCCCGCTACGCCGGCGGCCGTGATCGAAAACGGCACGCGCGCGGGCCAGCGCGTCATCGTCGGTACGCTGGGCTGTCTCGAAGAAAAGTCCATTGCGGCTGGCGTTCAGAGCCCCGCGTTGATCATTGTCGGTAGCGTAGTGACTTTGAGGAACACACTTTCCTGGTTTGCGAACACGGAGCAAGAACAATGAGCGATGCACTGAATTACCTGATAAAGGCCCGTCCGGAAGCGATGAAGTCGTATTTCGCGTTCGTCAAGGAGGCGGGCAAGCATCTGGATCCGAAAACCCGCTCGCTGATATCCATTATTACCAAGGTAGACAGCCAGACGGAACGAGGTTTGCGGCAATATTTGCCACGAGCCCTGCGCGACGGCGCGACGCCCAACGAGGTGCTGGACGCGATCTTGATGGCATTTCCGACGTTGGGTCTTGCCAAAACGATATGGGCGATGGATATCTTGCTGGACATGGATATTCCGGAATTTCGCACGGAATTGCTCGGTATTGAAGCGGGCTGGCACGACCTGATTGATGTCGCAGACGTCAAGGATGGCGACATTACTTACGTTGAAGACTGTGACGGGCGCAGCGTCTTCGTCTATCGATCCGGTGATGAATACCGGGTCTATGACAGCCGTTGCCCGCACCAGGTGACCAACATTCCTCGGTTGGCGCTGGACGGGATGTGCCTGACCTGCCCGAAACATCAGTGGGTTTTTGACGTATCAACCGGCGAGTGCGTGGCGAAAGGCAACCGCCCGCTGAATCGGTTCGAGAGCAGAATTGAGGCGGACCGCCTGCAGGCGCACTGGTAAGGAACACGTGATTTCGACCCCGTTTCAGCCACATCGATGGCCGTTTCCTGACGGGTAGAGGTACCGCAGCCAGCTTGAAAGTGCTTATGTTGAATGAGAATATTGCTTCGATTCCGGCGAAGGGAATTCTAATATTCAGATATGCTAATATTCAGGGGCTAGCGAGTATTACTCCTGAATTCGAGAGGTGCAAGGCCATGTCCACTGAAGCCCAGATCGTAACCGAACAAATCGAAGACTCGCCCGGTGTGGCGCCTGCCGCCGTTCCCGAAGCCAAGGGAATGTGCATTATCGTGACCAAAGGCAGCCTGGATTGGGCCTATCCACCGTTTATTCTGGCGACCACCGCTGCCGCGATGGGCTTGCCGGTGACCATGTTTTTTACCTTTTACGGATTGCCGCTGTTACTCAAGAAACTCAATCTGCAAATGACAACGGCCGGTAATCCGGCGATGAAAATGCCGATGTTCGGCGCGCATATCGGCTTGCCAAATATCATGACGGCTATTCCCGGTGTGGACGCCGCCTGCTCAAAGATGATGAAGAACATGATGAGTGGCAAAGGCGTTGCAACCATCGAAGAACTGCGCGACTCGGCCGTTGAAGCTGAAGTCCGCATGATTGCGTGCCAAATGACCATGGACCTGTTCGAGTATTCGCTGGACGAGATGATCGAAGGGCCGGAACTGGGCGGTGCTGCAACGTATGTTGAGGCCGCTTCAAAAGCGCATATCAATCTCTTCATCTAGCAGTCTGTTGAAAAAACCATCCATGGTATTTTCAACACCGCAATTCGAAAAACGTCGTTTTCGAATTGCTCACATTTTTCAATGGCTTGCAGCCATCGAAAATGACGGTACATCCCTGTACCGTTCGCAGCCCGCCGAAAAACGGTGTTTTTCAACAGGCTGCTAGAACGCGATATCAAAATAAACTGACCGGAGCAACAAAACATGGCTGACGTTACCCTTGACGCGAAAGGGCTGAATTGCCCACTACCCATTCTCAAAGCCAGAAAGGCGCTGAAAGAGGTCCCTGCGGGTGGCACGCTGGAGATACTCTCCACGGACCCCGGTTCGGTTGCTGACTTCGAGGCGTTTTGTCGCCAAACGGGCAACGACCTGATGGAAACAACTACCGAAGATTCGGTCTATCGTTTCCTCATCAAGCGAACCGCCGCCTAGAATGACCGCTGTCGGGAACGCCGACGGTTATTCCCGGTGGGTCAGGTAGTTTCGCAGCGAGTGGTCTGTGGGTCTTGACGTGGAAATCATCTCCGCCATTCACTTGTCCGTGCGCAGCCACGGAATCTGAAGCGATGATGCCGGGTTCGCGCGTGTCCGCTGTCGTTCGAAATACGTCCTTACTGGTGTCGCAGCGCAGGGGATCGTCCTTGCCGGTACGCACTTGATTTGCAGGATCCCACGAATGCGAATATTCAGACTCGTTATTCTTCTGCTGATCAGTCAAGCCGCGAACGTGCCCGCGGCCGAAGCGCCAATGCTGGAGGCTTACGGGCAACTGCCGGCAATCTCTCAAATGGCCATTTCCCCCAGCGGTGACCGGATCGCGTACCGAAGTATCGCTGATGGTCGCGACCTGGTGCTTGTTCAGGACCTGGGGAATCGTGAAATTATTGGCGGCATTGATGTATCGAACGTCAATCCACGTTTTCTTTATTTTGTCGAAGAAGACCGAGTTGTGCTGGTTGCGTCGGAAGCGCGAGTCGATCGAGGGTCGCGTGATGTTCTGGACTACAGTGCGGCGTTTGTCTACGACTTCGTGAACGGTAACTTGCGTCAGTTGTTGACGCGCGCCGAGGAAGTTTATCCGTCACAAACGGGTCTGGGCCGGATCGTTGGTCGTAGTGCCGACGGTAAATCGCTATACATGCCGGCGTATACCGGTACAGCAACGCGAAACCTGTCCGTTGGCCTGTTTCGAGTCCCTTTGGTAGGCAGCAACGTCAATCTCATCACGCGGGGAACGGCGGCTACGATCGACTGGCTTGTCGATGGCGACGGGCGGCCACTAGTGCAAGAGGAATTTGACAACAATAGTGATGAATACCGTATTTGGGTGCACGATAACGGTAAGCGACGACTCATCTATGAGGAGCAGACCGAACAACCGAATATTGCTGTGGTGGGCTTTACTCCCAATCGTGATGCGCTGATCGTCACCGGCTATGCCGAAGACTCTCAATTCCTTTCGTATTTTCGTATGTCGCTGCAGGACGGGTCGATGGGAGAAGCGATATTCGAGCGTGACGACGCCAGCGTGGAGGCACCACTGGTGGATCTCAATCGTGTTGTTCACGGTGTACGGTATTCCGGTTTTTACCCGAGCTACGAATTTGTGGACAAGGACCTTGATCGCCGGGTCCGGGAACTGCAAGCCCAGAACGATGGCACAACGGTCTTTCTGGAGGGCTGGACGCCGGGATTCACGGATTTATTGTTCAGATTTAGCGGTGGTTGGACGTCTGGTTTGTATGTAATCCTGCGACACGATGAAGCGGCCCCCGTTGTGGTCGCAAATCAAAGGCCCGAAATCCCGCCGGATGTGGTTAGCCCGACATCTGTGTACGAATATGAAGCTCGGGATGGCATGAAAATACCGGCACTGCTTACCGCCAGGCCAGACGTGTTCGCGGCCGGCGATGCTCCGCTGATCGTAATGCCGCACGGCGGTCCTCAATCGTATGATCGATTCGGCTTTAGCTGGCTAGCGCAGTATTTTTCCAGCCGGGGATACATGGTATTGCAACCTCAGTTTCGAGGATCGAGCGGATTCGGGTGGCAATTGGCAGCAGCCGGACGGGGTGAGTGGGGCCGAAAAATGTCGACTGATCTGGACGATGGTGTCTTGCAACTGGTCGAGTCAGGAATGGTCGACGGATCGCGCGTATGTATTGTCGGCGCGAGCTACGGCGGGTATGCGGCCCTGGCGGCTGGGGCGTTTTCAGATTTTGACTACCGGTGCATCGTGTCGATTGCCGGGGTTAGCGACTTGCTCCGCTCGCTCCGCGAATCGCGCAATCGACACGGACGCAAACACTGGGTCGTCGCTTACTGGGAAGATCAGTTCGGCTCCGAGGAGGCAGAGCGTGCGGCGCTGGATGCTATTTCGCCGGTTCGGCATGCCGACACATTTCGGGCACCGGTTCTCCTGATTCACGGCAAAGACGACGCGGTTGTACCAATCGCGCAGAGCACCGTCATGCAAAAAGCGCTCAAAAAGGCGAAAAAGAAAGTCGAGCTGGTGCGTCTGAAAGGTGAGGATCATTATCTCTCAAATGGTGAAACCCGCCTGGAATCATTGCGGGCCATCGAAAAATTCGTGCAAAAATACCTGCAAGAAGCACGGTGATGACATAGCCCTTAAGGGGTATTCTCGCGGCCACTCGTATGCTGCAATCTATTGCAGTTTTTCAGGATCGTAAGTTCGAGGGATTTCCTGCCATGAGTCAGTACATCGATTCCTATTATGCGGCTACCGCCGTGAGCGGCCCGCAGTCAACGACCTTGCAGGGCGATATAGAAGCCGACGTCTGCATAATCGGCGGCGGTTTTACCGGCGTTTCAGCAGCGTTACATCTGACTGAATTGGGTTACGACGTTGTTTTACTGGAAGCGGAAAAAATCGCCTGGGGCGCATCCGGTCGAAACGGCGGGCATGTCGGTGTCGGGCAGAGAAAGGGGCAACGGGAACTCGTCTCGATGGTTGGCAATGAGACGGCGCATACACTTTGGGACTACGGTCTTGAGGCGGTCGGACTTGTCCGTTCTATTTGCGAGAATCACAATATCGATTGTGATCTCAAACAGGGAGTTCTTCATGTCGCCGCGAAATTATCCCACGTAGATGACCTCAGGCTCGAGGCGAAGCACCTTCGTTCGGCTTACGGTTACGACAAGATTCGTTTCGTCGATCGTGACGAAACGGCGAACATGGTCGGAAGCAGCAATTTTTACGCCGGACAGTTAGACGGAGGATCTTTACACCTGCACCCACTCAATTTTGCGCTCGGTATTGCGACAGCGGCGGAAAAAGCGGGCGCCAGTATTTTCCAGGACAGTCGCGTTACCTCGTTTTCAACCGGTTCGACTTGCGTTGCGATTACGCGCGAGGGCTCGGTAAGGGCCAAATTCATGGTGGTCGGGTGCAATGGCTATCTTGAACGTCTGAACTCGACCATGGCGGCGAAAATAATGCCGATCAACAACTTCTTACTTGCAACCGAGCCGCTACGGCCCGAACTTGCAAAGTCGCTTATACGGGACGACGTCGCCGTGCAGGACTCGAAATTCGTAATCAACTACTGGAAGCTCTCCGGCGACAACAGACTTTTGTTTGGTGGTGGTGAAAATTATACAAAGCGGTTTCCGACCGACATGAAATCATTTGTTCGCAAATACATGTTGCGCATCTACCCGCAACTTGAAGCGACGCGTATCGACTACGCATGGGGTGGCACGTTGGCGGTCACCATGAACCGATTGCCGAGTTACGGGCGCCTGGCGGACAACGTGTTTTACGCGCAAGGCTATTCGGGCCACGGTATCCCAACGGCGACAATGGCCGGTAAATTGATCGCGGAAGCCGTGAGCGGCGATGCTTCTCGTTTCGACGTGATGGCCGATCTACCCGTTTCCCGGTTTCCAGGCGGCGTCTTTCTCCGTTGGCCCGGCCTGGTGGCGGGCATGCTTTATCACTCGCTGAAAGATCGAATATGAGCGGCGCTCAATTCATGTAGGGCTCAGACCGTGCGTAAATACCACTGGATATCCAGTGCTGACACGTGTTGTTGATACGCGGAGTGTTCAGCGTGTTTTATGGTCGCAACGAGCGACTGGAAATCCGCACCCAGGTATTTCTCTATCCAGAGGCTGTCGGAAAAATTTCGAATCGACTGCAACCAGTCAACCGGTAGCGTCGGGTCGCACTGTTCGCTGGCATCTCCGTCGATCGGCGCATCGGCTTCCAGGCACTCTTCCAGGCCATGCAGAATCCCGGCGATAATGGCGGCCATGGCCAGGTAGGGGTTGGTATCGGCTCCCGCCAAGCGATGCTCAATTCGGCGCGCTGAGTCAGGGCCGGCAGGTACGCGCAGCGCGACACTTCGATTGTTAAATCCCCAGCTGGGGCTGAGCGGTACGTAGCAATTTTTGCGGAATCGGCGATAGGAATTTTCGTGCGGTGCAAACAGCAACATTGCGTCAGCCATCGTCGCCTGCAAGCCGGCAATGGCGTGTTTCAGGTCGTCCGGCTTAGCCGCAAACCGGTTATTGCCGTTCTTATCGTACAGACTTAAGTGTATGTGCGTTCCTGAACCGGAAATATCGGCAAACGGCTTGGCCATGAACGTGGCTAACAGGCCGTGATCCCGGGCTGCACGACGGATGATGCGTTTAAGACACAGGGCATCGTCACAGGCCGCGACCGGATCGTCCTTGTGCTCAAGATTGATCTCGAACTGCCCGGGTGCGTATTCGGCGATCACGGCCGATGCCGGAACGGCTTGTGCGGCCGCGTATCGTTGTACGCTTTCTATGAACGGCTCAACGTTGTCCAGGTCATCCATGCTGTAGACCTGCGTACTGCGTTCTTCCCGACCGGAAACCGGGTCCAGCAGCAACTGTGGCTGTCCTTTGCGATCCAGGTGCTTTCGCAGCAGAAAAAATTCCATCTCCACGGCAACCACGGGATGCAATCCGCGACGATGCATTGCGGCGACGACTTGTCGCAGAATATGGCGCGGACTGGAATGAAAGGGATTGCCTTCGCCGTCGTACATTTCCATGAAGCATTGAGCGGTGGATTTATCAATCCATGGCACCGGACGCAGGGTGCTGATGTCAGGACGGCAGGCAAGATCCTGGTCACCCGTTGCAATTCCCAGGCCGGTCTCGAGTACGGTCCGTCCGCATATGTCGGAGGCAAAAAGTGAGCGTGGCAACATGATACCGTCGGTGAATACGCTCGACTTTGGCGAAATTCGAACTCGCTTGCCACGAGCAATGCCATTGATATCCGGAATGATCAGGTCCAGAAATCTTGTTTCCGCATGGGCAGAAAAAAATTCGCTAACGGAATTGCGCATGGTGTACGGCGGGTCTCTGCAGGAAGAAATCATCCTAGCAGAGCACGTCGCAAGGTGTAAGTTCGGGTCGATGAGAAGTGCGGCTACCCAATACGGGTTATTGAATAAAGCAAATTCGGGTGCTATTTTGCGCCAGACTCAATCAGATATCTCGTGACCCGCGCGTATGGCGAAGCCGGGTGGCTGTTTGGTGCCGCCTTAACGAAATCCAGAGGAAGAGCAATGACTGAAGTTGATGAAAAATTGCGCGCGTGGCTCAGCGAGCGCAATGTCGACGAGGTAGAGGCCCTGGTGCCCGATATTACGGGAAATGCGCGTGGAAAAATTATTCCCGCCTATCGTTTCCTTAAAGGCGAGGGTGTGCGATTGCCGGAAGCATTGCTGGTCCAGACGGTAACCGGCGAATGGCCGGATGATGACTTGTATGACGAACTTGTTCATCCAGCCGATCGAGATCTGTTCCTGATACCGGATGCCTCGTCAGCGCGCATGGTACCGTGGGCGGAGGAACCTACAGCGCAGATCATCCATGACTGTGTCGATGCCGAGGGGAAATACCACGAACTATCCTCCCGCAACGTGCTGCGGTCGGTTCTGCAACTCTATGCAGACGAGGGATTGGAACCGATCGTAGCGCCGGAAGTTGAGTTCTATCTCGTCGAAAAGAACGTGAATTCCGATAATCGCTTGCGTCCGCCGATTGGCCGCTCGGGCCGACCCGAGCGGGCCCGACAATCGTATTCCATTGACGCGCTCAACGAATTCGATTCATTGTTCGAGGAAATGTACGATTTCTGTGAGGTGATGGATCTGGATGTCGATACGCTGATTCATGAATCGGGGGCGGCACAAATGGAGGTTAATTTCGAGCATGCCGACGCACTAAGCAGAGCCGACCAGGTCTTTCTTTTTAAACGCATGATGCGCGAAGTCGCCATGCGCCACGATGTTTTCGCCACATTCCTCGCAAAGCCGATGGAGAACGAGCCGGGTAGCTCGATGCATATTCATCAGTCGTTGAACGACGTCAAGACGGGGAAGAACGTGTTTTCCAGTCCGGATGATCGAGAGCTGACGGAAACGTTTCGCCATTACATCGGCGGTTTGCAGAAATACACGGCAGCGGCAACCATTTTGTACGCGCCCTATGTCAATAGTTATCGACGTATCGCCTATGGGGACAGTGCGCCCAGAAACGTGGCCTGGGGCATCGACAATCGTACGGCTGGATTGCGTGTGCCGGTGTCGTCGGCTGCTAACCGGCGCGTAGAAAGTCGCTTCGCAGGATCTGACGTCAACCCCTACCTCGCGATCGCGGCGACACTTGCATGCGGTTACCTCGGCATGAAGGAGAAAATCGAACCGACACCACGGACGGAAGGGAGCGCGCTTGACCTCGAGCAAACCCTGCCCGTTGCGTTCGAAGTTTCGCTGGCGCTTCTCGAGGAAGAAACGGCCCTGCAGGAGATTCTCGGCCGGAATTTTGTTAAAGCCTATGTTGGAATAAAGCGGAAGGAATTTGAAACGTTCTTCCGCGTCATTAGTTCATGGGAACGCGAATACCTGCTGTTGAATGTCTAGAATCCCAGAGTGCTGTTGTGGTCGGTGAAGTTTTATGGAACTCGGAGGCTGAGCATCAGTAGACGCCGATGACGAATGGACCCATGACCGGAATGCGCATGACCGGGTTTCGAATATTCAAGTATTCGATTTATAGTCTTCTTGCCTACAATATATGGCTCTTCTTTCTTGAGGATTTCGCCGCCAGCGCACAAACATTTTCGAACGGGATAACCTGGCGGAATATTGTAGAAGCCTATTCGGCAACGATAGACACATTCGCCTGGGTGATATTGTTGCTGTTGTTTGAGCTGGAAACGGCGGTAATACCTGATGAGAAGCTTCAGGGTTCTTTGAAATGGGGGCTTGGAGTACTGCGCGGTCTGTGCTATTTCTTTATTGTCTATTCCTTTTACGGCTACCTCAGCAAGTACGGTGTAGTCACGAATCTGGAGCCATTCACGGTCGCAGATGTCTGCTCACTGATAGGTACAGACTTTACCTACGCGCGGACACTGGATGAGTATTTCCCCTTGACGCCGGACGTCTGTGCGGCAATGCAAGGTGCCGGTTTGCAACAGATTGCCGGTACGCAGATTATCGGCACGCAGGAACAGCATTCGTTGGTCCATGCGCTGGCGGTTACTGATATTGTGAACGCAGCGGACTGGCTCATTGTCGTCGCGGTTCTGGAGATCGAAGTCTGGTTGCAGGTCAGTGGCCGTCTGAGTGAGCGAATGTTAAGAGCAAACAAGTACCTAAAAGGCGGCTTATATGGCATCTTGTTCGCCTGCGCCGCGTACTGGGGGGTCGTCGGGGGCCTTCTGGAATTCTGGGATGCAACTTTGTGGCTGGTCGCGTTTATTTTCATTGAGATGAATATTTTTGAGTGGCAGGCGGAAACGGCTGCAGAGGGCAGTCATTGACCTGCGCTCCCATAACGAGGGAATAGATAAACATGAACGGAGAAGGCAATCTCGCACTTTTTTGCGATTTCGAAAACGTAGCATTGGGTGTTCGGGACGCGAAATACGATAAATTCGATATTCAATACGTCCTTGAGCGACTCTTGCTGAAAGGCAGCATCGTCACCAAGAAGGCCTACTGCGACTGGGATCGGTACAAGGAATTCAAAAAGGTCATGCATGAGGCGGCGTTTGAGCTGATCGAAATTCCGCACGTCCGAATTTCCGGGAAAAATTCGGCGGATATTCGCATGGTTGTTGACGCGTTGGACCTTTGTTACACGAAGGAACACATTGATACGTTTGTCATCATATCCGGAGACTCGGACTTTTCCCCGTTAGTCAGCAAATTACGGGAAAATGCGAAGACCGTTGTCGGTGTCGGTGTCAAGAACTCCACTTCCGATCTGTTGATCGCAAACTGCGATGAATTTATTTTCTATGACGATCTTGTCCAGTCGGCGCGGCCCGCGAAGAAAGTAAAGCCAAAGGCGGCAACTGACAAGAAGACGGCATCCAGGAAAAAGAGTCGTCAGAAGAACAGTGCAACAAAGGCGACGGACCGTGCTCAAGAGGCGATTGACCTGGTTCTCGACACAACCGAAGCGCTATATACAGAGCGTGGTGACCGTGGAAAAGTTTGGGGCTCGATGATTAAGCAGACTTTGAAAAGGCGACGCCCGGGATTCAATGAATCGTTTTACGGTTTTAATTCCTTTAGCGATTTGCTTGAAGAAGCAGAATCCCGCAAGGCACTTGAACTGGAGCGAGACGAGCGTTCAGGCGGTTATATCGTAAAGAGCGTTGTGCGCAAATAGCTCTGCTCATTGCGATGTCGCAAGAGAGCGGCTAGAAAAGTCCCTCGATCTTCCTGTCCTCATTGACGTCGATGCTCTCGGCGGCGGGTTTTCGCGGCAGTCCCGGCATGGTCATGATATCGCCGCAAACAACCACGACAAACTCGGCGCCGGTTGCCAGGCGAATTTCCCGAATTGGCACATTATGGCCAGTCGGTGCGCCGAGCAACTGCGGGTCGGTGGAGAAACTGTACTGCGTCTTGGCCATGCAGACCGGAAAGTGTCCGTAGCCTGCCTCTTCGAATTCGGCGAATTGTGCGCGCACCTTTTTGTCGGCGTTGATATCGTCTGCACCGTAAATCGTGCGGGCAATGTGGCGGGCCTTGTCCCAAAGACTCATGTCATCGTCATACAGCGTCCGAAATTGCGTGTGCTGGTGCTCGATCATGTGGACCACCCGTTCGGCCAGTGCCATCGCGCCTTTGCCACCGTGTTCCCAGTGCGAGCTGACCGTGCAATCGACGTTAAATTCGGCGCAAAACTCCTGTATTGCGGCGTGCTCATCCGCGGTGTCTGTCACGAAGTGGTTAATCGCGACGGTAACGGGCACACCAAACTGCCCCATATTGCGAATATGTCGACCCAGGTTCTGACAACCGACGCGAACGGCGTCTACGTTTTCTTCAACGAGCTGTTCCTTCGCAACGCCACCGTGCATTTTTAGTGCCCGGGTAGTGGCCACCAGTACCACCGCATCAGGGCGCAAGCCCGCTTTGCGACACTTGATATCCATGAACTTTTCGGCGCCAAGGTCGGCACCGAAGCCCGCTTCGGTGATTACATAGTCCGCCAGTTTTAGCCCGGTCTTTGTTGCCATGACGGAATTACAGCCGTGAGCGATGTTGGCGAACGGCCCTCCATGCATGAGCGCGGGATTGTTTTCAAGGGTCTGTACGAGATTGGGCTGGAACGCATCACGGAGCAACGCGGTCATGGCACCCTCTGCCTTGAGCTGCCGTACAGTAACGGGTTCTTTTTTTCGCGAATAACCGATCACAATATTACCAATACGGTTCTTGAGGTCGTCCAGACTGGTTGCCAGGCAAAAAATTGCCATGATCTCGGATGCCACGGTGATGTCATAACCGGACTGCCGCGGTACACCATTGAATGGACCGCCGAGGCCGCAAGTGATGTCGCGCAATGCGCGGTCATTCATATCAACCACTCGCCGCCAGGTAATACGGCGTGGGTCAATATCAAGCAGGTTCTCCCAGTGAATATGGTTGTCGATCATCGCGGACAATAAATTGTGCGCTGCACCTATGGCGTGAAAATCACCGGTGAAGTGCAGATTGATGTCTGTCATCGGTACAACCTGCGCATAGCCGCCGCCGGCCGCTCCTCCTTTCATACCAAAACAGGGGCCGAGACTGGGTTCACGCAGGCAGATAATCGCCTTTTTGCCGAGCTGGCACAGGCCATCGCCAAGGCCGACGGTCGTGGTCGTTTTCCCTTCGCCTGCCGGCGTTGGTGAAATCGCGGTGACCAGGATGAGCTTGCCGTCAGGCTTGTCGGCGAGACTTTCGAGGTAGTCATAGCCAACTTTGGCCTTGTCATGGCCGAAAGGGATAAGGGCGTCTGACGGAACGCCAAGTTTGTTCGCGACCTCCGTGATTTGCAGTTTGTTTGCGGCCTGGGCGATTTCCAAATCAGAAGGTACGTTCGTCATGTTATTTTCTCGTGCGGAGTGAGGCGCGAAAGTCTAGCATTGTGCATCGGTATCGCAACCCGTAATGTTGCGCAGGCGTCATTCAAATGAGTATTCAGCTTGTGGTTATCTGTGGTCGGGAAAAATATGGCGGGCAGGTGCCATCGGTGTGTTTATGCTTCGTCGGGTAGTACTTCGCGATACCGATACCTCGGAATGGCTAATTTTTTCCAAGCCGGTGGACGTGCTTCTGGCAAAAAAACCGCAAGATGTTCTAACGGCGTTGTCAGAGGCAGAACGACGGGTTAATGAGGAGGCGTTGTTTGCGGTCGGGTTCGTTTGTTACGAGGCCGCCTCGGGATTCGATTCCACCCTTGTGACGCGCCCCGGTTGTCAGCTGCCGTTGCTCTGTTTCGGGTTGTTTCGGAAACCCGTGAGAAGCAAAGCGCTGCCTGTGATCGCGGCAAATCCGGACTCGCCGCTGATGTGGACGATGAGCCAGCCGCGTGACGCCTACCGCCAAAGTATCGCTGCTATCAAGCAACAAATCGCACTGGGCAATACCTATCAAATCAACTATACGGTCCGGCAGGAAACGAGCGGAATCAACGATTCATGGGCATTGTTCGTTGCCATCGCGACGGAGGCACCGTTCGCAGCGTTCATCGAGTGTGAGCACCAGGTGATCGTTTCGGCATCGCCCGAATTGTTTTTTCGTTTGCACGGTGAAGACCTGCTGGCTAAACCGATGAAAGGTACCGCCGCGCGCGGTCTGACATCCTTCGAAGATATCGCGCTACGCAATGGACTCCATCAGTCAGCAAAGAATCGTGCGGAAAATGTCATGATTACCGATATGTTGCGCAGCGATATTGGCCGGATCGCCGTTCCCGGCTCGGTCAAAGTACCGACATTGCTCGAGATTGAAAAGTATCCCACCGTTTGGCAAATGACTTCGACCGTGTCGGCACATACGAGCGCACCGGTTTCGGAAATTTTTCAGGCACTGTTTCCCTGTGCCTCGGTCACCGGAGCACCGAAGGTGTCGAGCATGAAGATTATCGCGGAGCTGGAGTCAACGGCTCGGGGTATCTATACCGGTGCAATCGGTTTCATAAGTCCGGGTCGACGTGCCCAGTTCAGTGTTGCTATTCGTACGGCACTGATTGACACGCGAACGGGTGAAGGTATCTACGGTGTTGGCGGCGGTATTGTCTGGGATTCCGACGCCGATGAGGAATACCGGGAGTGTCAGGCCAAGGCCCGGATTCTCAAAGGCAACGATCACAGCGGCAGTTTTGAGCTATTGGAAACCCTGCTGTGGAAACCCGCAGGCGGCTATTCTTTGTTGCAACAGCACTTACAGCGTCTGCGTGCTTCGGCCGATTACTTCGATTTCGAATTCGATGGGAATTTGATCGAGGACGCGTTGTCGAAGCGGGCGAAAGAGTGGGCGGACGAACCACGTCGCGTTCGGCTCTTGTTGCAGCGGGACGGGCAATTTCGTATCAGCGATACGACCGTCGACAAGATGGGCTCTGAGTTGAGACTCACACTGTCCCCGGAGCCCATTGATCGAAGTAGCCCGTTTTTGTACCACAAGACGACTCGGCGTGACGTTTATGAAAAAGCGCTAAGCGCTGCCGCAAGTGGCAACGATGTGCTGTTCTGGAATTCAGACCGCCTTATCACGGAAACCAGTATTGCGAACGTCATCGTGCAGATTGGTGGCCAATGGTATACACCGCCCATCGAATGTGGCTTGTTGCCGGGAACGTATCGCGAATCGCTATTGAATAAAGGCGAGATTGAAGAACGAAAAATCCATCTTGACGAGTTGGCGCCGGGACAGGAGATAATACTCATCAATTCAGTGCGAGGCCGCTACAAGGCGTGTCTTGATTAGCCGCGATGTCGTTTGTTGGTGGATATCGTCGCCGATCATTTCTTGTACAATGAAGCCCCTCGATTTTGCGAATACACGGCCGTATTCTCACTATGCCAAAACCACTTGCCCGCTATTCGACAATAGACGTTCGACTTTTCGCGCCGAACCTGGGTGCTGAAATCGCTGGCGTTGCAATTGAAGACGGTGTGTCACCTGAACAGTTTAGTGAAATCAGGTCAGCCTTTCTTGATCATCAGGTGTTGTTTTTCAAAGACCAGAAAGAGATTTCTCCAGAGCGGCAGATCGAATTCGGGCGTCTGTTCGGCGAGTTGCATACGCATCCGGCGGCACCGTCGATGACGGGTTATCCGGAGATATTCGAGATCCACGTGCACAAGGATTCTGCTGTAGCGAACGGCGAATTCTGGCATTCAGATGTCTCTTGCGACGAACGGCCGCCGCTGGGGACCATGTTGCAATTGCATGTCTTGCCGGCCGCAGGCGGCGATACGATGTTCAGCGATATGTATGGGGCCTACGAGTCGTTGTCTGGCGCCATGCAGGAGTTCCTCGCCGGATTGACTGCGACGCATGCATCCGATCATGTCTATCCGGGTCGATACTCAGATCGTGGGCAGCATGACAGCAACATCGATTGCCCGTCATCGGTACACCCTGTTATTCGCACGCACCCTGATACGCAGCGGCCGGCACTTTACGTTAATAGAACGTTTACCACCAGAATCAATGAATTATCAGAAAATGAGAGTGGTGTCGTTCTGCAGATGCTTTTCGATCATGCAGAGAAAATCGATTTCCAGATTCGTTACCGCTGGGGTCACAACGATATGGCGTTTTGGGACAATCGATGTTGTATGCATCGAGCCATTTGGGACTATTGGCCGGCCGAACGAAAGGGCCGGCGAGTGACCATTCGCGGAGAGCGACCTGCTTTAGCGGATTTCAGGCCTTAGGACGCATCTCGTGCATCGCCGACGATATGCGGCAGCAGCAAATCCTCCAGGAAAAACGCGGACAATGACGATCGTCCTGACAAGCCGGATTTCCTGTAAAGAGCCCGTGATTGTTCTCGCACCGTGCGTTCGCTGGTTTGTCGCATTTCCGCAATTTCCCGGTGGCTAAGGCCTTTTAGCAGGAAAAGGCCGACTTCTGCTTCGGCGTTAGTGAGCTTCCAGCGTTCGAACTGTCGCTCGATCGCTATGCCGAGCCCCTGGATAAGCTCATTGCTTTCCTTTTTCCACTGCTCTGCTTCCACCAGCGCATCGACAAGATCAGACCGGGTTCTATCGAGTTGCCGCCACATGAGCACGGCACCGCCGAGGGCAATCAGGAAGATAGCGAACTCAGATGCCAGGTGCCACGCGCTGACACCTTCGCCATAATCCACGAACAAATCCCAGCCGATCAGCACGACGACCACGGCGAAAAGAACAATCGCGGTCATTGTAGGGCGATTGCCGCGTACGTCATCCGACATAGATCGAGCCTTCCGCGTGAAACAAGCCAACATAGGTCATATGTCGGATTGTATCAGGTTCATTTGAGTATAAGACTGCCTCTCATCGCAGGGCACTGGAGAACTCACATGAATTCCGAAAACAGCATTAAAGTCTGGGACCCCGTAGTGCGAATCGGTCACTGGACTCTGGTGAGCGCATTTTTCATCGCCTATTTCACGGAAGACGAATTCCTGACGCAGCATGTCTGGGCGGGTTACATCATTGGTGCCGTTGTGTGTTTTCGCCTCATCTGGGGAGTCGTCGGCAGTCGCCATGCTCGATTCTCTGATTTCGTACGACCGCCATCGGCCGTCTTCGAATATCTCGCTGGCCTGGCCCGAAACCAGGGCAGGCGCTATATCGGCCACAATCCGGCCGGCGGCGTAATGATCCTGTTACTGCTGTCATTTCTGCTTGGCACGGTTCTCTCGGGGCTCGTGTTGTACGGCATGGAGGAGGGCGCGGGACCCCTGGCAACGTGGGTTGCTGTCTATGCAGACAGTGAAGATTTCTGGGAAGAACTGCATGAAGTTTTTGCCAACCTGACTTTGTTGCTGGTGGTCATTCACGTCGCAGGCGGGCTGGTTTCCGGTCGTATTCATGGGGAGAACCTCATCAAGGCGATGATTACGGGGCGGAAGAAGGCCCTCTGATGGTGATAACTGTGTGCGACATTCATCGTTTGTCGTGGCGTGCGGTGATCTGCAGTATGTTGCTGGCGGCGGTTTCCGCGTCGGCCGCCGCCGCTACGCCGCTGAGTCACGAGCATGTCGCGTTGCCCGTTGACGAGACGCTTACGCTGGCGGCGGCGGTCGATATTGCCTACGCACGCTATCCAACCATGGCCGAGGTGCTGGCCCGACGAGAGCAGGCCGATGCCTGGTCGGTTCGTGGCGATAGCCTGCTCGCCGGCCGACCGTCCCTCATGCTGCGCTATCAAAGTGACCGCTGGGGGCCGGACAACGGTCTGAACGAGTACGAGGCCGGGGTGATGCTGCCGCTCTGGAGTTGGGGTGGCCGCAGCGCTGTGCAAATGCTGGGCGAATCAATGTCCATCGAGTCGGCCGCTGCCGAACAAGCGGTGCGCTGGGAAGTTGCCGGTCTCGTGCGAAGTACCTTGTGGAATATCGCACTTGCAGAAAACGACCTTGAACTGGCTGAGCAAGCTCTGGAACTGGCCGAACGCCTGGCCGCTTCTGTCAAGAGGCGCTATGAGCTCGGCGATGTCGCGTTGAGCGACAAGATGCATGCCGAGTCCTTCTACCTTGAGGCACAGACGAAACTTATCGAAATGAGGGCGTCCCTCCTGGATGCGGAGCGCACTTATCGGAGTGTCACAGGCCTGGAACGTCGCCCGCAATTCTCGGCGGAAATAATCAGTAGTCGCCAGGACGTTGTGCGCGACCATCCGGCCCTGGTTTTCGCGAATGCGGAAGTCAGCCGTGCTGAGGCCCAGGTGGTCGTCGTGCAGGAGACCGCCGCAACCGGCACCAGCTTGTTGGTCGGCGCACGCAGGGAAAAGCCGGCGCTGGGAGATTTTTACGACGACAGCATCGGCATCACCTTGAGTATACCGTTTGGCGGATCCTCCAGCCGGCAGACCGCGATCAGCGCGGCGTCTCGGGTGGCGGCAAGTGCTCGCGCCGCACAAGTCAGGGGGATACGTGCGTTGACCATGGCGCTACACGAAGCCGCACACCGCCTCAATGTGGTTTACGAGAACATGGCAACCGCGGCCGATCGAATGAAGCTGGTCAACCGGCACCAGCAAATGGGTCTTAGCGCTTACGAAAAAGGCGAGATTGATCTCTTTAACCTCTTAATACTGCAGACGACGGCGCTTGATGCCCAGCGCCAGGTGAGCCGGTTGATTATTGATGAAAAACGACAGATCGCACTCTATAACCAAGCTGTAGGTATCCTTCCATGATTCGAAAAACATCCCTGATCGGCGGTTTCCTGATGGTGCTGGTCGTTCGTGTGGCGACGGCTGGCGACATTGTTGTTACGGCGGAAGAAGTCAGGAATCTGGGCATCGAACTGGCGATGCCGGAAGTCGCCCAGGCGACGACCGCGATAAAAGCGACCGCTCATGTCGTGATTCCCCCCATGGGTGACGTTTTCGTCAGTGCGCCACAGGCCGGCCTGCTGTTACGTCTGAATGTCGCTATTGGAGATGAGGTTTCCCGGGGGCAGGCGATTGCAGAGTTGCAAGGTCCCGAATTTCTCTCGCTGCAACGAGAGTTTCTGGACGCCGTCAATACCCATCTGCTGGCGCAAAATGACTTCGCCCGTGATCAGCAATTGCATGATGAGGGCATTATTTCCGCAAGACGCCTGCAGGAGACGACGACTCGCGCCAGGATTGCGAAGACCGGAATCAATGAACGTCGGCAGTTATTGAAGTTTGCCGGCCTGACCAATAGCGAGATTCGTGCGCTTGAAACAGAGCAGCATCTGCTACAAACGCTCACTGTCCGAGCGCCCATTGATGGTGTCGTTCTTGATCGAATGGCGATTGCGGGAGAGCGTGTAGACAGGATGTCGCCGATATACAGGATCGCTGACTTATCCATATTGTGGCTCGAAATAGCCGTTCCACGCGAGAAGCGCACCGCCGTCAGGACCGGCATGGCGGTGGTGGTCGCTGGTTATCCGCTCGATCCGCCGCCACAGGTTAGCAGTATCGCCAGGTCGATCGATCCGGCCACGCAGGCGATCACGGTGCGAGCCATCTTGCACGGAGCCGGTCACGGCTTGAGTCCGGGCGAATTTGTATCGGTCAGAATTGTCGCAAGAAGAGCAGACGATTCAGCAGGCTCTCTTTGGGTAGTGCCTGCGAGAGCGGTCGCCAGACGGGATGAGCGGCACTATGTCTTCGTTCGCACGCTGACGGGTTTCGATACCCGTGAAATTATTGTCGTGAGTGCAGATGCTGCCAATGTCGTTTTCGACGCAGATCTGGATCCCGAAAGCGGTATTGCGGTAGACGGTGTTTCGACACTGAAGGCACTTTGGTCCTCACAAAGTGACCCGGGCTGATGCTTTCAAATCTGATTCAGTTTGCCTTGACACAGCGAGTCCTGGTCATGCTGGGGACAGTAATGCTCGCGGGTTTTGGTTACTACGCGTTTAAACAGTTGCCGATTGACGCGTTTCCCGATGTCTCGCCGACCCAGGTGAAAATCATCGTGAAGGCCCCGGGCATGACGCCCGAAGAGGTGGAAAACCAGATCACCGCACCGATTGAGCTGGAGCTTCTTGGTATTCCCAAACAAGTCATGTTGCGTTCAGTGGCGAAGTACGCGTTATCTGACATTACGGTGGACTTCGCCGAGGGAACCGATATTTACTGGGCCCGACAGCAAGTCGCGGAGCGCCTGAGTGCAGCCCGCGACAACCTGCCGGCCGACATCGAAGGTGGCATTGCTCCGCTGACCACCCCGCTTGGTGAAATGTTCATGTTCACGGTGGAGGGTGATATCAGTCTGACAGAGCGACGTACCGTATTGGACTGGGTGATACGGCCGGCTTTGAGAACGGTGCACGGCGTTGCGGATGTCAATTCTCTGGGCGGATACGTTCGCAGCTTCGAGGTAATGCCGGATCCACATCGAATGGCGGCACGCGGTGTCAATCCCTTGTTGCTGGCCGAGGCGCTGGCCTCCAACAATCGCAATGACGGCGCAGGCCGCATGAGTGCCGGGGAAGAAGCGCTGCTGGTTCGATCCGAAGGCCGGATAAAAACGCTCGACGACGTTCGCCAGATAGTGATCAAGGTCGTAAACGGCACACCCATCAGAGTCAGTGATGTGGCCACGGTGAAAATAGGAGCGATAACACGGTATGGCGCCGTAACCCAGAACGGTGAGAGTGAAGCGGTCGAAGGGCTCGTACTGGGACTGCGCGGTGCGAACGCACGTGATGTCGTTGCCGGTGTGCGCCAGAAGCTGGATGATATCGCGACCGCGCTGCCACCAGGCGTCTCTGTCGATGTCTTCTATGACCGCGGCAATCTTGTAGAACGGGCGGTGAGCACAGTGTCAAAGGCGCTGGGTGAAGCAACTCTGCTGGTCGTTATTCTGCTGGTGTTGTTTCTCGGCGATCTGCGGGCCTCTTTGTCTGTGGCCATGGTCTTGCCGCTGGCAGCGCTTGCGACTTTTATTCTGATGCGCCAATTCGGAATGTCAGCAAACCTCATGAGCCTGGGCGGACTGGCCATCGCGATTGGCATGCTGGTTGATGCCGCCGTCGTCATTGTTGAAAACATCATGACGCATCTCAGCGACTGGCAAAAGGAACGACGTCTTCCGCGCTTGCACGTTATCTACAGAGCGGTACGCGAGGTATCCGTCCCGGTTGCATCCGGTATCGCGATCATCATCATCGTGTTTTTTCCGCTTCTGACGCTGCAGGGCCTGGAAGGGAAATTGTTTACGCCGGTTGCATTGACGATCGTTTTTGCGCTGGCAGCGTCATTGCTGTTATCGCTGACCATGATCCCGGTGTTGTCTTCGTTTCTCCTGACGCGGGTCTCGCAGAAAGAACCATGGCTGCCGCGCAAATTGCAGGAACTTTACCTGCCGGCGCTGCGCTGGTGTCTCGACCATACGAAGTGGGTGACTATCGGCGCACTCGCAACCCTCGCCGCGACGGCCGGCGTCTACTTGCTGATCGGTAAGAGCTTCATGCCGACAATGGATGAGGGAGACATCATTGTGCAACTCGAAAAGCTGCCGTCGATTACGCTGGAAAAATCGATAGAACTGGATTTGCGTGTGCAAAAAGAAATTCTTGCACAGGTCCCCGAGGTTGCCCGCACGGTAGCACGCGTTGGTTCTGATGAGATCGGCATGGATCCTATGGGGCTGAACGAAACGGATATTTTCATGGTGCTGAGGCCGAAGTCCGAGTGGCGCATGCACAGCAAGGAAGAACTCATAGACGCGATTCGGATCGTTCTGGATAAATTTCCGGGAATCGCGTACGGCTTTACCCAGCCGATCGAAATGCGGGTGTCGGAGATGCTCACCGGTGTGCGCGGTGATGTGGCGGTGAAGCTCTTCGGTCCGGAGCTTGATTCACTGAATCAGTACGCGACTGAAATAGTGGACGTGCTTCGTAACGTTGCTGGCAGCGAAGATGTATTCGCCAGTCAGAATGACGGAGTCCAGTACTATGAGCTTGATATCGACCGGCTCGCGGCCGGTCGGTTGGGGATGGATGTGCTGAGCATTCAACGAATACTTCGCACTCAACTGGAAGGCCTGCCTTTGGGAATCGTACAGGAAGGGGCGCGTCGAACGCCGCTCCTGATGCGAGCGGACGCATCGGTCGGAACGTCGCCGGCTACGTTTGCGAGCATGCCGATCGCCCTGGAAGGCGGCATCAGTGTGCCGCTTGGCAGTCTCGCCGAGATTCGCTATGTGGAAGGTGTTGTAACGGTGGGGCGGGAGCGCGGCCAACGCTATACCGTAGTGAGAACAAATGTTGCCGGCCGGGATCTGGTGGGTTTTGTCGATGAAGCGAGGGCTGCTGTTGCGGCCGCCGTTGATCTCCCGGCGGGGTACTACGTCGAATGGGGCGGTCAGTTCGAAAACCAGCAGCGTGCTGCCGCTCGACTGGCTCTGGTAGTACCGGTATCGATCGGGCTGATTTTCCTGCTGCTTTTCTCGACCTTCGGCTCCGTCCGGCAGGCATTGCTGGTCCTGGCGAATATCCCGTTTGCCCTGATAGGTGGCGTCTTCGCACTGTGGCTGACCGGTGAGTACCTGTCGGTGCCCGCTTCTGTAGGCTTTATTGCATTGCTTGGCATCGCCGTATTGAATGGCGTTGTGATGGTCTCCTATTTCAATCAGTTAAGAGCCCGCGGATTATCGATGTCCGAGCTGGTTGTTCAGGGAGCGAAACGCCGCCTGCGTCCGGTTTTGATGACCGGAAGTATTGCGGCGTTCGGACTTGTACCTTTGTTGTTTGCATCTGGCCCTGGGTCAGAAATACAGAGGCCACTTGCGATTGTCGTGATCGGCGGGCTCATTACCGCGACTTTATTGACGCTGTTCATCCTGCCGATACTGTATCGCCGATTCGGCGATGGGGAGTACGTAACATGAACGAGTCGAAACAATCCGAGGCGCTGGTAACGCTGAATGTACCGCCAGAACTTGAGGAACCGATCGTTGACTGGCTATTGGCACGCGAAGACAGCACCGGTTTTACGAGCGTTCCGGTGTACGGACATAGCACCCGCCACGATGACCTCAGTCCGGTGGAACAGGTCAGCGGTCGGCAACGTCGCCAACAATTTCAAATCCAGATTCGAGCGGACGGCGTCGAGGCGTTCATCGACAGTATTCGAGAATCGTTCGGAGTTGCAGGTATCCATTTCTGGGTGTTACCGCTAATTCACGGCGGTCATCTGGGACCAATCCGCTGAACGGAAGGGCCGGCGAGTGACCCTTCGCGGAGAGCGAACCATCTGACTCGCCAGGATCGGTGTCGCTGGTCCGCACCACCCGTTCGAGCCGACAACCGCCGACAGGACAAGCACCCTGTCGGCGTTAGAAGTATGGCAAACTGTCGCATCTCCCTGCTTTGGATTGCGGATGTCAGATTCACTGGAAGAAAGTTCGCTGCTTTACCACAGTACTTCGCCCGCGGGTAAATTGGCGGTTACACCGACTAAACCGCTGGCGAACCAGATCGATCTGGCACAGGCCTATTCACCGGGCGTGGCGTATCCGTGTCTGCGCATTGAAAAGGATCCGTTAGCGGCGGCGCTCTATACCGCGCGCAGCAATCTTGTCGGTGTCATTACCAATGGTTCTGCGGTGCTGGGCCTGGGCAACATCGGCCCACTGGCGGCTAAGCCGGTGATGGAGGGAAAAGCAGTTCTATTCAAGAAATTCGCCAACATTGATGCGTTTGATCTGGAAGTTGATGAATCAGACCCGCTTAAGTTTGTAGACGCTGTAGCGAAGCTGGAACCGACGTTTGGTGCGATCAATCTTGAAGATATCAAGGCGCCGGATTGTTTTATCGTTGAAGCAGCGCTCAGTGAAAAAATGAACATCCCGGTTTTTCATGACGACCAGCACGGTACCGCAATCGTTGTGGCGGCCGCCGTCAGGAATGGTCTGGATTTGGTGGGCAAGGATATTTCGGACGTCAAGCTGGTGGCGACAGGTGGTGGAGCAGCCAGTTTGTCATGCCTTGATCTCCTGGTTGAGCTTGGCTTGCCACGTGAAAATGTGACGCTTATCGATGTGCAGGGAGTCGTTTATATCGGGCGCAGTGAAGATATGAATGAGTACAAGTCCCGTTACGCGGTCGAGACTAGCGAGAGAACCCTTGCCGATGCGATCGTGGCTGCGGATATTTTCCTGGGCCTTTCTGCGCCGGACATTCTAACCGGCGAGATGGTCAAAGGAATGGCCGAAAAACCACTTATTCTTGCGTTGGCGAATCCAGCCCCGGAAATACGGCCGGAAATCGCATTCGAAGCCCGACCGGATGCAATTATCGCCACCGGCCGGTCGGATTACCCCAACCAGGTCAACAACGTTCTTTGCTTTCCGTTTATTTTTCGGGGCGCGCTGGATGTCGGTGCAACCACCATCAATAAAGCCATGAAAGTAGCGTGTGTGGATGCGATTGCATCGATCGCCAGACGTGAGTCCACGGATGAGGTGGCGAGTGTTTACAAAGACGAGAGCCTGCAATTCGGGCCGACCTACCTGATTCCGAAACCGTTCGATGCGCGTTTGTTTGTCGAAGTTTCTCTCGCAGTGGCCAAAGCAGCCATGGACTCCGGTGTCGCACTGCGTCCTATCGACGATCTCGGGAAATACAAGGCACGACTTCGGTCGTTCAGCAATCGATCATTGATGTTCATGCAACCGGTCATTGATGTCGCCAAACGTGATCGCGAACGGCTGGTTTTTGCTGAAGGTGAAAATCTGAATGTGTTGCGCGCGGTGCAGGAAATTGCCGGTGAGGGAATCGCCGAGCCGTTCATCATAGGCCGAAAAAATGTCGTGGCCAAGCGTTTGGGTGATCTGGGTATCGACTTGAAGATAGGGCAGGATTTTCAATTGATCGACCCCGAGAATGATGCCCGCTACCATCAGTACTGGCAGTTCTATCACAAGAAAGTGTCACGACGCGGCGTTTCGGTTGCGGCGGCCCAAACGGTCATGCGGACCAACAATACGGCGATCGGGGCCTGCATGGTGGCGCAAGGCGATGCGGAAGCATTAATTTGCGGTACTGAAGGCCGATTCGATCACCACCTTCAGCACATCATTGAAGTCATTGGCATGCGCAGGCCGGGCGAGAAGATTTCGTCATTGGCCGTATTGATTTTGCCGAGGGGACCGATTTTCATTACGGACGCGTATATCGAGGTCGACCCGAGCGCCGAACAGATCGCCAATACGACGCTGGCCAGCGCCAGGCGTATCAGGGATTTCGGTATAAAACCCAAAGTCGCGCTGCTGTCTCATTCAAACTTCGGGTCTTCACGGGCACCCGGTGCGATCAAGATGCGAAAGGCGACGGAAATACTGCGCCGAGTCGCGCCGGACCTCGAGATTGACGGTGAAATGCATGCAGACGCTGCGTTGAGCGAAAAGATTCGAAATGCGGTGAATAACGATACAAATCTCAATGGTTCCGCCAATTTATTGGTAATGCCCAATCTGGATGCGGCCAATATTGCTGTCGAATTGATTCGATCCATCAACGACGTGTTGATGATCGGTCCGATCTTGTCCGGGACCGCATTGTCAGCGCACATTGTTACGCCGTCTTCGACCGTAAAAGGAATATTTAACATGAGCGCGATTGCGGTCGCTGATGAGTGGCGGCGGAAGAACGAAGAAGGGTAACCGGAGTATTGATCGGGCCGTTGACGCGATGCTCAGGAAGGAATGTGTTTCCGGATGATGTCGTACAGCTCCGGCCGGTTCTTCGCTATTTCCTCAACGGTCAGACCTTCGAGCGAGTGCGGGTATTTTAGCCAGGCTTCGGTTTCGTGAAGGAAATAGTCAGGTTTCTGGTCTGTCTGGTTACGCGTGGGTTTGAAGTAAGGGACTGCAACGCGTATTTCTTGAGGCGTATTCAGACGTGACTTTTCCTTCAGGTGTCGAATGACGGCGGAAATGGTATGGCCCGTATCGAAAACGTCATCCACAATCAGCAACCGGTCCTCATGGCGTACATTCTTGATGAGGTAATTCATTCCGTGAATACTGATTTCCGACGAACGGCCGTCGATACCGGTGTATGACGAGGTACGTATGGCTATGTGGTCGGTGTCGATGCCGTGATAGGCCAGTAACTCCTGCACGGCGATGCCAATGGGTGTTCCGCCGCGCCAGATCGCGGTAATGATCGACGGCTTGAAGCCACTGGCAACAATTTTCGCGCCCAGCCGGAACGAATCTTCCAGCAGTTGTTGTGCTGACAAGTAGGTCTTGCCGCTCACAGCGAGCCTTTGTGCTTAGCGGGTATCAATCCCATGAGGTGCAGTATAGTGTGCCTGTCTGCAGATGTCCGGGCGTAGTTGAGTCGCAAGATGGAAAAGCAATACGTTGAAGAAGAAGCACTATTGGCCGATTCCTATCGACTCGCGGTCGAAATTTTTGAAAGTGGCTTCAAGCCGGAATTCATCGTCGGTGTCTGGCGAGGTGGTTCGACGGTGGGTATCTATGTGCAGGAATGCCTCCAGTATCTCGGTGTGGAGACAGACCATATCGCCATCCGCACGTCATACCGCGGTATGGATGAATATCTGCAACAATTGAAGGCGGAATCGGAAATCCGTGTCCACGGCTTGCAGTACATTTTCGAGAACGTCAATCAAGCGGACTCACTTCTGATCGTTGATGACGTTTACGGGACGGGACGCAATATTGAAGCAGTCATCCAGCGTCTTGAAACGAAGATGAAGCGAAACATGCCGCATGACGTGCGCATCGCCGTGCCATTTTATCGCTCAAAACAGAACAAGACGGATCGGGTTCCCGACTACTATCTGCATGATACGGACAAGTGGCTGGTGTTGCCCTATGAACTCACCGGACTGACCCGGCAGGAAATTCGTAAGAACAAGCCGTGGATACTGCCGATGCTGGACGAGTGCGATGTATGAATAGTCCGGCTAGAGGGCAGGAGGATTCAGTGTCGACAGTTCCTGTGTATCGATTTGCTTTAACAAATTGACTTCCCATTCGAGGTAACGGCGCGATGCCTCAAGGTCGCCCTCGTGGCGCGAGTGAACAAAGAAGAGGAAATCGATGCAGTCTTTCTCGCCGGGCCGATCCGGGCTGGCGACGACGGTGAGTCCGGCCTTGCGCCAATCATCGGGCGTTCCATCAAGACGTGATAGTCGCATATGCCCTCGTTCACGTAAGTCGACTGCCGCAAGTTCGGCGACGCCGGGCGTGCGACAGGCCAGGATGATGTCGTGGTCTGCGGAAATGTTCAGGGAGTCGAGTCGCGCCCGCGTGGCCCAGATCGCGTTTTCGATATGTGCTTCGCGGTAGGCCATGCCGGGAGATAGATCGAGTAAAACAGCCTTGCTCGCCAATCGGTCGGCTAGTACGTTTGGAGCGACGACGGGCAGGCGGTGCCCCATCGTGGGTGGCTGAGTCCTGGTGACTGTCTCGCACGTACTCGCATCATGGCACAGCACGGAAACGTCATGCCCCATGCCACGCAGCCATAGCGCTGTATTGGCCGCACGCAAACCCGTGTCGTCGGTTAGCACGATTCGTGCGCCGCGGACCGCAACCCACTGATCGGTCGCCTGAACGAGTTGCCCCCCCGGCGCGTGCGACGCACCTGCGAGGTGGCCGTCAGAATATTCCTCGGCGGTGCGTACATCGAACAGGTACAGCGTTCGCGTATTGTCTTTTCTCCACGATGTCAGAATATCAAGGTCGATTTGTGGAATGCTGAAGCGGGATATCAGGGATACTGCCCGGTCTGCTGAAACGGCGAGTGCATTTTGATCGAGATTCGGCAATTCACCCGGATCAGCGCCACGCTCCAGCTCGTAACCGGCAAGACACCAGCCCTGGGTACCGTTTTGCAGTGCGAAAACACGATTCGATGGCCGTAAGTTTCGCAGCGACTGCGCACCGATGATGGAGCGGGTACGGCCTGCGCAGTTGACGACGATAGTCGTGTCCGGATCGTCGACAAGCATGGGTAAACGATGTGGCAGTTCGGCATTGGGGCACGACAGCGCGCCCGGTATGTTCATTGTCTTGAATTCCTGTGGCGAACGACCATCGAGCAGAATCAATTTACAGCCGTCGCGACGCTTGTCCTGTAATTCTTCGACGGTCATCGATGGTGTATTCATCGCGTGCTCGACGAGTTCACCAAAAGATTTCGACGGCAGGTTGACGCCTTTGAAAAGCGTGAATCCCGCGTCTTGCCAGGCAGGCGCACCACCTTTGACAATGTGGACGCCGCGATAGCCCAGAGTGGTCAGTCGGGTAAAGGCTTTTTCGGCGACACCGTCGTTATCATCCAGCAATAAGAGTTTGCTTGTCTTTAAGGGAACGAGATCGAAAACGGTAAGCTCAAGCTGGCTGTAGGGCAGATTGACGGCGAAAAAAGGATGTCCCTCGCCGAACTGACCGTATTCTCGTACGTCGATAAAGGCGATTTCATCCTTCGCTACAAGAAGGTCTTTCGCCTGCGATGGTTGCAGATAACGCATGCGTCTAACGTCCCTGACGGGCACTCGGCGACTGGCGAGTCTTGACGCCAATGTCCATGATTTTGCAGGTGCCCGCGGCCATATCAAAACTAAGTCGCTCGTCAAGCGATTCCAGCGGTCGACCGTACAGATGAAGATGTCTGATGGCCTGATCGCCGACGATCTCAACGTGGTGGATGTCTGCGGGCATCAGGGCGACACCGCTGCCGGGTGATACCGTGATATGCGCGCTCTGTCTGAGTTCGGCCTTGCCGGTCACAGAAGCATCGTCGACACGTTCATACAGGTAATTTTGCTCGTCTCCCGAAACCGCCGCGATGCATGCCCAGGTCGTATGGTTGTGAGGCGGCGTCCTGTTTCCCGGCCTCATGACATTCAGATACACAGTGAGATCGCCCGCTTGCGCGACAAGGTAACGAGCATGCAGTGTATCGCCCTTACTTTGTGGAAAGTCATCTTCGCTCCAAAGCGAGGATTGACCGGCTAGCGCGATCAGTTTGTCGCGAATCTCAGTCAGCAAGCCGCGCTTCAGAGTGTGATCGTTCAGCATGGTTTGTACGTCAGCAAACAGTGTCTCTACGGCTTGATCACGTAAATCATTGATCGAGGTCATCGTTTAGGTCCTCTGTTTCTTGTCATCGGTCTTTCAGCGAGTTTTCCGGCTGCACGCAGACATCTTACTAAATGTTGCATTCGAACTTTGGAAGTTTGCACCACAGGGCGTTACATGACTGTTTCTGAAGCACTGTCAGACCTAGCGCCCGGATCGCTATTGGACGAGAATAGGCGATATGACGCGAAAAAATCAGGACACCTACTTTGTTCGTTAAATCAGATCTGGAAGCTGCGGCGGAACTTGTCTATCGGTATATGCCGGCAACGGCACAATATGCCTGGCCCTTATTGCAAAAAGAGACAGGATGCGAAGTCTGGGTCAAGCACGAAAATCACACGCCGATCGGCGCGTTCAAGGTGCGCGGCGGTATCACTTACATTGACTGGTTGAAACGGGTGCACCCGGAGGTATCAGGCATTGTGACGGCAACCAGAGGTAACCATGGTCAGTCACAGTCATTGGCCGCGACACGAGCGGGGCTGACCGCGACCATCTACGTGCCGCGGGGAAATTCGACGGAAAAAAATGCCGCCATGCGCGCGTTTGGTGGTGACGTTATCGAATATGGCAGCGATTTCGATGAGGCGAAAGATGAAGCCATGCGCCAGGCTGAAGTGCGCGGTTGGCATGCCGTACCGCCGTTTCACCTGGAAATCGCTCGCGGAGTTGCCACCTACGCGTTTGAATTGTTCACGGCGGCTCCGCACCTGGACACAGTCTATGTGCCTATCGGTTGCGGGTCGGGAATATGCGCTACGATCCTGGCACGCGATGCGCTGGGCCTGAAGACCAAAGTTGTTGGCGTGGTATCGACAGAGGCGATGGGTGCCAAGCTTTCCTTCGAGCAGGGAAAACTGGTGGAGACAGACAGCGCCGCGACGTTCGCGGATGGCGTTGCGGTGCGAGTGCCGGTAGCGGAAGCGTTTGAAATCTATTCGAAAGGTGCGGATCGGATCGTTGCGGTCAGTGAAGACGAAATTGCCAACGCGATGCGTATTTACTACCGTACCATTCACAATGCGGCGGAAGGAGCTGGCGCGGCGGCGCTTGCGGCTTTGATGCAGGAACGCGATACGATGTCGGGCAAGTCCGTTGGTGTTATTTTGACCGGCGGCAACATTGATATCGACAAGTATTTGACGGTACTCAGCGGGAAAGTCCCCACGATATAAATATACAGTGATTGAATTGACCTGATTGAAGCGATGAAAAATAAAAAGATCGAGGAACCGAATTCAAGTCATGATGCTGGCATGGATGTGTCGTCGTTGAGATTGTCGGCAACGGGCATGACCCTGGAATCCGATGAGCTTGACGCGGATCCCGTCAAGCAATTTGCGGATTGGTTTCGGCAGGTTTGTGATACTGAAACACTCGAGCCAAATGCCATGAGTTTGACGACAGTGGATGAACGGCATCGCCCGGCCTGCCGTACGGTACTACTCAAGTATTTCGACGAAAGAGGCTTTGTCTTTTTTACCAACCAGTCGAGCAACAAAGCGGCTCATATTGCCGCCAATGCGAACGTTGCACTATTGTTCTTTTGGCCCGTACTGGGTCGACAGGTCGCCATCAGGGGTTTGGCGGAGAAGATTTCTACGCAGGAAACGATGCGCTATTTCGTCACACGTCCGCGTGGCAGCCAGATAGGGGCATGGGTTTCCGTGCAAAGCAGTGTCATCACTTCGCGAGCGTTGCTTGAGGCAAAGTTTGACGAAATGAAGCGCAAGTTCGCCGACAAAAAAGTGCCACTGCCATCTTTCTGGGGCGGCTATCGGGTAGTGCCGCAATCGTTCGAATTCTGGCAAGGCCGATCGGATCGCCTGCACGATCGATTTCTCTACAGCCGGGCGGACGAAGATAGCTGGAAGATCGAGCGCCTTTCGCCCTGATTGGTTTGCAGCGGGAGGCCTGAATCGGAGCTGGCAGTCCGCGCTGACGCCGTGCGTACGGGTCGAGCGGACGAAAAACTCCCGATCGGGCTAAATATTTCAGACTTCCTACCGATAAACAACGGTATGAAGTTCGAAATCGAAAGCAGTCCATCGTGTACAAGGCAATGAACAGTCCCAATTCCGGCAACGGTGCTTACTCCGATGCCTACGAACTGCTTCGCTTGCACACTCTGGTCGAGAATTGTCCGGACATTCCGATACAAGCCAGGGAGGCGGATGTTGCTCATGTTGAAGATCGACTTTTCGATGACTCGCTGTTTCGAAAAATCACCGAGAACACGGGGCAAGGCGTTACCGAAGGATCGGAGGCCGATTCAATGCAGCGCCGAGTTGAATCGCTTGCGCCATTTATAGGTCGACGGCTGGTGTGCATGGTAATTCGCCTGCCCGGTGTCAGATACACGATAGAAATTGACCCGATGGAAGAACGGATTGTTCATTGGGAGTGGCAGACACAATGATGAACGCTGTCGGCGGCTGACTGGCCGAAGATCCATGCAGCAGTTCGACCTGAGACGATTCGCAGAAGCAGGGCACGGATGTGCGTTACGTTGTGCCGATAAGCAACCAGCCACTTGCAACCGAGCCCGCGGCAGCGAGTCCGTAGAACAGCACTACGGCGACGGAATCCGGGAACCAGCCCAGATCATGTGCAGTAACGCGTAGTCGGTGAGCCGCATGCCACAGGAACAATACGATGATGACAAGCATCGTTAACGCTATGGAAATCGTGGCCAATGCACCGGAAACCCGGGCGAAACCGAGCGCTTCAGGATCGATCAGGTTCAGCGGTACGGCGAAACCAATGAGGAAAATCAGAACGGGTGCCAACAATGCAGATAGCGTGCCCCCGGCTGCGAACAGCGCCCAGAAAACGGGCTTATGGCTGGACATCGTCAGACCCTCACCAAATACAGGACTAGAATTGATACCAGCAGCCAGCCGGCGTAGTGGGCACCACTGATGATGCTATCGGGTAGTTTGAAGGTGCCGATTCGTACGCTGATGGCTTTTGGCGCGACATTGAACCACGTGACACTGTGATACAAGGCGGCCGCCAGGGCGATTCCATTGAACGCCAGGCCGGCCGGCGAGTGCATGGCGTCCAGCCATGCAGAAAATGCCTGGGCACCCTGAGATAGTCGCCACAAACCCACAATAAGCGCGAACGCGAATGCGCCGATAAACAGTGAGGTGAGTTCACGTACCATGTAGCGACGATAGCGGGATGCACCCAGCCACCATTGGCGTCGGCTGATCTGGCGGACAAGCGGCCCAGTGTTCATGAGTCGCTCCAGGGCATCAGGTGCTTCTTGAAGTAGTGGGCCGCACTCGTGATCTTTCCTTGCTGGATGGCGGCCGCCGGGTCGACGCCTTTCGGGCAAACCTCGGAACAGGCGCCCACAAAACTGCACTGCCAGACACCGTCATCGCTGCCCACGCGCTCTTCGCGCTGCCGGAAGCCGTCGTCCCGGGAATCGATGTTGTAGCGATGGGCCAGGGTCAGTGCGGCGGGACCAATAAAATCTGCGGACAGTGAATATTGCGGGCAGGCTGAATAACACAGCAGACAGTTAATGCATCCGGTGTACTGATCGAACACCGCCAACTCTGCCGGTGTCTGCAATTCTTCACCTTCAGACAACGGCACGTCATCTGTATCGATGATGTAGGGTTTGACGCTCGCAAGCTTGCTCATGAAATCGTCCTGATTCACGATCAAGTCGCGTTCCACTGGAAAATTCGCCAACGGTTCGATACGGATTGAGTCCGCGTAATCCCGAACGAATGCCTTGCAGGTCAGGGTGGGCTCGCCGTTTATCATCATGCCGCAGCTTCCGCAAACGGCCATGTGACAGGACCAACGATAGCTCAATGAACGATCAAGATGGTCTTTGACATAGTTCAGTGCATCGAGCACTAACCAGTCATGGTGATAGGGGATCTGATAACGTTGGTAAGCAGGTTCGCAATCCGTTTCCGGGTTGTAGCGGAATACCACAAGCTCGATAGTCTCCCTGCTCATTTCGCTGCGCCTCCGTATACGCGCTGCGCTGGCTGGGATTTCGTAATGGTAACCGGTTTGTATTTCAATTGGGGTTCGTTTCCCTCTTGAAACCGGGCCATGCTGTGAGTCAGAAAATTCCCGTCATCTCGTTCCACATGATCAAGGCGCTGATGAGAACCGCGGGACTCTGTGCGGCCCAGCGCCGAGACCGCGATCGTGCGTGCGACATCGAGCATGGCCCCCAGTTCCAGGGCCTGGATCAGATCGGTATTGTAAACATTGGACTTGTCCTGCAATTCAAGATTGGCGTATCGCCGACACAGTGCCTCCAGCGTTTCGCAGGTACTTTGCAGTGAATCTTCGCTGCGATATATTCCCGCTCCCGACTCCATGGCAGTATTCATTTCGCGCCGCAGGACCGATACCTGCTCTTTGCCATCGCCTTGCATCAGATTGGCAATCCGGCTTCTGGGTTTCGTTGCTTGCCGGCGCAGTTCGGACTCCTTCGGGCGATCGTCATTGCCGGCCCGGTATTCGGCGGCGGCCCGACCGGCACGGGCACCAAAAACCAGGATCTCCGTCAGTGAATTTGAGCCCAGACGATTGGCGCCGTTGATACTCACGCAAGCACATTCGCCGGCTGCAAAAAGGCCGCTCAATGGTGTTGCCGTGTTGATGTCAGTGTCGATGCCGCCCATGGTGTAGTGGACGACAGGACGGACCGGTATCGGCTCCCGAACCGGATCGACGTTTTCGTAGGTGCTGCTGAGCTCTCGTACCAGCGGCAGCCGGGCGTCGATTTTCTTTTCGCCCAAGTGGCGTAAGTCCAGGTGCACGACGTCGCCGCTTGGCCATGCAACAGTACGGCCCTTTTGTTGTTCCTGCCAAAATGCCTGGCTCAGACGATCACGCGGCCCGAGTTCCATCGCTTTTTTTCGGGGCCATGGATCTGGAGGGCCGAGGTCGTAGTCCTGCAGATAGCGGTAGCCGTCTTTGTTGACCAGAATACCTCCTTCACCGCGTGCGGCTTCGGTAATCAGAATTCCGGTTCCGGGCAGGCCGGTGGGGTGATACTGGACAAACTCCATGTCTTTGAGCGGCACACCCCGCCGATAGGCAAGCGCCATGCCGTCACCCGTATTGGCCGCGCCGTTGGTAGTAAACGGGAAGATCCTTCCTGCACCGCCGGTTGCGATGATCACTGCGGGGGCCTGAAACAGGATCAGTTTTCCCGTGCGCATTTCCAGAGCGACCACGCCTTCGCAGCGTCCGTCAATGACAACCAGGTCGATGCAATAGTATTCGTCGAAGCGCTGGATCGGCGGGTACTTGAGTGAGGTCTGGAACAAGGTGTGCAGCAAGTGAAAGCCGGTCTTGTCCGTCGCGAACCAGGTCCGTTCCATTTTCATTCCCCCAAAGGGGCGTACGGCAACATGACCGTCCTCTTGCCGACTCCAGGGGCAGCCCCAGCGTTCCATCTGTGTCAGTTCCTTTGGTGCGGTCTCGACGAACAATTCGACCGCATCCTGATCGGATAGCCAGTCGCCTCCCGCCACCGTATCGTTGAAGTGATCGTCCAGACTGTCGCCTGCCTTGATCACCCCCGCAGCACCGCCTTCGGCCGCCACCGTGTGACTGCGCATGGGATAGACCTTGGAAATAAGGGCGATCCGCAGCGATGGATTGTGTTCAGCCGCCGCGATCGCGGCGCGTAATCCTGCGCCGCCGGCACCGACGATGGCAATATCTGTCGATACCATTTGCATGTCGGGTTCCTCCGTCGGCTGTTCTCAGTGAGCGCCGTTTCGTTGCGCGACGGTTTTTTGAAACAGCCCGCCAAAGTAGCTTTGCTGGCGCCAGTTGAAACGTTTATCGCCGTTGCAGAAAGTCTCAATCGGATAACGCCACAAATCTTTGGCGAAGGGTTCCAGCGTATCGAAAACCAGGCTCGTAATCGGTTTCAGCGGGTGGGCCCAATGCGGCTTGTGGTAGTCGACGAAGACTACTTTCCCGCCGGGGCGAACGTGATTCAGCAATTCCTGGACGATGGTAAACTTGTATTCCAGCGGTACCTCATGCAACAGGAAGTAACAGCAAATGGCATCGTAAAGTTGCTCGCCGAGATCCGCGGCATTGCCGCGATTGACACGCGCCTGTGGCAACGAAGCCATCTTTCTGCGACAACCCAGAACCTGGACGGGCGCGATATCGAGGATTTCCAGTTCGGCGTCCGGGCCCAGATGCCGGGCGAGGTTGGGGCAAAAATCGCCATAAACGCTGGCGGGTTGCAATACTTTCTGACCCGGCTCGAGTTCGGCGAACGCGGCGCGCTGAAGTCTATTGTGTTGAAACCACAGGATGACTTTAACGACCGTTTCCCGGTCCAGCATGCGTACATTCCTGGGATTCAGGTAAGCCCAGTAGTAAATCTCTTTCATGTACTCCGGGATGAAGGGATCCGCGTCAATCTCAGCGCGGTTGCGAGCGATATCGAGTGCATATTGCCACCTACCGCCGGATTCACCGTCAGCGAATGCGCCTGCCTCTACCAAGGTTGCGCCGATCGACATGGATTTCTTCGCCATGTTCAGCATCGAGTTCCTCCTCCTTGCCCTGTATCGGTAACGTGTGCCAATCGTCGTCTGTGTTTTCGCGCCAGCTTGTTAGTTATTCTCAATGGCTAGTCTGACTGGACAAGTCGTCATAACAATAAGTGTTATCCCTTAGTGAGCTTCGTTTTGATTCAGAGGTGTTGTTGACTTACGTTTTTCAGTCGCTCTAATGAGCACTTCGCCGATGGCAATCATGACAAAGGCGCCGAAGAGAACCGGCCGTTGAATTCCCTCACCGGGCGTGTAGATAAACAACGCAACTGACAATGCCAGAATCACGATGCAAACGTAAGCGAGGGATTTGGCGACCGCGTTCCCGCCCGGCACTTTGTAGGGTCGAACTACGTCAGTATCGACATTACGTGATTTGATGAACGCGAAAAGCATCGCGATGTAGGGAAGCAGGAAAATGACGGCGCTGAAAGCGAACAAAGACCAAAACAGGTCCTCATTCGAGTTCGATAAAAAGCCGTACAAAAGAAGCGTGAGTGTGCCGAAAATACCCATGGCAATAGCAGCACCAATCGGCGTTCCGAGCGTCCTGTGTTCAATTCCGAAAAAGTCGGGAAGTTCGCCTTCCTGGGCCGCTTCCGCTGCCGCTCGATTGCAGCCCAGTGCCCATGTAACGCCGTTTGAAAAAAATGTATAGAGGGTGGCAACTCCCAGAACCAAAACAAACCATCGCCCAAAACCACCATCGTCAAAGAAAAGGTTCAGGGTGTTCATCAAGCCCTCCACCAAATCGATTTTATCGGCTGGCAATGCCGCAAGAACGGCGGCTGTCGCCGCCGTATAGAGCACGATGATGATGAAGCCCGATATGAAAATGGATCGCGGTACGTCCCGCGACGGATCAATCATTTCATCGCTGCTGGCGCTTACCAGTTCGAATCCAAGCATGCCGTAGATAATTGCGGGGATGTACTGTGCGCCGGAATTCCAACTGGGCGCCATCGATTGCAATGAAATGGTGTTGGCCATTCCGTGCTCCCGGGTATAGATGACCGCGCCGGCGATCACGGCGATAAAGACGCTAATCTTGAAGATTGCTCCGATGTTGGGAATCCATTTGCCGATGTCGAGTGTGATGGCATTTAGCGCAACGGTGATCCACAGGAGCGTTATCCCGATTGCAATCTGACCTGGCAATGACAGGCCAGGTAAGAAAAGTTGTTTCAGGATGCCAGCGAAAAGAATGAAAATAGCGGGAATCCATACCGCTGTATTGACCCAGTAGCCCCAGCTGACGCGTGATCCCCAACGTCCGCCGAAGGCATTTCGGACCCACGCGTATATGCCACCTTGCTCTGCATAGGTGCACCCCATCTCGGCGCATATCATCGCAAAGGGCAGGAAAAAGATCAGGCCGAGGAACAGCCACCAGAAAATGCTGGACGCACCGATCGAAGCCGCTGCTGCAAGCGTATCCAGCAGCAAGATGGCCGACACGGTGAATAGCACCATGTCCGTCTTTCCCAGCGTCTTATGCCGCTGAATGGTCTCGTTCATTCGCTGGACCTGTTTGTCTATACGCTGACACCATACTCGATTGCGGTGGCGTCCAGTGCCCTCACCAGTCTCTCGATCAACAAATCAACTTCTTGCCGATTGCAGATCAGCGGTGGCGCACTAATGACGGTGTCGCCGACGGCCCTGACCATCAAGCGGTTGCCGATAGCGGCTTCGCGACAAAAGAGTCCGGCCTGCCCGTCAGGCGCCAGTCTTTCACGGGCATTTTTGTCCCGGACTAATTCAAATGCGGCCAGCATGCCGATTGTACGCACTTCGCCAACAATCGGATGTTCCGCAAGTTCGCGACAGCATTTACCAAAGTACGGTCCGATGTCAGCCCCGACATAGTCAATGACTTGCTCATTTATCAGAATATCCAGAGTCGCGATTCCCGCGGCGCATGCCGCCGGATGTCCCGAATACGTATAGCCGTGCGCAAATTCACCGCCACCCGCGGTCAGGACATCTGCGACACGGTCGCTAACGGCCACGCCGCCGAGCGGCTGATAACCACCGGTGATCCCTTTCGCAAAAGTGATCAGATCGGGCCTGGTTGAATAGGATTCGCAGCCAAACCATGCGCCCGTGCGACCGAAACCGGTAATGACTTCATCACTGATAAACAAAATGTCGCGCTCGTCACATATGCGCTGAATTTCGGGCCAATAGGTTTTCGGCGGCACGATTACGCCACCAGCGCCCTGAATGGGTTCCGCGATGAATGCAGCAACCGTTTTCTCGCCGAGTTCGTCGATTTTCTGTTCCAGCGTGCGCGCTGCGACAACTCCAAACGTATCCGCATCGCTGTCGCCGCCCTCTTTGTACCAGTAGGGTTGTTGAATATGGTGCACGTAAGGCAAACCGATAAATTGCTCGTGCATCATATCCATACCGCCGAGGCTGGCACCCGCAATGGTGCTGCCGTGGTACGCATTTTTCCGGCTGATGATTTGTTTCTTTTCCGGTTTGCCGAGCAAGTCGTAGTAGCGGTGAACAAAACGAATGTTCGTATCGTTCGCTTCAGACCCGGAACTTGTGAAGAAAAAATAATTGAACGACTTCGGCGTCACCTCGGCGAGGTAGTTAGCCAGCGCGACGGCGGCATTGTTCGAGCAATTAAAAAAGCTGTTGTAGTACGGAAGAGTTTGTAGCTGACGAGTAACGGCCGACACGATCGATGGCTGGCTGTAGCCAAGATTGCAGCACCACAGGCCGGACATGCCGTCGAGAATTTTTCGACCTTCGGAATCGTGAATATAGACGTGCTCAGCCTGGGTAATGATTCGGCCGCCGGATTGGGCGTAGCTGTGCAAATCGGTAAACGGATGAAAATGATGCGATTTGTCCTGCGCCTGAAGCGCTGACGTGCTGAGTTCGGACGTGACGCGAGTTTGTGTTGGTTGACTCATAATTAGAAGACCTCACGAGAAATTGGCTGGCCAGGCCTGCAGAACCTGCCGGTCGTCATTATGCTGACACTATCGTTGTCAGAATGCCGTACCCCAATCGGGTAGGTTCGACGAGCGGCGCAGTGCAGATATCGCTCGTAACGGCTATCATATCGACCAGCGTGCTCGAGCGCATAACCTGCATCCAGGGACAAGTCACAAGAAAACGCAATTATGAGCGCGAAGTCGCCCACCAACCACAATGAAGAACTCCAGGCGCTCCTGCGCGAAGGTTTCGTTTTATTGTCGCGCGGTCAGCTTCAGAAAGCGGGCGATTGCTGCAGACGTATTCTGGAAATCAAGCCGGATCTTGTACAGGGACACTTCCTGATCGGGTTAGTCGCACTTGAGGCAAAAGACCGGGACACGGCATTCAGGGCGTTCGCATCGGTGACGAAGCTGCAAAAGAATCACTCGGCGGCATGGGCGCACCTGGCCAAACTTTTCATTAGTGACGGTCAGGTCAATCGGGCCGACGCAGCACTGGCCGAAGCGGCGAAGAACGATCCGCAGGATCCCATGGTTCAGGATTTGCTGGGTTCGATCTTCTCGTTGATGGGTGAGCACGGCCTGGCGCGAAGCTGGTTCGAAAAAGCGACCACTGCACGGCCGGATCATCCGCCTTTCATGCTCAATCGGGCCAACAACCTCATTTACCACGGAGAGACTGGCGAGGCGGAGACAGCACTTGGCGAGATCATTGTAATGCAGGCAAATAGCCCACAGGCGCATTGGGCTCTAGCCAGCGTTCGCAAGGCGAGAGATCGCCAACACATTGAGCAAATGCAATTGCTTCTTGCACAGAAGAGTCAGCCGCCGCGGGTTCAGGCATTTTATTACTACGGTATTGGCAAGGAACTGGAAGATTTGCAGGAGTGGGACGATGCGTTTGAGGCATTCAGTCGGGGTGCCGCCGTCAGACGGACAACGGTTGCATACGACGAGGCCGCCGAGATTGAAATGTTTGCTTTCCTGGAGAAACATTTTACGGCTGACTGGCTTGCTGACGGTTCAACCGGAGACGATTCAGCAGCGCCGATATTCGTCCTGGGACAGCCGAGAACCGGTACCACATTGATCGAGCGAATAATCAGCAGCCATTCGCACGTTCATTCAGCCGGCGAACTGCAACAGTTTAGTCTGGCAATCCGCCGCTTGAGCGATCACAAGGATCCGAAACGGTTCTCGGCGGGGTTCTTCGAGGCGAGCCTTGGGGTCGACTGCAAGAGAATAGGTGCGACCTATATGGAATCGACCAAACGCATGCGAGGAACGAGGCCAAGGTTCGTCGACAAATTGCCGCAAAACTATTTGTTGATTCCGCTCATTCTCAAAGCGTTGCCGAACGCGAAAATCGTACATCTGCAGCGGGATCCGATGGATGCCTGTTTTTCAAGCTACAAGCAGTTGTTTGCGGACGCGTATCTGCATTCCTACGACCTCAGGGAAATGGCGCGACACCACGCCCGGTATCGGCGTTTGATGGATGTTTGGCGCGAACGTTTTTCCGGTTCTTTTCACGATATTTCGTACGAAAGTACCGTGAGTGATCTGGAGCCCAATGCTCGAGAGCTTGTCGAGTACCTGGGTTTGCCCTGGGAGGACGCCGCTCTGCGCTTTCACGAGCAAAACAAGGCCGTTTCGACCGCCAGTGCTGTACAGGTTCGCGAGCCGGTCCATACGCGGTCCGTCGGTCGATGGCGAAAATACGAAAAGCAGCTTGAGTCGATGCGCGATGAGTTGACACGACAGGGTATCGACTAGTTATATGAAATTCGCGTGACAACGCACGAGGTGCACTGTCGACGCGATTTGCGGCGTGTGTTGGCGTGCGATTAACCCTTTCGGGGTATATCTGCCACAGAGCAATTTCGTTAGTTTTGAGCATGGTGTAGAAAGGGCGATCTAGCGGTCGGTCTCCGGATCGTCGTAATGCACATTCGCCTGAATACAACGAACGTCCGTCATACACCGTATGTATTGATCATTTCGCCGGACCGTGGGGGAGACCATGAACCAAAAAACAGCAAATGCGAATCTATTTCGGCCGCAGCGTACGGCGGTATCCGCTGCGGTAACGGCCGCTTTGGTGACCGCGACGCTATGTAGCCCGGCCAGTGCGCAGGTGCTTGACGAGATCATTGTCACGGCCACAAAGAGGGACGAGTCCGTCCAGGACGTGCCGCTGGCAATCACAGCGTTGTCGGGCGATTTCACACGCTCGGTCAACCTGAATGACGTTAAAGACCTGATCTCGTTTACGCCGGGTGTTACCGGCAACAGCCAGGACAGTTTCATTGATGCTGTCAGCGTGCGTGGCATCCGAACCCAGGATTTTGGTGTTGGCGGCGATCCTTCCGCGGCGATTTTCAAGAATGACTTGTATGAAGGCCGAAACGGATCGGCCGTGACCAGTCTCTACGACATCGACAGGGCGGAGATCCTTCGTGGTCCGCAGGGGTTTCTGTTCGGTCGTAACTCCATTGGTGGCGCGATCAACGTCTATACACGACAAGCGGAAGTGAATGGAGGAACGTCGGGTTATATTGAGCTGGATGTTGCCGAACGTGGGCATTTCGTGTTTGAGGGGGCCGTTAACATACCGGTATCAGACACTTTCGCCATGCGCCTTGCCGGCTACTCGTCGCAGGAAGACGGTTTCGTCAACAATCTATTCGACGGCAACGATCTGATCGAGCACAGCAAACAGGCGGTGCGATGGTCGACCACGTTTGAAAATGAGCGATTGACGGTAAACACGCAAGTCGAATACGAGACACGCGAACAGTCCGGCACCGTGTATCGAGCGATCGCTGAAGGCGCGATCTGGGAGAATCTTCTGGACGTGTTCGGTAACGGCATTACACCGCAGGGATCGAAACGGGATGCCGACTCGGATCAGTCACTCGGTGACAACGACAATGCGGATATTCTGACACTGGGATTGAGAGTTGAATACGATATGGATTGGGCGACACTAACGTCCAATACCGGTTTTAAAGACCATGAGTTTTTCTACACAGAAGACTACGACGGAACGCCGTTGCGGATTAGCGATTACCTGCAGGATCAGAAAGGCGACTATTTTCAGCAGGAAATGCGCTTGACGTCCAATGGAGACGGTCCGTTCTCCTGGTACGCGGGTGCTTCTTACTACAAAGAGAATATTGACACACTGTTTACGCTGTCAGGCGACGAGGATGTCTTTTGTAATTACTACGGCAACTACTACTACCCGGGCAATGGCATTTCCGATTGTGCCAGTCTGTATGCCTACTACGGCTCGCCATTCACTCCGAGTTCCGACGGATTGTTGACCGAGCCGGGTCGTGTAGTGGGCGAGTTTACGGGCTGGGCTGCGTATGTGGATATGAACTACGAGGTTACGGAGCAGTTTGATATTGGTCTTGGGATACGCTACACGGATGATAAAAAGAACTTCAACCTGAATGTTCCGGCACCGGAAAGTCAGTTCGGACCGGTATTCGCCTACGGCTTCACCACCGATGGAGACATCCGCAGTTCGAAAAGCTGGGACGATACCCAGGTACGCGTGGTCGGCCGCTATCGCGTCGACGATGACAATCTGTTTTTTGCCAGCTATACCGAAGGGTTCAAATCGGGCGGCTTTGGCAGTTTTGCGCTGGTCGACGCGAATGGCGACCGGATAGGGTGTTGTACAACGGATGTTACCCAGGCCTCGGGTGCGCGCTCCAAAACGTTTAATCCGGAAACGGTGGATTCGTATGAACTGGGCTACAAAGGCACTGTTTTCAACGGCACGACAAACATCGACTTGTCGGCATTTATCTACGACTACAAGGATCTGCAGATCAGCTTTTTCGATGGCGACTCCGGCGCCAATACGGTTGAGAACGTGGGTCAGGTGGACGGCAAAGGCCTTGAGGGATCGGTTACGTCCAGGCTAAGTGACAACTGGAACTTTTACGCCGCACTTAGCTGGCTTGATACGCAAGCAAAGGGTGTGCAACAGGTTTGCGATGGCGATACCGCCGACAGTTGCGAGGGTAGTTCCCTTTTCTGGGCACCTGAATGGTCCGGTGCCGCTGTCCTGAGTGCGGACTTCCCCTACGGCAACGGCGCAATCACCGGTAGTGTCGAGGCATTCTGGGAGAGCGAGCGCGGCGGTGGCTGGGCCGGTTTGCCGGAGACGATGATTGATTCCAACATGCTGGTCGCTGTTCGTGCGGGTTATTACGCCGACAGTGGCTGGTCAAGCAGCGTGTATGTGGAGAATCTGACCAACGAATTTACCTACGACGGCATGAACAACAACGGTGGCATACTGCCGTCACATTTCTTTGGTCCGCAACGACCGCGAACCTACGGCATTCGATTCAGTTATGAGTGGGAGTGAGCCCCTACAGAGCGCGCTTCCACCACAATTAACGGAGCTATTGTCCGCCAGCCCTGACATCGAAATCGTCGAGGCCTTTCTGCCTGACCTCAATGGGAAATTGCGAGGGAAATGGATCCCCCGGTCAAAAATCGAAACGGTATTTGCAGGCGGCCTGAAAATGCCGCTAAGCACCCTGGGATTCGATGTGTGGGGCAGGGATCCGCTTGCGTGGGTTTACGATGACGGCGATGCAGACGGAATTTGTGAAGCGGACGCGGACTCGCTGGCCCTGGTTCCCTGGTTAAAGAGGCCCACCGCACAAATTCTGTTGTCGCTGAAGCACGTGTCGGGTGAACCGTGCAACTACGATCCCCGCGTAATCCTGAGACAGCTGTCAAAACGATTCAATCAGCATGGTCTGACGCCAGTGCTGGCGACCGAGATGGAGTTTTTTCTTTTCCGGAACGATTGCGACGCGGCCGGCCGGCCTGTACACACGCAAACGACATTTGGTGGTGAAACTTACGGTATCGATGCAATGCAGGCTGTGTCGGACGTGATGCACGGCATCCGGGATGCATGTGCTGTGCAGAACCTGCCAGTAGACACGCTGATCACCGAAGCGGCCCCGTCGCAATATGAAATCAATCTTTTTCACCAGGCCGATGCGCTGCTGGCGGCCGACCAGGGCATGCTGTTACAGCGTGCCATCAAGGGCGTTGCGGGGCAACATGATATGCGAGCATCCTTCATGGCCAAACCGTTTTCCGAACTGGCCGGTAGCGGAATGCATGTGCACTGTAGCCTGCTCAACGATATTGGTGCCAACGCGTTCGACAACGGTACGGATGAAGGTGGAGACCTCTTGCGTCAGGCTATCGCGGGGTGCCTGGCAACCATGGCTGACAGCATGTTGCTGTTCGCGCCACACTTGAACTCCTACCGCCGATTTCAGGTGGACAGTCATGCACCGATGGCACCAACCTGGGGTTACGACAATCGAACAGTTGCCGTGCGCGTTCCTGCTGACAGTCACAAAGCGATGCGCCTGGAACATCGGCTGGCCGGTGCTGACGCGAGTCCTCATCTGGTTATTGCAGCCATCATGGCAGGCATGTTGTATGGCATTGAAAATGAACTGCAAGCTGCATCGCCGGTGGTTGGCGACGCTTACAGGCAGCATGAACCGGAATTGCCAAATAATTGGCCGGATGCGTTGAAAAAGTTCAGTCAGTCGGAATTTATTGGCAACTACCTGGGGCAGGAGTTCCAGCGAATATACGCGTCAACCAAGCGCCAGGAAATTGCTGAGTTCGCCAGGCGCATGACCCCGTTTGAGTATCAGACGTATCTTTGAAGCCGATGACGAAGCTCAGGTTGCCGGCGATGTGGCCGGTTTCTGAGAATATGCGATCAAGGGGTCGCCACTGTTATACCCGTCAATACTCATCAATGAATCAATGAACAAATAAAACAACTCGGACTGGGTCTGTATATCGAGTTTCGCATACACGTGTTTGCGATGAAGCTTCACTGTTTCAGGTGATATTTTCAGGACTTCCGCCAGTTTTTTGGTCGTGTGCCCAAGCAGTATAAGATTCGTTACCTGTCTTTCTCTCTGGGTCAATACGCTTGCACCGAAACACCCCAGGGCTGTCTCAAGCTGTCCCCGCAGGTTTTTTTCAGGACCTCCATACGGTTGATCCGTTTTCCAGTGCATGCGACAAAGTACAGCAATCAGCGGGGCGATTTCTTCCAGCAATCGCAGTTGTGGCTTGGAAAAAGCTCGCATGCTGATTCGACCCAGCGAAATATTGATGAATCCTCCACCTTGCAACGGGAAAAGGTATCCGCACTCATCGCGTAGCCGTGATTTCTTATAGTACACACGATAATACTCACTCCGGCGAAATCCGCTCGGCGCCAGATCACGAAGGCGAAAAAACCCGCTCTTTTTTTCTCGCGAAGCCGCGATGAAATAAGGATCAAGTAAAAATGCACTTTTCAGAAACGTGTCCAGGTTTGGCTGTGCCCACGCGCCGGGGTCGGTGTATTCAATGAATGGCAGGCTGGCTTTTTCATACACGATGACGCTTGCCTCGTCGACGGGGACCAAACCCCGGACGGTATCGACGAGTGCGCCGGAGAACCGCTCACTGCCTAACGTTGGCAATAGGTCGGTAAGCGACTGGCTAAAGGCAGATATCGTCGACATGTTTCGCCCCGGAAAGTTTTCTGGCTCGATTCTAGCTCAATATCCTGTATTGGCGCTGACGAATTCAAACCGGCACGTAATCGCTGTCAGCGTAAGGATATTCGGCCCTTCCCGCCGCCGCGGTCTGGCCCGGGCTAGCGGCTTTTACGTATACCCACACGCGCCGGTCAGATTGTATATTTCCGGAGTATGTATGACCGACGCATCCTGTTGGTACGTACGGACAGACCAGGGTGGGGATCGCGATTATGTTGAAAGGGCACACCGAGAGGCCCAAATACCTCGATGAACAGTTCAATAAGCGGATCTTCTTGATCTGTATAGCGTTGGCGGCCGGTATTTTTGTTATTGATATCGCATCGCTGCCACTCGGGGTTGCCGCCGGGGTCGCCTATGTCGCTGTCGTTCTCATTTCTCTTTGGTTGTCGCATTGGCGATCTGCGCTGGTCGTTGCCGTCGGCGTTTCCGTTCTGGTGATACTGGGCTACCTGTTTTCGGAACCGGCCGGTATTCCGTGGATGGCCGTCGCGAATCGGATTCTGGCATTGTCCCTGATCTGGTTTACGGCGATTGTCGGCGGTTGGCTGGTTTTCTCGAAACGGAAAAAGACGGAGCAGGCTCTGCAACAAGCCGAGGAGGAAACGGATCGGGCCAGAAACGCCAAATCCCGTTTTCTGGAGTCAACCAGCAATGACATGCGCCAACACTTGCAGACACTGAGTTTGCTGGGTGCCGTAATGCGCAGAAACGTCGTGGAATCAAAAGCACAGGATATATCGAGAAAGCAAGACGATGCTGTTGCTCATCTCGGTGACCTTCTGAATTCCATTCTGGAGTTTTGTGAACTGGAATCGGGCGATGTGGAACCGCAATTCACGGAGGTATCGATCACGGAAATATTTCAGCGACTACAGGGGGAGTTTTCACCGCAGGCGCAAGCCAAGGGATTGCATCTGCAGTTTGGTGCGAACTCGGAAGTGGCGATCTCGGATGGAAAGTTACTGACACAAATTCTGCGATCGCTGTTGTCCAATGCTATTCGGTATACGAACGAAGGAAAAGTGGATGTGTCTTGTCGGCGGGAAAGCGACGGCTTGCGAATTACGGTAGAGGATTCCGGGATCGGTATTGCGGTCGACAAGATGGCCATGATTTTCGATGAGTTTTATCGAGTGGACAGTGACCCGGTCGGCCAGGGTGGCGGTCGGGGGCTGGGCCTCTCGATCGTTGACCGGGGTCTGACGTTGCTGCGTACCAGGATTGAGGTGGAGTCAGAACCCGGCAAGGGGTCGATCTTTTCGTTCGTTATCCCGATTCCCTGACGCAGGCGCAGGGCGTGGCGCTGGCGGCAGACCTGTTGTAATATGCGCCCCACGGTCGGGGCGTGGCGCAGCTTGGTAGCGCACCTGTCTCGGGGTCAGGGGGTCGGAGGTTCAAATCCTCTCGCCCCGACCAATTTCCTTTCCCCACGAGAGTCTTACGCGGGCCGTTGTACAACGACGGCCAATGTTGTCGGATAGTTATCGCGAGCAAACGCCTGTTTTACGAACGTCGTTTTACCGCAAAGTCCGCAATGGTAATCATCGCTTCCTTGTAATCGGAGGCGGGAATTCCCGCCAACGCCTGGATGGCCTGGTCGGCCGCTTCCTGGGCTCGTGCCGCTGTGTATTTCAGAGCGCCCGTAGACTCGATAACGGCCTGAATTTCTTGCAATTTATCCAGGCCATCTGATTCGATGGCGGCGCGAATCATGGCGCGTTCCGCGGCGGAGCCTTTTTGCATCGCATAGATCAGAGGCAAGGTCGGTTTTCCTTCCGCGAGGTCGTCGCCCAGGTTTTTGCCCAACTCCTCCGGCGATGCGTCGTAATCGAGTGCGTCATCGACCAACTGGAACGCGGTTCCCAGCGATTGCCCGTAGGTGATCATCGCCGCCTCGTCGCCTGCTTGCCGATTCGCCAGGATGGCGCCGATTTGCGCTCCGGCCTCGAAAAGCCGCGCCGTCTTGCGGTATATCACCAAGCTGTAGTTTTCTTCACTAACGTCAGGGTCATGTACGTTCATCAGTTGCATCACCTCGCCGGCTGCGATGGTATTGGTCGCATCGGCGAGGATTTGCATGACCGGCATCTGGCCGATATCGACCATCATTTGAAAGGCCCGTGAGTACAGGAAATCGCCGACCAGCACGCTGGCCTGGTTGCCGAATACTGTATTCGCCGTATCCTGCCCGCGTCGTCTCGCGGAATCGTCGACGACGTCGTCGTGCAGCAGTGTTGCTGTGTGTATGAACTCGATAATCGCGGCCGCGTTGATATGATGACGGCCGGTATAACCCAGCGCTCTGGCTGCCAATAGCACGATCAGCGGACGCAGCCGTTTGCCGCCGCTGGTTACGATATAGGCCGATACTTGCGAAACCAGATCGACGTCACTGCTCAAGCTATCGCGGATCAACGCATCGACCGCGCGCATGTCAGCGTTGGCGAGGTCTTTGACGTCGTCAAACGTGGTGGAAACGGTTTTATTTTCAGCGAGCTGCATTGCGTCGCCGATAATGCCTGAAAAGCAGATTCTTAGCGACTGGTTCAAAAATACGAAGTAATTCGGCCGAATGGCAAGCCGTTGAATTAAAGTGGAATTTGCCTTGCTACGGCGTTGACCCGGAGGCCTCAAATCTATAGAATTCCGGCTCCGTTGGGGCTGCGGTCTCGCCTGACGCCGGTCATCGGTCGAGCAAATTTCCCAAACCTTATTATTTTCAGCAAGTTGCGATCAGTTGCGAATTGCGAAATGGAGCACATGACAATGTACGCAGTTTTTCGCTCTGGCGGTAAACAATATCGAGCCAAGGCGGGCGAACGCCTTCAGGTCGAGAAACTCGACGTCGAAGAAGGCGCCAGCGTCAGTTTTGACGAGGTTTTGCTCGTGGGTGAGGGCAGTGATGTCAAGGTCGGCAGTCCACTGCTTTCCGGAACGTCGGTAACCGCAACGGTGTTGCGGCAGGGTAAGAGCCGCAAGGTGCCTGTCGTCAAATTTCGGCGACGCAAAAACTACCTGCGCCAGGGCACTCACCGGCAGTTTTTCACCGAGGTGGAGATAACGGCTATCGGTGCAGGCAGTAAAGCAGCGCCCAGGAAAGCGGCCGAGAAAACAGAAGCCAGGCAGCCGGCGGTAGAAAAGCCGGCCGCAAAGAAAGCGGCCACAAAAAAACCGGCTGCGAAAAAGGCGGCGGCTAAAAAGACGGCCGAGAAGACGACCGCGACGAAAAAGGTCGCTAAGAAGAAAGCAAGCAAGAAAACGAGCGAGTAGCTCTTACAGATTGAGTGAGCCAAGGCACTGTACGTGACCGGCTCCATGAAACGAAAGGAATAGTGCAGTGGCTCATAAAAAAGCAGGCGGCAGTACCAAGAACGGTCGCGATTCAGAAAGTAAGCGACTGGGCGTGAAAATGTACGGCGGGCAGAAAGTGATCGCCGGTAACATTATCGTCCGTCAACGTGGTACTCATTTTCATCCCGGGCTCAATGTTGGTATCGGTCGTGATCACACCCTGTTTGCGAAGCAGGACGGTACGGTCGAATTTCGAAAAAAGGGTCCCAAGAATCGTCAGCATGTCAGCGTAGTCTGAAGACACGCGGCAGCAGCCGCTCGGATCGATGAACACCAGAGCCCCGCAATGCGGGGCTTTTCATTTTGCGATGAGCGAATCCCCACGGTACCAATAAGCGTATATTCAGACGATGAAATTTGTTGATGAAGCAACCATTCGAGTCAAAGCAGGCAACGGTGGGCACGGTTGCCTGAGTTTTCTGCGTGAAAAATTTGTTGCCAAAGGGGGACCCGATGGTGGCGACGGAGGTCGCGGAGGGAGCGTGTACCTGGTTGCGACGGACGCAACGAATACGTTAGCGGATTTTCGCGTGGCCCGACGATACGGTGCCGAAAACGGCCAGTCGGGCGCGGGCCGGAATCGAACCGGAAGGTCCGGTGCCGATCTCGACGTGGTCGTGCCGTGCGGCACGGTTGTGCACGATGTTGATACCGGTGAGCTAATTGGTGACCTGACCGAGATCGGTCAACGTCTCAAGATTGCCGAAGCCGGCCATCCGGGTCTTGGCAATACGCGCTTTAAAAGCAGTATCAATCGTGCACCGCGAAAGACGACGCTTGGGAGCGCGGGCGAAGCCCGGCACTTGCGCCTTGAACTCAAAGTCATCGCAGACGTGGGTTTGGTTGGGATGCCGAATGCCGGCAAGTCAACGTTGATTCGAGCGATGTCGGCCGCCAGGCCGAAAGTAGCCGACTATCCATTCACGACGTTGTACCCGAACCTCGGGGTCGTTGGTGTCGGACCCTTGCAAAGCTTCGTCATGGCCGATATTCCCGGATTGATTGAGGGAGCAGCGGAGGGTCAGGGTCTCGGCATTCAATTTCTTAAACATCTGCAACGTACGCGTTTGTTGCTGCACCTGGTCGATATTGCGCCCATTGATGAATCGATCGATCCAGCCGCTGAGTTTCGTTCCATTGAAAAAGAATTGAGCAAATTCTCCGATGACCTGGCAGTCAAACCACGCTGGCTGGTCATTAACAAGACGGATTTGCTGGCGGAAGATCAGCGCTCGGCCGCTTGTCAAAAACTGCTGAGCGATTTGCGCTGGACGGGGCCTTCGTTCGAAGTTAGCGCCATCGCGGGGCACGGTACCGAGAAACTGGCGCAGGCCATCATGCTTGAAATCGAACGTCTGAATGAAGTTGCCGCGGAGGACGCGTCCCGGTAACGCAAACAACGACTTCGCAAACAGCGCTGCCCGGGCATACTTTATCTGGACCAGCAATTCTCCCAGGTCAGCCCCGCTTGCTGGCCGGTCACCGATTTAAGTCCGGTATTGGTCAATGTCAGGCTACCGCATTTGTCATTCGCTTGAGCGCCGGTCGGGGTCGCCTGCAGGGTGAATGTGGATGCCGCTGCCGCCTGAATGGTCAGATTGTACGTCGGCGTGCCACCGTCAACCGGGCAGGTGGCGGCATAGATGGTGGGTGTCCCGGTATTGCCGGCTACGGTTCCGACACCCAGGTAGGTGCTGTTCACGGTAAACGATCGTTCCATCGCATTCGCCAGTCCCAGCAATGCCCCTGAGCAGTCCGCCCGGCGAGTCTTGCGTACCTGTTCCACGTAGGATGGATACGCGAATGCCGCGATGATGCCGACGATGGCCACTACAATCATCAGTTCAACTAAAGAGAATCCGCGCTGTTTTTTCATAAATTGCAATCCTGGGATATGGCTCTGTCAGACGCTACCTTCGCGTTGCCCGGTCGTAGTTGGCTGGCAGCAGCCAGAATTCCTGAATCGAACGGTCGCTACCCGTTTTAAAAGCAACGCGCACACCGGGTCGTATTCTTGCAATCGAGACGCGTTCCGAGGTTAGTGAATGCACGATCGCCGATTTCGATACTTGATAGGGGATGTCGTCAATGACGATTCTGCTTTTTACCGTATAAACCGCATCGACCAGGCCGGTTCGACTAAAACCTTCATCGGGATAATAGCTGGGCAATTTATCCGCAAGCGCAGGGCACGCCAGCGGAATGATGGCTAACAACAAAAGGGCGATTGTCTTCTTCATGTCCTGTCTCCTGAATTCGAATAGATCTACGGTGTGAGCTCTTCCCAGGACAGGCGTCCCGTATTGGGTCCACCGATGTCTTCAATGACGGTTACGTTGATGGTACTTCCACCGGTCGTTTCCGTCGTCGATGTATAACGAATATTGCCCAGATTGACGGGTGATGTGGGGATACCCAGTATTTCTACGCCGGCGGCAGGCTCGGTGGAGATTTCGTCAAGCGTGTCCAGCAGGTTATCGTTGTTGAGGTCAAAGGCGACATTGTCCGGCCCTGAGCCGTCAATCCATTTGGCTACCATCAGCCAACCGGAGCCACCGAAGTTGCATGGGCTGGCATCGGGAATCATGGTATTGAAGAATACCAGGTCGCCGCGTATGACCGGGTCGGTAATGAGGCGCTCGCCGACGTCCGGCAGGTTCATATACCAGCCGTCGTCGGATGAATAGTTGACCGGATTGTTCGTCAAGGTGCGCCCGAAAACACTTCCCGTCGAGTTGCCGAAGCCGATATTCTGCCTGACCAGGTCAGATTGACTGAGACTGTCGCTGCCGGAATCCCATACACCGTACATGGATTGGGTATCGGTGGTGATGATGTCCGCCGTCGTCACGTATTGGCCAGTACCAAAAATGACCATTGTGTTGGGTGCATTCGACGGTGAGGTGCCGATCGTCTTGTTACGGGTAATGACTGGTGTCGTCGTGATTTGCTGATTCGACGGTGCAGTGAACAGCGGCTTGGGCGTCTGCCCCTGTTTGTAGTCCACATCCCAGCTACCTGTGTTCGAACCGGACAGGTCGAATGCCCAGAGGTTTCCTTCCAGGTCTCCGGCGTAGGCTCGGTCTGCAAGACCGTCGCCATCCGAATCGATTACCGCCGGTGTTGACAAACCATTTCGATTCGTTGTGTCACCGGTTTTCGTCGTGATTTCGATATAGTCGGAGCCGGCTGTCCATGTACCATCAAGACCGCCTTCCAGAAAAAGAATAAATAGCTTGGCCTCGCCGCTGCCGGCATCGTTGTAACCGTTGCCGACCACAGCCGCCCAGCGAATCGTATTTCCAGGGCCTTCGAGGGGAACAATCGACGGACGACCAAACGTGTTTCCAAGGTCGCTGTCATCCGCGCTGGTGAATTCCCACATGACCGTCCTGGCCGGGTTGAGACCGGATTCAGAAAAAGTGCTCGGATCGGTTACATCCAGTGCATAGAGTTGCCGGCCGCCGCCGCGCAATCCGCCGACCAGAATGGTCTTCCAACTCGCGCTGCCGCCGCTGGTTGTCTTGACGTATGCGTCCGCCAGGGAGACTGTCGAGTCCACGTAGTAACGATGGGTATAGGAAGGATCGCTGAGCACGTGCAAGCCGTCAGACGCATTGGTAGAGAACAGGCTGCTGGGAATGTAACCCAGCAGTTCCTGGCCGCTCGCCTGCGAAAAGCCGTGCAGAATGCCGTCGTTGCCGCCGACGTAGACAATGCCGGCTCGAGTGGCGTTAGTCGTCCGAAACTCGGTATAGGATTGACCGGTGCCCGTCGGAAACGGTGCGACATCCGGCCAGTTTGACTCCGGCGCGCCTGCAAATACCGGGCCTGAATGGACGATGTCTCCCAGTCGACTTGCCCGTTCCCGGAGCTGCTTGGTGTTAAACGTATTCGATCCGTCGTTGTAGTTGCAGGCGTCGGACGAAGAAATTTCGCAACCGCGATCGCCGCGGACATAGCCGTGCCTGGCCATTCCCGTTGCTTCGTTGTCCAGCGCCCCGCTGGCGTTCGTTCGCAAATCGTTTTTCTGCGCCGCTGTTAGTTGCGACCAGTCGAATGCAATACCATCGGCGCCGTCGAAAGTAAGAATAGTACGCGGGCTTGAGTTTAAGTCGCGTCCACTGAGCTCGGAGCCAGCGGCCCAGCTGCGGGCCGCATTGATTGCGCCAGTGTTCGGATCCAGACCGAACGCAAGCAGATTGCCGCTCCAGCGTTCGCTGTTAAACAAAGCGAGATATACCTCGGAATTGGTGCTCAGTGATCCGGTATTGAATGCAACGGATGAAGCTGAGCCCACGCGTCCCTGAATGGAGCGGAGTGCGCCACGTAGCCCCGCAATGAGCTGGGTGGGATTTTGCGCACTCAGAAAATCGCCGCGACCGTTCCAGGCGGAATGACGCAGATCATCGATACGCGCCGGATCGTTGTTCGGGACCGGCCAGTTGAAGGGGCTCGTAGTATCGGCCGGCATTGATGTCACCGTGCCATTGACGCCGAATGCAACGGAATAGGTAACCATATGCTGTGCTTTGTTGTCGTCGATGCCTCCGGGCGGCGGGCTCAGATTGTTGGCGACTCCGGGTCTCAGGTCATTTTCATAGTACTCCATGGCAATGTCGGCCAGCGTATCGGATTCTCCGTCTCCGTACGGCCCATTGCCGCCACTGTCCCAATTAGAACTGTTATCGCCATCGGTGTTGCCGACTCCATTGAATGCACCGTTGTAAAAGCCATCCGTCATGAGCACGGTAAAGTTTTGCTGGCATTCCCCACCGGTGCTCACAGGCAATGCCGGGCAACCGCCGAAAAAATTATTCGCTTCGCAGCCGAGGTATCTTCCACCGTTGTCCAGAGTCGTTCGCAACGGTGTGCCGCCCGATGCCTGGAAAGAGTAAAGCGAATCCAGCAGGTTGCCCTTGGCACCCGTTGTTGGATCCTGATTCATGGTGCCGATTGCAGTGTTCACGCCAGCGTTGTTGTGCATGGTTACCATGCCCATGCGCAAGTTTCTGGCGCTGGCGATTACCTGACCGTACGCGGCCTTGGCAACATACTCGCGTTTGCGGTAGTAGCTAAACCAGTTCGCAAAATTTTGAATTTCTTCGTTGTACGTACAAGAAGGAGCTGCGGCGCAATCCGAGCGATTGATGCCACCGATATACACGGTAGCGCCTGCACGGATTTCGACCAGTGTATGTGCATCATCGTCGTCGACGAGGCCATCGGTATCGCTGTCCGTCCAGGTGTAATAACGTGCCGGGTAGTAATTATTGACCGTAAACATTCCGCCACCGCCTGGACAATAGTCGGTCTGGTAAGTGGTATTCGTAGTCAGGTCCTGTGCACCGGCGCCGGGTGTGTACGGGTTGAACAGGGCGGCAGCAGGATTGGCGTCGGCGTAGAGAGCACTATTGCTGTCTTCACCCGGCCATGGTGAGTAGGTGACTGTCGGGTCGTAATAAAGTCGGTTGTAATCCTTGTTCCACGCACGCCATACGCCACCATAGGGTGCCGCGACGCCCTGGTTCATGAGTTCTTCTTCAGTCGCCAATACCCAGAAATAATCGTTGTCGGGTGCGGGCTGTGCGTAAAAGTATCCACATCCGACGTTCATGATGCCGCTATCTTCGGGCGTCATCAGGCCCCAGTCCATGCTGCCGGAGTCGTCGATCATGAACAGGACATTGGGCTCGACGGAATTACTCAGAAATAGCGGTGAATCGGCGATTGTACCGGGTGCCGATGAAGCGACCAGGGGACTCAGTAGTGCGCAAGTCAACAGTGATGCGATGGTTCCTGTTTTGGTAGTCTTGATATTCATTGCTGTCATCATGATTTTCTCTTCCGAACCGCTAAAGTATTCGACCGTAGTTGCTGCGCAGAATTACCTCTGCAGAATCATTGCCGCCGCCAGTGCCGCGCGCAGTGATCTTGAATATCGTCACATCTCCGGTGCCTTTGTTGTCTCCGTAACCGGACAAATTCATAGCGCCTTCGGTACCCGTCACGGTTGTGAATCGTTTTATGAGGTACTGAGGCGGCTGGTACGCGCCGTAGCTGTTGGCGGCGACGACATGTTGGGTGGGGTCAGTCCACGTTTGGACCAGTGAAAAATCCGGTTCGGCATCGCCAACCCCGAACAAGCCTGACGACCCATCAAAATTGCCAAGGCTCACCAACTGTTCAACAAAATCTTCGGCCTCTCTGAGGCCGGACTCCGATGTCTGAAATGCAAGGTTGCGATCTTTGGCATTGCCCGCCATTTTCTCTTCGAGCAATGTTCCCTGCATACTGCTTACACCGATCAACGTCAGGACCAGCAGTAACAGCAGACTGACCGCGAGTACTGCGCCCTTTTGCCGATTCGGTCGAGCAAATGTCGAGCCTGATGCATATGTCGATTTCATACGATTCGCCTTTTTCAAGTCAGATCCGGTTACGGACCGTGACGGTGCTGGTGTAAACCTGCCGCAAGCGAGTGTCGGCGGGAGTGACATTGGCGCCCAATAGGTTGTAGCTCTGTGCCGCAGCACCACTCAGGTTATCCGCATACGAACGCATGACAACGGCGAAGCGAATGCTGACCACGTTATTCATGTCGACAACCTGATCGGCTCCAACGTAGTAATTCGCAATACCAAACCCGACGGAACCCAGGGCGTCAGTATCTTCACCATAGAGAACCTGGAAGTCCTCAATGCCATCAATGAATTCCAGGCCATTTCTGAACAAGGCCGGTTGGCCTTCGGAGCCAGGTCCCAATGTGTAGATGACTTGCTGGGTACTGAATACGCTGGCATCTCCGCCGTAAACCTTTGACAGGCAATGTGCATTCGCACCAGGACAACCCGGGTTTGTTGCGTTGAAGTTTCCGGGAGTCACCGCGGCGCCCGTATTGTGCACGAGTTGGCCAGAGCCATCCGGGTTGGCATTGCTTATCTGGAAAATGTCAGCACTGGTGCAGTCGCTGACAATGACGATATCGCCCTGCTGTAAGCCGTTGTTAGCCGCTATTCCGAGGGTCGCGGAGGGCAGTGGTCCGAAGGGTGCGGCAATGGACAGGCCTTCGTTGATGCCGCCGCGGAGAATCAGCGTGTCCGGTGCGCCCCCGGCACTGTTCGTACCGCCAATGCCTCCCTGGCCGAAATCGATGAAGCCGGCATTTGCATTGTTGAGGTTATTCACCACGTTACTGATTTGTCCGGCGCACCCCCAAAAGTCGGCCATGCGGATGTCCCGGGAAATCACCTCCAGTGCCATGCGCCCGTCTTCCTGCATTCTGGAAACGGCCTCGTGTACACGATAGGTTTGGCGCGAAGAGGAGAAAACCTGCATGACGCCGGCGAGTAAGAGCAGGCCGAGTAACATCGCGATCATCACCTCAACCAGGCCGACGCCCGATTCGAACGATAACCGTTTTCCTTGCAGTACCGGGTGCGACATCACAAGCGGAAACTTATTACGAATCGCTCGGTGTTTGTCGGGCTCAAATTGATGACTCCGTCACGGTCGTCATCCCACCAGATCTTGATTGAGAGCAGGTTACCAACGCCGTCGCACTGCGCATTCAAAACTGAAGCGCCGTCGCCCGGTGTACTATCAGTACAAACAAGGCCCTCTCCGAGAGGCAGATAGGTGGTGATCGCCGCATTCCATTCGGCGAGATCGTTTTGTGCCATTTGCAGGGGGGAGCATCCGGCAGTCGAGCTGCAACCGGGTGAATAGCTGGCTGTTCCTGCTGCATAGAATCCGCTTGTACCGCCAGCAACATTCGATCGCATACGATCAGCGAGGTCATAGGCGAGCGCCGATGCCTGTGTGCGCATGAATGCGCTCTGGTTGCTGCTCAATGATGCGGCCTGCAACCCTGCAAGTCCGAGCAGCCCTACGGCAAGCACCACCGTCGAAACCATAACCTCGATCAGCGTGAATCCGCCTTGTCGGTTCGTCATACGGGGGAGATCTTTTCTCCTCATCGCCGGCAAGGAAGTGCCCATCAGCTGCAACCTTGTGTCGAAATGTGGGTTCGGCCGGTCGGGTTGACGCGTATCAGTCGTCCTGTTTCTCCGCTACGGCTGTCACACACACTCAGATCATCGCCGGCGACGAGAAACCCGCGGGCGCTGTATGAGAATTGACTGACAGCCAAACTCGTGAAGGTTGTACTATCTGCGAGCGGACCGAAAACCGAAATAATCTCATTGGCGTCCGTGGCCAAATCACGATCTTTGTCGACCCAGATTATCCACCCGTTCGACCAGTCCGTACCGGCGGAGCAGGTCGGAACGGCCGCGTTGTAATTCGCGCTAACGCAGAGAATCGCGTTGCGTTGGTAACGAACCGCCGCACTGCGGGTCAAATTGATCGATCTGACAAATTGATTGGTTTGAGTGACCAGTCGATTGTCCATAATAATGCCGCGAAAACTGGGCACGCCGACCGATACGACGATCGCAACGATGGCCAACGTGATCAGCAATTCCAGTAAGGTGAAGCCTTTTGTCTTGTTCATGTCGATCATTAATAGCATCGCCCCAAAGACCTGTAAATCGGCCGTATGTAAGGCTGTGCAATAGGTCACAGAACAAGGTCGCGACGGCGAATCGCGATGAGAACCAGGTCACATTCCGATGCTTTCGTAAAGCTGCCGGGTGGTCAAAAATTTCGTTTTACAAAACGCTGACTGACGTCTTATGACGTATGAAATACGGCCTGGCAAGAGCCGCTCCGGAATGCGGGCGATCGTACGCGGCGGACGCCCGGTAGCGGCCCGGGCGGTACCACCGGGTTAGGTTTCGAATAGCGGAAAATTGCTGTGGTGACAGCGCTCCGCAAAACCGCTAGGCAGCCAGCGATTTAACCATCTTGTTCAGGCGGCTCTTGTGACGAGCGGCCTTGTTTTTGTTCACGACACCCTTGTTGATCATGTTGTCGATCACCGGCACAGCAGCTTTATAAGCTGCAACGGCCGCATCCTTGTCGCCTTTTTCAACGGCGGTGATAACGTTTTTTATATTCGTTCGCAGTTTCGACCGTAAGCCCATTTTGTGGAGCCGGGTCTTTTCTGCCTGTTTGGCGCGCTTGCGCGCCGATTTAATGTTTGCCACGCGATTATTCCGTTTGATTTGGAAAAAGCCCGGGGAAACCGTCCACCCGGGTGCAAAGAGCCGCGTATTATTCGTGGCTGGTGGCGCATTGTCAACAACCTGCGGTACCGACCGGCGGCTCCGGGACATTTTAAGGCTAAATGACTGATTTTCCGCCGCATTTCAGGATAGACTAGCGCCCACTGCTGCCTCAATTACGAGCCGACAATGGCTTTTCAAGACATACCTGACAATCCCCGTCCCCCGCGAAAGCCCTCGCTGCTGATTTCGGGTCGGGGCCTGTTGAAGTCGACCTCAGTCGTCAGTGCAATGACGCTGCTGTCACGTATTCTTGGGCTGATTCGCGACATCGTCTTCGCACGCTTATTCGGTGCGACGATTGTCATGGACGCGTTTATTGTTGCCAATCGAATCCCGAACATGTTGCGCCGGTTTTTTGCCGAAGGGGCCTTTTCGCAAGGTTTTGTGCCGGTTATGGCGCGGTATCGCGAAGGCCATAGTCATGAAGAGGCACGGCGGCTGGTCGATGCGGTAGCCGGTACGCTGGGGTTAATTCTGGTTGTAGTGACCGCAATCGGCGTCGTCGCAGCACCGCTACTGGTATTGATCGTCGCGCCAGGATTTATCGGTGATGATGGGCGATTCGACCTCGCGACGTTGATGTTGCGATTTACGTTTCCGTATCTTTTTTTCGTGTCGCTAACCGCCTTTGCCGGTGGAATTCTCAATACCTACGGAAAATTCGCGGTGCCGGCTTTCACGCCGGTTATCCTTAACGCGGTGCTGATCGCTTTCGCGATTTGGCTTTCTCCTCTGCTTGACGAGCCGGGTATGGCGCTCGCTTACGCTGTGCTGGTCGCCGGAGTAATTCAACTGGCGTTCCAACTACCGTTCCTCGCCAGGATAAAGGCGATCCCCAGGCCCAAATGGCGGCCGGGGCACAGCGGCGTGCGGCGTATTGGCAAACTCATGCTGCCGGCGATATTCGGCTCATCAGTGGCACAAATAAACGTCCTGCTCGGCGGGATTATTGCCTCGCTCCTCGGTGTCGGGAAAATCAGCTTGCTCTATTTTTCAGACCGACTAATGGAGTTCCCGCTGGGCTTGTTCGGTATCGCGCTGGCAACCGTAACATTGCCGTATTTGTCACGACAACATGCTGCGAATTCCAAGAAAGAGTTTTCCAATACCGTCGATTGGTCGATGAAGCTTGTCGTATTGATCGCGGTTCCAGCGGCGTGCGGGCTGATTGTATTGGCCGAGCCGCTGGTCGCTGCGATTTTCTACGGTGGCGCATTCAGCAAATTCGACGTTCGTATGACGGCGCTGAGCCTGCAGGCGTTTTCGGTCGGGCTCGTCGGCTTTTCTTTCGTAAAAATACTTGCTCCGGCCTATTTTGCTCGCGAAGATACACGAACGCCCGTAAAAATCGGTCTGATCGCTCTCGGCGTCAATTTCATACTCAGTGTGACTTTGGCGTATTTTATGCAGCGAGCCGGATACGTCGGTACGCATGCCGGGCTGGCGCTTGCAATTTCGATCGCGGCGCTCGTCAACGCCTGGTTATTGTACCGGGGCCTGCGTCGTGATGGAATCGTTCACCATTCTTCGGGATGGCGTTCCCTGTTATTGAAGTTCTTGCTGGCCAATATTGGCATGGTGTTTTGTCTCACGTTACTGTCGCGGCCGCTTGAGTGGTGGATTGAACTGGATGGTTCGAGCCGGGTATTCTCTGTGCTATTGGATGTGGCGGTGGGTGCCGCTGTCTATACCGCGGTGCTTTTCGTGCTCGGTGTCAGATCGGCGACACTACGATTGCGTACTGACTAGTGAACGCGAATGGCATGTATCTAGCACGGACAGACAGCGCATTCCCGTTCTCCCGAGTGACCGGCGGAAGTGTCGTCACCATTGGTGCTTTCGATGGCTTGCATCTGGGCCACCGGCGATTGCTGGAACGCGTTCTTGAAGAGGCCGTGGCGCGTGATCTCGCCGCGATTGTCATGAGCTTTGAACCGACGCCGAAAGAGTATTTCGCGGCGAATGATCCGCCAGCCCGATTGACACGCTTTCGTGAAAAATTCATTGCGCTCGACAGCATGGGTTTCGACGTTTTCTACTGCCCGAAGTTTGATGCCGAGATGCGAAATATTTCAGCTGATACGTTTATCAGGAAACTACTGATACATGCATTGAACGTGCGACACCTGGTGATCGGTGACGATTTCGTTTTTGCGAGGAATCGGGAGGGCAATCTGGAGCAGTTGCAGCGCGCAGGCCGGGCACTGGATTTCAGCGTTGAAGACGTACCCAGCGTAATGTTGGCGGGTGAGAGGGTAAGTAGTACCGCTATTCGAAATGCGCTTCGAGGGGGCGAAATGCAGCGGGCGCGGCTATTGTTGGGACGGTATTACCGGATGTCCGGCAAAGTCATGCGCCAGGAACGGCGGCCGCACGATGTGCCGGCAATATTCGTCAATCTGCAGCGTCGTGAGAGCGCAGTGCGAGGTGTATTTGCTGTTAAAGTTGGCGGCATTGCGGAAAAGTCGCTTGATGCCGTTGCCTGCATTGGGAGAAGTCAGGCGAATGCCGTCTTCGGATCGTATTTCGCCTTGCACATACCGCAGTGCGATCATGACGTCGGCGGAGCACAGCTCGATGTCGATTTCATCGCGCGAGTCAGTGATCAGGAAGACTTCGATACTGTCGAAAAACTCGTCGATCATATGGTCAGTCACATGGCCAGGGCCAGCTTGATTCTGTCCGAACGACCGACGTGAAATTAACCAATGAGGAAGCAGAAAATTGAATGAAGCGGCCAGCAAACAACCGAGCACGTGGAAGCCATTCGCGTTATGGATGATCGCCTCGACCGTTATTGTCGGTCTTGATCAATTGACGAAGTTCGCCATTGTTAAATGGGTTCCCCTTTACGACAGGATACCGGTCAATTCTTTCATCAATATCACGCATCAACGAAACGAAGGAGCGGCCTTCAGTTTCCTCGCCGATGCGGGCGGTTGGCAGCGATGGTTTTTTACCGTGCTGGCGACGATCGTTAGTGCGGTCATCGTCGCCTGGATTTTTCAGTTAAGGAAGGAAAAGCTGTCCGTTCTGACGTCGGGTCTGATCCTGATTCTCGGTGGTGCGGTGGGCAACGTCCTCGACCGGATTCGGTTGGGATACGTCGTTGATTTCTTCCAGGTGTGGATCGCCGGTTGGCCGTTCCCGTCGTTCAATGTGGCCGATGCTGCTATTTCGGTCGGCGCCGGATTGATTATTATCGATGCGTTGTTTATCTCCGGCAGGGCAGCGGCCAAGTCTTGATGTTCGGCACTTTCTCTTCTTACCGCGAGCGGGTCCAGCAATCGGCAAGCGGTGCGGACGTTCTGGCCCCCGCGCCGTCAATGGTAAACGTTAAGCACTTGCCGGCTTCTGCGCCACCCAGTCTGAATGATGCGATAGCCGTATAACTGTTTGCATTCGCGCCAGCTACGATACTAACATCATACGAGCCGCTGTCCGTTGTGTAGGTGCCAGCGACAGGAAAGCCAAGATTGGTCAAGTCATTGGTGTACGTGTTGTTATTCAGGTAAAAGCGCTCCTGATTGGTCGCTATTTGCAACAGCGCAGCTTTTGCCTCGGTGCGTTTTGCGCGCGCCGCAAAGTCGCGGTAGTTCGGGTAGCCGACGACCGCAAGAATGCCGACGATCACGACGACTATCATCAGTTCCATGAGCGTTACGCCGGCAACGTACTTGCGCATCGACAATCTTCGTGCGGGCATTTTCATCTAGTTAATGCCGTCCTGTGTCCACAGGGTACGCACCGGGTTATTTTGGAATCCTGGCGGGCTGCACTCGGCACCTACGCACATAATGGGTGGCGGCGAACATGCTGCACCGACGCAACCGGCCGCCGGGCTGGGGAACAGGAAGGTCGGTGATGGCGCGATGCCGCCCTGGGCGAGATCAGAGACGCGCTCGTTGTCGGCGTCCGCATCCAGAACAGAGTCGAGATTATTCACGACGGGATCGCCGTTGACGATGCTGACGCGGTACAGGAAATTTCGTCCGACCTGAACCTGGCAGTCAGCGGCGGCAACCGTATCCGGCGCGAACGCTACGAAAAATAATTCGTCATTAAACGTTCGCGCAGTGGCCAGCACTTTCTGGTCCGCCGGTAGTGTAAATTGCCAACCGCGGTCGTTGGTTGTGACAACCGCCTGGGTTGATCCGCCTACCTCGACGAAGTCGCCATCGACGGCAATATCGTAACCGTCGTATTCAGCCTGCGTCAGGCGGTTGAAGACGTCTTTGTCGCGGAAAGAATAGAACCGATCGTTCGCCGTTTTATCCAGCGGGTGTGCACGGTATCCGGTGCCGACGCTGGCGGAGATGAATCGTCGACCCTGTATGGGATCACTGAACATTGCGACGTCCACGGCGTTGTATATGCGCCGCGTATCACCCGCGGTAGGGGTCGGAATTCCCTCTGCTCCTAACCGGGCGATGACGCCGCCGGTAACCAGACTCGATGCGGGCTGTCCGTTAAAAATATCGAATCGCCACAGTTGTCCGCCCACATCAGCCGCGTACATGCGGTCTGCAATGCGATCGCCATTCAAGTCCACAACGCGAACCTGCGCCGGGAATGCACGCGTCATTGCCGAAACCGTCAGGTCGGCGGTGACGTCGTTGCTGGCACGCCAGAGTTCTGCGCCCGATTTCAAGTCGAGCATTAGCAAGCCGGCACCGGCATTGTCTGCTGTCGTCGGAAAAGCGTTGGTATCGTGTACGGGATCGTAACCTGCACCGAGAATGACAACCGCCTCGTCTGCGTTCAACGCCGGATCATTGATTCTTACCTTGGTAATAACGGGAGTGGACCAGCTTTGACCGGAACCGGGAATGGTAACGTTCCACATCAATTGCGGGGAATTCTTGTCGGTTACATCCAGGGCATAATAGCTGTTGCCGCCGCGGCGCATGCCGAAGACGAGATGAACAAAATCTGTGCCATCGATAATACCGTTGTTATTTCTGTCCACGACCACGGAAACAACGTCGCCGTCAATTCCGTAACTCTTGAAATTCGTATCGGGATCAAAATATAACTCCGACAGTCTGGGCAGCAATTCCTTCGGAATAAACGACCAGAGCTCAGTACCGGTCGCCGCATCGACTGCGTGCAAATAGCCATCATTGGTCGCCGTGTACACCACGACGTCTTCACTGCCCGCCGTGCCGCCGTAGACGACAGCCGCCGGCTGGGAATGCAACGGATCTCCCATAGCGTTTCTGACGGTCGTGGTCACGTCGTTATCTTCGTCACGTACGTCAACGCCTCGAGCCCAATCGATCAGATCGTCCAGGCTGGGTTCGTTGGCGGCGCCCGTGAGACCGAAGTCACCTGGCACATAAGCGCCGGAATTGGCGGTGGACAAAGCATTGCTACCGGCGGTGAGATCGGAGTCGCCATTGTTGGTAAACATGATTCTGGAAGAGGGGGCCGGCAGATTGTTTGCGGCTCCGCCTAGTTCAACTTCCTTGCCGTCTGGCCCGCTCGCCGTCCAGAAACTGGTCGCCGTATCCAAAAAGAAGCCAGTTGCTGCATTGACGGCCGGAGCGCCATTGACGTCCGTAATTTCTCCGTTCAACAGGCGGTATTTCTTGAGGTTCCCTGGCCAGTGCGTTTTGCTTCTGGACTTGAAAACGGTCATGTACAGGTCGTTGAGATTCTGTGTCCGGTTAAACGCGTTGACCGCGACCGCTGGCGAGGTAAAAGAAAGCGACTGCTCACTGGCATCCTGAAATATTTCCAGAAGTGCCAGAGTCAGGCTTTCGACGTCGTCGGCCAGGAAATATTCGCCACCGGAGACCTCGGCGGTATCCTTCAGAATGGGCAGATTGATTGTAAAGCCGATTGTGTGGGTGGTAACCGACTGATCGCCTGGCTGCAAACCGTCAATGTCCGGCAGTGACAAATATTCTGCGATGTCGTCGAGACAACTACCATTGCCGGCGCCGGTACAGGTAGCTCGCCCCAGTTTGCTGGCGAAATTCGGCAGGGTTGGAGCAAGAACCTGTGCTTCAACATCCTGCGTCGGCGTGCCGTCCGTCAGCACGACGTTAAAGTTTTTCGTGCAGACGGGGCTCTGTGGCGCGAGGTATTGTTCCGGCGTCGGTGCTATCGTCGCAAACGCATCGGCATCGCTGATTGCATAGCTGCCGAATTCGGCGGGTGCGCCCGTCCAATACAAGGCTGCTTCGTATAACGTTTCGGCCAGCGGCGTATTGCCCCCGGCGTTAATACCGTCCACCACGGCATCGAGTGCAGCTCGATTGCTGTCAAGGTCGATCATCGATTGAATGACCATACCGCCATCGTTACCGTTAAATCGCATGATACCGATATTGGACCGACTGATTGACGACATCGCAATCTTGGTTGCCGTTTTGACGATATCGATTCGGCTCATCGTGACAAGCGTCGGGTTGGCAATCCAGTTAAGATAATTTCCGTCATAAACGGTGTAAAACTGAGAGGCCGGACCGCTGCCCCAGGCGATTTCTTTGGTCGGGTCCGCGGTGTACGCAGCGAGATCGGTGCCAGCCTGTGCGTAGGTGTCAGGTCCGATGCCGTCGACGCCGGAATCAGCCCGGCATTCCACGATATCGGTCATATTTCCCGATTCCAGATTCTCCCAGCGAACGGCGCCGGTATTATCCACGCGATGCTGTACCATTAAATCTTTGTAGATTCCAATGCCGTCGACCTGTCGTGTTGCCTCGGCACACAAAAACGACGTCTTGTCGATGAAGCGGTCATTACCGGCGTTACAATTCGGTGTAACCCCGGTCGTGCTCCAATACATTTTGCTGGCATCGCAGCTGCCCGGGCCAGTCGGATAAGTCGTAGTGCCGTCGTAGGGCTGGTTGACCTCTTCGTCCGAACCCATGCTGCCCGACGAATCGATAACCATGAGGATATTGGTATCGAACGTATTCGCGGCGCTCGCCGGCGTGACCAAAAGTAATTCGGTGTCGTCGGCCCAGGCCGGCGCACCCGATACAAGCGTAAATGCGCAGGCAAGGCTCGTCCATGTGACTCTGTTCGTGTCGATCTTCATGATCTTATCCCTTTCTCTTAAGTCGTCCCGGATCGCTACAAACTGACCGAGACCCGCACAATGGTGTCTGATTCCAAATGGTGTTTTACGGTGACGCTGACGGCTGATCGATCGCGTACTGTCGCAAGAGAGCGGCGAAAATCGGCAAGCTCCAGGTCTTCGTGATCGAGAACGTATTGCGTGTGGTCGTTAACGCTGACAACCTCAAGATCGCAGGTCGAACATTGTTTGAAGGCCAAAACACCGTTTTCGGAAGCCGGCATTTGAATGTCGCTGAGGGCCACTTCATAAGCCGCAGCGATCGTCCGCATATCCGCTGTCGCTGACAGACTGACGGCAAGCGCCAGGCCGAAAAGCGAAGATCTTAATATTTTCATTTGCTGGTTCTCCAAGTCCTGAATCGGATCATCATCGATTTACAACGTCGATGACTCCGGGCCAATTTTATAAAATGCCTGAGAATGAACGGCCGACGCATCACGATCGGTCGCGGGCCCGGCTGCAATTCGTTTCGAATCCGCTGTCGATATCGCATTGAAATGATAAGCCGCAATGCCACTGCCGACGCCCAGACTAAAGGCGCGGTCCGGCACGATCGTTGAGCTTTCGAAAGTGATATCCACACTGATTTCGTCATAACCGGAGTTGATGGTCTGCGTCAGCGTCACCGGGGTGACCGTATTGAAACTGCCCTGCGCCAATGCTTGTTCAAGTCCGGTCTCGGCTGCCTGGAAAGCGTTCTCATTGCTTTGATCATTTCTCGCCATCGCGATTTCGGTCGTCGCCGTATTCATGCCGGAAATGGCAAGTACAGTGATCACGACCAGCAAAATGAGCCCGACAATAAGCGCCGCGCCACCCTGGTTTCGTTTGCCTGAATAATATTTCATCGCTATGCCCTGCTATATTCCTGCTACGTTCTGGTGTTGCGCAGCAGTATTGTTTTCGACACCATCAGACGCCGAAACTGATCGTTGGGTACGCCAAGATCGACGTCACCGGGTTCGTAGTCCTTCAGGTCAACAATGCCGGTTTCTACCGAGATTGAGCGCACCACCAGCCAGATTCTGGCCGTCATCACGCGCGCGGTCGGCACCCAGCCGCCGCCAATGCCAACGGCGGGATCGATCACCGGATCGCCCGGATTGACGTATCGATCCACGCTGTTGTCGCCGTTCATGTCGACGCCAAACTGCAACTGCATATTTTCGACACCGGGTGCGACTTCAATATCGGTTATTTGTGGCGCGCCACCATTCACGCCAAGCGTCTTGCGGCGCAACGTGGGAACTCCCGGAATCAGGGTCGAATTTGCCGCAACGTAATAGGAGTTCACCAGCAGGTCATGCGTTTCCGACAATGGCGGCGCACCGAACGAGGCCGGTCTTACGCCATCATCGAAGATCTGCCCTTGCAGGCGCGTCGATTGTATTTGCAGGCGGCCGGGCTGCAATGCCGTTGCCGCTACCGTCGCACGTCTCATGGTGATCGTATCCGAGTTCGCCTGGGCACCACCAGCACCGGTCGCCGCACACAACAGACCGTAGTTGTTGTTATCGCCTTCGACAGGCTGGGTTAAATTGAGGATCCAGGTAACACCACAGGCGCCGTCAATCACCAGGTTATAGGGGTTATCGTTGCCGGGTACTGAACGTCCTTCTATCGTATCGCTACGGCTGCTGCGGCCGTAGTTGCTGGCCATGCGCAAATCCGCCTCGATGGTGTCCATAGCGAATTGTGCCGTTTCCTGGACGCGCGCTATGGAATCATTGATTACGTAGGCGTGGCGACTTTGACTGTAGATCTGAATCGCGCCAATCATCAAAAACGAGCCGATGGCGAGCGATACCATGAGTTCAACCAGTGTGACACCCGCGTGATGGCGAGACGATAGCGGCATTCGAAGTAGACGGTGTTTCATGGCATCAAATCCCGAAGACCGGAATGGTGATTCGATATTGCGGCGGCGGATTCTGTCCCGCCTCGTTCCAGCTCACGGTAATCTGGTAGGTACTCGGGACGATGCCATTATTAAAAACGATGTTGACGGTACCGGCAGGTAAAGTATCGTCCGCCTGCTGCTCCCACAGAAAAATATCGTTTTGCGCCATCTCGGTGCTTGTACAATCGACGCCACCGTCAACACAGTTGTTGTCGACGCCGGCCACGATGTAGCCGACACCGGCCAGCGGGTTGGCGCGAATGCGATCCGCGATATCGCCTGCCAGCGTGACTGCATGGTGGCGGAAAAGCGAGGTGCGACCGGCCTGCATTGTGTGCACATAAAGACCGGCGATGCCGAGCATGCCGACCGACATAATGACCAGTGCGATCAAAACTTCAACCAGTGAAAAACCGGCTACCGTGGTCCTGATACGCATTTCGGAATTCGGTTTCACTGTGTTGTTCCCGATAAGGACTGCATGGATGTGACTGTCGCTCATGGACAGCCGCCTTGTGCCGTGATCTGCGCAACGTCGCGCAATACCGTTGCCCGGCCAATCGGCGTGATGATCAGGACTCTTGCCGCCGAGTCGCTGTCGCCGACGACGGTCACGTTGCCACGATCATCACAGATTCTTGCCGCTTGCAGGGCGGTGCCATTGATGTTGCCACGCCCGAGTCCGGTGCCGGCGAAACTGAAATACGTTGCGCCGCCGTTGGTCACGATGTCGAGTTCGCTGTCAATGGCCGGATAAGCTTTTAGTACATTTTCATTCACGACGTCACGTACCGCAGCGGGGAGGTTTGAATCAACGAAAACGATCCAGCCGTCGTCAAACGTGCCATCGCAAGCGGCATTTGCCGCCATGGGGGACTGGCTGCCGCAGATCGTAATGTTGGTCTTTGATCGAGCCGCTTCCGAGCGTGCCAGGTACAAGCTGGCAAGCAAGTCATTGGCGGTGGTTGTCACGCGGCTGTTTTGCGCGAATGAGGTGAGGTTGGGCAAGCCAAGTGTCATTACCACGCCGACGATCAACATCGTAATCAGCAATTCGAACAGCGTGAAGCCTTTTTGAGACTGCGTTTTCATGGCGCTAATATACGTTGCCGGAGCGAGCGTCACGTCGAGTATCCGACCAGCGGCCGCTGATGACCGACGGACGGTCGAATTCGATCACAATGACTTAACTTAATCCGCACACCGGTACGGCACGCCACGGGTGTTCCGGCGTGCAACCCGGGGCCGGCCGGTATAACTGATGACGACGGCTCGTGCTTCGGCGCGGCCGCTGCGGTCGCAGACGATCACAGTCCCGTTGGTGGCTCTCTTGTGTGTCGAGCGGAAGGAAAAAATTGCCCGGTTTGCCTCGATGCGTGCGCTATCGCCGACGCGATGCTGACTGATCAGGGTCTCGGTGTCGTCACGTATATCCAGTCCGGTCCAGCCCTTGTTGGCAAAAACGATCCAGCCCCGGGACCAGTCCCCGTCGGCGTCGCAATACAGTGCGTCAACGCTCGGGCAAATACTGACAACGCGACGTCTGACGATGGATTCCTGGCGCGCGCGGTGCACCGCGTGGAAGAGCGCCGTACTCTCGACCAATAGTCGCTTGTCCGCGATGAGACGGCCGAATGACGGCAGTCCCAGGCCGAAAATGATGGCCGCGAGGCCGAGTGTCATGAGTAACTCATACAGGCTGTAACCGGTCCAGTGTCGGCGTTGATTCATCGCGAACCTCCTTGTTCGAGGACACGAGAATAACGCAGTACGGAACAGGGTCAGCAGCCACAAACTGGCCAAAACAAGGCGTTTTCGCGCTCAAAGCGTGCGTGCACTGGTCAAATGAGAACGATTTTCGCTTATACTGGGCAATTGGACTCAATCTAAAGGATCTGACGATGTCTCGAATGGACATTCAGACCCGTTTGACGGAATTCGGAATCGCGGTTACATCGCAACGCCTTGAAGTAGCAGGGATTCTATTGGATAAACCGCAGCATCTGGCGGCCGACCAGATTCTGGCGATGTTGCGCAAGAAAGGCAGTCGCGTATCCAAGGCGACCGTATACAACACCCTGCATCTGTTTGCCGAAAAAGGTCTTGTGAGAGCACTGCACGTGGACCCGAGCCGCACATTCTATGACTCAACGATTCACCCGCATCATCATTTTTATCACGTCGATATCGGTGAGTTGAGCGACATCCCCGACGAGCAAATCCGTATCATGAACCTGCCGCCATTGCCGCCGGGTACGGAACTGGAGAACGTCGACGTCCTGATCAAGATTCGCGACAGGAAAATCTGACGAATCTCACCGGCCACACTGGTGATCGAGACATGGCGGCGCTATACTCTCGCGCCGCCAGACGTCGCTACCGCGACGTACCGAAAAACGGCTCAAAGCCGGTATAGCTCAGTTGGTAGAGCGCCACATTCGTAATGTGGAAGTCCGTGGTTCGACTCCGCGTACCGGCACCATTTTTCCTTATCCTTCAGTTGCTTTGCTCGATTTCATCCAGCCATCGAGACTGACTGGCCTCATCCAGGAAGCTGGCAACAAAGCCGTTGCGGACTAACTGCAGCACCTGCTCCCGGTTCGGCTTCAAGGCATCGATGACAGCCACGAAATTCTGTTGCAAATAGCCGCCAAAATACGCGGGATCGTCGGAATTGACGGTCACCAGCAATCCTTGCTTTAACAATTCCAGCAACGGATGTTCCTGCATTGATTCGTAGACGCACAGGCGGGTATTCGAAAGAGGGCACACCGTCAACGGAATTTGCCGGCGGGCGATTTCTGCCAGCAGGGCGGCATCTTCTGTTATACGGACGCCGTGGTCGATCCGGGAAACCTGCAGCAAGTCCACGGCCTGGCGAATGTATGCAGGAGGGCCTTCCTCACCGGCGTGTGCGACGGTTTTCAGCCCGGCTTCCCGCGCCAGTTGGAATACAGCAGTAAACAGTTCCGGCGGGAAATCTTTTTCGGCCGAGTCGAGTCCGACGCCGTCAATACGGTCCAGGAAAGGCTCGGCTGATTGCCAGGTAGCCAAGGCATCGTCGGCCGGCAAGTGACGGAGAAAACACAGAATAAGGCGACTGCTGATGTCCAGTTCGGATTTGGCCTCGGTCAACGCACCATGAATGCCGTCAATGACAACCCTGAGCGGAATTCCCCGATGAGTATGACTCTGGGGGTCGAAGAAGATTTCGGTATGTACGATGTTTTCTGCCTTGCATTGCTCCAGGTAGGCCCAGGTCAGGTCGTAGAAATCCTGTTCGGTTTGCAAAACATTGGTCGCGAGGAAGTAAAGGTCTAGAAACGATTGCAGATCCCTGAAATCGTAAAGTGCCTCGAGTTCCTCGCTTGATTTGAACGGCAAGTCAATGCGATTTCGCTGTGCCATTTGCATGACCATGCCGGGCTCAAGGCTGCCTTCGATGTGCAAATGCAGCTCGGCCTTCGGGAGGCGCTTGGCAAGATCGATAAGTTCGCTTAGGTCTTCCATGGGAGGCATGCTAGCAGACTGTTGCGCTCGTATCGGCTTTAGTGGGGTCGCGTGTCAGGTGGATGGACGCAAAAAAAAACCCCGCACCTTTCAGTGCGGGGTCGGAGCCAGGCCTGCCGGAGACTTCGGGGGATAACCCCGGCAGTCGCAAGAAGGACTACATCGACACCTTCAATTTACGGCTCCAGCAAATAGACGCCAATCTTGTACGCTGAGAACGTGTTGCTGGCAGCGTCGTACTGGCCGCGAGCAAACATCGATCGTGCGGTTGAACCTGCGCCGAGTTCATTCGACACGGCCGTGGTGAACTCGCTGAAGTCGGCATACAGCTGCAGGCTGTCCGTCGTTTTCAGGATGAACAATTTACGGCCGGTTTCGCGCGGTGCGATCAGCGTGCCGGAATCGAGCGCGGTCAGGTCAATCAGAACCGGACCGCTCTTGATGTAATGTCGCTGGTCAATATCCACGTTCTGGTTGTCCAGCAACAGGCCGTCCGGACCGATGGAGAGAAACGGTGCCGTTGTGCCTGCGGCTCCCCAGCCAACACCCAGGACACTGCGTACCTCTGTAAAGTCGACAATCGTTCGTCCCGCAAAATCCGGTGGTGCTGCGCCGAAGTCATTCGGGAAACCGAAAACGACAACCGGTTTGCCACTCGACTGGAACGGCATCAGAAGATTGCCGGTAGACACTTCATAGTTGGTCGGATCAGCATCGGTGTCTGCACTCATGCCGGTACCGCTAAAGTCGAAGAGATCGGCCCTGCGGCGGTCAATGGCGTGCAAGGCAATGTCTATTTGCCCGGGCATGACGGTGTTTACGGTACCACTCAGGTGGGTCACGTTCATACGTACGACACCGGCCGTTGCATCCATGTGCAAACCACTTTCGTCCCGTACGGTCACTTCACCGCGGATGGTGACGTTTTGACCCACCGAAATCGCGTCGGTCGTCAACTGACCGTCAAACGTCGTTTTGAAAACGCGGGTATCCGGGCCGACGGTAACCGTGATGTCATCGCGGAAAAATGCACGTTCGTCCCGCAAGATAACCGTGCCACCCCGCACAACGAGTTCGTTGCCGTTGCGGGAAATCACGTTGCCTTTAACGGCGTCAACTTCGCCGCCAGGCACGCTGCTGCCAGCGAGTACGATGTTCGCGGTGAATGCTCGCTCGGCAACGTTTAACGTGCCTTGAGCGACGGTCAGCGTTCCGCGACCGGCGACGTTGAGGGCGCGCAGGCCCTCGCTACCGGCAAACATCTCTCCATTGACTTCAAACTCGGTGTCGTCAGTGACGTAAACCTGTACCTGGCCGAAGTCACCGACACGATCATGGAATGGTCGTATCGCGACGGTGTACACCATCTCGGCTTCGTTCGCCTCAACAAAAAGGCCGCGTACGCGAATGTCCTTGCTGTCTACCGGATCAATCTCGGCGACGATGAAAGGCTCCGCGGTTGCGATCGCTGGCGTCGATGCGATGTCAACGGTGTGAGACGCGGCGAGGTCGAAATCGATCGTCAGCAAAGACGCGAGTCCTCGCGTAATGCGCAGATGACTGTCGTCCGGCAGCACAATTTTCAAGTCAGCTTGCGTCAGCGCGACACCATTCGTATCGACGACGATGGCTTCCTTGGCCTCGCCATTGGCTTCGACAATGACCTCGGCGTCCGTGTAGTCGAGACTGATCGTACCGGCGACGTAAACGCCGGGCGGTACGGTCGCGGCCGAGACGAACTCGGTCAAATCGACGTATTGAGAAAAATCGATCCGTGTGGTGTTTGGCAGTGTCTCAATGACAGAGCCGTCGGCTTTCTCAAGCAGCAACGAGACGACATCCACGGTATAGCTTAGAAAATCGCCGTCGGCATCGGTTATGCCGATAAATAACGTGCCGCATTCGGAACTTGTGGCGGGATCGGCCGGGTTACAACCGACGGCGATGGGTGCCGGGGTTGCGGTAGTCGCTGCCCCGCCGCCGCCACAGGCCGTGAGGAGTAACGCAAAGAGCACTAGCGTTACGGACATCCATATCGTTCGGTGGCTCACGCCGGGCAGGCGGTTGTTGGAAAGGTTCATGTTCGTCTCCTTATCGAAAATCATGAGGGTTACGGGCTATAACGCCAGCGGTGGGAGACGGTTGACGTGGCGCCGGTTAAACAGCCGATTAGGCGCAGGGTGATCTGCAAGAATACGAAGAAGACATAAATATTACAGTCACTTACCTTGTATTCCTGCGGTAACCTGTCAAAATGCGCCTACTGCATCAGGCAGCACGCAAGTCGACAATGAAAATGTTAAATCGCGTCACCCACAACGAAGATTGAGTGATTTGATGTATTTGACCCATGCGGCGAATAGAGCCCTATGAACACACCGTCCAGCGAAAAGCAGGCGGGCCCCGTTCCGATACGAAATCGGCGGCCCAGGGCAGGCGAACGAAATCGCGGCGCTGTTGATGCACTGCAGACGAAAATCGCCGTTAATATCCAGAATCTGGATGCGGATCACTTTCTCGATCAATTGCGCAGCAACTTCGCCGAATTGCCCGATGCGACTGGTTGTGACGCCGCGTTTCTGGCGTTGTTCAGCGCCGACGGTTCGATCATTGAAACGGTGCTGTCATCGAGTTCGGTGTTCTGCACTTGTAACCCCGATGCGTTGACGAGCGAATCGTTGTCACATTGGCCGTGGCTCAACAAACGGCTAGGACACTTGCGCCTTATCGAAATTGCGGACCTGGGGGACGGGCCAAACGTCGCCGACGCAGAATATCGGCGACTGGCGGAACTGCACATTGGCTCCTGTCTGATTATCGGTTTTGCTGTGCGCGGTGAAATCGCCGGATTTCTGGCACTTGCCAATGAACGGCCGGTCGAAGCCTGGGACGCGAACCTGCATTTGTTGATGAAACTGATTGGCTCGTCGCTGGCGTCTGGCCTTGAACGCATGCGTTCGACGGAGCAGCTGGCGGCACTTGAAGAGCGTAAAGATCTGGTTAACCTGATTGCGCACGACGGCGTGTGGGATTTCGATGGCGCCACGAAACGCATCAAGCTTTCGCGGCGATGGCGGGAGATGCTCGGCTACGAACTCGATGAGGAAGACATATTGCCGGACTGGTATCGGCTGGTTCATCCGGACGATATGGCCCGCGTACAGGGCAAAATGCGCGATCATCTTGAAGGGAAGACACCACTGTTTGAAAGCGTGCACCGCATGAAGCACCAGAACGGTGAGTGGCGCTGGATGACAAGCCGGGCGAAGGCGCTGCAGGACGATAAAGGACGGTTGATTCGCCTGATTGGCGTGGAAGTGGACATCACCGACCGCAAGCTCTATGAAGAAGCATTGTTTCGCGAAAAAGAGAGCGCGCAGATTACGTTGCGTTCGATCGGCGATGGCGTCATTACCATTGATGCCGATTACAATGTCGAGTACATCAACCCGATCGCCGAGGGACTGACCGGCTGGAAGGTCGATGACGCCAGCGGTCGACCCATTGACGAAATTTTCCGCGGTTTCCACGAAGAAACCTGTGAGCCGCTCGAAAATCCACTGGCCGTTTCTATCCGGCGCAATCGTCCGATCAAGTCGGTGCGCCCGACGTTACTCATTCGGCGTGACGGCAATGAACTCTATGTAGAGCACACTGCGTCACCGATTCGAGATGGCAAGGGTGATGTCACCGGTGGTGTATTGGTTTTCCACGATGTCAGTGAGTCGCGCGAACTCAATCGGCGACTTTCCTACCATGCGAGTCACGATATTCTGACCGGCCTGGTGAATCGGCGTGAGTTCGAGAACCGCCTGGAGCGTGCCTTAAAAAGTGCGAAAGCGAGGGAAACATCCTATGCGCTTTGTTATCTCGATCTCGACCAGTTCAAAATCGTCAATGATTCGTGCGGCCACAGCGCGGGCGATGCACTGCTGGGCCAGCTCGGCGCACTGTTGAAATCCAAAATTCGCTGGCGCGACACGCTGGCGCGGCTCGGCGGTGATGAATTCGGTGTGTTGCTCGAAAGCTGCAGTCTGGAAGAAGCGATGCAGACGGCGGAAGTTCTGCGCGTGGCGGTCAGCGAATTCAAATTCATGTGGGACGATCGCAGTTTCCGGCTGGGTGTCAGCATTGGCGTCGTGCCCATCTCTGCCGACAACGAAGACGTTGCTTCGTTGATCAGTGCGGCCGACAGCGCCTGTGCCGCGGCGAAAGAGGCCGGCAGGAATCGTATCCACAGTTTCCGTGAGAACGATATTGATCTGATGCGGCGTCGGCGCGAGCAGCAATGGGCGGCGCGAATCAACACGGCACTTGAGGACGACCGCTTTGAGTTGTTCCGCCAGACCATCTTGCCGCTGCAAATGGAAGAGACGGGCGTTCACTACGAAATATTGTTGCGAATGCGAGATGAGTCCGGCGCGATTGTCGCTCCAGGCTTGTTCATTGAAGCTGCGGAGCGCTACAGCATTACACCGCGCATCGATCGCTGGGTTATCACTAACACCTTCCGTTGGCTGGTCTCTGAGGCCGATGAACGTGAACGCCTCGCATTGTGCTCAATTAACTTGTCGGGCCAGAGTCTGGGCGATGACAAATTCCTGCCCTTTGTTATCGAGCAATTCCAGATGAGCGGCCTCGATGCGACCAAGATCTGTTTCGAGATCACGGAAACGGCCGCCATTGCCAGCTATTCGCAGGCAAATCGATTTATCAACGCCCTGAAGGAACTGGGTTGCAAATTTGCGCTGGATGATTTTGGTACCGGGCTATCGTCATTCGGCTACCTTAAGCATTTTCCGGTGGATTTCCTCAAAATCGACGGCAGTTTCGTCAAGGAAATATTGCACGATCCCATCGATCGTGAAATGGTGCGCTCGATTAACGAGATCGGTCACCTGACGGGCAAGCAGACCATTGCCGAGTTTGCCGAGAATGAAGAGATCATCACGATGCTGAAAGGCATGGGTGTTGACTATGCGCAAGGCTACGGCGTTGCGGAACCCAAACCGGTTGCCATCGGCATCACCGGTGCACGCGACCTCGGCAGCACGCCCTCGACGCAGAATTAACGAGTTAGCTCGTTGTGAAGCGCATCGACAGGTCGACAGCCCGAATGTTTTTCGTAATAGCGCCAACAGAAATGTAATCCACGCCGGTTCTCGCGACAGCCGCTACTTCATTGATCGTCATTCCGCCCGATGCTTCGAGTTCCGCCGGCGGATTGCCTTCCGCCTGATTCATTGCAACGGCACCGGCCAGCAGCTCTGATGAAAAGTTATCGAGTAGCAGGCGTTCGACATTTTCCGCCAGCGCCTCACGCATCTCGGCCAGCGATTCGACTTCTATCTCTATCGACAGGTCCGGGTGTAATTGTCGGGCAGCACCGATTGCGGCACCAATACTGCCTGCGCTCATGATGTGGTTTTCCTTGATCAGGATGGCGTCGAACAATCCCATGCGATGGTTGCAGCCACCACCACAGCGGACCGCATACTTCTGTGCCCGCCGCAAGCCCGGAAGCGTTTTGCGAGTGTCCAGGATTTGGCAGTCAGTATCGGCGACGGCCCTGACGTATTCGGACGTCAGTGTGGCCGTTGCGGATAGCGTCTGCAGAATATTGAGCGCGGCCCGTTCGCCGCTAAGGACAGCGCGGGCGGGTCCTTGCAGCCGACAAATGATGGTGCCGGCGGCCACGCTATCGCCATCGTTAACCGGCCACTGCAGAGCAATGTTGGCATCCAGCTGGTGAAATATTTCGTCGACCCAGGGGCGACCCGCCATGGTCATCGTTTCTCGGGTGATCAGTGTCGCGTCGATTATTGCGTCCGCTGGAATCAGGTCAGCGGTCACGTCGCCCGTGCCGATGTCTTCCAGTAATACGCGCGCAGCGGTTGCCCGTATGTCTTCTTGCAGAGTTTCATCGATAGTCATGTCATCCGGTATCCAAAAAGAAACCCGGCGCGTGGCCGGGTCTCTCGTTACCTCAACGAAGTAGTATTTACATCATGAATCCGTGGTGCGCGCCAACCATGCTCATGACCATCGGAATGGACATCAACGTATTGGAGCGAGAGGCCAGGAAGGCAATGCGCTTGCCCTTTGCAATTTCGTCGGCCGTGGCTTCGACCATGCCAAGAATTTTCTTTTGGTTTGGCCAAATGAGAATCCAGACATTAAACAACATGAAAGTGCCAAGCCATGCGCCGAAACCGATGGTCATGGCATACACATTGATGGTGTCGCCAAGCATTCCCAGTGCAAACGCATCATCGAGAAGTCCCGCGTGGCCCAGGTAGCTTGCGCCCGTGACCCAGGTAAAGGCGGCGCCCCATCGGAACCACCACAACGCGCGCGGCGCGACGTATTTGGTGATACCGGCGCCGCCGGGTCCACCGTCATCGCTGGCAGCTTCAGCCAATGCCGGTACTTGCACAAAGTTGAAATAATAAAGCAGGCCGATCCAGGTAATGCCGGACAGTACGTGCAGCCAGAGTGTGCCTGCATTTACGGCCGAAAGGAGCGATGCTTCGCCTGGAGTGAATAGCGCGATCACACATGCCAGGACGACGCCCGCAATGATAGTGCCGCTTACCGTATTCAATGGATTCATATCTTGATTCCCCCAAGGGAGTGATTGGTTTTTATAATGATTCTCGATGTTGCCGGTATTTCTGTCGGCGAAGCCGCGGCTTCCTACCAGTCGCGACCGTGGGCCCATTATAAAGTCGGATTGTGCCTTTAGGCCAGTCGAGTACAATATCGGCCCTATATGATTTGCAGAGACAAAGTATGAAATTGCTCGCGATACTGGCAATGATGCTGACGATTGGCGGTTGCACGTCTATGTTGCTGGGCTCATCGGGGAAGTCAGCTGGCAGCTCGATCGGTCAGGACAGTCGCGGTGGCGCCCAAATCTCCGCGGATGAGCGAATCTCGACCGCCATCCGCAGCCGGTTTGCAGCGGATGACGCGCTGGGGCCACTGCGGTTACGGGTTGAGACGCACAACGGCATCGTCACGCTGCACGGTATCGCCGGAAGCTTTACGCAGCGTGATCGCGCAGTCAGAATGGCGATTGATATCAGCGGTGTCGTGCGCGTTGACAATCAGATTAGTATCAATACGACTTGAACAACCGGTAAACCGGTCATATATCGCATCAAACCATTGACTGAACAGAGTGAGTAAACGTGGATATTAACGACAGAATCAGAGAACAGCTGGACAACAATTCGGTACTTTTGTACATGAAGGGTACGCCGGATTTCCCCCAATGCGGTTTTTCGGGTCAGACGGTGGCGGCGCTAAATGCGATCGGCAACCCCTATGCCACGGTGAATATTCTCGAGGACCCTGAGATTCGCGAGGGCATGAAAGTATATTCGAACTGGCCAACATTTCCGCAGCTATACGTGAATGGCGAACTTGTTGGTGGTTGCGATATCATCGTGGAAATGTACCACTCGGGCGAGTTGCAAAGCCTGATAAAGGCGGTTGGCGATGAGGAGCCCGGAGCGGAGTCCGCTTAGCGGGATCGTTTAACTATCTGACGGCACCGCCGTTTCTTTCTCGTTGTGCCAGTTCCGCGGGCGGGCGGATTCGAAGATCGGCCGGAAGCGATTGACGATATCGCAAAAAATGTCGGTGGTGATTTCGGCGTCGTATGCTGCCGAATGCGCCTGCTGCTCATCCCAATCCATGCCTGCTGCTTTCACCGCGCGTGCCAGCACGGTCTGGCCGTAAGCGACACCGCACAAGGTCGCGGTGTCAAAGCAACTGAAGGGGTGAAACGGGTTACGTTTGATTCCCGTTCGTTCCAGCGCTGCATTCAGGAAACCGAGATCGAACGCCGCATTGTGCCCGACCAGAATGGCGCGCGTGCATCCCTGGTCTTTGACTGCGCGACGCACTTCTCGAAAAATGCGTTGCAACGCATCGCGCTCATCGATTGCAGGTCGTAGCGGGTGATTGGGGTCAATGCCATTGACGGCCAGCGAGGCGGCTTCCATGTTCGCGCCCTCGAAGGGTTTCACGTGATAGCGGAACGTCTCGCCCCGAATCAACGAGCCATCGGCCTGCGGATCGACCAATACCGCCGCAATCTCCAGAAGTGCGTCCGTATTTGAATTGAAACCACCGGTTTCAACATCGACGACGACGGGCAAAAAACTCCGAAATCGGTCGGCTATGGCAAATCCGTCATTCATCGTTGAAGCTCAGTGTGCACTGCATTCATTGGCCCGACTCCCGTCGCCTTCGGGTCTCATTGAGAACGTTCTTGTCGAGGATGAGATGCAGCGAAAAGCGTACGCCAAAGCCCGTGATATCGGTGGGAATGTGAGCCAGGCCGCCTTTGCGCTTACAGGCGCTCAGGTCAACATGTACCCACGGAATTTTCGCATCCACGAATTCGTTGAGAAAACTCGCCGCCAGAATATGATCTCCGCCGCCGTTGGCCGAACATTGCATCAAGTCGGCCGTGTCGCTCTTTAGTTCTTCGAGAAACTCCTTACCGATCGGGAATGGCCACACGCGTTCGCCACTGTCACGGCCGCTCTTTTTCAGCACCGGATGCAGGTCGGGGTGGTTGGTGAACACGCCGCTATAGCGGGTGGTTATAGCCGTCATGCAAGCGCCGGTGAGCGTGGCATAGTCAAGAATGAAAGCCGGTTTGTCCCTGCTGGCAAAAACCAGGGTATCCGCAAGCGCCATGCGGCCCTCGGCATCCGTGTGAATAGTCTGGATGGTAGTGCCGTTCGCTGCCGTCACAACATCCTGCGATTTGTAAGCGGTTGGACCCGTGCGATTCTCGGTAATGGCCAGCCAGCAATCGATCGCAAACGGTACACCAAGATCAGTGAGTGCCTGCAGGGTGCCAACTGCTACCGCACTGCCCCCCATGTCGATGTGCATGTCGAGCATCGACGTGAAAGGTTTCAGGTTGGTGCCGCCGGTATCGAATATTATGCCCTTGCCAACGAGGCTAAGCACTGGTGATTTTGATTGACCGGCTGGTCGGTATCGCAGACGAACGATTGCGGCACTGTCGTCGGCGTTGCCCTGGGCGACCGCCAGAAAGGCGCCAGCCCCCATCTTTTTTAACTCGCCAACGCCGTACTTTTTGAACTGCCAGCTATTGGTTCGCGCAAGCTCACGCAGCAATTTTACGTACTCGCGTGCGTCCAGTTTGTTCGGCGGCAGAGCGGTGAGACAACGGGCCAGGTTGTTACCGCTGGCTTCTGCTTTCACACGGCGGACATCGATTTTCTTCTTAATGCCGATGATGCGCAGCGACTTGATGCGCCGGGGTGTGTCTTTCGCTTTGAACGCCGGTAGCGGACAGGCCGCGGCGAGCGCCGCGGACAGCATATCCTCGATCAACCCCTGCTGATCGGCCGCTTTAAAACCGATCACCCAAAGGCCGACGGTACCGGCTTTTTCCCGCAGGGCGGCCGCGACCAGCTTGCGCGCCGACGTCAGGCGTTCAAAGGGCTCGTGATCGGCATCCAGGTGTCCCAGGTGAATGGTCGTTTGTCGTTTGTTGTCCAAATGGCTGGAAACGGCCGGCACACGGCCCGCTAGCTGGCGCTTGAGCAGTGTCTTCAATCGGCTTCCGCCGGGGATCTGGCGCCAGGCTGAGTCGGCAATCTTCTCCGGGAGGACGACCAGTAGCTGGTCAATGCCGCTAAAAGTGCTGGCGTCCGGCTGGCCTACGGATTGGCTGATCTTTAATTGGTTTCCGATGAACTTATTAAAAGCGAGACGCGACATTTCAGCACTAACCTTTGTGGCCCGCATGAGCCATAATACGCAAAATCAATGAGACGCCACCGAGCAGTCGAAGATCGTGGGCTCGGCGAGTGCGGTGATCCTAGCAGGACACCTTAATTTATTCACGCCACATAATTGCTGGCTCAGCTGTAAAGGCCTGTTGTTGACTAAATATGAGTGATTTCAGCCGATTTGACGATAACGATCCAACCGAAACGCGGGAGTGGCTGGAGTCGATCGATTCCGTGCTGCGGCAACACGGACCGGACAGGGCTCATTTTCTGTTAAACCAGATGATCGACTTTGCGCGTCGATCCGGTGCTTATCTGCCCTACAGTCCGAACACCGCGTACCTGAATACGATTGCTGTCGGGCGACAGCCGGAGTATCCGGGGGATCGCGCCGTCGAGAAACGCATCGAAGCCTATATTCGCTGGAACGCGATCGCCATGGTTTTGCACGCGAATCGGGAGAGCACGGAATTCGGTGGCCACATTTCCAGTTATGCCTCGTCGGCCACCCTGTACGAGGTGGGCTTCAATCATTTCTGGCGCGCGCCGACGGACACGCACGGCGGCGACATGGTGTTTATGCAAGGCCATTCCGCACCGGGTATTTATGCGCGCGCTTTCCTCGAAGGCCGCTTCGACGAGGCGAAGTTGAACCGCTTCCGCAAAGAAGTAGGCGGCGGTGGTTTGTCGTCGTATCCTCATCCGTGGCTAATGCCGGATTTCTGGCAGTTCCCGACGGTGTCCATGGGCCTGGGCCCGATGATGGCGATCTACCAGGCGCGCTTTATGCGTTACATGCAAAACCGCGATCTGGTTCCGTTCAGTGACCGCAAGGTCTGGTGCTTCCTGGGCGATGGTGAGATGGACGAACCGGAATCCATGGGCGCGATTACGATGCCCGTGCGCGAAGGTCTCGACAATCTGGTTTTTGTCGTCAATTGTAATTTGCAACGACTCGACGGGCCTGTGCGTGGCAACGGAAAAATTATTCAGGAACTCGAAGCCGCGTTCGGCGGTGCCGGCTGGAACGTCATCAAGGTGGTCTGGGGGTCGCGGTGGGATCCCTTGTTGGCACGCGATGACGAGGGGCTGTTGCGGCGAGTGATGGAAGAGTGCGTTGACGGCGAGTATCAGAATTTCAAATCGAAAGACGGTGCCTATGTTCGGGAGCATTTTTTCGGTCGCTACCCGGAAACCCGGGCGATGGTTGCCAATATGTCCGATGAGGATGTATGGCGACTCAATCGGGGCGGGCATGATGCGCGTAAAGTGTATGCGGCCTACGACGCAGCGGTAAAACACGAAGGCCGGCCGACAATAATTCTGGCGAAAACGGTCAAGGGTTTCGGCATGGGCGAGGCCGGTGAAGGGCAGAATATTGCGCATCAACAAAAGAAGATGGACGTCGATGCACTGAAGGAATTCAGAGATCGTTTCAATATCCCGATTGCGGACAAAGACATTGCGGATGTTCCGTATTTCAAGCCCGCCGCCGATAGTCCCGAAATGGAATATTTGCAGGAGCGTCGGCGGTCACTGGGTGGCTTTCTGCCACAACGGCGCTCAAGCCCGGCTCCGCTGGAGGTACCGCCACTGGAAATGTTCAAGTCGCAACTGGAAGGCACGGGGGAACGCGAAGCGTCCACCACCATGGCCTTTGTGCGCATACTGACGACACTGATTCGCGACAAACAGATCGGCAAGAACATCGTGCCGATCGTGCCGGATGAAGCGCGTACTTTTGGCATGGAAGGCATGTTCCGGCAGATTGGCATCTACGCTTCCAAGGGGCAGCTGTATACGCCGCAGGATGCGGAGCAACTGATGTTCTATCGCGAGGACAGGAAGGGTCAGATACTTGAGGAAGGCATCAACGAGGGTGGCGCATTTTGTTCATGGCTGGCCGCCGGCACGTCGTACAGCAATCACGACACGCAGATGATCCCGTTTTATATTTATTATTCGATGTTCGGTTTTCAGCGTATTGGCGATTTTATCTGGGCCGGGGGCGATTTGCAGTCGCGCGGCTTCCTGATGGGCGGCACGGCCGGTCGAACGACGCTGGCGGGCGAGGGTTTGCAGCACCAGGACGGACACAGCCTTGTCCACGCATCCACCGTGCCCAATTGCGTCTCCTACGATCCGACCTATGCGTATGAACTGGCGGTGATTATTCAGGACGGCCTGCGTCGCATGATCGGCGAACAGGAGAATATTTTTTATTACATTACCTGCATGAACGAAAATTACGTGCAGCCGCCGATGCCGGCGGGCGTCGAAGACGGTATCCTGCGTGGTATGTACCTGTTGCAGGTTGGCGGACAGGGACAGGTCCGACCGCAGTTAATGGGCTCCGGAACAATTCTCAGGGAAGTACTGGCCGCCGCTGATTTGTTGATGGAAGATTTCGGTCTGCCCACGGATGTATGGTCCGTGACCAGCTTTAACGAGTTGCGGCGCGACGCGCTGGAGATTGAACGATGGAATCAGTTGCATCCGCAGGAATCCGCGAAGAAGAGTTACATTGAATCCTGCCTTGGCGAACGAAAAGGGCCGTATATCGCCGCGACCGACTACATGAAAATCGTACCTGATCAGATTCAGCGCTGGATCCCCGGGCAGTTCGTGTCGTTGGGCACCGACGGTTACGGACGCAGCGACGGCCGCGCTGCACTGCGTGATCATTTCGAGGTGGACAAGCGGTACATCGCGGTAGCGGCTCTGAAAGCACTTGCCGATGATGGTGTGCTTGACCAGCAGACCGTGATGCAGGCCATCGAGAAATACGGCATCGATCCGGAAAAACCGGATCCGGTGACGCTGTGATGACGTATCGGAGCAGGTGAGTGGCGAATCATATTGATATCGTAATTCCCGACCTCGGCGACTTTGACGATGTCGAGGTCATCGAGGTGCTGGTTGCTGCGGGTGATGTCGTATCAAAAGAAGACGGCCTCATTACGCTTGAAACGGACAAGGCGTCCATCGACGTGCCGGCACCGGTCAGCGGTACCATCGTCGAGTTGAATGTCACCGTCGGCGACCGGCTTTCGACGGGAGATGTCATCGGAAAAATGCTGATCGAAGTCGGTGACACCGTCCTGGTGACGCCCGCAATAGAAGCGAAGATTATGCAGGGCGACACGACGGTGATGACATCGCCCGTATCGCCGCTACCGGCATCGATCGGAAAACAAACGGTAGCCGTACCCGATATTGGTGATTTCACGGACGTCGAGGTCATCGAAGTGCATGTGTCGGTTGGCGATGAGGTCAATGTTGAAGACCCGTTGCTGACGCTTGAAACCGACAAGGCGGCCATGGATGTTCCAAGTACCGCGAAAGGAACGGTAGAGTCCGTTTTGGTCAAGGTCGGAGATACTGTATCGGAAGGATCGCCGCTGGTTATTATTGATGCCGTGGATACGGCTGAGCCGGCATCGAAACCTGTGGAGAAAACGGTCACGGTTGCCGCAATTTCCGCTGAGAAAAAGCCCGCGCCGTCATCGCCGCCGGGAAGCAGCCTGCCCGCAATAAATGAAGCCGGTTTCTCGAAGGCCCACGCAAGTCCGTCCGTGCGCAAGCTGGCTCGAGAGTTGGGCGTGGATTTGGTGCAGGTGAACGGTAGCGGTGCGAAGTCACGTATTCTGCACGACGACGTCAAAGCATTCGTCAAGCAGATCATGACCGGCGGTGCTGCATCCGGCGGTGGCTTGCCGAAAGTTCCCGTTGTTGATTTCGCCAGGTTTGGTGCTATCGATGTGCAACCGCTGACCCGCATTCAAAAAATATCCGGACCACGATTGCAGGCGAGCTGGCTTAATCTCCCGCACGTTACGCAGCATGATCTTGCGGATATCACCGAACTGGAAGCCAGGCGCCAGCAGCTAAAGGGGCCAGCCAAAGAAAATGGCATTAGTCTGACGCCTCTGGCGTTTATATTGAAAGCCTGCGTCGCCGCGCTGCAGGCGTACCCAAAAGTAAATTCATCGTTGACGGAAGACGGCCTGTCATTGGCTCACAAGCAATACTGTCATCTGGGTTTCGCCGCCGAAACGGAGAACGGACTGATGGTGCCGGTCATTCGGGACGCCGACAAGAAAGACGTATACGAATTGGCGAAGGAGCTGGCGGAGCTTTCGCTGGCGGCGCGTGAAGGCAAATTGAAAGCAGAGCAGATGCAGGGAGCGAGTTTTACGATTTCGAGCCTGGGCGGTATTGGTGGCACGGCGTTTACCCCGATCGTAAACGCGCCGGAAGTGGCCATACTGGGTGTGTCCCGGTCATCAATGCAGCCGGTCTGGAATGGCTCGGAATTCAAACCACGATTGATGTTACCGCTGTCGTTTTCCTACGACCATCGAGTCATCGACGGTGCCTACGCTGTCCGGTTTACGACGTTTCTAGGTAAGGCACTGTCGAATGTCGATGGTTTGCTCGAGGCGATTCCCTAGTGTCCGACGAGACTCACGATTCAACCATCGTCATGGATCCCGCTGAACGGGATGCGGCGATATCTTCCGCGACCACGATTCAGGAGAAGGCGCTGACGCCGGATCAGGGAGTGGTCCATAACGCCGAGCTGGTCGTGATCGGAGCGGGCCCAGGTGGCTACACGGCGGCATTCCGTGCGGCGGACCTGGGTATGCAAGTGATTCTCGTCGAGCGCTATCCGAATCTGGGCGGCGTCTGCCTTAACGTTGGCTGCATTCCGTCCAAAGCATTGCTGCATGCTGCAAAAGTGATCGATGAGGCTGAGGCGATGGCTGCTCATGGCGTTGTTTTCGGCAAACCAGTGATCGATGCAGCGGCAATCGGCCAGTGGAAGAATGAGATCGTCGGTCGCCTGACGGGCGGGCTCGAACAACTTGCAAAACAGCGCAAAGTCACCGTCTTGCAAGGTACCGCGAAATTTCATTCGGCCAACCGTCTGGTACTGGACAATGGCGAGTTCGTGGATTTTGAAAAATGCATCATTGCCGCAGGCTCACAAAGTATCCGTATTCCGGGTCTTCCGGATGATCCACGTATCGTGGATTCCAGCGGTGCACTCGAACTGGATCCCTTGCCGAAGCGACTGCTGGTTGTCGGCGGCGGCATTATCGGCCTCGAAATGGCCTGCGTTTACAACGCGCTGGGCGTGGAAGTGAGCGTCGTTGAACTAATGGATTCGCTCATGCCCGGCACCGATCCTGACCTGGTTCGTCCCTTTCAGAAAATCATCAAAAAGCGCTATGACAGCATCATGCTGGGCACAAAAGTCACCGGCATGCACGCAACGGCGGCCGGGATCGAGGTTAGTTTCGAGGGTAAGAACGCGCCAATTGCACAGCTTTATGATCGCGTCCTGATTGCCGTGGGGCGTCGCGCGAATGGCGATAAACTGGATGCCGGCAATGCCGGCATAGCAGTCGATGAGCGCGGTGTCATTGCCGTCAACAAACAGATGCAGACCAGCGCGCCACATATATTTGCGATTGGCGATCTCGTGCCGGGACCGATGCTTGCCCACAAGGCCTCTCATGAGGCCAAAGTCGCCGCCGAAGTGGCGGCGGGTGAGAAGAGCGCTTTTGACGCTCGCACGATTCCGTCGGTGGCTTACACAGACCCGGAAATCGCATGGGTCGGTCTCACGGAGTCCGACGCGAAACGCGACGGCATTGAGTATGAGAAAGCGCAATTCCCCTGGGCCGCGAGTGGCCGCGCATTATCGCTCGGTCGTGATGAAGGCTTTACGAAGCTGCTGTTCGACAAGAGCAGCGGCAGAGTGCTCGGCGGTGGCATTGTCGGGCCCGGTGCGGGTGAGCTGATTGCGGAAGTGGGACTCGCGGTAGAGATGGGGGCGGACGCCGCGGATATAGGTCTCACCGTGCACCCGCATCCAACATTGTCCGAAACCATCGCGTTCGCGGCGGAAGCGTTTGAAGGAACGCTGACGGACTTGTATATGCCTAAGAAACGGTAGCCGCTGACTCTGCGCTTTGCGGGGGATAAAGTTCATCAAGCGGCGTAGAGCGGCCATCTTCACCGACCACGCGACAGTGAAAACGTTTCAATTGCCGTGGTTCACTGACGCCACAGGAATGCGCAATGATGCCGATTTCCTTGCGGATGTTTTTCGAGTATTGATGAACCCGCTCGGCTTTATCTGCAACGTCCAGACCTCGTTGCAAATGTTTTTCGTGCGTGGCGATACCGGTTGGGCAGGTATTCTTGTTGCACTGCAGTGCCTGGACACATCCCAGCGAAAACATGAAGCCGCGCGCTGAATTAATGAAATCAGCGCCCACGCACAATGCCCATGCGGCCTCGGTCGGAGTGATCAGTTTGCCGCTTGCGATGACAAAAATTCGGTCACCAAGGCCGTGGTGGTCAATCATGTCAACGAGCAGCGGCAGGCTTTCGCGCAACGGCAAGCCAACGCTATCCATCAGGCTCATGGGGGCGGCACCGGTGCCACCGTCGCCTGAATCGACGGTGATGAAGTCGGGCGCCGATTCAATACCGCGTTCGTGTATCAACGTAAATAGCTCGTCGAGCCAACCGTAGGCACCGATGACCGCCTTGAAGCCGACCGGCAGGCCCGTGACGTCGCGAATATGATTGATCATGTTGAGCAGGTCTTCACCTGAATCCACCTCTGGATGGCGGTTCGGGCTGATCGAATCGGCACCCGGTGGAATGCCGCGAATCTTCGCGATCTCTTTGGTCACTTTGGCTCCCGGAAGGATGCCGCCTTTGCCCGGTTTCGCCCCCTGGCTCAACTTGAGTTCGATCATTTTAACCTGATCGTGCGCGGCAACTTCCTTTAGCTTTTCGTCGCTGAGGCTGCCGTCCTCGTTGCGTACGCCGTATTTCGCGGTGCCAATTTGAAATACTATATCGGCACCACCTTCCAGGTGGTACGGCGACAGCCCGCCTTCGCCGGTATTCATCCAGTTGCCGGCCATCGCTGAACCTTTAGACAATGCCAGTACAGCGGGTCTTGAGATTGCTCCAAAACTCATCGCCGAAACGTTGAATATGGAATCGGTTACGTAAGGTTGCGATGTATGGGGACCAATGGTCAGCGGCGAGGTTTTCGCAATGCTGGTTTCCAGAACCGGATAAGGGCAGTTAACAAAAATGACGGTACCAACCGGTCGCAGGTCTCTTGTTGAGCCAAAAGCAATGGTGTTATCGAGGTTTTTCGCGGCCCGGTATACCCAGGAGCGCTGCGCCCGGTTGAACGGCATCTCCTCGCGATCCTGCGCGAAAAAATACTGCCGGAAATACTCACCGAGGTTCTCGAAAAAATAACGAAACCGGCCGACCACCGGAAAGTTTCGACGAATGGCGCTGCGCGTCTGGGTCTTGTCGACGACATACATGACGATGATTGCGAACAGACCAAGGCCCAGCAGGAAAACGAGCACTGCTGACATCGCTTGCAGAATGCTCATGGCGTGAAACAGGAAATCGCGCATCTTTCTGATACCTCAGTTGGCTTTGGACGGAATGGCTACAGGGCAACGTGATCGCGGCCCTGTCGTTATTCACATCCGACCCGACGATCTTATAACTTGCTGCCGTTGACGGCGAATCGTGTCGCAATCAAGTGATCGAGGCTGAGCTTGCCGGCACCACTGAAGAACAGGGCGAGCAGCATCACGGCGTACGTGATGGCCCACTCGATGCCGTTGTTCGAGATCACAAAGTTACCGGTTTCCGTCAGCCAGTCGTAATTGCCATGTTCCTTGAGCAGGTCTTTCGCTTTGTCCAGTCGATCTATCGCACCCGCAACATTTTCATTCGCGAACGGACTCATTGGGTCAGCAATCGCTTGCCAGCCGTTTTTCCAGTGCACGCTGAATGCGGCGACCAGCATGGTGACCATCAGGGGAATTGAAAACCAGCGCGTGCCGAGACCGATTAACAATGCAATGGCGCCGAGTACTTCAGAACCGACGGCGAGCCACGCCAGCAGCGTTGGAAAGGGCAGGCCCAGGCCCCAATCCGGGTTCCCGAACCAGGCGATAACATCGTCCATGCCATCGAGCTTGTTGGTGCCTGCCACCCAGAATACCGGTACGAGATACAGCCTGAGGGCCAGCGGACCGAGAAAGTCTGCGGCTTTCGTTGCATTCATCCATCCCTGCATACGTATGAGAAATTGCATTATTCCGTCTCCGATTGAGTGAATTGTTGTTGGGAGTGCTGTTTGTTGAATCCGGCGCGGCTATATCGCTTACGATCCGATCCTTGTGCCGATCAGGATTTCTGCGGCTCGCATTTCCTGCATCGCTGTCAAACCGTGTTCGATCAACGCCGGAGGATCGGGATAGCTGATCTCCCGGGCAAGCGCTTCAAGCAGCTCACGACCATTCCTGCTTTCATTCTCAGCGATGAGTTCCAGCAAGCGTGCAGTGACGGGATTCAATTCCATAAAGCCCAGTTCGTCTTGCCGATCTCGGTAAATGACCATGAAGGTGGGCTGATCGCTCTCGCCATCGGGTTTAAAGGACTCGGAGATACGGTGCACCGGGAAGCGATAGGTCAGAGGCCAGGCGAGTCGTGATTTCACGGGTATGCTGCCCAGAAAATCGTCGTCGGCATCGACCGTCAGGTCGTCGTTCGATTCTTCCGAGACGGACAGTGCGAGCTCAACCCATTCGTAGTGGGCCAGTTCCAGCAGGAACGGGAAGTCATCGTCGTTCGTTTCGTATTCATTTTCGAGGAAAGCCAGAAACTCTTTCGGGATTTCCAGGAAATACGGTGTTTGCGCCTGATGCGCGACCATGAACTGGCGAATGAACGAGCGCCATTTCTCGCCGCTGTGCAGTTTCGTCAAAACCGGAAAAGTGGTGCTGAGCAAATTCAACAGGTTGTTGAAAAACAGCTCCCGGTAAATCGCCATACGGCGATCCTCGATACCCGTTGGCGCAGGATTGTTGTCCGGGTCCCGTATGTGTGCCGCAAAAGCGTACTGCTTTTCCTTAAAGTCAGCTGTCTTAGGCACTGGCGACCTCCGCGGATCGCTGCGTGTGCGCTTCTTCCTGCATCGACTTGATGCGTCGAACTTCCGCTAACAGGTCGGCCATCGGCGGAAAATTAAAGTCGCGTTCGAGCAATGTGGGTACCGGTCCGAAATGTGCGTAGGCTTCGCCGAGCAGGTTCCAGACAGGGTCAATCACGGCATCGCCGTGAGTGTCGATACGCAGATCTTCCGCTTCAACGTAGTGTCCTGCCAAATGGAAGTAGCTGAGTCGGTCAGCGGGCATCGCCAACATGAAGTCGCGCGCGTCGTATTTGTGATTGATGCTGTTGACGATAATATTGTTGATGTCCAGCAGGAGATCGCAGTCCGCTTCCTCTATGACGGCATTCAGGAAGTCGGCCTCGGTCATCGTCGTGTCGGCAGGGGCGTAGTAAGACACGTTTTCGATCGCCATGCGTTGTTCCAGGATGTCCTGTACGCGTCGAATACGCGCCGCAACGTACTTGACGGTTTCCTCCGTAAAGGGGAGTGGCATGAGGTCATATAGCTGGCCATCATCCCCGCAGTAACTCAGGTGTTCTGAGTAGAAACCAATGTCATGAACGCGCATAAAATCCTTGATATCGCGAACGAGTGCTTCGTTGAGTGGTGACGGCGCTCCGATGCTGAGCGATAAACCGTGTATCAGGACCGGGTATCGTTCCGTAAAGAAACGAAACTTCTTGCCGAGCTTGCCACCGACATGGATCCAGTTCTCGGGAGCCACTTCCATGAAGTCGACCTCGGTCGGAGGTGCCGCCATGAGCTTGTCGATGAATCCTCGTCGCAGACCGAGACCTGCACCGGAAACCGGGTAGTTTTTTGTCGCTGTCGCCATGGAAATCAATGCATTGTGTAGGAATGGAGTCCCCTTATTAGACCATGACCTGCCGCAGATTATTACAACGGCGGATGAATACCACGCGATCAGGACAGGCGCCGCAGCCGCTCCATGTACTTTATTTCATCGGGCGCGCGATTCTCGCTTTGCGCCTCCCACAGCGTTTCCGCCAGCGCTTCGAGCATGCTGTGTTCAGCGGTATGTGGATTGCCGTTTTTTTGCGCCAGGCGCCGATGGGTGGCCGCGATGCCGGGCGGTCGGTCAGTGCTCACCTGTTCTCGAAGAGCAAGGTGTAAGCCCATGTGCAAGAAGGGATTTGTCTGTCCACCGTCGGCCGTAAACGAGGCTTCGATAGCACCCCCCGAGACAAGCGCCTGGTATTCCGGGTGTTCTTCGACGACGGCTGCAATTTGCGCTTCCAGCGGCGTCAGCAGCTCGTCGGCACAGAATTTTCGCCAGGCATCCGCGTACATCTGCCGCAACTCGGAGCGGTTCTCGCCGAATATCATGCGCTCTCCCCGGCAACCGTCTTGTGCCGATATTCGCACAGATCGGCAATGGCACATCGCGGGCACTCGGGCTTGCGGGCTTTGCACACGTAGCGCCCGTGCAGGATGAGCCAGTGATGAGCATCGAGCATAAATTCCTGCGGCGTCAGCTTCGTCAAACGCTTTTCTACCTCCAACGGTGTCTTGCCTTTCGCCAGTCCGGTGCGGTTCGCGACACGAAAAATGTGCGTGTCCACGGCGATGGTAGGCTGGCCAAAGGCCGTGTTCAGTACGACATTGGCTGTTTTACGCCCGACGCCGGGCAGGGCCTCAAGCTCCTCCCGGGTACCTGGAACCTCTCCGTGGTGTCTTTCCAGCAACAGGCGACAGGTCTTGATGATGTTTTCGGCTTTTGTATTGTAGAGTCCGATCGTCTTGATATATCGCTTCAGACCGCTGACGCCAAGTTCCAGGATTGCTTGCGGCGTATTGGCGATGCGGTAGAGTTTTCCGGTCGCTTTGTTCACGCCGATGTCGGTCGCTTGTGCCGAGAGTATGACGGCGATGAGCAGTTCAAACGGACTGCTGTATTCCAATTCAGTGGTTGGATGGGGATCCAGCGCCCGCAGGCGTGAATAGATTTCCGTGCGCTTGTCCTTGTTCACGAGTGAAGCGCATCAACGGACATGAATACGGTCGCCTTGCTTCGCCGCGTTTTTCCGACGTCGATCAAGATGGTTCTTGCCGGCAACGGCCAGCGCCAGACTAAAAAATGCGCCGGGCGGTAAAACGGCGAGCAGGAAGCCGCCATCGACGATCACGAGGCCGGATAGTGGTTCACCACCGAAAAACATATCGAGGTTGGCCATGATCGAGCCGCGGCCGATGAGTTCGCGAAATGCACCGATGGCACACAGCAGCGCTGCAAAGCCTGTGCCCATGGCCAGGCCGTCGAGCATGCTCGCGCCAATCGGATTGCGGGACGCAAACACCTCGGCACGAGCGACAATCGCACAATTAGTGACAATCAGCGGAATAAAAATACCCAGAGTCCGATCGAGCGCGGGCATGTAGGCTTTGAAAATCAGTTCGATACAAGTGACCAGGCTGGCGATGATCAGCACGTACATCGGAATGCGGATTTCGCTTCGAATCCAGGCGCGCGTGGCAGACACCAGCACGTTCGAACATGTGACGACGAATAGTGTGGCTATTCCGAGTCCCAATCCGTTGACAAATGTTGTGGTGATGGCAAGTAGCGGGCAGAGCCCCAGCAGTTGCACGAGTCCCGGGTTGTCGTCCCAGAGACCATTGCGGAATGTTTGCAGGATCGTGTTGTTGTCAGTCATGCAGACGGCCCGTTCTGCGACGGCGGTTCGGTTTCGAATACGCTGTCGCGGTTTTCTTCAAAGTATAACAAGGTTCTTTTGACGGCCTTGATGATGGCGCGAGGGGTGATCGAAGCACCGGTCAGCTGGTCGAATACGCCGCCGTCACGCTTGATGGACCACGAGTCCCGCGGTGGTGCCTCCAGCGACGTGTTATCCAGTTGCGTCAGCCAGTCGGATTTCGAAGATTCAATCAGGTCGCCAAGGCCCGGTGTTTCCCGATGCTCGAGGATTCGCACACTGGTGATGCTCATTGAAGTGTCGATGCCAATCAAGAGCTTAATCGGTCCCGAGAACCCATCCTCGGCAGTGACGACGAAAAGCGCAGCGACCGGTTTGTCGTCGGCATAAACCCGATAGACAATTGCAGGCCCCTTACCTGGCAATTCATGGGGTGGCGGGATGACGAGCGTCGATTCGGACAGACTGTTGGTATAGGGGATGCCCTCCAGCAACGGGGCGAGGCTTTGTTCGAGATAGGCTTGTTCGTTCGCCGCGATCCTCGGTGCGGTGATGCGATAGGTGAACGCAACCAGTGCAGTGCAGATCGCGGCGAGGACGGCGAGGATGAGCCCGCCTGCCCAGACGTTGGCCGCAGGTTCCCGGTCATTGCCATTCATCATTGAGAGTCCTGCGTGGATTTAACATGACCGACGATGTGCGGTTTGGTCAGGTAGTCAATCGTCGGCACAGTCAGGTTCATCAGGAGAATGGCAAACGCGACGCCGTCCGCATAGCTGCCCCAGCGGCGTATGGCATAGATTAAAAAGCCAACACCCAGTCCGTAAATCAATCGTCCCTTGTTGCTGGTGGCCGCAGACACCGGGTCGGTTGCGATAAAAAACGCGCACAGCATGGTACCGCCACTGAACAGGTAAAACCCCGGGCTCGCGTGTACGCCTGGGTCAAGAAAATACGCGATACCGGACGGAACCAGCAGGCCGGCGAGCACGCCGAGGGGAATTTGCCAGCGAATGATCTTGCGTGCCAACAACCAGGCGCCGCCGATGGCCGTAAAGTTGCCGATCCATTCCCAGCCGCGACCACCGAAATCACCCATTAACGGGTTTACCCGAATTTCCTCAAAAGTGCGCAGGTCCCGCAAGCCCGCTTTGACCGTATCAAGCGGCGTGGCTCGGCTGATCGAATCGAAACTCAGGTAATCCGGAAAGGTGCCGGTCAGCGTATAGCGTGCTGTTTCGAAGAGCGTGAGATAGTGATAGTCGAGATCCCCCATGTCCGGTGCTGCCCATAGATTCAGGTGCAGCGGAAACGCGATCATCACGACGACATAACCGGCCATGGCCGGGTTGAAAATATTAAATCCAAGGCCGCCATAGAGGTGCTTCGCGACGACCACAGCGAACAAGGCGGCCGTTGCCGTGATCCACCACGGTATGAGCGCGGGTAGCGCGAACGCGATCAGGGCCGCCGTTACCAATGCGCTGAAATCAGACAGGCCGGTTTCGACCGAGCGGCCCCGCGCACGCAGCATGACCGCCTCGCCAGCCACGCAAAACAACGCCGCGACAATAAAATTCAGAATCAGCCCGGGACCAAAATACCAGACATACGCGATAGCGGCCGGGATCAATGCATACAGAACCTCTCGCATCATCGAAGACACATCGGTCGCCGGTGTTACAAACGGTGCATCGCGTCGCTCGAAATCCATTACCTATATATCCTCGTCCTGATCGCCGGGCGATTTTTTCCTGGCACGGGCAACGATTGCCTTAATGGCTTCGGGGCCGATTTCCCGTGCCGTCTCTTTTTGCGCGGCCAGTTCCTCATCGCGTTTTTCCTGCTCGATAAGAACGCGCAGATTTCGTGTTTCATAGCGCTGGCGTGCCCGTTTTGCGCGTGCTTTTTCGTCAGCCAGTTCTCGCATGCGGGCTTTGGCCATGCGAAAGTCGGCCGTGAGCGCGATATGACTTGGGCAAACCAGGTCGCAGCAGCCGCACTCGATGCAATCCGTCAGGCCGAATTCGCGCAACTTTGTTTCATTGTCCGCGCAGGAGAACCAGTAAAGCTGCTGCGGCAGCAATTGGATCGGACAAACCTCCGCACATTCGCCGCAACGGATACAAGGTCTGGGGTTTTCCAGGGGAACTTCATCGACCAGCACCAGCACACAGTTGGTTGCCTTGACGAGCGGTACGCGATCGGTGGAAATTGACTTGCCAGTCATTGGACCGCCGATGACCAACTGATTGGCCTGATCCGTATAGCCACCGGCAAGATGCACAATGTCGGCAATGGTGGTGCCGATGCGCGCGTGCACATTGACCGGTTGCACAACACCGCCACCGGTGATGGTCGTTATACGAGAGATCAGCGGTTCACCGTGCACGACCCAACGATTGATGGCAGCCGCGGTGCCAACGTTCTGCACGACACAGCCCACATCGGTCGGTAAGCCGCCCGTCGGGACTTCCTTGTTGGTGACGAGCTGTACCAGTTGATCCTCGCCACCGGACGGGTAGATCGTCGGCACCTGCTTCAGGACGATGCGGTCGTCAGCGATTTCACCGAGTGCCTCGCCAAGCGCAATCATTGCTTGTGGTTTATCGCTCTCCACGGCGACATGACAGTGCGACAAACTGAGCGCGTGCATCAGAATCTGTGCGCCGCGAAGTACGTCATGCGCGTGTTCGCGCATCAGCATGTCGTCGCAACTGATATAGGGTTCGCATTCGACACCGTTCAGGATCAGATAGTCGAGCGGTGCCGTTACGGCCTGCATGAGCTTTTGTGCCGTTGGAAATACCGCTCCCCCGAGTCCGACAATGCCGCCTTGCAGAATCTTCTTCAGTAACGAGTCCGGATCCAGCTGCGCATAATCGACAACGATTTCCGTCGTTTCGATGGCCTGATCCTGCCCGTCGCATTCAATAACAATGCACGGAGCGGTCGCGCCATGGCGGCGTGATACCGGCCAGGGTTCGATTGCGACGATTTTGCCCGAAGAAGATGCATGCACCGGGGCTCCCAGGCTGCCGTCAGTATCGGCGATAAGCTGTCCTTTCAGGACGTGCTCGCCGATACCGACGATCGGCTGAGACGGATTGCCAACGTGTTGCGTCAATGGCAACACGAGCTGATCGGGAATTGGCGCCTGCAAAACCGGCCCGGTGGTTGAAACCGATTTCTCGCCGGGTAGTCGCAGTCCGCCGTGAAGCTTGCCAAGGTCGTAAGTCGGTGCCGCACTCATCGCACAATCTCGAGACTAATGCAGTCAACCGGGCACGGCGGCAGGCACAACTCACAGCCCGTGCACTCGGAGGCGATAATTGTGTGCATGAGTTGCTGCGCACCGACAATCGCATCAACGGGACAGGCATTGCGACAATGCAAACAACCGATACACAATGATTCGTCGATGACGGCGACGGATTTCACCATATCGGTATTGGCGGCTTCCTCAAGGGCGACGACATTTCGACCCAACAGTTCAGCGACTCGGCGAATCGTATCGTCGCCACCGGGTGGGCAAAGGTTAATGTTTGCGGTTCCCGCAACGATGGCGGCGGCATAGGGCCGACAGCCGGGAAACCCGCACTGGGCACATTGGGTTTGTGGCAGCAAACCGTTCACCCGTTCAACGAGGTCATCGGACGTCGCCGGTAGTCGACTGCTGGCATAACTGAGCAACAGGCCAGACGTTAGCGCAATGACGGTAATGGTCGCGACTGCTATCCACATGGAGCCGCCGTCATGGTCGTGCCATGCCCGAGAACCCCATGAACGCCAGCGACATCAAGCCTGCTGTCATCAAGGCGATCGCAGTGCCGCGAAAAGCGACAGGCACATCAGCCGCTTCGACTCTTTCACGCATGGCGGCGAAAAGAACCAGGACCAGCGCAAACCCGGCGGCGGCACCAAACCCGAAAAATACGGATTGCACCAGGCCTTTCGCTTGTTGAACATTCAACAGCGCGACGCCGAGGACCGCACAATTTGTTGCGATCAATGGAATGAAAATGCCGAGCACCTGGTCAAGAAGCGGGCTTAAGCGGCGCACCATGATCTCCGTAAACTGCACACTTGCGGCAATCACGAGAATAAAAGCAATGGTGCGAAGATACTCGATGTTCAACGGTACGAGCACGTATTGGTGCAAGAGGTAACTGACCGCTGAAGAAAGCGTCAGCACGAACGCGGTCGCCAGCGACATGCCGAATGCCGCCTCCAGATTGCGGGATACGCCCATGAACGGGCAAAGGCCGAGAAAGCGGACCAGTACAAAGTTGTTGACCAGTACTGTTCCGACCAGGATGAGAATAATGTCGGTCACGATACCCCGTAAATTTTGCCTAGCCCGGACTCTTCATGAATCGTCGCGATGCGCTCATCCTATTGTAGGACTTTGAGGTCGACCAGTTCCAGCTATTTGACACGCATGCCCGGGGTAGCGCCATCGTCAACCGACAGCAGGAAAATATCCGACCCGCCCGGTCCCGATGCAAGGACCATGCCCTCGGATACCCCGAAGCGCATTTTCCGTGGCGCGAGATTGGCGACGGCCACAACGTGTCGACCGACCAGATCCTCGGCCTTGTAGGCGGCCTTGATGCCGGCAAAAACGCTGCGAGTCTCGTCGCCCAGGTCCAGTGTCAGTTGCAGAAGCTTGTCGGCTCCGTCGACAGCCTGAGCATGCGTGATTCGTGCGACACGCAGATCGATTTTCATAAAATCATCAATGGAAATCGTGTTCGACTCATCAGCGTCGTCGGCTATCTCAACGGTGTCTTTGGATTGTTCTACCATACGTTCAACCTGTGACGCTTCCACGCGCGTGAGTAACGGTTCATAACGATTGATACGCCGACCAAGCAGCGGCGTCGATGCCTGTGCCCAGTTCCACGGATCCTCGCGAAACAATTTTTGTACATCGCTGGCCATTGCCGGCAATACCGGTGTCAGGTAAATCATCAATGTGCGAAACAGGTTCAGTCCCTGCGTGCAAACGGCCTGGACTTCCTCAGCCCGGGATTCGTCTTTGATCATGAGCCACGGTTTCTTGCTTTCGATATAGCGGTTCGCTTTGTCGGCGGACGCCATAACGATGCGCATGGCTTTCGAATATTCCCGTTTCTCATAATGGTCTGCAATCGTTTCGGACTCTGCCGAAAACTCGGCGAAAAGTGTCTCGTTTTCAAGCGTTGCTGAAAGATTGCTATCGAACCGCTTGCTGATAAAACCGGCGCAGCGGCTGGCGATGTTGACCAGCTTGCCGATCAGGTCCGAATTGACTCTGGCTATGAAGTCGTCGAGGTTGAGGTCAATGTCATCCATTCCCGCACCGAGCTTGGCGGCATAGTAATAGCGCAGGTGACTCGGGTTGAGGTTGTCCAGGTAGGTCCGCGCATTGATAAAAGTGCCGCGCGACTTCGACATTTTCTTGCCGTTGACCGTTAGAAACCCGTGTGCGAACACGCTGGTCGGCGTGCGGAAACCGGCGCCGTCGAGAACAGCGGGCCAGAACAAAGTATGAAAATACACAATGTCCTTGCCGATGAAGTGATACACCTCATTGGCACTGTCTGCATTCCAGTACGCGTCGAAATCGAGATCCTCTCGGCGGGCACACAGGTTCATGAAACTGGCGAGGTATCCGATCGGGGCGTCGAGCCAGACGTAAAAATATTTGTCATCCGTGTCGGGAATTTTAAAGCCGAAATAGGGAGCATCGCGCGAAATATCCCAGTCCTGCAATCCAGCCGTAAACCATTCCTCCAGCTTGCTGGTGATATGCGGATGCAATTGTGCCGATTCCATCCATCCGCGCAGCCGGTCCGCAAATTTGCTCAGCCGAAAGAAATAATGCTCCGAATCTTTCCACACCGGTCGGGTTTCAGAAAGCACGGAAATAGGCTCAATCAGGTCGTTGGGCGAATAGGTCGCACCGCAGGATTCGCAGGCATCACCGTATTGATCCTCGCTTTTGCAGCGTGGACAGGTCCCGCGTACAAAACGGTCCGGCAAGAACATGTTTTCCTGCTCGTCATAGGCCTGCTCAATGACTTTGGTGTAGATGTAGCCGGCTTTCTTCAGTTCGTGGTAGATGCGGTAGACGATCTGCCGGCATTCCTCTGAGTCCGTCGTGTGGAAATTATCGAAGGCGACGCCGAATGCCTTAAGGTCCTCATGCTGCTCCGCAGCGACTCTCGTCACCAGTTCTTCCGGCGACACCCCTTGCTGGCGGGCCTTGATCATGATCGGCGTGCCATGGGCATCCGCGGCGCACACGTAGGTACATTGATGTCCACGCTGCTTTTGGAAACGCGCCCAGATATCGGATTGCAGGTATTCGACCAGGTGGCCCATGTGAATGGAGCCATTGGCATAGGGCAGGGCGCTGCTGACCATGATTTTACGGATCGGGATTGTCATCGGTGGGAACTTCGAGTCTTTACAAGCGGTGCTTGTGAGTGAAAAGGTCTGTGGCCGGCACGATGTCTGCTTCGGCGCCAGGACTGGGGAGGGATTATGCCATGAGCGGGAGCCGCTTGGCACATGGGGTGATCATTCGTTCACAAGATGACTGTCGATTTCCGCTGGCATGTCTTCATCTGGCAGGAAGGATTTGAACTTCGCCTTGTTATTTGCCTGCAAGTAAGCTTCGCTACCCTCGATTTCGCCGTTTTCAACCAGCTTCATCAATGCCGAATCCATCGTTTGCATGCCCGAAGCGCTGCCGCTTTGCATCGCGGTTTCAATCTGGTCCAGCTTGCCCTGACGAATAAGGTTGGCGACACCCGACGTATTGACGAGAATTTCCAATGCCGCGACCCGACCCTGTTTGTCCTTGGTTGGCAGCAATTGCTGAGAAATTACGCTGCGCAGCGACGTCGACAGCATGGTGCGGATGTGACTCTGCTTGTCGGCCGGAAATGAGTTGACCAGCCGATCAATGGTCGCGGCGGCGCCATTGGTGTGCAGCGTGCCCATGACCAGAATGCCCATTTCGGCCGCGGTAACGGCGACGCCGATGGTTTCCAGATCACGCAGCTCACCCACCAGGATGACGTCGGGATCCTCGCGCAATGCCGAGTGCAGCGCGTCGGCAAACGACTCCGTGTGAACGCCGACTTCACGTTGACTGATAAGACAGTTTTGGCGCTGATGCACAAACTCGATAGGGTCCTCGATAGTGAGGATATGTCCTTTCAGTCGTTTGTTGATGGCATCGATCATTGCCGCCAGCGTCGTGGACTTGCCGGATCCGGTCTTGCCGGTAACCAGGATCATCCCCTGCGTCTGCTTGCACAAGTCATGCACGATCGGGGGCATGTCGAGCTGGTCCAACGTCAGCGCCTTCGACGGTATTGCCCGGAATACGGCGCCAATACCGTTCAGGTGGCGCATGATGTTGACGCGGAAACGCGAGACACCGGGAATATCGTAAGCAAAATCGACCGCGTCATTGGTCTCAAAATCGCGCTGCATGGTGCCGCTCATGATTTCGTAGAGCGCTTCTTTCACGCCATCAATGGTCAACTTCTGATCGTTGAGTAATTGCAGCGCCCCGTGGATTCGTACGCGAGGTGGATCGCCCGAAATAAAATGCAGGTCCGAGCTCTTCTGCCGCAGGGCGTCGAGCAGATAGGCATCAATCTTGTTGCGTGCTACTTCGCTCATTGGTCTTCAGATTTCATTGTTGGCACCGCCATACTGTCGCCGATGAAACGCTGGAAGCGCTTCTTGTCACTCGCGTATCGAACGGCATCGTTCGGATCGACCTCATTGGCATCGATGGCTTCCAGCAAGGCCTGATCCATCGATTGCATACCGACATTTCGGCCGGTCTGCAGCTGTGCCGGAATCTGGTGGGTCTGGTCCGTCGTGATGAGCTTGGCGATTGCCCGGTTGCTGATGAGGATTTCCAGTACGGCTTTGCGACCTCTGCCGTCAGGCGTTTTGACCAGCACCTGGGTGACCACGGCCTTGAGACTTTGACCGAGGAAGCTTTTGGTTTGTTCGCGCAATTCGCCGGGCAACGCGTCAATGATTCGATCGATGGTCTTGACCGCACTGGTGGTGTGCAGGGTGCCCAGCACGAGGTGACCGGTTTCGGCGGCCGTCATCGCCATTGAGATGGTTTCCGCGTCACGCAACTCGCCGACCAGGACGACATCGGGATCTTCTCGCATTGCCGATCTCACGCCATCGGCAAAGCTGGTCAGATGAGTGCCCAGTTCACGCTGGATCACCTGTGATTTGTCGCTGGGATGGACGAACTCGATGGGGTCTTCAAGGCTGATGATATTCAGGCTGCGGGTGCTGTTGAGATGATGGATCATCGCGGCCAGCGTCGTCGATTTACCGGTACCGGTCGAACCGGTCACCAGCACCATTCCCTGGTGGAAATCGCAAAAATCACGCAGTACCGCAGGCATGTTCAGTTTTTCGAGGGTGGGTACTTCGTCCGGGATATACCGAAAGACCGCACCGATGCCACTGTCTTTGCGAAACAGATTGACGCGGAAGCGGCCGCCTTCTTCGCCAACGTAGGAAAAGTCGAGATCGTGGCCGGAATAGAACAGCTCCTTTTGCGAGTCGCTCAGAATCTCCATGATGTAACTTTCAAGTTCCGTATCGGCGAGATCACGAAATTTGATGGGCATCAGGTCGCCGTTCATGCGCAACATCGGCGGTATGCCCACGGCAAGGTGTACATCCGAACAACCCTGGGCGAGCCCCAGCTTCAGGAAGGAATCAATGCGCGGCATAGGCGATCCGGATACCAAAAATCAAAAACTTACGCGTATCCTAGGCGGATTTGCGGCACCGTTCCAGTGCGCGGCCGCACATTTCTACAAATTGATGCCGCTCAATGCGTCGGTCAGCTCTTCCATGGATTGAAAACGCTTCGATTTGTCCACGGACATCGCCTTGCCGATGAGGGCGGCGTAATCGTCGGGTACCTCGGGGTTCAATTCCTGGCAAAGTTTCGCCTTGCCCTGCACATGCTGGTACATCACCGACATGTGGTCACCTCGACTGTAAGGCGGTACGCCGGTCACCATCTCGTACATGATGACGCCAATGCTGTAAATGTCGGCGGTCTTGTCGACCTTCTTGCCCAGAATCTGTTCCGGCGCCATGTACTTGGGCGAGCCGATCACGTATCCGGTTTTGGTCAGCTGTGTATCGCCGCTGCTGGCGGCAGCCGCGACACCGAAATCCACAATTTTTAGCAGGCCGTCGCTGTTGACGAGAATATTGGCCGGCTTCAGATCGCGATGAATGACACCGGCTTCGTGCGCCACTGCCATTCCGGTTGCCATGTCGTTGGAGTATTGAAGGGCCTTCACGAAGGACATGGGTTTGCTGTCGGGCATTTCGCCGGTGAGAGTGTGTGACGGAAAATATTCCATCGATATGGCGTATGCACCCTGCAAATGCAGGAAATCGTAGATGCGGATGACGTTGTGATGGGTGATTTTTCTTGAATAGCGCAGTTCATGGACGAATCGCTTCAACATCTCTTCGTCAGAAGAAACGTTGGAGTTCAGGAACTTGAGAATCAGGCGCTCATCGACGACCTGGTCCTCCATCAACAGCACTGTACCGAAAGCGCCCTTACCGATTTTCTCGATGTATTTGTAACGCCCATCGATAATCTCGCCGGGTTCCAGAGTCGATACGTCCAGAACGCTGGGAGGCTCCGCGGCGACCGGTTCGGGTGCGGCGGCGGCGATGATGCTCTCGATATCTTCATTGTCGATAAGCAACGTCCGGGTATGCTCGGACATCTTCTCTGCGCGTACATTTTCTTCCAGCACAGCACTTGAAAACTTGGCGTTGATTTCCTTAATGGCTTTGTCAGCGCTGTTAATAATCGTGGCGTCATCCGACCCTTTGAGTTTTTGCAATACATTGCGGATGGAATCAGCGTGCGATTCGTCGGCCAGGTGCGAGATAGCCTTGATTGCTTCGATCTTGACGTCACGTTCGGGCCGATTCAGCAACGGCACGAGCTTGTCGATTACGTCGACGCCACCCAGCTTGCCCAGCGCGCGCACCACCACGGTATCGGTTTTCGGATTGCTGCCGAGCATTTCTATCAGTCTTGGCAGCGCCTTCGAGCTGCCGATATGCGCAAGCGCATCCACCGCTCTTTCGCGTACCCACCAGTCCTTGTCGTTGGTCGCCTTAATGAGGTGCTCGACCGCTCGTTCGTCTTTGGTTGCGTTGAGAATTTCGATGGCGGTGCGGCGAATATCCTCGTCTTTGTCTTTAACCAGTTCCAGTACGGCATTGACTACTTTCGGGCCGCCAATCTCGGCCAGCGCATCGCCCGCTCTGGCGCGTACCCACCAGTCATCGTCTTTAATGGCATCGAGCAGGTCTTTTATCGAACTGGCGTCGCCAATTTCATTGAGGATTTCCACCGCAGCGCGGCGAGTGTATTCCGACTCGTCCTTTAGCGCATCGACCAGATACTTGATCGTGTCCGGATGGTTGACCTTGATAATAACGTCCACGGCTTTGTTTTGAACGTCGAGGTCGGGGTCATTCAGAAGCTTGCTGACGCGATCAATGTTGATAGTTCCCTTGCGCTTGCCCAGTGCGCCAAGCGCGGCGCTCCTGACGAACTTGCTGGTATCGCCCAGCTGCATCTCCAGCGCGTGATTGATATCGGTGCTTTCAAACTTATTCAGCAGGTTGATCAGGTGTACTTTGATCATGGGGTCCTTGCCGCCCATTCGGTTGATCAGATCCGGCACCATGTCAGCGTTCGCAACCTCTTCGATGATCTGGAAAATCGCGGCTTTTTCATTGGGTTCGAGATCGTACGCGCGGCGCAGTAATTCGTGAACGTTCAGGTCCTGCTTGTGCACCTTGAGGATTTCGATCAGCGCGGGTTTCGATACTTCCGCGTCGTCCAGAAAATCCAGTAGATTGTTGGCGTTGTAGTTGTGGCTGCTCGACAATGCCCACGCGGTTCCTGCGATCACCCGTTCACCGCCGTCGGCGAGACCTTCTTTGTAGTAAGGCAGGGTTTTGTCGCTGACCTGACTGGCCAGGATATCGACGAAGGCGACCGTGAGTTTTTTGTCGCTCATGGCGAGCGCTTCGATCGCTTTCGGAATCACCTTGGGGCCAATGTCCTTGAGGCGACTGATTAATTTGTTCGCCGACGCTGAATTGACGTCGGACTCGCTGACCAACTGGCTGATCAGCTGGTCCGCTCGAAATCCGCCGAAGAGGCTCACGATCGCGATCCCGTGGCTGCAATTGACCCGGGCATCAGCGCACCGATAATCGCGCCTGAATTCAACATTCCTGCGTCCGGATCATGTGCGGCTTGAGTATCGAATCTGCCAATCTTGGTTCCGTGTATGTATCCGCCAGGCGTCGAACAAGTGACCCATCTGTCATTGCATCCGTGCTGACCCAATAGCATATTATGACACACCGGGCGCGGCCAGATGCGGCGTCCAGCGCCGGCCGATTAATTCCGCAGCAGGTCAAAATTGGGGCATTATGCACGTCCAACCTTCGCTACAATGACGCTCCGAAATCGGCGAGCTGCAGGTTGCGGCCAATTTAACCTAATAAATAACCATGGAGTGTGATCTTGTCTTCAGATTCTGACCTGAAAAGTGCCCTGGCCGGGGCGATCGTGCCAGGTATGGACCATCCGCTGCGCGATGTTGGCAAAGTCCTCCGTGCCGAGATCGACGGTGCGCAGGCCAAGGTCGAGCTTGAACTCGACTTTCCGGCCGCGACCTGTATTGCCGAATACGAGGCGTTTTTCGCCGATATCGCAGCCGGCGTTCTCGGCGGCGGCGGCGTGGACATGACCGTTACCTCCCGCATCAAGGCGCATGGCGTGCAGAAAACGCTAAAACCGCTCGAAAACGTCAGCAATATTATTGCCATCGCCTCTGGCAAGGGCGGTGTCGGCAAATCGACCACGGCGGCGAATCTCGCGCTGGCGCTGGCGCAAGACGGTGCACGCGTCGGTGTCCTGGATGCCGACATTTACGGACCGTCACAGCCGCTGATGTTCGGTGTGTCCGGGCAGCGTCCGACCAGCGATGATGGCGAGACGATGAATCCGTTGATCGGACACGATGTGCAGATCATGTCGATCGGTTTCCTGACCGATGCCGATCAGCCCATGGTGTGGCGCGGACCGATGGTGACGTCCGCCCTGAATCAACTGCTCACTCAGACTCGCTGGGATAATCTCGATTACCTGATTGTCGACATGCCGCCGGGCACCGGCGACATCCAGCTGACGTTATCGCAGCAGGTTCCTGTCAGCGGTGCGGTGATTGTAACGACGCCGCAGGATATCGCACTGCTGGATGCGCGTAAGGGTCTGCAGATGTTCCGCAAGGTGTCCATTCCGGTGCTGGGCATCATCGAAAACATGAGTACCCATATCTGCAGCAAATGCGGCCTTGAGGAATCGATTTTTGGTAGCGGAGGCGGTGAGAAGATGGCGGCCGACTTCGAGGTGGAGCTCTTGGGGCAGTTGCCACTCGATATCAGGATACGCGAACAAACTGACAGCGGAACGCCGACCGTGGTTGCTAATCCGCAGGGTGCGCATGCGCAGAGCTATCGCCAGATCGCTCGCCGCATGGCTGCACGCCTTGCCATTCGGGGCAAGGATTACAGCAAACTCTTCCCGAAGATTGTCGTCGAGAATACCGGATGAGCATCAAGTCAGACCGCTGGATCCGGTCGATGGCTGCCGAACAAGGCATGATCGAACCGTTTGAACCCGGTCAGGTGCGTGAATCCGGAGGGACTCGAATCGTCTCCTACGGCACGTCGAGCTACGGCTACGACGTGCGTTGCTCGAACGAATTCAAGGTATTTACCAACATAGAGTCGGCCATCGTCGACCCGAAAAACTTTGACGAATCCAGTTTCGTCAACAAAAGCGGCGATGTTTGTATTATTCCGCCGAATTCATTCGCTCTGGCCAGGACGGTCGAATATTTTCGTATTCCACGCAACGTACTGACGATTTGCCTCGGCAAATCGACCTACGCCCGCTGCGGCATTATCGTCAACGTGACGCCACTCGAACCCGAATGGGAAGGGCACGTTACGCTGGAATTCTCGAATACCACACCGTTGCCGGCCAAGATTTATGCGAACGAAGGTGTGGCGCAGATGCTGTTTTTCGAGTCGGATGAGGCATGCGAGACGTCATACCGCGACCGCGGCGGCAAGTATCAGGGCCAACAGGGCGTGACGTTACCGAAAACCTAGTAAGCGCTGATTTATCTCCACAAGGGCGACAGGTGGTGATCGCGCCTCAGGTGACGCTCCTACAACTATTCTATTGGCACTCCTGTAGGAGCGTGACCTGACACGCGATCAGGCTCAGGAGGTCGCGCCTCAGGAGACGCTCCTACAATTATTCTATTGGCACTCCTGTAGGAGCGTGTCCTGACGCGCGACCGGGCTCAAGAGGATCGCGCCTCGGGTGACGCTCCTACAAATATTCTATTGGCACTCCTGTAGGAGCGTGACCTGACGCGCGACCGGGCTTAAGAGGGTCGCGCCTCGGGTGACGCTCCTACTATTATTCTATTGGCACCGCTGTAGGAGCGTGACCTGACACGCGACCGGGGCTGAGAAGGTCGTGCCTGCGAGACGTTCCAACAATTATTCTATCGGCACTCCTGTAGGAGCGTGACCTGACGCGCGACCGAGCTCAAGAGGATCGCGTCTCAGGTGACGCTCCTACAATTATTCTATTGGCACCGCTGTAGGAGCGTGACCTGACGCGCGACCGGGTCTGAGAGCATCCCGCTCCGGATGCCCTCCCGCTGGTTTTCTATCGGCACCGCCCCACCGAACCCCGCAGAATCCTAACTACAATACGAAGAATCCTGTCGATCCAACTTCCGCAACAAGCCCGGCCAGACCAACTGCCCCCCAAGCCCCTTGGTAACCTCTTCCTGCTGCGCAGCAATCCCCGCCAATATCCGCTCATTAATTTGTGTCAATTCGACGCCCGCTGACTGCGCCATGATCTGCGTCTGGCAGGCCGTTTCCAGAATGTACATCGCCAGAAACGCGTCGGGGATCGTCGCACCGACAGTGAGCAAGCCGTGGTTTCGCAAAATCATGAACGTTCCGGCGCCAAGATCGGCCACAAGACGAGGCTTCTCGTCTGCGTTGAGAGCGACCCCTTCATAATCATGATAGGCGAGTGATGCGAGAGGAAAGAGCGATGTTTGCGACAGAGGCAAGAGACCATTGGACTGAGCGGAAACCGCGATGCCGGCTTTGGTGTGAGTGTGCAGGACACAACCGACGTCTGAGCGGGCTTCATGCACGGCGCTGTGAATCGTAAATCCCGCGGGATTAACGAAGTGGGGGGTGTCGAGGATAATCTCTCCCTGCAAGTCAACCTTAATCAGGTTGCTGGCGGTTATTTCCTCGAACATGAGACCGTAGGCGTTAATCAGAAAATGTTCATCGGGCCCGGGAACTCGCGCCGAAATGTGCGTGAAAACGAGATCGTCCCAGCCATACATGGCGATCAGGCGATAACACGCGGCCAGGTCGAGCCGAACCTGCCACTCCTCCTGCGAAACATGGTCTTTTACCGATACATTAGTAGCCGCACTGCTCATTTTATTTCTCCCTGATCACGCGCACCCCAAAGATCGCAATTATACGTGACGATGGATCACCATGTTTTGTAATAACCCGCCTTTCAGGGCGGTCTATATACTCGATCTGCGAGTCCTGTTCCTTGGCAAGGGGAAGAGAGCTCGTCTTATATCAAAAAAATTGCAACCAAACCGGCCGTCAATGCATCAAAGAATCATGCAGGGCCGCAGGGAGGAAGATGAAAGCAATAAAGCTCGTCGTTCTGACTGTGACCCTTCTGGCTGCGGCGAGCGTATTTGCGGACCAAAAGCAAGACAGGCAACTGTGGGTGGCCATCGACGATGGCACTGAAAACGGCAGTTTGTTTGTCAATCTTGATGGCGAATTGCGGAACGATGCCATTACTATTTACAGCAACAACGAATTGGATGAGACAACCAAAGAAAAAATTGAAACTGTGTTGTCTTTATCAGGTCATACAGGAGACGTGATCTTTGTAGGCCGAAACAGAATTTCCTTAACGGAAATAAACGGAACAGACTAAATTCCCCAATTGCAGTTTGTTCGTTTTACTGACGGTGGCTTTGCCACCGTCTTTTTTTTGTGCGCCCGATCTGGATTGCCAAAATTTTCAGTGGCGACGAGTAAAGACTGAATCGGAAATTGGCACAACACCGTTTTTCCGCAACAGTCCCGCCGCACGCTGACTGCCGGTCTTTAGCCATATTTCGTAAGTACGCAACAAATCCAGATCCGACTCCTGTCGCGCCCCATCGCGAACCTCATGCAGAACATCGACCACGATCTGAAATTTTTCTGCCAACTCCCGGTAAATGTCAGCGAATACTTTGCCACGAGTCGACCCACTCATTTCGTCGGACAACGATCCGTAAGCACTACCGCCCATCGAAATATAGTAATCGAGATCAACAACTTTGTTGGCGAGACCGTCCGCAAAAAAACCCGCTATAAAAAGCGCGACATCACCCAGGCGCTGTAACGAAATATTGCGTGCAGCGGGGCTGCGCGCATCGCAGGCATCCGCCATCATCATGGCCAGCGGGCGCAACCCGCAGGTATCACCATGCTCTTCATAAAGCTCATCGGAACGAGAATAAAGCGTCAGCAGGTTAACCACGTAGTGCGCAGCATGAGGATCTACCGCGACGCCTTGTTTATTGATCGCAGTATCGACGGAGTTCCGAAAGTAGTCACGCAAGTCCTGTACAGCAACAACACGATCGTGTGTTCGCAGCTTATGCATGAACATCGTCTCCTCTCTCACGATTGGACAACGGTGCGGTACGGCTTGCCGATCCCGCACTACTCACACAAAGGTATATCGAATTTAATAGAGTCAGTTCGTGATCAAGTTCACGATTACCGACAATCAGCGTACATTGCCCGATCGAACAAGCCACCACCAAAACTGAAAGTACCGGGTCGCCGGTGGCCATGGTGGGTGCCCGGTGACCGAGTCAAGGCCCTCCGAGAGAGCCGGGTACCCACCATGGCCACCGGCGACCCCACAATCAATCAGAGGACCACATATCCAACATCTCCCCCGCAACATCCAGCCGCTTGTTCGATCGCGGTGCCAGCCGCCCTGCAACCGGCTCATGCCGACCATGAAACGTTTGCTGCATGGTTTGAAGTAAACGATCCGTCATGAATCGACTGCGCGCGCCGTATACGTGCTTGTCACCATGACGATGTTGTTGCGTAACGTGATAACGAAGCGGTGAGATCAAACTGAGTGAATGTTTTGCGCGAGTCATGGCGACGTACAGGAGTCGCCGCTCCTCTTCGATCATCGCGGGTTTTCCGGTTGCAAACTCTGAAGGAAAATTACCGTCGGCAACGTTGAGTACGAATACAGAATTCCATTCCTGTCCTTTCGCCGAATGCACGGTCGATAAGACAAGATAATCTTCGTCAAGGAACGGATCGCCGGCCTGGTCGCCGGCGGCTGCGGGCGGGTCGAGTGTGAGTTCGGTAAGGAAACGTTCCCGGGTGGGGTAACGACCTGATATTTGTTCGAGCTGTTCGAGGTCGGCTTCTCGTGTTTCGAGGTGTTCGTACATTCGCTCCAGTTGCGGCTGGTACCAGCGGCGTGCTTCGCTCAATTGAATTTGCCAATTGCCTTCGTCGATTGAATTCGTGGCAAGTGACTGCATCAGACCACAAAATGCCGGCCAGTCTTCACGTGCAGCCGCGGGCGGCTTGAATTCCGATAACGTCGAGAACTGATGATCGGCTAGTGACAGATGGTCGAAACAACGCGATGCCAGACTCGGACCCATGCCGGGAAGCAGCTTCAGAACGCGAAACGCTGCTATCTGGTTTTTGGGGTTCTCGGCCCATTTCAAAATAGCCAGCAAGTCTTTGACGTGAGCCGCTTCAAGAAACTTCAAGCCCCCGTATTTAACGTAGGGTATGTTGCGGCGTACGAGTTCCAGTTCCAGGCGATCGCTGTGGTGTGCACCGCGAAACAAGACGGCCTGCTCCTTGAGTTGCATTCCTTCTTCACGATTTTCGAGAATCGTATTGATGACGTATTCAACTTCAGCATCGCCGTCTTCAACGGTAACGTAGTGTGGTTTATCGCCACCCTTTCTGGATGAGAATAACTTCTTCTGATATTGCCGTTTACTCTCGGCGATCAGGCAATTGGCGGAATCGAGCAAGGGTTGACTGGAGCGATAGTTTTCTTCGAGGCTGACGATGCGGGCGGCCGGGTCGTACTGGTTCGGAAAGCCGAGAATATTCTCCACCTCGGCGGCGCGGAAAGAATAGATCGATTGGGCGTCGTCCCCGACCACGGTCAGGCCTGCACCGGTCGGTTTCAATGCTTGCAGAATTTCCGCCTGTAACAGGTTGGTGTCCTGATATTCGTCGACCAGAACGTGATCGAAATACGCGCCGATTTCAGCCGCCAGTTCATCGTCCGACACCAGTCGATTCCAGTAAAGCAGCAGGTCGTCGTAATCGAGCACCTGACTGTGTTGCTTGTGTTCGACGTAGTGCCGAAACAGGCTGCGCAATTCAGGCTCCCAATCCAGGCACCAGGGGTAGGTGGATTGCAGGGAGTCTTGTAACGACTGCCGGGAGTTGACGCAGCGCGAATAAATGCTGAGGCAGGTCTCCTTTTTTGGAAACCGGCGTGCTTTTTTCGACAGGCCGAGTTCGTGGCGCACGACATCCATCACGTCCGCGGCATCGCCACGGTCAAGCACCGAGAAACCAGGGTCCAGACCGAGGTTCAATGCGTAGTGTCGCAACAAACGATTGGCGACCGAATGAAAGGTGCCGGACCAGGGCAAGATACCTGAGGTCGTTGGCAATGCTTTACCCAACGACCGGCGCACGATCGTTTCGACGCGCCGCGTCATTTCGTCGGCGGCGCGGCGCGTGAAGGTCAACAACAAAATCCGCTCCGGACTGACCCCCTGGATAAGCAAATGAGCGACTCGATGTGCCAGCATCATCGTCTTGCCGGTACCGGCACCCGCGATAACCAGCAGCGGGCCGGCATCGATGCCGCCGGACTGGCCGGGCTGACCGTAGCAAGCTGCTTCGCGCTGGGCGAGATTGAGCATTTCCAGGTAGTCGTTTTCGACCTCGGCCGCCTGTCCCATGAAGATTCCTGGCAAAGATCTGTCTTTTTATACAGTACTGGATGTATTTACAAGTCCTGCAGCGATCAGGACGCGTCGAGCTCCCCCAAAAATGCCTCGATGACGGCCGCAAGCGCCCTGGGAGCCTCGAAGTGCAGCATATGACCCGCTCCGGCAATCGATGTCGTCGGTGCGCCGTGAAACGGATGTTTAGACTCGTCCGGATCGATCCATGCTTTGGACGCACTCGTAAAATCGGTCTCCGCTCCCAGCACCAGCAAGACGCGAGCCTCAACCTTGTCCCAACACGCAATGGCTTCGGCACGCCGGTATTGCACCGCATTGGGCAACTTGTGAGCCGCATCGGCCCGAATTCGGACCACACCGTCCGCGTCCCGTTGAGCCCATTGTGTCGCAACGTACAACGCCTGTTGCGGACTCATCCCCGGACTCCGTTTCAGGATTCTCGGCACCAGTTCCTCGAAGCTTCGATAAGCCCTGTACTCCAGCGGTGCTTTGCCGCTGTTGATCCAGCGGCGGTAGTTTTGCGGTGCATCGGCCGGCTCGCTGTCGGCGAGACCAAAGCCTTCAACGTTAATAAAGCTCCGCACGCGATGCGGAAAGATGCCGGCATACAGGCCGCCGATATTGGCACCCATGCTATGACCGATGAGCTGTACCGGCGTGTCGTCGCTGACAATATCGAGGATCGCGTCAAGATCGGCGAGGTAGTCGGGAAACCAGTAGCTCTGCCCCGCATGCCCGGAGCGACCGAATCCACGCCAGTCCGGCGCCACCACGTGCCAGTCCTGCTGCAATTCATCGACGACCAGTTGAAAGGTGCCGCCGCTGTCCCCCCAACCGTGCAAATAGAGGAGCAGAGGCTGGTTGTCCTCACCCCATTCGTTGAAACAGTAATTAACACCCCGTATCTCATGGTATTGTGATCGGCGCGTCTTGCGTGGTCGATAGGCTTGAACTGGCTTCATGCTGAATGTTCCGGATAGGCGAACCTGGGTGCCCGGTGACTTCCCAGGGCTACTGACGTGGGGTATGGCAGCACAAGGATACAGGTAGGCAATCGCTCGTCCATGACATTTGAGATAGCACTGGTTCTCGGCATTCTGGCCGTCTCGCTGATTCTGTTCATCAGCGAGATCATACGCATGGACCTGGTGGCACTTCTTGTTCTCGGCACGCTGGCGGTAACCGGCCTGGTTGATTCCAACGAGGCATTCGCGGGATTCAGCAACGGCGCTGTTATCACTGTCTGGGCCATGTTCATTCTTAGCGAAGGCCTGACGCGCACCGGTATTGCAAACGTCATTGGCCAACAGGTCATACGCATAGCAGGCCGCCGCGAAATCGTGATGATCATCGTCATCATGTTAACGGCGGCCATTTTGTCGGCCTTCATGAACAACATCGGCGTCGCGGCATTGATGCTCCCGGTCGTGGTCGATGTGGCCCGCCGCACGCGAATTCCGGCATCGCGCCTGCTCATGCCGCTAGCCTACGCAACCTTGCTCGGCGGATTGACAACGCTAATCGGCACGCCACCGAACCTGCTGGTGTCCGAAGCACTCACGCAAAACGGTTATGCGCCGTTCGGTTTGTTCGATTTTGCACCCATCGGCGGTGCGATATTGGGCATCGGCATCTTGTTTGTTGCCTTTATCGGCCGTTTTCTGCTGCCCAGGACCCGTACCACGCGCTTGCGTCATCGCAGTCAGCGTCGGCTGCGTTCACATTACAAGCTGCAGGAACAAACATTCATCGTGCGGGTCCCGGTAAATTCGTTGCTGGTTGGCAAGACGCTCGCCGCCAGCCGGATTGGCGCCTCGACCGGCCTCATCATCCTGGCGCTGGTTCGATTCGGTCGAAGCGAGGCACTCCCGGGTCGCCAGACGGTGCTGCGCGCAGGTGACAGTCTCCTCGTCCAGGGTCGAGTCGATCAGTTCAGGGAGCTGCAGCGATGGAGTGATCTAATCATCGAGCGAGAGGCGCCGGTACTCAAATCAATGGTGGCCGGAAAAGTCGCCTACGCGGAAGTTACCATTGACCAGGGCTCGCCGCTGGTATCGGAACTCATCCGCCTGGCCGGCTTTCGCAGCCGCTTCAATGTCAGCGTTATCGGCATATTCAGACGGGGCAACTACCGCCTGACGAACCTCGCCTACGTACCTCTGCGTGCCGGCGATCGCATTCTTGTAAAAGGCGAAATCGCATCGATCGCGACACTTGACAAATTTCCGGATTTCGACTCGGTTCGACAGTTATCTGACGATGAATTGAGTGAGAAGTATGACGTCGCAGAACGTATGTTCGCCGTCCGACTACCCAGCGACAGCGAGCTGTCGGGCGCAACCCTGACAAAGAGCCGGCTCGCGGATGTCTTCGATTTTCGCGTCGCAGCCATTTTCCGCGACGGCATACTAACCATCGTCCCGCGCGGCGACGAAGTGCTTGAAGGTGGCGATCTGTTGCTCATCGAGGGGCAGGCGGAGGACATCGACGTCTTACGCGGATTGCAGGAACTCGAAGTCGAAACCGGGATTGGCTCCAATATGGGCTCGCTCCAATCCGAGCGCCTGACTCTGATGGATGCGACCCTCGATCCGCGCAGCTCACTGGCCGGCAAGACCGTCGGCGAGCTTAATTTTCGCGAGCGCTACGGCATCGAGCTTGCCGGTATCTGGCGCGAGGGAGAAACCGTTGGCACGGAACTCGCGAACGAGCGCCTGCAAGTGGGTGATGCCCTCCTCATGATTGGTCCACGCGACAAGCTGGCACTACTTGGGGAAGACTCGGATTTCCTGGTGTTGACACCGCTTGGGCAAAAGCCACCGGATACACGCCGTGCCCCGTTGGCAGCGGCCATCATGTTCGGCGTGGTGGCCAGTGTGATGGCCGGGTACGCACCTATTTCCGTGGCCGCCGTCGTCGGCGGCAGCATCATGGTGCTGACCGGCTGTCTCAACATGGAACAGGCGTATCGCGCCATCGACTGGCGGGCGATTTTTCTGATCGCCGGAATGCTGCCGCTCGGCACCGCGATGCAGGACACCGGAGCGGCTCAGTACCTGGCCGCCAATGTTATGGATGCGCTGGGCGACTCGGGGCCTTGGGCTGTGATCATGGGCTTGTACGTACTCACGGCCATGGCCACGATGATCATTCCGACCGCGGCACTGGTCGTGCTGATGTCGCCCATCGTCATGTCAGCGATGGGCGAAATGGGCTTTGAACCGCAAACCGCCATGATGGCAATTGCGATGGCTGCATCGGCCAGTTTTACCAGCCCGATCTCCCATCCGGCCAATATCCTTATCATGGGACCGGGTGGCTATCGTTTCGTCGACTACCTCAAGATGGGCGTACCGTTGACGATCATTGTGTTCGTCGTGGTGATGGTGGTTTTGCCGATTTTTTGGCCGTTGGTGCCGGTTACCTGATACCGGGTCATGTCCAAAGGCCACGACCCGGTATGACGATTCACGCAATCACGAAGAAAAAGAGACTCAGGGCACCAGCACGGTCGAGCCCGTCGTCTTGCGCGCTTCAAGATCCCGATGCGCCTGTGCCGCATCCTTCAGCGTATAACGCTGGTTGACGTTGATCTTCACAATACCTTTGCCGACGACATCGAAAAGCTCCGCGGTCGCCTCCAGCAAGCGCTCGCGAGTATCAATGAAATCGAAGAGGATCGGTCGGGTGACATAAAGAGAGTGTCGTTTCGCCAGTTCTGCCGGAGCGAACGCATCGACCGGTCCGGAAGCGTTGCCGAATGTCACCATCACACCGTGCGGCCGCAATGCATCCAGCGAACTGATGAAGGTATCCCGACCGATGGAATCGTAGACGGCCGCAACCCCCTCGCCGCCGGTCAGCTCTCGAACCGCCGCCGCGACGTCATCGTTGTCGGTCATGATGATGTGGTGACAGCCCTGTGCGCGAGCCAGCGCCGCTTTGTCGGCCGTGCTCACCACGCCGATTACGGTCGCGCCGAGGTGATTCGCCCATTGGCTGGCGAGCGATCCCACGCCGCCGGCTGCAGCATGCAACAGGATCGGATCGCCCGGCTGTACTTTGTAGCTGCGCCGCAGCAGGTACCAGGCCGTCAGCCCCTTGAGAAGTACCGCGGCCGCTTCCTCGTCTGAAATGCCGTCGGGAATCGGTACCAGCTGGCTCGCCGCGAAATTGCGATATTCTGAATACGCATCGGCGGGCCGGCCGGTATACACGACCCGGTCGCCCACTTTGACGTCCGTAACGTCCGTTGCCACGGCATCGACGATACCCGCCGCCTCGCTGCCAAGCCCGGTCGGCAATGGCACCGGGTAAAGCCCGGTCCGGTGGTACGTATCGATAAAATTGAGCCCGATTGCCGTATGGCGAATGCGTGCCTCGCCGGGTGCCGGATCCGCCAGCTCTACTTCGCCGTACTGCAGGACCTCAGGGCCACCGTATTCATGTATGCGAATCGCGTGTGTTTTCATGTCTTCTTCCGGTTGTTCGAGCGGGCTCGAAGGATACCAAGCTGGTCGGGAGAAATTAAGGAATGTTGATGTTTTTGAGCAAGGCGCGAGACCGTCGGGCGAAGCGCATCCGGCAGCGGGTATTCTGCGTGGCTGTCACCGCAGGCAACAGCCACGTAGAATACCCGCTGACAGTACCGATACGAGAATCCAAATGGGACGAGTAGAAAATAAGGTGGCACTGGTAACCGGTGCCGCGCAGGGACTGGGTGCGGCCATTGCAATGATGCTGGCACGCGAGGGGGCACGCGTATTGCTGACGGATATCAATGCCGAAGGTGTACAACAGCAAGCGAAGCTGATCAATGCCGAAACCCCCGGCAGAGCGGCCGCCCTTAGCCACGATGTCAGTGACGAATCGGGCTGGCAGGAGGCTATTGCCGCTGTTGAAGACCATTTTGGCGGACTGAATATCCTCGTTCACAATGCAGGCATTGGTTCTGTCGGCAACGTCGTCGAAGAATCGTTCGATGCATGGAAGAAAGTCCATGCGGTCGACCTCGACAGCGTGTTTCTCGGTTGCAAGTACGGCATTCCATTGATGGAGAAAAGTGGCGCTGGTTCCATCGTCAACATTTCGTCGATCTCGGGAATTATTGCGGGCCACAATATGGCCTCCTACAACTCGGCCAAGGCAGCGGTTCGACATCTCAGCAAGTCCGTGGCCCTGCATTGCGCCCGGGCCGGTAACGGCATTCGCAGCAATTCCGTACACCCCGTGTTTATCGACACACCGATTCTCGACGGGCTTGCCGTTGACGGTGACACGGACAAGGTTCGCGAAAAACTCGGACGACAAATTCCGATTGGTCGCATCGGCGTCCCCGACGACGTCGCGTATGCAGTCCTCTATCTTGCCTCCGACGAATCGAAGTTTGTGACTGGCACCGAGATCAGGATCGATGGTGGCATTAGTGCCATGTAATTTTACAGGCAGGACTCTGAATGACCGATAACGTTGTAATCGTGGGGGCCGGCCATGCCGCCGGGCAGGCCGTCGCTTCACTGAAACAAATGAATTTTTCCGGCAACATCACTCTGATTGGCGAGGAGCCCTGGCACCCCTACCAGCGACCGCCGTTGTCAAAGAAGTTTCTCGCCGGAGAGTTATCGGCCGAGCGACTCTACGTCAAACCGGAAAATTTTTATGCGGACGCGAACGTCGACATGCTGCTTGGCACGCGCGCTAAGACGATTGATCGTGATGCAAAGACGGTCGTGACCGACACAGGGAAAGTATTGCCGTATGACACCCTGGTACTGGCGCTCGGTGCAGAACCCCGTCGGGTCGATCTGCCCGGCGCCTCCCTCGAGGGCGTCTGCTATTTGCGCACCATTTCCGACGTCGACGAACTTCGCTCCCAATTGCATGACGGATGCAAACTAACCATCGTTGGCGCCGGTTATATCGGCCTTGAAGTCGCTGCAGTTGCGTCGAAGCTCGGCGCTCGCGTTACCGTTATCGAAATGCTCGATCGGGTGATGAGTCGTGTCGTTTCGCCTGAAATTTCGGCGTTCTATGATGCGACGCATCGGCAAAACGGTGTCGAATTGATGCTCAATACCAGCATCAGCCGTTTTTGTGGCGACGGCCGCGTTACTTCTGTTGAGCTTGTAAACGGCGAACGAATCGAAACCGACCTTGTATTGATCGGCATTGGCGTGATTCCGAACACGGAACTCGCAACGACGACCGGCCTCGCCGTGAACAATGGCATCGTCGTCGATGACCATTGTCGAACGTCGGATCCGGCGATTTACGCGATCGGCGACTGCACCTTTCATCCGAACGCCCTGCTCGGCGCAAACCTGCGCCTGGAGTCGGTTCATAATGCGTTGGAGCAGGCGAAAACGGCGGCCAGTAACATTTGCGGCATTGACAGGCATTACGCGCAGATTCCCTGGTTCTGGTCCGATCAGTACGATCTCAAGCTACAGATTGCGGGGCTGTCGACCGGCTACGACCAGGTGGTTATTCGCGGTGACATGGCCAGCCGATCCTTCGCCTGCCTGTATCTGCGCGAACGCATCCTGATTGCCGTGGATGCAGTCAACAATCCGCGTGACTTTGTGCAGGCCAAGACACTCATCGCCAACAAAGCCATCATCGACCCGGATGTATTGGCGAATACGGCAACGGCGCTAAAGGACATGGCCTGCTAGCGCGCGTTATTCCGACTCCACTTCGTCGTCAACCGCTTCATCCGGCAACATGATCGTCAGACTGCCACGCATGGCAACCGGTCCTTTAGCGACTGAGAAGGCGCTGGCTAATCGTGATTCGACGGCCTCGGTTGCGATCCCCGCAAAATCACCGCTGCCACCCGTCACGCGCGCAGTTCCCAGTGCGTTCGGCCCAACTGTCATGACGCCGTTCCAGGTGCCCCGCCAGTTGTCGCCGGAACTTCGGTGTGCCGGAATCACCACCTCACGCATATATGACCAGTAGTTTTCCTGCTGATCCACCAGAAACGTGCCCTTGCCCGGCAGAATAACGTGCCAGACGCTGTCAACCATGAGCGCCGCGTTGAGGATATCGGTTGTTTCGGACTCCGACCAGATCTTGATACCGACCCCGGCCGGCTCACCACGACTGTTTGCCAGCATAACGACCATTGCGCTGGTATGAGCAATAGTCGGCTCCCACAGTTGCAACACCTTTGCCGGGTATGGCGCCGGAACCGATTCGCCATCGTTGGTCAGGATCAGGGTTTCGTCGGGCACTGACGAAAAAGTCAGGCTCAGCAGACGGCTGTCTGTAATGGCCAGCGGTGATATCGCTTGTCCGCCGGCAAACGGATTGAAGTACAACAACAAGCAAAAAATTACCGCACCAGTCACGATACCAAGCAGCAGCGAGAGTCCGTATTTCACAACTCGTCTCCTTCTGCAGGCGCAACCTTTTCGGCTTGAGCGACAAGAGACGTCGTCAGCTCCAGTCTGCCACTAACGCCGTCGCTCGTTGTTGTGTCCTCCGCGATATAGCGCTCGGCAACCACGCCGCTCAACGAGGAAAATTCCCGCGTGCCGGTTCGCAGGTTGCCGGTACGCTCGCCTGATTCGTTCGCGGCGTCTGCCAGCACAAAGTACGAAGTGCCACGCGCCGGCATGTGTATAGCCCATTCAATGAACGGCTGCTCGCCGCCGCCGACGATACGGCTTGCGACGCCGATTACTTTTTCATTCGCATTTCTGATTTTAAAGAGTTCGATTTGCGTTCCGGAGAGAAGTGCGTCGTCCGGCCATTCGAGCCCCGGCGGCAGTGGCGTCTGCAGGTCTGCCCGACCGGCGAGAATGCGGTCGATCGGCAGGTTCACGTGCAGGGTTTCGCGGTTGCCACCGTTCGCCTTGACCGAAACGATCGAGCGCTCACGCACCTGGTCGACAACGGGGACGACGTAAAGCAGGCCGGCAGCAGCGATCAGGCCAAGTATCAATCCAAAGGTAAAAGACTTAAACAACGCTGACTCCTGACAGGGGTGGTCGATACCGGGAAACAAAACTCAATAAGCAACTGCAGTTTAGTTAAATCGACCCTGATTCTCAGCATCCGGACAACGATTTGTGACCTGCAGCACAATCCGCCACCACTGCGGGGCCGATTTTCACGCATCGTTGGCAGTTTCAGTACAATGCGACCCTTCCAGGAGTGTTATGTACCGACAGGAAAACAGGGCGTGAAAACAATTTGCTTATGGTCCGGCCCGCGAAACGTATCCACGGCGCTCATGTACAGCTTCGCGCAGCGTGCCGACACGCAAGTAATCGACGAACCGTTGTACGGACATTTCCTGCGCGTCAGCGACGCGGTACATCCCGGTCGGGATGAGACCATGGAGAGCATGAATTGCGACGGTGAGGCGGTGATGGCTGCGCTGCTGGAGGACCGTCCCGCAGACCCTGAAACGGTCCTTTTCCTGAAGCAGATGGCACATCACCTGGTGGATATCGATACGGGATTTATGGATCGGACCGAGAACATTCTGTTGATCCGTAACCCCGGGGAAATGCTGCAATCTCTGACCATACAATTACCGCACGCAGGTCTGGCCGATACCGGACTGGCCACCCAGTGGCAGCTGTACCTTGACCTTGTGGCAAGAGGGCAGCAGCCCGCGATTATCGACTCTCGGGAATTGTTGTCAGACCCGGCGGGCATCCTGGCCGAACTTTGCCAGCACCTCGACATTCGCTTCGACAAGGCAATGTTGTCCTGGCCTGCCGGTCGGCGAAAGGAAGACGGCGTCTGGGAAAAATACTGGTATCACGCCGTGCACAAGAGCACCGGCTTTGCGCCGTATAAACCCAAGTCCCCGTGCCCGCAAACCCTCCACAAATTGCTGGACGAATGCCAGCCCTACTACGATTTACTCTTTAACCACGCGCTACGCGCGTAGCGGAGATTACTGTGCAAGAACCGGATCCTCGAAATTCTGACATTGTCGTCTACGTCAACGGGCAACTCCTGGCACGTAACGATGCGAAAATTTCGGTGTTTGACAGTGTCGTACAGGGTGGCGATGCCGTCTGGGAAGGACTGCGCGTCTACAATGGGCGCATTGCCGCTTTGAGCGGTCATATGGCGCGGTTACAGGATTCAGCAAAGACACTGGCGTTTGCCGCGGTGCCTTCGGCCGATGAGATTCGCGGCGCCTTGTTTCGCACCCTTGAAGCGAACGGTATGTGGGATGGCGCCCATATTCGCCTGACGTTGACGCGTGGCGAGAAAATTACCTCCGGCATGAACCCGAAACTGAACCGCAGTGGCTGCAGCCTCATTGTGCTGGCCGAGTGGAAACCGCCCGTTTACTCAGATAGCGGCATTCGTGTAATCACGGCATCGACCCGACGCAACACACCACAATGTCTCGATTCGAAAATCCATCACAACAACCTGTTAAACAACATTCTCGCAACGATCGAAGCGAACGTCGCGCAAGTCGATAGCGCCATCATGCTTGACGTCAACGGTTTCGTTTCGGAAACGAATGACACCAACATTTTCATTGTTCGTGACGGCCGTCTTTTTACCCCTTTTGCCGACGCCTGTCTGCCAGGACTGACTCGACAGATGATTCTCGATATTGCTGTTGATAACAGTATCTCCGCGTGTGAGAAAAATCTGTCGCTCACCGAGTTGTATACGGCGGACGAGGTTTTTACAACCGGAACAATGGGGGAATTGACACCCGTTCTCGAGGCGGATGGACGAACCATTGGCAATGGCGACACGGGCGAATTGACACATCGCATGCAGAAGCTGCACCGCCAATATGCCTATGAAAACGGCGAGCCCGTACCGTTCGAACGGACCAAGCCCTAGCGATCTGTCGAAAACTCGGTTTTTCGAATGGCGGTGCTCGAAATACCGTGGGTGGTTTTTTTCAACAGGCTGCTAGGACGCAAAATACTCGGCAATATATTCCTCGAAGGATTGTTCGTCGGTGGCTTCGATTTCGGCCTGCCGCCTGATTGACTCGCTCACCTCTTTTTCAAACATGCCGATACGTTCAGGGCTCAATGGTGCGAGCGCCGCGAAATATTCCTTGTGCTGCTGCGCGCACAACAATGCGAAGCGGAAAAAACCGGTATTTCCATCACGCAGCTCGGCGAGAATTCTGGCCGAAGGGGTTGCTTCGGGATTGCGAACCAGTTCTAGCTGCGCATCGGTCGCCTGCACGTAATCGTCGCTTGATTCGCCACGATCTATGACCTCCGCAACCGCCCTCACGCCCTGTAGAATCTCTTCTGCCCAATCCCTCAAAGGTACTTCCCGACCCTCTCGCAGCAGCCGAAAATCCGGGTCTCTTCCTCGCTTGGATGTGCCACCCTGATTGTGCTCCGCTTCCAGACAAGCGGCCTCATCGAGTAGCGGACTTTCGCTTAACACGCAGTAGATCAGAAATGCCTCCATAAAACGCATGGCGTTTTGGTTGACACCGACCGGATCGAAAATATTCAGGTCGAGTGAGCGGATTTCCACGTATTCAATGCCGCCACGCTCCAGCGCCGCTGTTGGTCTTTCGCCGGAGTGCGCCACTCGTTTCGGGCGCACCGGACTGTAGTACTCATTCTCGATTTGCAACTTGTTCACCGACAACTGCCGGTACTCTCCGTTGACTCGAATGCCGATTTTCTCGTACGCCGGCTCCGGCGTATTGATCGCTGCACTCAGGTCCCGCACGTAACTATCCAGGTCGTCCAGTGAAATGTTGATCGCCGCCTGAGTATCGCTGGTATAGCCCAGATCACCCATGCGCAACGAGGTACCGTAGGGCTCGTAAAAAGACTCCTCATCCAGTTCAGGCAGGTTTACTTTGGTGCCACTGACGAACGATTTGCACAGTGCCGGCGATGCTCCGAATAGATACAGCACCAACCAGCCGAAGCGGCGGAAATTCCTGATTAGCCCGAGGTAATGTGCCGAACGAAACGCGTTGACGTGACGATCGCACCGCTCCATTTCCTGAAACGCCGACCAAAACGATTTCGGTAGAGAATAGTTAAAGTGGATGCCTGCAATAGTTTGCATATTACGACCGTAACGGTAGCCGAGCCCGTTGCGGTAGACGTTCTTCATTTTGGCAACGTTTGAGCTGCCGTATTCGGCCAGCGGGATTTCGCCGTTGCTAGTGATGACGCAAGGCATGCTCGCCACCCACAGCAACTCGTCTTCCAGTTGGGCGTAGGTGTACTGATGAATATCGCTCAGAAACTGCAAGGCCTCCCACGTATGCGGATAGGCCGGCGTGACGAATTCGAGCAGCGCCTCGGAAAAATCGGTCGTAAGGTACTTGTTCGTCAGTGCGGAACCCAGCTCAATCGGATGTGGTTGCGTCGACATATAGCCCGAAGGAGTCACTCTTAGTGACTCCTTCTCCACACCTTTCAGCCCGCCTGAAAGAATATTCTCCGGACCCTGGTCTGCCAGTGCCTTGAGTCTCTCCTCAAATACCTTGTTCAAACGCCGCAATCCCTGGTGCCTGTAGAATAGGCGCACTATACAGCGGCCCTGATAGAGAACCAATGATCGCGAACCAGGGTCATCGCCCATCGCCGAAGGACAATTGGCAGGGTGACGACTCAATCACAATTATTCGGCAATGACCGTATTATGATGAGCATCGGAGTCGGCACAGCCATTGGGAGAAGAAACAGTTATGAGCCAGTCAAAGATGCGCCGCCTGCGCGACCGGTCAAACGGCCCGGCAACACTGATCAGCGAAGGGTGCAAGATCACCGGGCACATTACCGGTAGCGGAGACTTCATGATCAATGGGGAAATCGATGGAGACTGTGATCTGCAGGGCTCGGTAACATTGGCCGCGAAAGGTTTCTGGAAAGGCACTCTGAAGGCTGAGACGGTCATCGTCAGCGGCACGGTCGAGGGCAGTATTGAAGCGAGCGGAAATGTCGAGATCAGTGATTCGGCGCGCATCAACGGCACGGTAACCGGTGCATCTATTGCCGTAGCCGAAGGGGCCATCATCGAGGGCGTAATGACGACGACGACACGTCCCGAGCCGCTTGAGTTTGTCGAAAAACGACAGGATTAAGTCTGCCAGCGATTACTGACCACACTGGAGCAGTAATCGATACTGGATTTGCCCGAATTACGCCCAAACGCATGATTTGACGCTAATTTTGCCGATTTACAGGGCCGAAATTCTTCGCACTGTCTTGTTGGAGCGTCGGGGTGTTAAACTAGCTGGAACAACCTAAGGAGCGCACCGCAGACCGCTTCAGTCTGCTGCGCTAATAATAATAAGAACTGGCCGGCAGTTGATCGTCTATTCAAGCGGATTGAATTTCCGCTCGACGCCGGGGTCGAATCAAAATGACTGGTAGCGCTGTACCTAAGTATCTTGTCCTGACGGCCGCTCTGGCGGTGACCGTTGTCGGCATCATGTTGTCCGTTTTTTACGGCCAGTACCGCTTGCTTGCCGGAAACCTGGTGACGACAAGCGCGCAACTGTATGAAGAAGGTCAGGCCGCGAGCTTCGAGCGACAGGCGCGCAATCGCCTGGCCCGTATTGCCAATGGCATTGCGGCACGCCAGGAACCCGCAGACGAAGTGTTTATTGCGAGCTTTCTGGATGCAATGCTGGCCACCGATCCCGAGTTGGTCGGCATAGAGTTTGTTCGTTTGAGTGGCGAGAAAATATCGGCTGGTGAAATCGGCGTGACCGAGACCGACAGCGGGCAACATGAGCCACTGCGACTCGGCTACGATGCTGTACGAGATAACAAGGTGATTGGCACCGTGTACGGCTACTTCTCATTGGCAGCGGTACACGCAGAATCCGCCGTATTTCGTGATGAGGTATTGACCACGGAAACGGCCTCTCGCCGAGTCAGCTTTCTGCGCATCGGCGCCGCCGCGGCCCTGGTTATCTTCTTTAGCGGTGCCGTTATCTGGTTTGTCGTCGGCGACCAGTCGAAGCGTATTCGTGAACTGAAGTTGCAGGCATTGAAGTTGAGCGATTCCAACTTCGGTGAGCCGATCAGCATCCAGCATCACGATGAAATCGGTGAGCTTGCGCAGGTGTTTAACGCAATGAGGGAAAAGCTGCGTAAAACCACGATGTCACGAGATTACGTGGACAAGATGCTGTCGGGCATGAACGAGGCCATCATCGTCACGGATGAAGAGGGTTCGATTATTCGCGTGAATGACGCAACCACACGCATGCTGGAGTACGCCGCGAACGAGTTACTCGGTAGGAACATCGACATCATTGTTGATATCGAGAAAAGCGGCCGGTTACACACCGATTTCACGGCAGGCATTCCCGGAGAGGCCATATTTATAAGCCGGTCGGGTCTGCGCATACCGGTTTCGTACACCGGTTCGAGCATCGAAGGAGACGGCCATTCGGTGACCTGCGTTTACGCGGCCCAGAATAATACCGAACGGCGCAAAGCGGAACAGAGAATTCGCTACCTCGCACGAACCGATGCGCTGACTAAAATCCCGAATCGCATGCAGTTTCAGCATTTGCTGCAACGAGCGATCGCGAGGGGCAAACGTTCCAGTGAGTCGTTGGCGTTGTTCTATATCGATATCGACCACTTCAAGGAACTGAACGATACTTTTGGGCACCTCGCAGGCGATACAACACTTGAAACGGTTGCATTGCGCCTCGGCGATTGCTTGCCGAAGAAGTGCATTATCGGTCGCCTGGCCGGCGACGAATTCGCAGTGATCGTCGACGGCCTGAAACCCGGCAGCGAGACTCTCAGCGAGGTTAAACAACTCGCACGTACGATCCTCGACCGCTTGGCAGATCCGTTTTACGTCCAGGGCCATGAGGTGTTTATGACCGCGAGCCTCGGTATCGCCTGTTGTCCCGAAGATGCAAGCAATGTCATCGACTTGCTGCGCAACGCTGATGCCGCTCTCTATCACGCTAAGAAAACAGGTGGCAATGAGGCTTCTTTCTACACGCCGGATATGAACGAGGCGGCCGTTGAGCGCTTGATGACCAAGAGCAAACTAAAAAGGGCCTTCGAGAGAGATGAACTGCTGGTGCATTATCAGCCGAAATACAACATCGAAACGGGTGCCGTCATCGGTGCCGAAGCTCTGGTCCGTTGGGAGTTGCCGAACCGGGGCATTATATTGCCGTCCGATTTCATACCGATCGCTGAAGAAACCAATCTTATTGTCGAAATAGGTGAGTGGGTACTTGATCGGGTTTGCGAGGATTTTCGGTATTGGCAGAGATCGGTCTCATCGCCGGGCAGAGTATCGGTAAATCTCTCCCTTAAACAACTGCGGCAAGCGAATTTTATCCAGCGTATCAAGGGTATTCTGCGAAGTTACGAAGTCTCTCCAACGTCTCTGGAACTGGAAATCACAGAGACCACGTTGATGGAAAACCCGGAGCGGACGATTAGACTCCTCGACGAGCTTTATGCTTTGGGTCTGCATCTTGCCATTGATGATTTCGGCACTGGCTATTCATCGCTGAGCGCTTTGCAACAGTTTCCGATCAGCACATTGAAAATTGATCAGTCTTTCGTCCGGGATATCGCTACCAACCCGGATGACGAGACCATTGTAGGGACCATTATTCAAATGGGGAACAGCCTCAAGATGGACGTTGTTGCGGAAGGGGTTGAAACCGAGGAACAACTCAGTCGCCTGCAGAATATGGATTGCACCTATGTACAGGGCATGTTGTTCGGGCAACCGATGAGTTCAGACAATTATCTCGAGCTGTTGCTCGCGCAGGTCGAAGGCACCGACAAATACCGCGCCTTGTTTGCCTGACGGAACAGCATCGTTTCTTCCGCGGGCACGATTGCGCTGAAGGGTCTTCACTAGGATCGAACAACGTGATTAAATCAGTCGTTCGAATTCACCGGCAAATGGACAATAGCCGTTCATTTGTCAACCAGATCAAGAGACCGCCCTATGAACCTCATGCTCAAAACTCTCTCTATCGTTTCACTGTTGACCATTGCGCCGCTTTCTTTCGGCTGCGACTACCCCGCTCGGATCGAACTGCCCAATGGTTTGAGCGCGACCAAAGACGAAATGCTGGCCGGTCAACGCAGCGTAAAGAAATTTGTTGCCGATATGGAAGTATACCTGGAGTGCATCGTCGCGGAAGAGAAGGCGGCTCGCTCGGAGCTGGATAGTATCGAAGCGGAGGACGAACAACTCCGGGAAGATCTATTGAACAAGAAGTACAACGCGGCCGTGGATCAGATGGAGAGGATTGCGGCGGAGTTCAATGGGGCCGTTCAGACCTATCGCAGTCGGGACGACTGAGCCCGTATGCATGATGGGAGCGGCAGGAGGCCGCTCCTCAGTCGCCCTAGAGACTGGCTATTTCCTGTCGCAGATCGATGTGTTTCTCTGTAACGATTCGCTCCAATACCTCAATGCGTTCTTCCAGTCTTTCGATAGTTGCCTGCATTTCGGCCGCGTCCTCATCCTGTTCCGATCGTCTTTTTCCTTGTTTCAGGTAGGTCTTGGCGACTCCGCCGAGCGTACCAATCAAGATAATCAACAGTACAAATACGAAAACATTGTTCATCGATGGTATTCCTTTCAGTCAGTTTGACGCCTAGAGCTGCTTGAATTCCTGATCAAGATTGAACCGGGACGATGTGACATAACGCTCAAGCCGGGCGAGGCGGCTATCCAGGCCCTGATACCTTCTGCGTACATCTCCAAGCGTTTGCACCGGGTCGGATCTTAGCGCCTGACGGAACGCCGGGTCGTACTCCCGATGTTGCTTGTTTTCCGATCGGGAGGGAACCAGGAGGACGGTGCCAAAGTATGCGATAAGAGCAGCGGGCATCGCCATGAATAATGCGAATACGGCCAGGACACGCGTCACTTTGAGATTGAAGCCGAAGTAGTCGGCAAGTCCGGCGCATACACCTGCGATGAACGCCCGATCCGAGTCGCGGTAGAATCGTCTCCTGCGCAGCGATTCGTCGTGACTCATCGATGGCTCCAGCGGTCCCGGTAGTCGCGCCTTCGCCAAAATTCACCCTCCGTCTGCTGTCCGCGATAGATCAGGGGTTTTTCCCGAATTAGCAACGTCGCGGCAAGATAGGTGGCTGCTGTCAGGAAAGTGAAGAGAAACAGACACACTGCAGCGATTAGCCTGACTGTCCCGGTGCGAAAGTTGAAATAGTCCGCGATACCCGCGCAGACACCGAAGAGCCATCCGTTTTCGCGGTCCCGGTAAAGACCGCGTAGTCTGCCGTGGTCGAGATTCCAGGTGTCCCTGCTCATACTTTTTTCCTCCAGTCAGATACTTCGTTATCGAGAATGGTTTCCAGCGACTCCAGCCGTTCTTCGAGACGTAACGACAAACGCCACAGATCCTCCATCATTTTTTCATCTCCACCCGATATTTCACGCGACTGCTTCCACTTGGTAACGAAATACAGCACGATGAAAACGGGTACGGGAATCGTAAATATTACGATCAGAAGAACGCCAATCATTTGGTCCAAGTCGGTCTCCTACTTACTCGGTTGACGCCGTATCTTGTTCGCTCGCCGATACACGTCGCTTCAACTCGTCCAGGTCCCGTGCGACTTCTTCCTCTGCCTCGAGACTGGCGAATTCATGCTTCAGGTCTTTGGGCAGACCCAGGTCATAGGCTTCAACGCGCCCTTCTACCTCATCGATGCGACGTGTGTACTGCTCAAAGCGGATCATCGCGTCATCGATTTTGTGGTCGTGAATTTTCTTACGCGCGGCCAGCCTGCTATGCGCAGTCTTATGGCGTGCCAGGAGCGCTTTCTGCCTCGCTTTGGCATCAAGAAGTTTGGCCTCGAGGCGGGAGATATCTTCGTTCAACTGGCTCAGACCGACATCGATAGCCTCGTAATCGGCCCTGATCGTGGCTATCGCACTGGATGCTCTCGATTTTTCGACCAGAGCAGCCTTGGTCAGGTCCTCGCGGCCCTTGCGCAATGCGAGCTCCGCTTTCTCATCCCAGTCCCTTTGCTCGTTTTCGAGGCTGCCGAGGCTTCGATTCAAATCCTTTTTATCCGCGATAGAGCGTGCGGCGGCGGAGCGTACCTCGACCAGAGTGTCCTCCATTTCCTGAATCATCAGGCGAACGATTTTCTCCGGATCTTCCGCTTTATCGAGAATCGCGCTGATATTCGAGTTCACGATGTCACTGAATCTCGTGAATATGCCCATGGTTTTGCCCTCAGTTTTCGTTAAATACCCAGTGGATGTTGCAGATTTTATGCCAACCCCGACGAACATCTGTAATGCGTTGTTTTATCGATGATTTATCGCATATTTGCTGGGCGAACTGAGTTTGTTGTAATGGCGAATAAAACCATTTATTGGCAGTTTTCGCAGTTTTTTGGGAGAATGACCGCATGGCCGCCATTGATCGAGTACAACCCATTATCGGGGAATCGCCCGCGTTCCTGGAAATGCTGGAACACGTGTCCCGCGCCGCGCCGTTGAGCAAGCCCGTTCTTGTGGTCGGTGAGCGGGGCACCGGAAAGGAGCTGATTGCTTCGAGGCTGCACTTTCTGTCCGGACGTTGGGACAAGCCGTTGGTCAAAGTGAATTGCGCCGCGCTCACTGAATCGATATTGGAGTCGGAACTCTTTGGCCACGATGCGGGTGCTTTTACGGGTGCGCTAAAGGTTCATGTCGGTCACTTTGAACGCGCTGACGGCGGTACTCTGGTGCTGGATGAACTTGCCACGATATCGCTGCGGATGCAGGAGAAAATCCTGCGGGTCATCGAGTACGGTGAGCTCCAGCGGGTGGGTGGAAGCGAAACGATGCATGTAGACGTCCGTATTGTCGGAGCGACCAATGCGGACTTGCAGGCGCTCGCCGCGCAAGGCGCCTTTCGTGAAGATCTTCTCGATCGACTGGCTTTCGACGTCGTCACCGTGCCGCCGTTGCGGGACAGGCCGGACGATATTCTTCCCTTGGCACATGCTTTTGCGATCAACATGGTCAGCGAACTAAAACAGGAATATTTTGCCGGGTTTACGTCTTTGATCGCTTCGTCGTTGTTGAAATACGATTGGCCAGGCAATGTCCGGGAGCTCAAGAACGCGATCGAACGCTCGGTCTATCGGGCAGGAGACGGTGGACAGAAGATCGATACAATCGCGTTCGACCCTTTCGATTCACCCTACCGACTCCGGGCCAGCGGGGTTGAGAGAACGAAGAAGGTGGCTACCGGCTCGCGCAAGGACATGCTGCTACCCACAAACTTCAAGAATCGTGTACGCGAATTGGAAAAAGAACTGTTGCAGGCCGCGCTGCGGAAAGCGCGCTTTA
>JAADHU010000041.1 GCA_013151645.1 Gammaproteobacteria bacterium | reverse complement strand
TGCTCATCATTGCGCTCACGCTGTCTCTGTCGTTTCACGAATTCGGTCACGCCATCGTTGCCAAATGGCAGGGGGACGATACAGCGGAACGCGCGGGCAGGTTGACAATCAATCCCCTGGCGCACATCGATCCGATGGGTTTGCTCATGGTGGTGCTGGTAGGTATAGGCTATGCCAAGCCGGTGCCCACGGATCCGCGCAATTTCAAATCGCCGGTGTCAGACCTGTACGTAGCGGCGGCGGGTCCGATGATGAATCTGGTGCTCGCCCTGGTGTCGTGGAATCTCTTCCTGCTGGCGCGGGGCGGTGGCTGGGAAAGCGAAGGGGGGCTGGTCTTCTTTACCGTCCTTGCACAGATAAATCTGTTGCTCATGCTATTCAATCTTATTCCGCTGGGGCCGCTGGACGGTCACTATATATTGCCGCACTTTCTATCCAGGCGGTTGGCTTATCAGTATCGAGTGCTCAACGCGCGATATGGCGGGGCGGTATTCATCGGGCTCATTCTGTTGAGTTTTATGGGTTTCATCCCTTTGTTCGGTCTGCTCGCACAATTGTCGGCTGGCATGCTCGCGCTGATCACCCTTGTACCGATCTAGATGGGACGCTTTCAGGTAAAGGGGTCAGACCGAATTTCGAGTAATCAGTTTGACCTCTATTTCGATCCCCAACAAATCGAGGGAGAAGAACAATGAACAAAAAATGGTTTGCAATCGCAACACTGGCATTCAGCTGTTCAGTCAACGCTCAATCAACCATGCAGGCAAGCGTGGCTGACGACTACGAAGGTCATTTGGCGGCACTGTTCGATCACTTTCATCGCAACCCGGAATTGTCGCTGGCGGAGCATCAGACGGCGGCACGCATGGCCGATGAACTGCGCGCCGCTGGCTTCGATGTCACGGAGGGCGTCGGCGGTACCGGCGTGGTGGCCATCATGAAAAACGGCAATGGACCACTCGTGATGATGCGGGCCGACATGGACGGCCTGCCGGTGGAGGAAAAATCCGGGCTGGCCAATGCCTCGGTGGCGATGCAGGCGAGCCCGATTAACGGCGATCAGGTGCCGGTGATGCACGCCTGCGGACATGACGTGCACATAACAAGCCTGGTGGGAACGGCGCGGCACATGTCGACGCGTAAGGATGAGTGGGCCGGCACCCTGATGCTGGTGGTACAACCGGCCGAAGAGCGGGTGCTGGGCGCACGGGCTATGAAGGACGACAACATCTGGGGCCGTTTCGGCACGCCGGATTATGTGCTGGGTTTTCACGTGTCCTCCCTGGATGTCGCGGGCAGGATCAATATTTCGGAGGGCAGCCCCTACGCCGGTGCGGATACGGTCGACATCATCATTCATGGCGTAGGCGCACACGGCGCCCACCCGCATCGCGGTAAGGATCCTATTGTGCTGGGCAGCCAGATCGTGCTGGCGTTGCAAACTCTGGTGGCTCGCGAGTTGTCTCCAAGGGACCCCGGCGTGGTCACGGTGGGATCGTTCCACTCCGGCACCAAGCACAACATCATTTCTGACGAGGCGCACCTGCAATTGACGGTACGCAATACCAGCGAGGAGACTCGCACGCTGTTGCTCGAGGGTATCGAGCGCATTGCGATCAACATGGGACGCGTGGCGGGATTGCCTGAAGACCTGCTGCCGGAGGTGATCATCTCCGAGGAAAGCGTGCCGCCGGTAACCAACAGCGCGGCGTTGGCGCGCCGGCTGAAAGTCGCCTGGGCCGAGCAAATCGGCGAAGAAGAGGTGATCGACAACGCCACCAAGGGCATGGGCGCAGAAGATTTCCCTTTCTTCAGCGTGGACCCGGCAATTACCAGCGTATTCTGGGCCATCGGCGGCACGCCGCAGGAAGCCTTCGATACCGAGGCGGCCGGAGGTCCTCCGGTCCCGAGCCACCACTCGCCATTGTTCAAGATTTCGCCGGACCCTTCGGTACGCCGTGGCGTGGAATCGACAGTGGTGGCGCTTATGACGCTGTTGGGGGTCTAGGCAGGCACTCTTGTGGGGAATTTTGGATTGACTCAATCAGGCAGCACCTGCAATTATTCCGGCCGTGAGCCTTCCTGCATCAAATCGTATATTGAACCTCGCTTGCCTAAAAATTACCCGCGTTGAAGGGCATGCGCATGGATCGCTGGGCGGCAGGAACCCGGAACAGTTCTTACAGCGACGGACGGAAGGAAATATCAATCAACAACCGAAAACCCTAACAGCTTGAGTGGACCAGAAATCTTGGGCTTGCCACCTAGCCAAAGGCGTGCGTGAGTTTTGCGTGAATGAGCTGTGCACAGTCCTGCACTGCACTGCAAATTGGGCAACGGACGCCCCGGTAACTCTTTGAAATATAAAGCCTCAGGCGATCCTACGCGCGACTGAAAATCCGCGTGTCATGCACGGAAAAACATTTCGCCAACCGATTCAGAGTGTGGATTCTCTAAGCGAGGTTCGATTCTGCCCCTGGCCACCATTCTTTTCAGGTCCTGCCCGGGGACATGGTTTACATCTTGTTCCGGACACATAGGTAACACTTTTGGACTAAACGGGTTTTCGATAGGTTCGAGCCTGCAGGTCTCGTGATCAAAATATCCGAGATCGTATTGCATGAAGCCGACGAGCCAGATTTTGTCGCGAACCTGTTTGATGCCGACCTTCTGGCCGGCGAACACAGTACTTAAGTTGATCTTCCGGCGTTTGTAACGAATACGGCCACAGGTAGTGACGGTGGCCGCCCACAAGGATCTGCGGCCATGCTCTGCCTCGCTGATCTCAAGCATGCGCGTTGCCAGTTCAATCGCTCGCGGATACTCGCCCAGCGTACCTTTCACCTTCGCAGACACCGACAGCGCCGCAATGAGCGCGACGGTGTTATCGGGCGCATGTCCCTCGACCAACCTCAGGGTCTCGGCCGACATCAGGTCTTCCTTCGGTATGTCACCGAGATTTCGATTCGCCAGCGCAATAGTCGTCAGCAGTCGCGCCCTCACCAACGGCGCGAGCACTAATTGGCCGCTTGTTCAGGTAGCGCGACAGATCCGTGGATAAGGCGGCAACCGATTCATACCGGTGCTCAGGTTGCTTTGTAACGCGGTCAGCAGAATCGTATCCAGATGTCGCATACCTGGAAGATTGCTTGGGCATTCCGGTCAACACAAGTTGCGAAATAGGAGTTTTTCACCCGGCGTGACCACTTTCGGCAGGTTTTCCTGCTAGTGGGGAGAGGAAGAAAAAAACTGGAGTCCCTTATGTACCCCGCCAACACTGAAAACAAGTCACACCAGGTCACCGCGACACAGGCACGCCTGAAAATGGCAGCGTGTACCGTTATCGCACTGCTCGCCACCTGTATTAATGCACAGGCGCAGGATCTGGCAGAAACGATCGCCAAAGCGGCCGGCATCCCGCAAACCAATGCATTCCTGCCGGATCGCTACAGCGTGGCGAAAACGCAGGCCCTGCCCATCGACGGCGTGTGGATGATTTCGGCCATCCGTAAGAAAATTCGCATCGAGCAGGGACGGGCGTTCGCCTTGGACCCCTGGCTGCACCTGTTCGTATTGAAGGTGCAACCTGACATGGTCGTCATGCAAAATTTCCGGCGTACGGGAAACGGCACCTACATGGCGGACGATCTGCCGTTGCTCGGTCCCGCCACAATGTCACTGCAAGCCGATGGCAACATGCAAGTGAATATCCAGGGAAAGTTCGGGCCGGTTAACTACACACTGTTGCGCCTGGAGCCGCAATACCCCGACGCTTTTAACGCCGAGATCGCCGCCGCGACGGGACAGAGTGTAGCGCCACCGGCCTATGCTGCACCGGTGCAGGCACCTTACCCGGCGCCGCAGCCCGTTCAACAACCGGTACAACAGCCGGCCCCCTACCAACCAGCAGAACCGCTGCCCGGCATGCCGGTCGATCAACCCTACGACGACACGTCACCGGGCTATACCCCCGAAGAATGCGCGCCGATCAATGTCGATCCCCAAACCGGCGAAATGATCTGTGCGTAACCTGATCAGGAATACTTGCCTGATTGTCGCGCTGGCTGCGGGAGTGGTGCCAGACGCGTTCGCACAGGATTTCGCCAACAACCCGAACCGTATATTCGCCGGCTGCGACGACGACGCCCGTGCACCGGCCAGCTCCAACCCGCGCGATCGCATCGAGCAGCGCGGCGGACCAACGGTTGACCGTTTCACCCAACGCACCTTTGCGAGCTTCACGATGGACGATGTCGAACGAGGCATTTCGGACGAGATGTCGGTACTGTGCTGGGCCCGCCTCGATGGCGTCTGGCAGGAAAGCCGGTCAATCGTCAGCGACAGCAGCAAGAACGACGGCACTATCTGGGGCGCATCCTCGCGCGAGCTCATTTCGCTGACGAACGGCAACTACACGACCCTCGGCCACATTGTCATTGTCGAGACCGAGAACCCGGAACGAACCATCTACCTGGCTACAGGCCTGTCCGGTGCGCCGTTTGTACGCTTTCAAAGCACTGACGAAATGAAGTTCGAGGACGTATTCAAACGCGGCGGCCCACAAAAAACCTACATCGCAAACAATCCCTTTGCATTCGGTTCGCGAATGACGGTGGATGTCACGCGCAGTGGACGAGTGCGCCTGCGTCTCGGCAACCGGCAATTTCTGCGACCAAAACCCGGCGTCTCGGAGTCCGTTGCCGACAACCAGTTGGCGGCAGACGATGCGTTTCTAATTGGCTACCAACTGGACAACCTCCCGGCCACCCGGCGCGGCTACGACATCATCAGCCAGGACCCGTTCTTTCTCCTGAACAACAGCAAGGCGGAAGTCTTCGCCGAGGTTGACCCCAGGCAATACTCGATAACCGAAAAGCGCATTGTGCCGGTGGGCTTCAAGCTGGTCCGCGAAGACAGTCAGGGAACGGTGTATCGCAAAGAAGTGATGTCGAGTGAACAGAGTATCCAGGAGACGGTCTCCCACACGATGGGTGGCAGCGTCAGTGGCGCCGGATTCGCAGGCCCGCTTCCCGTGCAGGGCAAAGTCTCGCTGGATGCATCGATTGCGACAAGCAAGAGCATGTCGCAAAACCAGTCGATCGCGCGTGCCATCGGCTACTCACGCACCAAGAAGTATGCGCTGGTGGTAGATCATCCCTATGTCCAGTTGTCCGATGACTTTATTGATGCCATTGATGATGCCCGTA
>JAADHU010000011.1 GCA_013151645.1 Gammaproteobacteria bacterium | reverse complement strand
GCGCGCCCGGAGAGATTCGAACTCCCGACCACCTGGTTCGAAGCCAGGGACTCTATCCAGCTGAGCTACGGGCGCATTGATTGGTTTCCCAGCATCCGCGGTTCCAGACCGCTCCTGAGGTTTCATCTCAGGTTGCTGTAACGGCGAGCATGTTACCGCAAGTCCGGCGTGAGAACTATAATGCTGGTGATGCAAATATTGATTTTGTCCCTCTTTCTGGCTCAGGGCGTTACCGCGGATGCCATTGTTATCGGCATGGAAGGAACCTCCGGGTCATTTTCCGTCGACCAGGAAAATCTGGGTATGCGGCTGGTCATCCGACAGACCAACGCCAGTGGCGGTATTCATGGCCGGCGACTGGTTGAGAAAAGCTATCCGCGAGGCGGTAACAATGCACTGCAGCGGCAGATTGCGAATGTCAGGCAGCTTGTCGAGAACGATCGCGTGTTTTTATTGTTCAATTTCGGGGGGCCTGGATCCGTTCCCATCGGCTCGTATGCCATGGAAAATGATGTTCCTTACCTTTTCCCGCATACCGCTCTCCTCACCGTCGATGGCGACCGGCATGTCTATACGTCTTACCCGCGCTATGACGGAGAATCACGAGTGATGCTCCGCTACCTGGCCGAGGAGCGCGATGTCAGACGCGTTGCAGTGATTTATGCAGACAATATCTATGGCCGGTATTTTGCCGAGCGCGCGAAGGAATTGGCCAGTGAGTTCGGTTACACCGTCGTCGGAACACAGCCATTGGCTCGCAATCCGGCGGATGCACAATCTGAAATGCGCGCGTTGCAAGAAGACGAGCCGGATGCTGTCATCATGGCGCTCTATCCGGCTGGTGCGAAAAAAGTCGTTGAAGCGAAAGCAACACTCGGTTGGAAAGTCAGGCTGGTTTCGTCCGGTCCCCTGACGGATGAGCAGTATTTGAATGTCGAAGGTGGAGAGGCTGAAGGGACGCTCGGGTTCTGCTATTACCCCGACCCGAATCTCAGTGACGTCCCTGGCATTGTCGAGTATCGGCGATTGATGGCAGCGTTTTTTCCGGACGAACAGCTCAATCGCTATTCCTTGTATGGATACGTGTTTGGCAAGCTTGTGGTCGAGGGGCTTGAGCGGGCGGGTCCGGAGTTAACGCAACAGCGTTTTCTTGACGCGATGGAGTCCATTCGGGATTGGGACAGCGGCGGGATCATGCCAGCGGTGAATTTTTCCTCCAGCGACCATCATGCTCAGGACGCCGGGTTTATTTGTGAGCTTGAAGATGGACGATTTCGGGCTTTGTCGGGGTGGGTCGTGCCGTAGGGTTGAGGTGGTTGATTCGGGTTAGGCGCAATTTTTGAGTCGGATCGCGCGACAGGTCACGCTCCTACAGGTCAGGTGGGGACGTCGCATACGAAACGGTACGGTCTTGCGGCATCTTCTTCGGCATAGTCTATGCCGATTCGTGGCCCCGACCGAATGGATGTGTCGTCAATGTCGAGTGCGTGGTCTTCGATCCAGACGTCTCTCCCGACAAGGCTTGCACCGGTCAGCTTTGTGGTAATGCCCATCGCTTTCGCCAGCGAACCCGGGCCTGCCGTGAGTTTCTTATCCGCTTTGTTCTTACCGTGGCGCTGCAACATTTGCTCAACGCCCATCATTGGTGAGCCTGCACGAATCAGCACGGCGTGGGGAACATCCACCTTGTTGGTCACGACGTTAAAAAGATGGTGGATGCCGTAGCAAAGATAGACGTAGGCGGTGCCGCCTTGCGCGTACAGGATTTCGGTTCGGTTCGTTCTCCTGCCGCGATAGGCATGGCTGGCCTTGTCATCGACACCCGCGTAGGCCTCTGTCTCCGTGATGATCGCCTTGGTCGTTTTACCGTCAACTTTCGAGCACAGGACTTTCCCCAGCAGTGCCCTGCTGATCGCGACGACGTCGTCGCCTGAGTAAAACGTTTTACTGAGTATCCGCCCTTTGGCCGGCAGCGGTCGATCAGGCGGCACGGGCTTTTGGCAGAATTTCGTCGAGCGCGGTCAGCAGGTAATCGATTTCAGCGGTACTGTTGTAGTGAACAGGACCCACACGAACAACGCCGCCCGATTCGTAAAGGCCCAGCGCCTTCGCCACTTCAATGGCGTAATTGTGCCCACTCCAAACGAAAATATTCTGTTTCGCCAGCATTCCTGCGATGTTTTCGGACGACGCACCGTCTGCCGTAAAGGAGACTGTCGGCACCCGTCGGTCAATTGCATCGTCCGCCGTGATTCCCTGGATAACAACGCCCGGCAGTGCGTGCAGCCCCTTAATCAGGTAGGTCGCCAGCTCACTTTCGTAGGCGAACAGGTAGTCGAGAGCCGCATGGGCGTTCTTTCGTCTGCCCTGAAAATTCGGGTAATTTCGATGGTAGTCCTGCGCGAAATTTTCGCCAACCCAGGCAAAATAGTCCACGGCAGCCGCAGTGCCCGCCATGCCTTCATGGCTTTGCGTACCGGTTTCGAAACATCCCGGCAGTTCGTTGGTCGCGGGACGTACTTTGTACGGCTGCAGCGATTCCAGTATTTCGCGACGGCCCCACAGAATACCCTGGTGCGGGCCGAAGAACTTGTAGGCCGAACACGCCAGGAAATCACAGTCCAGGTCCTGCACATCGATCGATACGTGCGGTGCGAGCTGCACCGCATCGATATACGACCACGCCCCGGCTGCTTTGGCCATGGTACAAATCGTTTTTACGTCGTTAATCGTACCCGTCAGGTTACTCGCCGCGCCAACACAAACCAGGCGGGTTTTTTCGCTGAGCAGCTTGTCCAGTTCCTTGAGATCGAATTCGAAGCTTTCCGTATTAAAGGGCAACCATTTGATGACGAGGTCCAGATCTCTGGCCAGCAATTGCCAGGGCGCGATATTGGCGTCGTGATCCATGCAGGAAAGAACAATTTCATCGCCGGGTTTCAGCATCCGGCCGATCGAACGGGAAATATGTAGCGTCAGCGTGGTCATGTTCTGACCAAAGATGATCTCGTCGGCCGATGTCGCATTCAGGAAGTCGGCCATCGCCTGGTGTGCGTACTCAACTACGGCATCCGCACGGTCCGACGTTGCGAAACCGCCGCCGAGATTGGCATTCGCTTCGATCAGACATGCCGACATACTGTCGACAACACTTCGTGCGACCTGCGTGCCGGCGGGGTTGTCGAAATAGATGCGAGAGGCGCCGTCGTCCTCAATCGACAAGGAAGGAAACCGACTGCGAATCGCATCAAGGTCGTAATTCATGCACTGCTCCTGCTAGCGTTTGTTAACGGTCGTCTGTCGTTTTTTCTTTCCTGGATGCCGGCGTATGCGCACCGGCCCTTCTTCCTGAATCTGCCCACCCCATTTTTCGCGATGTGCCTCCGCGGCGCGTTGCCGTACGCCCGCGTGCCGATTGCTCAACAACAACGAATCAGGATCGCAAACCGTGGCACGAATAACGCCCAGATCGCTTGCGGCGTCGAACAGGCTGGGGTACCAGCGCTCCCAGTTCGGCAGCAATTCTTCGACTTTTTCGCGCAGGTTCATGACTGCAATGTATATGAGCGACGAAGCGGATACAACGACCCGCAACGGCAAATGTGACGCCGATTCGAAGGTCAGTTACGGGGGTGTCTGGCGACTTTCGTCGGTTGCTAGTCTTCCAAAGCCCGGACAAGGCCCAGAGCAACCAGCGCTATCACACCGCTAACAAGAATCGTCGCCGAATGTGGCAGCGAACTAACCGACAAACCGGAAAAATCCACCGCCGCATCAGTAAGTTTCGGCGGCAAGGTGTCAAACACCTGCGTCATTGCAATCACAATATCACTGGCCGGTTTGATGGCGATTGAGCCGCCAATGATCAATGCAGCAGGCATCGTCAGTCGGCGAATCCATACCTGGCGCCTGACTCGTGCCATCACCTTTTTGCTAAACCCGAGGTCTGGCAGCGGATCGGACCTGAACATAGCTTCAAGCCCAGGCGCTTGTTTATCTTTTAGTCGGTCAGCCATATTGATGATCTTTGATTTCAAATTTTGTCCGGATTTTTTCTTTGCCACGAAAAATAATCGATTTTATGGTCCCGATCGGCATATCCGTCGCGTCACCTATCTCCCTGTGCGACAGTCCGCAGGCATAGGATAGAATCATCACCGCTCGTTCCTCTGTGGACAAAACCGCCAGGAATTTATCCAGATCGTTGATCTCATCCGAATCCCTGCTAACGCGTTCCTCGTTAATGTCTTCCGCATGTCCTATTTCTTCCAGAATCTCGTGGTAGCGGTTCGACTTGCGTTTTGATTGCAAGAACGTCGTATACGCAACTTTCAATAGCCAGCCGATGAACGAACCTCGACCGGCATAGGTATGTATCTTGTTCCAGGCATGCAGAAAACAATCCTGCGACAGGTCATCCGCCAGTACGTTGTCTCGCGTGAGTTTACGCAGGAAATTTCGAATCTGCGATTGATGACGGCGCACCAGTTCACCAAACGCTTTGGTATCCTGCTTCGCCACCACCTGGGAGACAAGGTAACGATCGACCTCACCAGGCTCATTGTTGAGGTTCGCATTCAGCTTTTCTGCTCACGGTCACTGATTTTCCACAAGATCAGATAGGCGATGCCAATGATGATCGGAAACATGCCAATGCCCAGCATGGGGCGAACCGCCTCTTCCTCGCCGATTGTGTAGCCGAGGAGGATAAAACCAACGCCGATCGCAAGAGAAATAATTCCGCGTCGCAGGTCACTGGACTGGTTTTGTTTCGGCGCCGACAGCCTGTCGAGCAATTCAGGGGTTAAATCGCTGCCCTTTTCCAGGGCCAGTCGGATGGTTTTTTGAACACCGGCCCGTGTTTTGGCTTTGAAATACATGATCAAGAATACGATCAACACAACCGAGCCAAACACAGCTACCGGTACAATGATTTCGACGTCCATACTCTTTCCTCTATTTTCACCGTCGCAGCCAGGCTGCCCTTGTGGAATAGATGCACCGTAGCAACCGATCGGATGCACTGGTACGAAAAATTATCGCACGCTTTCGGCATATTGAGGTATATCAGGGGGTTGTTAGATATCTATTGCGGGAATCGTTGAGTTTTGACGGCATGTTCGGCGTCTGTGGGGGGATTTGTCCTGGTGGGTCGCGCCTCGGGAGACGCTCCGACGGGAGTGTCGATAGAAAAGCAGTAGGAGCGTCTCCC